>NZ_JACMYK010000199.1 GCF_020889785.1 Bradyrhizobium acaciae
CGACCGCGGCGGCGCGCTCCTGCTCGGCGGCCTGCTCGAGCGCTGCCACGCTGCGGCAGGAATAGGATTCGCCGGCATGCGCCATGACGCCGCGCAACTCGGCGTCGCCTTGATGCAACGCACGGCCGATCTCGATGAGAAGCGGATCGCGCGCACCGACACCGGCGCGGTGGCCGTCGCAATCGATCTCGATCAGCACGGGAATGCGGTCGTTCGTCATGCGCGCCATCGTGGTGACGGCGGCCGCCTGCTCCATGCTGTCGAGCACCACGGACAGGTCGACGCCCTGCCGCCGCAGCGCAGCGACGCGATCGAGCTTTTGCGGCGCGATGCCGACGGCATAGAGGATGTCCTTGACGCCTGCCGCGGCAAACACCTCCGCTTCCTGCAGCGTGGAAACCGCGGCCGGGCCGCCTGGGCCGTCCATCACGGCGCGTGCCGCCACAATTGATTTCGCGGTCTTCAGATGCGGGCGCAGCGGCATGCCGAGCCCCGCCAGCCGCGTCTTCAGGCGCGCGATGTTGTGCAGCATCCGGTCTTCGTCGAGCACGAGGCAGGGCGTCTCGATCCCGGCGAGGGGATGCGTTGTTGTCGGAACCGGGGCTGATGACATGCGGCGAGACTAATGTTTTCCATGATAAGCGCAATTTACCGGAGGTCACTCTTATATTAAGTCTGGGCTTAATGATCTCGACTGACGACATCCGCTTCTTCCTGGCCATCGCTGCGGCCCGCTCGCTGGCGGCTGCGGCGCGAGCGCTCGACGTGACGCCATCGGCGGTCTCGCAGCGGCTGCAGAGCCTCGAGCAGCGGCTGGGCGTTCAGCTGGTCGGCCGTTCGGCCCGGCGGCTGACGCTGACCGATGAGGGCGAGCTGCTGGTGCTGCGCGGCGGCGCATTGCTCGACGATGCGACGGAGCTGACGGAAGCGCTGCAGGCGCGTCGCGGCACCATCTCGGGCCATCTGAAGATTCGTGCGCCGCTCGGCTTCGGGCGCCGTTACATCGCTCCGGTCGTTGCGACCTTTCAATCCCGGCACCCCGACGTGTCCGTCGAGCTCGATCTGTCCGATCGGCCGGGGCGCGCCGCTGTCGGTGCGTGGGACGTCATGATCCACATCGGCTCCCTGCAAGATTCCACGCTTCGCTTGCTGCGCCTCACGCCAAACGAGCGCATCCTCTGCGCCTCGCCGTCCTATCTGAAGCGCCGCGGCACGCCGTCGCGTCCGCAGGATTTGCGCGGGCATCAATGCATCGCGCTGCGCGAGAACGAGGAGGACGTGACGCTCTGGCGGTTCACCCGCAAGCGCGCCGGGTCGGAGCCCGATGTCGTCAGGATCGAGCCGATGCTGTCGAGTAATGACGGCGAGGTCGTGAAGGCCTGGGCACTGGCAGACCACGGCCTGATCGTCAGGTCTGAGTGGGATGTTGCTGGCGATCTCGCCGGTGGCCGGCTGGTGCGCGTCCTGCCGAACCATCGCCTGCCGCCGGCCGATATCGTCGCGTTGCTCAATCCCGGCCGGGGCGGGCGGGCGAGGCGCACGCAGGCCTTCGTGGAGCACCTGCGCGCGGCCCTCGCGCCGCCGCCATGGCGCAGCAGGCTGCGCTGACGGATGGTGCGATCGCTTACGCCGCGCCGGCCTGCTTGCTCAGATAGGTCTTGGCAAAGTCGAGATACCAGTCGAGGCACCCCGGATTGGCCATCGCATCGCGGTTGATGACCTTCTCGATCGCGTGGCCGAGCAGCAGCTTCTTGACCGGCAGCTCCTGCTTCTTGCCGGACAGCGTACGCGGAATTTCGGCCACCACGAAGATGTCGTTGGGCAGGAATCGGCGCGACAGCCCGGCCTCGACCGCCTTGTTGATCTTGGCCTTCATCTCGGCATCGAGCGCAACGCCCTCGCGCAGCACCACGAACAGCGGCATGTAGCTGTCGCGGCCGAGATATTCGAGGTCGACGACCAGCGAATCCAGCACCTCCGGCAGCGCCTCGATCGCCGAATAGAGTTCGCTGGTGCCCATCCGCAGGCCATGGCGGTTGATGGTGGCGTCGCTGCGGCCGTAGATCACGCAGGAGCCGTCGGGAT
The DNA here is from genome assembly GCF_020889785.1 of Bradyrhizobium acaciae. Taxonomy (GTDB): domain Bacteria; phylum Pseudomonadota; class Alphaproteobacteria; order Rhizobiales; family Xanthobacteraceae; genus Bradyrhizobium; species Bradyrhizobium acaciae. Next base: position 2,086 of record NZ_JACMYK010000199.1, read on the forward strand.
TGATCTTGAGCCAGTCGCCATGCCGCCACACCGGGCCGCGGCCGGAGCCGTCGAAATTGTCGGGGTAGGTTTCGAAATAGCTCGACAAATAGCGCGCATTGCCGGGATCGTTCCAGAAGCGCAGCGGCATCGACGGTAGCGGCTCGGTGCAGACCAGCTCGCCGACCTCGTCGATCACCGCGCGGCCCTGCTCGTCGAACGCCTCCACTGCGCAGCCGAGCAGGCGGCATTGCATGATGCCCGGCGTCTGCGGCAGTTCGCGATTGCCGCCGATGAAGGCGCCGGCGAAATCGGTGCCGCCGGAAATATTGGCCCACCACATCTCGGCCTGCGCCGCGTTGCCGTTGCGTTTCGACAGCGCGGCAAAACGCTCGTTGAACCAGGCTTGCGTGTCGGCTGAGAGCGGCGAGCCGGTCGAGCCGAGCGTGCGCAGCGCCGAAAGATCGCCGACATCAGCGAGGTCGATCTCCGCCTTGGTGCAATTGGCGAAGAACGCCGCGCCGGCGCCGAAGAAAGTCGCCTTGGCGTCGGCGACGAAGCGCCACAGCGTGGTCCAGTCCGGCTTGTCCTTGGTGCCGCCGGGACTGCCGTCGAAGATGCAGCAGGTCGTGCCGTTGAGCAGGCCGTTGGCCTGACAATTCCACATGATCCAGCCGGTCGACGAGTACCAGTGGAAGCGTTCGCCGAACGAATTCGGCTGATAGCTGCAACCGATGTCGTTGTGCAGCGTCGAGAGCGGCAGCGCCACGACGATGATGCCGCCATGGCTGTGCAGGATCGGCTTCGGCAATCCCGTCGTGCCGGAGGAATAGACGATCCAGAGCGGGTGATCGAACGGCAGCCATTCCGGCTCGAAGGCGTCGATCTCCGCGCTCTGGCCGGCGAGGATGGACGACAGCCGTGTCTCGGACTGCGCCGCATCGCAGTGCAGGATGACGTGCTGAACCGTCGGCAGCGCGCGCCGCAGCTCCTCGACCACGCCTTGCCGGTCATGGCGCTTGCCCGCATAGGTCACGGCGTCGCAGGCGATCAGCACCTTCGGCTCGATCTGCTTGAAGCGGTCGATCACCGCGGGCGCGGCCATGTCGGGCGCGCAGAGGCTCCAGATCGCACCGATACTGGCGGTCGCCAGAAACGCGATGATCGTCTCCGGAATGTTCGGCAGGTACGCCGCGACCCGATCGCCGGCGCGGACGCCCCTGGCCTTCAGATCCAGCGCAAGAGCCGCCGATTTGCGCTGCAGCTCCGGCCAGCTCGTCTCCGAAAGCTTGCCGTCCTCGCCGCTCGCGATCAGGGCCGGCAGCCCCGCGGCATGCGCCGGCGCGACATGACGGAAGACCTGGCGGGCATAATTCACCGAGGCGCCGGGAAACCACACCGCGCCCGGCATCTTGCGCTCGGCGAGCACCGCCGAATGCGGCGTCGGCGAGCGCAGATCGAAATAATCCCAGACGCTCTGCCAGAAGGCGTCGATCTCGGTGACCGACCAGCGCCGCATCGCGTCGAAATCCGCAAACGCAAGGCCGCGCGTCTCCTTCAGCCATTGCCGGTAAAGGGCCATTTGCGGAACGTAAGGTGCTGTCATGGGCGGTTTCCGACGTTTCTTGTGCTGTGGCATGCGCGATCCGGCATGCGGGCGTGTCTTAACATAGTGACGCGAGCACGGCGAACGCAGTCGAGCAGCAAGCTGCGTCATATTCTTACCGCCGCCACGGCGTGCTATTCCGTCGATAGAGGCTGATTCCATGTGTATTCGATAAGCGAGCGGCGATGTCGGTCGGCGAACTCTTCATCCTCGGTTTCCACGGCAAGGTCATTCCGCCTTGGCTCACGGAGTTTGCCGCGCAGTTCGGGCTCGGCGGCGTAATCCTGTTCGATTACTCGTGTCAGACCCGGCAATACGACAACAACATCACATCGCCCGCGCAGGTGCAGTCGCTCTGCGCCGAGATCGCTGCGCTGCCGTCGCAGCCGCTGGTCTTCATCGACCAGGAGGGGGGTCTGGTGCGCCGGCTCAAGGATGGCCTGGGCTTTCAGCCGCTGCCGAGCGCGAAGGATTTCAACCGGCTTACACTGGCGGAAAAGCAGACGATCCTGGCTGCTTGCTATGCCGAACTGCGCCGGCTCGGCATCCGCTACAATTTCGCGCCCGTCATCGACGTCGATGACAACCCGGACAATCCCAACATCGGCAAGATCAAGCGGTCCTATTCGTCCGACATCGGTGAGGTCGAGGCCAATGCCCGTCTGGTTGACGCTGCGGCGCGGCAGGCAGGCGTCGGCCTTTGCCTGAAGCATTATCCGGGCATCGGCGGCGCGGACGTCGATTCTCACCTGGAGTTCATGGAGATTTCCGTCGCGCGGCGGCCGGAGCAGGAAGAGCTGTTCACCACGCTGGCCCCATGCATTTTCGGTGATGCGGTGCTGGTCAGCCACGCTATCGTCCGGGAGTGGGACGCGCAGCATCCGATGACGCTGTCGTCTGCCGGGATCGGCCGGCTTCGCCGCCGCCTGCCGGAGACGTTGCTGATCACCGATGACATGCAGATGCAGGGGTTGCAGAAAGCGCTCGGCACGAGCGCGGCCAGCCTGCAGTCGATCGCTGCCGGCATGGACATGATCTGCATCGGCAACAATTTGCTCGACCAGGAGCAGGAGATGGCCGGCATCGCCGCGGCTGTCGCGGGTGCAGTGCGGGACGGATCGCTGGATCGGGCCGCGGTGCAGCGCTCCATTGCGCGGGTGCAAACGCGCAAGGCACTGCTCGCCTGATTGCGTTGAACCAATTTTTGCGCCGGCCGACCACAAGGAGCGGAACCAAATTCCATTACCGCGATTTAACAATGACGCTCATCGGGGCTAACCATGAAGATGCTCAAGCGTCTCTTCCGATTGACCTGGCTACGCCGCGACGCCCGCAGCTCGGCCGACGTCCCGCCTGCCTCCATCGATCCCGACGAATTCAGCCGCCTGCTTTGCAGCGGGCGCCGCGAGGATTTGCGGACACTGGCCAAGCGGCTGAGCCAACGCTCGCGGGCCCACGCCTAGTGGTGCATCGGAGCGAGTGTGAGCCGGTTCTGATTGAACCAGAACCGGCAAGTCCGGCGCGCGGCCGTGGCTTCAATTCCGATCTCGACGCGATCCGTTATTGCCTTGCCTTGTCGTGTTTGCCGATCCCGACCGCCTTGTAGTCATAGGTCGGGTAGAACTCGGTGTGGTAGGCGCCCCAGGCGCTGCTCTCGATGACACGGTTGACCTCGCGCAGCCGCGATGCCGGCAGCCGCAACGTCACCGCCTGACCGATCCCCATCATCACGTACCAACTGACGATCTCGACACCTTCGGGCGGAAACGCCTTGTAGAAGCCCTGCCGCTCAAGCTGCGCGTTGAGTTCGCCGAGTGGGCGCGACTGATCATGCTTGAGGAAGATCGTGATCATGATCTCGTTGTCGGATGCCGGCGTTGCATCGCCGGCCGGCGCGGTCTGGGCCTGTGCGCCCGTGCTGAACAGCAGTGCTGCGGCGAGCGCCGCAATCATCATCCAGGATCCGTGTCGCCCGTTCCGCTCTCGCTTCATCGTCGCGCCCTTTTGTTGTTGATCGAGAGGCGGCGATCATTGCGGCGAGCGCCGGGGCTGTAAATCGACATTCGCCTGACTTGGTCCAGATCCGATGCCGGTGGGCCGATGTGAACCGTCTCATACGCGCGGGCTCCAGCGCGCGGTATGCCGATGCCATCCCGATGCCCGGAGGGATGATCGATGACGACCCGGCGAATGGCGTATTGGTGGTTCAGGTTCGTTCTTTCGGGGCGGTTCCTGGAGAAGTTCCTGCGGTTGCGGCGTCCTTGATGTCCAAGGCGCTGTGCGGATCCCGGCGCTTTGCAACCTGAAACCCGGGAGTGTGGGACGCACTCGGGAGAGCCGGGGTCGGTAAATTCCCACCTGCGATTGCCGCCGGGATGAAATGACCGGCCAATCCCGTAAGAATACTGTAATTCGACTCAAATATGCGAGATTCGTTGCCAAATCAGCGGCAATCTGCGCCTGCTCGGCAGGTCGGGGCCCGAGGTCACAGTTGCGTCACCCGTAGTTTTACGGAGTCCGTTGTTAACGCGGCCACAAGTTCACCTTTGGTAAACCATACTTATGACGCAACACGACAACCGCGCCGAGGCCCGCCTTCCCACATGGATGGGTGGAACCGCGACGCTCGAAACGCCGCCGCCTGAGCTTCAGGGCGCCGCTCCGCCGCGACCCCAGGTGACCGCGGAGACCGGCGCCGCGATCGTCCGCCAGTTCAACGGGCCGGTGACGGCGTTGCTGCTCTATATGAATGAGCTCAAGCAGCACAGTCAGCAGTTCGCGCACGCGCCCGGCAACGGGGTCTATCTGCGGCAGGTGATCGAGAACGCGCTCGAGCAGACCGAGCGGGTGTCCGCGATGCTCAAGCAGATTTCCGACATCTATCCGAACGCGCTTCCAACCACCGATCTCAAGCCACCGGGCGACGACAAGCCGGCGGGCGCGCGATCGCCTGACGTCATGTTCGCGCCGGAAGCCGGCCGCAAGCCGCTGACCAGGCGCGAGCGTGAGGTGCTCAGCCTGATCAGCGACGGCTATTCCAACAAGCAGGGCGCGCTGCGGATGAACATCAGCCCGCGCACGTTCGAGAGTCATCGCGCCGAGGCCATGCGCAAGCTCGGTGCGCGCAACACCGCCGACCTCGTCCGCAAGGCCTTGTTGCATTCCGCCTGAGATGCCGGTTCGCCAGAGCTGATTGTCAGAAATCGTCTTCCGCGGCGAAGCACAGGCGCGGCGCGGGCCGCTTGGCCGGCGCAGCTGTCTTCGGCTCGTCCGGAACGATCGTGACCACCCATGCCGCCGTCGCGCCGGACCTGCTTTCGACGATCGCACGCACGCGTCCCGTGACGGTCGCACCGGCGGACCGGATGGTGGCGGGGCGGCCGTTGAACTGGGCCATACGGAAGCGCCGAGCCTCCTTCCGGTCGGTCGTCTGATACGTGAACATCGGCTCCCCCGTGTGTTGATCCGACTCTGGGGATTCAGCGTTATCCGACGGTGAAGATCGCACGCCGTAGAAGTACGGCTTGAGCGACGGTTAGAGCGCTTTCGAGCCAAGCGGGGACCGGTTCGCGTGAAGAAAACCCGTCAAAATCAATAAAAGTCTAGCGGCCGGCTTCCTGGCAACTCAGCAGCCCCGCATACTGCGCCTTCACCGCGGCGTAGCATTCGCACGCGGTCCGGATCAGTCCATCCGCGTTGGTGATCTCGATGTGCCCGCGGCTGTAGTGGATGAAATTGGCCTGTTGCAAGGTATGCGCGACCAGCGACACGCTGTTGCGGCGTGCGCCGATCATCTGTGCCATCGCTTCCTGCGTCAGGACGATCTTGTTGCTGCCGGAGAGGTCGCGTGTGTGCAGCAGGCAACGCGCCAGCCGCGACTCCACGGTGTGCGCGGCGTTGCAGCCGGCAGTCTGCTGGACCTGGGCATAGACGGCGAGCCCATGCCGGATCAACGTCGCGCGCAGCGTCGGGCTCTGGCCGGCAGCCGCCCGCAACGGCTCGAGCTCAACCGTCGAGGCGAGGCCGGGCACCAGCACGGTGGCGTTGTTCAAGACGGGCCCTTCGACGAGCGGGGCGAATGCGCCGTAGATGCTGTCGTGGCCGACCATCGCGACCTGCACGCGCTCGCCTCTTGCGAGCTTGACCACCAGCGAGATTACGCCCCTGTGCGGCATGTATGTCCGCTTGAGCATCTCGTCGGACTCGGTCAGGACGGAATCGGCGGCGAGGTCGACCGTCCGCAGATGCGGCCGGATCAGGTCGAAATCACTCTCCGACAGCGACGACAGGAATCCGTTCGGTGATCGCGGAACTTTATCCAAAGCAACCTCCTGCCTGCCGGCAAAGCTTGTCTCTGGGCCTCAGGGCTAACGCGTGCAGCGGGACGTCCCTGCAACTTATTCTGGCATGTCTGGGTTCCAATGGAAACATATCTTGGTTCCATTAGGAATACGGCTATCGCCCGCGTGATCACGTTTGTGTTGTCAGGCCGGTCAGCACAGGTGCGGCGCGCCCCGTCAATCTTCCGGCCCGATCAATTGTTCGGCGTGCGCCTTGACTGTCGCATAGCATTCACACGCCGCTTTCCGCAGGCCGTCGATATCGGTGATTTCGATCTGGCCGCGGCTGTAACGCAGGATGCCGGCCTGTTGGAACCCATGTGCGACGATCGACACCGCGTTGCGCCGGACGCCGATCATCTGCGCCAGCATCTCCTGGGTCAGCGGCAAGGCCTCGCTGCCGCACAGATCGCGTGCGCGCAGCAACCAGCGTGACAGCCGCGCCTCCACCGGGTGGGAGACGTTGCAGGCGACGGATTGTTGCGTCTGCGCCATCAGTGCCTGCTCATAGAGTGCGACCAAGGCCCGGAAATCCGCGCTGCGATTTGCAGCCTCGCGGAAATCTTCCGCCCGCAGCATCGACGCGGTGCCCGGGACCACCACGATCGCGTCGGCGAGCGGCGGTCGCTCATTCAGGGCGGCGGAACCGCCAACGACGCCGTCGCGACCGATGGTTGCAATCTCGACAGATTGCCCGTCGGTCAGATTGACCATCATCGAGACCACGCCGCTGTGCGGAAAATAAACCCGCTGCACCGGCGTGCCGGCATCGGCGAGCGCGGTTTCCTTGGTCAGGTCGACGGTTTCCAGATGGGGATGAAGTTGCGCGTACTCCGTGGAGGGAAGTGCTTGCAACAGACGATTGGGCGGGCGCGTTACCGCGGTCATTGGAGCTCCTGCCGAGGGCGGGAGCACTACAGTCTCGCATCACCTACTCTTGGCGTGTGGACCGCGAACATAGCTTGCCTGTCCAATTGCACAAGGGTTGTAGTGCGAACCTTATACCCTCTAGGGGGCAGACGGTTGGCATCGCATCGGCCTGCGCGGCGATCTCGGTCGATTCGAAAGGCAGGCATCGCAGACGATACGGTTGCGGCATTGTCTCGCATTTGTTGATTTCCATTAACTCTAAACGATTCCCGACCACGTCTGGTCGTGACCGCTATTTCGGTTTTCGAAGCATCCGGCCGGCAGCGCCAGGATGCGGCAAGTCTCGCAAATGCGGGGACAAATTCGCTGCGGCGACATAGACCGCGGTGGCGGATACGCGCCGTGACGCCGCGCGTTTGCGTCGGCAGCCGTAGTATTACCGGCAAAGCCGTTCTGGGTATTTGTACGGAGCAGCGCTTTAACGAACGGGTAGCGCGGACGGACCAGTGTGGCGTGGGTCGCCGTGTGAAAGTTACGGCGTCGCGTCAATCGTGTTCATCCAGAAGGGTATCAGTATGTCCGGCATCGTTCTTTCAGCATCGGTCCGTCAGAATCTGCTTTCGCTGCAGTCGACGGCCGACCTGCTCGCCACCACGCAGAACCGCTTGTCCACCGGCAAGAAGGTCAACACTGCTCTCGATAACCCGACCAACTTCTTCACGGCGCAGTCGCTCGACAACCGCGCCAGCGACATCAACAACCTGCTGGATGGCATCGGCAACGGCGTGCAGGTGCTGCAGGCCGCCAACACCGGCATCACATCGCTGCAGAAGCTCGTCGACAGCGCCAAGTCGGTCGCCAACCAGGCGCTGCAGGCCGCGGTCGGCTTTTCGCAGAAGTCGCAGGTGACGACCGCCACGATCACCGGCGCCACCACCGACGATATCCGCGGTACCGCCACCTACAGCAATGCCACCCTTGCTGGTACGGTCGTCAACAACAATCTCTCGACGCCCGTGCCGGTCACGGCCGCCACCAAGCTCGTCACCGCGGCCAACTCTGATACGCTGGCGGCGACCCCGACCGGTGTCATCAACGTCAACGGCAAGACGATCTCGTTCTCGACCTCGCAGACCACGTCGACGACCGACTCGGCCGGCAACGTGACGCTGGGCACCGGCGCCGGCAGCAACCTGACGGTCGGCGACCTGCTCACCGCGATCGACGGCATCACCGGTGCGACCACCGCCTCCACCGTGTCGGCCGGCGCGCTCCATATCAGCACCGGCATCGCCCAGGATCTCAACATCTCCGGCGCCGGGCTGGCCGCTTTCGGTCTTACGGCCGGAACAACCGCACGCACCGTGGCGACGCCGTCGCCGCTGGATGGCTTGACGCTGACGATCGGCGCGACCGGCAACGGTACCGCCACCAACATTACGTTCGGTAGCGGCGCTGGCCAGGTGAAGTCCCTCAACGACCTGAACACCCGTCTGTCGGCCAACAACCTGCAGGCATCGCTCAGCGCGAGCGGTGCGCTCACCATCAGCACCACCAACGATGCTGCTTCCGCGACCATCGGCACGATCGGCGGCACGGCGGCCGGCGCCGGCAAGCTGTTCAACGGCTTGGCGGGCAGCGCCCCGGTGCAGGATCCGGGTGGCCTGTCGAACCGCGCAAACCTGGTCAACCAGTACAACAACATCCTGGACCAGATCACCACGACTGCCCAGGACGCCTCGTACAACGGCATCAACCTGCTCAATGGCGATCAGCTCAAGCTGACCTTCAACGAGACGGGCTCCTCGACGCTGAAGATCCAGGGCGTGACCTTCGATGCCTCCGGTCTGAACCTCACCAAGCTGACCGCCGGCACGGACTTCATCGACAACGCTTCGGCCAACGCCACGCTGAAGACGCTCAACAGCGCGAGCGGCCTGCTGCGCACCCAGGCTTCGACCCTCGGTTCGAACCTGTCGATCGTGCAGATCCGCCAGGACTTCTCGAAGAACCTGATCAACGTGCTGCAGACCGGCTCGTCCAACCTGACGCTGGCCGACACCAACGAGGAAGCGGCCAACAGCCAGGCGCTGTCGACCCGCCAGTCGATCGCGGTGTCCGCGCTGGCGCTGGCCAACCAGTCGCAGCAGAGCGTTCTGCAGCTGCTCCGCTAAGCGTAGCCGCGACAGACATCGAATAGCGGGGCGGCGGAGGAAACTCCGCCGCCTTTGCTTTGCGTGCGCTTGACCACTTCAAGGGATTCAACCCATGGGCGATCGCGTTGTGATGCAACGGGCGTCATGGTCGCGAATGTTTCGCCGGACTTAATGGCCGCTCGATCGTATTTGGTTCAAATTGCGATGACCGGTGGAACGGGCTCTTTCCCGTCCGGGTGGTAAGGGCCTGTCCTTGTGAGACTGACCGTGATGTCGTGATGCGTCGTCCTTGACGAGCTTCATCGTCGGTATTTGCACGGACGGCAAAATTAACGTCGCCGTGAAGCCGGCCAAGTTATCGATGTGAGGCGAGCGTTCCGTAGCACCTTGAGGGGACCTA
>NZ_JACMYK010000200.1 GCF_020889785.1 Bradyrhizobium acaciae
CCGACTGCGTTACCGCCGGCGGGCCCGCCCTGTCGGCCGACTGGGTCATGGGCAGCCAGAACCCGCTTCTGCGCGGCGCGCTTTGATGGCGAGACCGTGGCAAGGCACTGGTTTTCATGAAACTTTTGCGCCGGGATGCTAATTATCTCTGGCGGTGTGGCGCAATTGACCTAGTGACGGCCTCCCCACCATGGCTACAATGTGTTCCAAGTGATTTTGGCGGACGCGCCAGCCCCGATGGGGCCGTAATGACGAGGATGCGATGACCTTGAATTTCCCTGCCGCGAACAAGCTCGTGGTGTTGCTTGCCGCGGCTGCCGTCACCGCAACCGCGTTCGGCATGACCGCGGCCAGCGCGCAGCAGACCCCGAGCAAGCGCAAGCAGCAAGAGCAGTATGACCGCGACGGCCGCCGCTATTACGGTGCGCAGGGTCCGAACCGCGTCTATCAGCAGGGTCCGCGCACCCGCGTTTACGTCACCACGCGCTCGTGGCTCGACGCCGGCACCGAAGTGCTGCCGGGCGACCGCAAGTTCAACGACTACGCCTATCCGCCGGAGATCGGCTATCCCTCGTTCGCGCGCGAGAACAACAACCGCCCGATCGACCGCCAGCCGCTCAGCCCGCCGGCCGATCTCGGCGGCTATCCGCGCAGCTTCCCGCTGTACTGAGAATTTCGGCTGATGGCCGATACGAAAATGCCCGGCTCCGGCCGGGCATTTTGCTTTTTGGACTTTCCGTCATTCCGGGCGATGCAACGCATGCCCCGGAATGACGAAGCAGCCGTTACGCGTGCAGCTTCTGCAATTCCTTCAGGATCGCCTCGCCCATCTGCGCCGTGCTGACCGGCGTGGTGCCGGCCGACTTAATGTCGGCGGTGCGCAGGCCGCTGGCGAGCACGGCCGCGATCGCAGCGTCGACCTTGTCGGCGAGATCGCCCATGCCGAAGGAATAGCGCAGCGCCATGCCGAACGAAGCGATCATCGCGATCGGATTGGCAAGCCCCTTGCCGGCGATATCGGGCGCCGAGCCATGCACCGGCTCATACAACGCCTTGCGCTCCTTGGTCTTGGCGTCCTCCTTGCCGAGCGACGCCGACGGCAGCAGACCGAGCGAGCCGGTGAGCATCGCCGCGATATCCGACAGCATGTCGCCGAACAGATTGTCGGTGACGATGACGTCGAACTGCTTCGGCGTCTTGACGAGGTTCATGCCACCGGAATCGGCGAGCTGATGCTCCAGCGTGACGTCCTTGTATTCGCGCGCATGGACCTGGGTCATGACCTCGTTCCAGAGCACGCCCGACTTCATGACGTTGCGCTTTTCCATCGAGGTCACCTTGTTCTTGCGCTTGCGCGCCAGCTCGAAGGCGACGCGGCCGATGCGCTCGATCTCGAAGGTGTCGTAGACCTGGGTGTCGATCGCGCGCTTCTGGCCGTTGCCGAGATCAGTGATGGTCTTCGGCTCGCCGAAATAGACGCCGCCGGTGAGCTCGCGCACGATCATGATGTCGAGACCCTCGACGATCTCGCGCTTCAGGCTCGAGGCATCGGCCAACGCCGGGTAGCACACCGCCGGACGCAGATTGGCGAACAGGGCGAGATCCTTCCGCAGCCGCAGCAGGCCGGCCTCGGGGCGCACCTCGTAGGGCACGCTGTCCCACTTCGGACCGCCGACCGCGCCGAAGATCACGGCGTCGGCCGCATTGGCCTTGGCCATGTCGCCCTCGGAGATCGACACCTTGTGCGCGTCATAGGCGGAGCCGCCGACCAGGCCCTGCTCGGTCTCGAACTTGGCGATGCCCTGCGCATTCAGCCAGTCGATCACGCGCCGCACCTCGGCCATCACTTCGGGGCCGATGCCGTCGCCGGGGAGAAGCAGCAGTTTATGGGTCGCCATGGTCGTTACCTCATTCAATCGGGCATGCCCGCCATCGTCAGGCGCGAGTGCTAAAACGCCCCGCATCGATTGGCAAGGCGCCCCGAACGGGACCAAAATGCCCCCTAACGAGCCAACCGCGCCCCAAGAAGCTGACAAGAAGCCAACAAGACGGACCTCATGACCGCAGCCATCGTCTACGCCTTCGCCTCGGCCATTTTCCTCGGCGCCGGGGTGGTGCTGGCGCAGCTTGGCCTGCGCACCGTCGAGCCGCTGTCGGGTGCCGCGATCAGCGTGCCCTCCTTCACCCTGCTGTTCCTGTTGCTGTCGCCTTTGATCCTGCAAGGCGAGCCGGTGGTCTGGCGCGGCCTGCCGGTCTTCATGGCGCTTGGCCTGTTCTTTCCGGTGTCGCTGACGCTGCTCACCTTCGCCTCGAACCGGGCGCTCGGGCCGGTCATCACCTCGACATTGGGCAATCTGGCGCCGCTGTTTGCGGTCACCACCGCCGTGGTGCTGCTGCATGAGCCGCTCGCGCCCCAGCAGCTCGTCGGCCTCGTCGTTGCAGTGGCCGGTGCCGCGATCATCACCGTGACCCGGCCGCGCGACCTCGGTCATTGGCGCAGCTGGGCGCTGCTGCTGCCGCTGGCGAGCGCGCTGGTGCGCGGTGTGGCGCCGCCGATCGCCAAGATTGGGCTGGCGATCTGGCCGAGCCCGCTATGGGCCTGCCTGATCGGCTACATCATGTCCTCGCTGGTGGTGCTGACCGTGCAGCGGATCCGCAAGGGTAGCTTCATGGTGCAGGCGTCGCGCGACGGCCGATTCTGGTTCACGCTGACCGGAATCAGCAACGGGCTCAGCGCGCTCAGCCTGTTCGCCGCGGTCCGCAACGGCCCGATCACATTGGTGGCACCGCTCGCTGCGATCTACCCACTGGTCACCGTGGCGCTGAGCGCTGTCATGCTCAAGCATGTCGAGATCACCGCGCGGATCGTCGCCGGAACCCTGCTGACCGTCGCCGGCGTCGCGCTGGTCCTGATCGCCTGATTGCCCGATACGCAAGACAGTGTTGCTGCCTCTAGCGCTGGGCAGGACCGCCGCAGCCTGCCACAATGCGTTCATTGCCGGAGTAAATTGTGAGAGCCCCCGCCCCGCCCTACCCGCATCCCGCGCGGTTGATCCTTATTTTGTCGCTCGCACCGACAGTCGGTCTCGGCATCGGCCGCTTCGCCTATTCGCTGGTGCTGCCCGACATGCGCGAGCAGCTGGCCTGGTCGTATTCGGCCGCCGGCTTCATGAACACCATCAATGCCGCCGGCTATCTGGCCGGCGCGCTGTTCGCCTCACGCCTGATCCAGCGCTTCGGGCTGGCGACATCGGTGCGCTGGTCGACGCTCGCCTGCGCATTGTCGCTGGCGCTGTGCGCCCTCTCGGGCAATTTCGTGGTGCTGAGCTTTGCCCGCCTGCTGGTCGGCTTCGCCGCTGCGATCGGCTTTGTCGGCGGCGGCGCGCTGGCGGCAACCATCGCGCAGTCGCGGCCGGAACGCGCCAACTTCCTGCTCAGCCTGTTCTATGCCGGGCCGGGCATCGGTATCCTGGCATCCGGCCTGATCGCCCCCTTCGTGCTGCAGGGCTTTGGCGCCGGCTCATGGTGGATCGTGTGGTGGGCGATGACCTTGCTCTCCGCGATCATGATCGTGCCGCTGATGTTGGCCCCATTCCACGCCGATGCTTTCGCCGACGGCATCGTGCGGACCAAGTTCGCGATCATGCCGGTGGCGATCTACCTCGCCGCCTATTTCCTGTTCGGCGCCGGCTACATCGCCTACATGACCTTCATGATCGCCTATGTCCGCGACGGCGGCGGCGGCGCGGCGGCACAGAGCGCGTTCTGGAGCCTGATCGGCGTCAGCGCCTTCGTCACGCCATGGGTCTGGCGGCGGGTGCTGGCGCTCGACCGCGGCGGGCTCGCCACCACCATCATCCTCGGTGTCAATGCACTCGGCGCGGCTCTACCGATCTTCGGGCATTCGCCGCTGCTGCTTGGGATTTCCGCGCTGGTGTTCGGCGTCGCGTTCTTCGCGGTGGTTGGGTCAACGACCGCCTTCGTGCGCTTCAACTACCCGCCGGAAGCCTGGCCGACCGCGATTGCGGCGATGACCATCGCGTTCGGCATCGGCCAGACGCTCGGGCCGATCGTGGTCGGCGCCATCACCGACGCGGTTGGCAGCCTGTCATTTGCGTTGAACGTTTCCGCCGCGATGCTCGCGGTCGGTGCGCTGCTGTCGGCATTTCAGAGGAAGGTCGGGCCGTAATTGTCGTTCCGGCGAAAGCCGGGACCCATAACCACAAGTGGTTGCGATGGAGAGAAGTGTCTCCCCGCCTGCCTATTCCGTTGGCCGCGGAGTATGGGTCCCGGCCTTCGCCGGGACGACAGCGAGCTAACTCCCGCTGAACGAATTATACCCCTGGTCTTCCCAGTATCCGCCCTTGTAGTCGTTGGTGACTTCCATCGAGAGCACGTATTTCGGGTTCTTGAAGCCGAGTTTTGTGGGCACCCGGATCTTCATCGGAAAGCCGTAGGCGCGCGGCAGGATCTCGTCGCCGAACTTGAATGTCATCTGGGTCTGCGGATGCAGCGCGGTGCGCATGTCGAGCGGCGAGTTGTAGCCGTCCTTGTCGGCACACTGGAACCAGACATATTTGGCGTGCGTGTCGGCGCCGACGAGCTTGAGAAAATCGCGCAACGGGGTGCCGGTCCAGCTGCCGATCGCGCTCCAGCCCTCGACGCAGATGTGGCGCGTCACCTGCTTGACCTGCGGCAGCTTGTACAATTCGTCGAGCGTCCACGACTTCTTGTTGTCGACCAACCCGCGCACCTCGAGCTTCCAGTCCGCACCTGCGATCTCCGGCGCCTCGTCAAGACCGTAGTAGGCATTGAACGGGAACGGCTTGGTGATCATGCTCTCGGGGAAGGTCGGCGCCAGCGCATCCGGATTGAACATCCAGGCCTGCACCGCGTCGTTGAACTTCGAGACCTTTTTCAGCAGTTCCTCCGCCGACGACGAATCGACCACGTCGCAGCCGGTCAGCAGCGTCAGCGCGCCGAGGCTGGTCCCCGCCGTGATGAAACGGCGGCGCGTCAGCTCCGGCATCGTCTTTACTGCATCGCGCACGAGCAGCTTCTTGTCTACACCGGGGATCAGGAGCTTGCGGAGACGACCCATTTTATCCTCCCTCAGCGCCCGATGATCATCGCGCGCAGGCTCTTCGGCACCAGCAGCGCGAGCGCGACATGGATCACCAGGAAGGCGACGATCAGCGCCATGCAGGTGAAGTGGACATAGCGCGCGATGTCGTAGCCGCCGAACAGCGATACCAGCCAATGCAATTGAACAGGTTTCCACATCGACAGGCCGGACAACACGATGACGACGCCGACGACGATGATGCCGGTATAGAGCAGCTTCTGCACCGAATTGTACTTGCTGAGATCGTCATGCGACAGCTTGAAGGTCAGCGCCGCCCTGGTGTCGGAAATCACGCCCGCAGGGGTGATCGGCAGCAGCTTCCTGCGGAAGCGGCCGGTGGCGAACCCCAGCGCCAGATAGATCAGGCCGTTGACCATCAACAGCCACATCGCGGCGAAGTGCCAGAGCAGCGCACCGCCGAGCCAGCCGCCAAGCGTGATGTTCGAGGAGAAGCTGAAGCCGAACAGCGGCGAAGCGTTGTAGATCTGCCAGCCGGACATGATCATCAGGATCATCGCGACTGCGTTGATCCAGTGCACCATGCGCACCCAGACCGGCTGGATCACCTTCGCCGGTGTTGCGGTCTCTGCCTGGTGGTCACTGACGGCAAGGCTCGTCATGGAAGTTCTCTGCTGGTGGTCGTTACCGGCTTATACGCCCGGAACCGGCCTTCCGTTACGGGTTCGCGCATCATCAGTTTGATATAGGGCACTTCATCTGGTCACAAAAATGCGAGCCGGGGCGAGGCTCCGGCTCGCTATTCGTAAGGCGATCAGGGACTAAATCGACCCGTCGGGTGTTAGGTCGCCGGCATCAGCACGGTGTCGACCACATGGATGACGCCGTTCGACTGGTTGACGTTGGAGATCGTCACCATCGAGGTGCCGCCCTTGGCATCGACGATCCAGACCTTGCCGTCCTGGTGCTTCACGGTCAGTTCCTCGCCCTCGGCGGTCTTCAGCTTCTTGCCGTCGGTGAGGTCGGAAGCCTCGAGCTTGCCCGGCACCACATGGTAGGTGAGGATCTTGGTCAAGGTCGCCTTGTTCTCGGGCTTGACCAGATTGTCGACGGTTCCGGCCGGCAGCTTGCCGAACGCGGCATTGGTCGGCGCGAACACCGTGAACGGGCCCTTGCCTTCCAGCGTGCTGACGAGGCCGGCGGCCTTCACCGCGGCGACGAGGGTGGTGTGATCCTTCGAATTGACGGCGTTCTGGACGATGTTCTTCGAGGGGAACATCGCGGCGCCGCCGACCATCACGGTCTTTTCCTCGGCGCGGACCGGCGCCACGACGGTGGCCGTGATCGCGAGGGCGCTGAAGGCGGCGGCAGCGAGATAGGCAATACGCTTCGACATGGTTCGTCTCCCGATGGGTAATCCAGCCGGCGACGTCATCGCCGGCAATGAAGGGGCAACGACGCGCTTGGGTTGATCATTGCGGCGTCGTTGGCCGAGCTACGGGAGGTTTTCAGGGCGGTTTCCGGAAATAAATCTTTGTGATTGCTGAAACCGGTTGGGGCGCGCTTCGTATGCGCGGCGCTTCGCGCGACCGATTGAGCATTCCATCGAACGGAATGGACGGGTGCGCTGCCGCGAGCAATTCGCTTGCCGCCATGGTGCGATTGGTTCAGCCTGAGATTGCGGTTCGCGTCAGGCGGTAGTGGGGAAACAATCATGAGCAGCATCACGGCTGATGGTCACGCCGCGCCTGCGGTGGACGATGCGAGCGATGACATCGGTCCGCTTGAGCAGAAGCACCTGCAATACGCCAACTACCGCGCTGTCGCAGGGAGCACGGAGCTCACGAAAACGCATTGGCACATCGCCACCGCCAATGCGCTCGGCTGGGGTTTCGACGGCATGGACGGCGTTATCTTCGCGCTGATCTCGCCGATGGTGATCAAGGACTTTGCGCTGACCCTGCCGGAATATCGGTCGGGCATGCAGATCGCGCTGTTCGTCGGCATCGCCGGCCTCTATTTCTGGCCATGGCTTGCCGACCGCTACGGCCGCCGCACATTGCTCGCCGTCAACATCGCGCTGTTCTCACTCCTGATGCCGGTCGCGGCGCTGTCGCCGACCTTCGCGGTCTTCGTCATCGCGCGCTCGCTGCTGTTCTTCGCGCTCAACGGCGAGTGGTCGCTGGGCTCGATGCTGGTGGCGGAAACCTGGCCGGCGCGGCTGCGCGGCCGGGTCATCAGCATCACGCGCTCGGCCTGGTGCCTCGGCGCCACGCTCGCCGGCGCGATCACTGGCCTGGTCGCGCCAAGTACGGCTGGCGGATCGCCGTGATGGTGCCCGGCGCGATCGCGCTGCTTGCGATCTATATCCGCTCCACCTGTCCGGAATCGCCCTATTGGGTGCGATCGCAGGACCGCAAGCGGCGCATCTCGGAGACGCTGGCGCGCGGCGGCTCGGTCAGCGACGAGGACAGCGCCTGGTTCGGCAAGGCCAAATCGGTCGGCATCCGCCAGGTGTTCCTGCCCGACGTGCTGCCCGCGACGCTGGTTGCGCTGTTCGTCGCCTGTGCCTCGACCTGCATCTACGGCACCGTCGGCGCCTGGATGCCGCTTTACCTCTCGACCGAGAAGCACTGGTCGACGACCGAATACAGCCTGTTCTACGTGTTCTACGGCCTCTGCGGCTTTCTCGGCCTGTGCCTGGTCGGCTGGCTGATCGACAAGATCGGCCGCCGCCGCACCTTCATCATCACCCTGATCGAGGGCGCCATCTTCATGACGCTCTGGGTCTATTCCGAGGACCGCGTCCTGCTGTGGACGTTCGGGCTGCTCTGGTGTCTCGGCTTCCTCGGCTTCTGGGGCCCGAGCACGACGCTGACGGCGGAAATCTTCCCGACCCGGATCCGCGGCGCCGCCAACGGCGTGGTCTGGGCGATCGCCTATTTCGTCGGCTTCGTGCTGTTTCCGTTCGTCTCGATCGCACTCCAACAGCACACCGGCTCGTTCGCGCTGGCGTTCCTCTGCATCCCCGTGCTGATGATCGCGATGGCGATCGGCGTGTTCCTGTTCGTGCCGGAGCATTCCGGCAAGGAGCTGAACGAGATCAGCGAGTGAAATGGATCGCAGATCCATCCACACTGTCGTCCCGGCCAAGCGAAGCGCGAGCCCGGACCCATAACCACAGATGGTTGTTTTGCGAAGGCTGTAGCTCCAGCCTTTCCTGATAACCAACATCGATGGTTATGGGTCCCTGCTTTCGCAGGGACGACCCGTTGAGAGAGCTCGGCCTAATCCCGGTTCGCCGGCGTCTGGATGAAGCCGCGGTTATGGGTCGGGCTGATCAGTATCTCGTTCATGCAGACCCGCGCCGGCATGCTGGCGACGAAGGCGATGGTGCGGCCGCAATCCTCCGGCTGCAGCATCCTGGCCTGCTCGGCTTCGCTCGGCACCACCGGACGCTGCTTCAGGATCGGGGTCGCGACCTCGCCCGGCGACAGGCAGCAGGCGCGCAGGCCATTGACGCATTCGTCCATGTTGAAGGAATGGGTCAGCGCCAGCACCGCGTGCTTGGTCGTGGTGTAGGCCGGCCCCGGCATCTTGGAAACATGGCGGCCGGCCCAAGAGGCGACGTTGATGATGCAGCCGTCCTGCTGCTTGCGCATTGTCGGCAGCACCGCGCGCATGCAATAGAGCACGCCGTTGAGATTGACCTCGACGAGCTTGTCCCAGCCTTCCAGTTCCATGTCGGCCCAGCTGCGCTTCGGCACGTTGATGCCGGCACTGTTGACCAGGAGGTCGATGCGGCCGTGCCTGGCGACGATCGTCTCGGCGGCCTTGTTGACGTCGGCCTTGCTGCTGACGTCGAGCGGGATCGCCTCGGCTTTGCCGCCCTTTTTCGTGATGTTGGCCACCACGCGGTCGAGCTCTTCCTTGCGGCGGCCGGAGATCACCACCGTCCAGCCGTCCGCGGCCAGGAATTCCGCCCCGGATTCGCCGATTCCGGTGCCGCCGCCGGTGACCCAGGCCACGCGTTTCCCATTATTTGTCATGCAAACTGTCTCCGTTGCTTTCCGAAGGGCGTTTTTGCTAATCCAGCCAGACCTTTCCGGCGCTTTCGCCCCTCAGGGGATGTTGCATGAACACGAACACCAACGCCAATCTGTTTTCCCGCCTGTTCGACGGCCTCGACGACCCCGACCGGCTTGCGATCGAGCAGCTCGACGGCAGCCGCATCTCCTATGGCGATTTGATCGCGCGCGCGGGCCAGATGGCGAACGTGCTGGTTGAGCGCGGGGTCAAGCCGGGCGACCGCGTCGCCGCACAGACCGAGAAATCGGTTTCGGCGCTGGTGCTCTATCTCGCCACCGTGCGCGCCGGCGGCGTCTATCTGCCGCTCAATACCGCCTATACGCTGAACGAGCTCGAATACTTCATTACCGACGCCGAGCCGGCGCTGGTGGTCTGCGATCCGTCCAAGCTGGACGGCATCAGGGCGATCGCCGCCAAGGTGGGTGCCAGGGTCGAGACGCTCGACGCTACGGGCAAGGGCTCGCTGACCGAGGCGGCCGACAAGGCGCCGAAGGAATTCGCCACCGTCCCGCGCGAAAACAAAGACCTCGCGGCGATCCTCTACACCTCCGGCACCACCGGCCGCTCCAAGGGCGCGATGCTGTCGCACGACAATCTGGCGTCGAACTCGTATTCGCTGGTCGGCTACTGGCGCTTCACCGACAAGGACGTGCTGATCCACGCGCTGCCGATCTATCATACCCACGGCCTGTTCGTGGCGAGCAACGTGACGCTGTTCGCACGCGCCTCGATGATCTTCCTGCCGAAGTTCGATCCGGATGCGATCCTCAAGCTGATGGCCCGCGCCACCGTGATGATGGGCGTGCCGACCTTCTATACCCGCCTATTGCAGAACCCCGGCCTGAACAAGGACGCGACCAAGCACATGCGGCTGTTCGTCTCGGGCTCCGCGCCGCTGCTCGCCGACACCCATCGCGAATGGTCGGCTCGCACTGGCCACGCCGTGCTCGAGCGCTACGGCATGACCGAAACCAACATGAATACGTCGAATCCCTATGACGGCGACCGCGTGCCCGGCGCGGTCGGCTTCGCGCTACCCGGCGTGACGGTGCGGGTCACCGACCCCGAGACCGGCAAGGAGCTTCCGCGGGAGGCCATCGGCATGATCGAGGTCAAGGGCCCGAACGTGTTTCAGGGCTACTGGCGGATGCCGGAGAAGACCAAGGCCGAATTCCGCGGCGACGGCTTCTTCATCACCGGCGACCTCGGCAAGATCGACGACAAGGGCTATGTCCACATCCTCGGTCGCGGCAAGGATCTGGTGATTTCCGGCGGCTTCAACGTCTACCCGAAGGAGATCGAGAGCGAGATCGACGCCATGCCCGGCGTGATCGAATCAGCCGTGATCGGCGTGCCGCACGCCGATTTCGGCGAAGGCGTCACCGCCGTGCTGGTCTGCAGCAAGGGCGCCGACGTCAGCGAAGCCTCGGTGCTGAAGGCGCTCGACGGGCGGCTCGCCAAGTTCAAGATGCCCAAGCGCGT
Organism: Bradyrhizobium acaciae; assembly: GCF_020889785.1. Lineage (GTDB taxonomy): Bacteria > Pseudomonadota > Alphaproteobacteria > Rhizobiales > Xanthobacteraceae > Bradyrhizobium > Bradyrhizobium acaciae. The sequence goes on from NZ_JACMYK010000200.1 coordinate 10,655, forward strand.
CTTCGTCGTCGACGAGTTGCCGCGCAATGCGATGGGCAAGGTGCAGAAGAATATCTTGCGGGATACGTACAAGGATATTTATTCGAAGGGGTAAGGGGGCGCGACGACGTCGCGATAACCGATGAACCGCAAAGAGGCTATTCGGTTGAGTGACCAGCTCATCATCGCCAACGAGGCAATGATGAAAGCCCGAGCGGCTATTGCGGAACTCGGAAATGAAGAGCAGCTCGAATTCGACGGCCCGCTCTTCGAGCTTCTGATTGAGCTGCAATGGCAAGTGATGCTGCCGCTGTACGACAAATTTCCCGACTTGCTGCCGTCGGCGCTTCTTGAGGAATTGCCTGTCCCCGCCCCCACCTCCGACGCGTCATGGAGCGACGTAAAATTGCCGCGTGGCGCGACCACGGCAGCGCTCGACGATTTGCTCATGTCGCTGCTGGAGCCTTACTGGCAAAAGGTCGCACTGGTTCTGGGCCGAGGCATCCAACGCTGCGACGAACTGGGATTGCCGTTTACCGATCGCATGATGGCAGCACGTTTGCGATACCTATGGGATACCGGCCGAATCGAAGCTGAGGGTCACCTCCGTTCTCCAGCGCATAGCCAAGTGCGGCTGCAAGATTAGCGCTTCGT
>NZ_JACMYK010000201.1 GCF_020889785.1 Bradyrhizobium acaciae
GCCTGCTTTCGCAGGGACGACAGCGCAATTTGCCACTATCCCACGCCAACGCCGGGCAGCCTTGCGCCCCGGATTGCTTGGCAAGCCAAACCCTGTTTGCCATAACAGCATGAAACAACATGTTGCGCGTGCGGGACCGTTCGGAATCCGCCTGCAGCCAAAGAGCCGGGAGGATGCCATGGCCAATATCCGAGTTCTCGCCACCGACCTCGAGTTTCCCGAAGGTCCCGTCGTGATGCCCGACGGCTCGGTCGTGCTGGTCGAAATCCGCGGCCAGCGGCTGACCCGGGTCTATCCCGACGGGCGCAAGGAGATCGTCGCCAAGGTGCCGGGCGGTCCGAACGGCGCCGCGCTCGGCCCCGACGGCAAGATCTACATCTGCAACAATGGCGGCTTCTCCTGGATCCCGACCAAGAACATGATCATGCCGGGTCCGCAGCCGGAGGATTATCTCGGCGGCTCGATCCAGCGTGTCGATCTGCAATCCGGCAAGGTCGAGACCGTGGTGACGAAGTGCGGCGAGCATGAGCTGCGCGGGCCGAACGATCTGGTGTTCGACAGACAGGGCGGCCTGTGGTTCTCCGATCTCGGCAAGCGCCGCGCCCGCGACATGGATGTCGGCGCGTTCTATTACCTGAAACCCGGCATGAGCGAGATCGTCGAGGCCGTGCACGGCATCCTGCCGGCCAACGGCATCGGTCTCTCGCCGGACGAGAAGACCGTCTACATCGCGGAGACGCCGACTGCCCGGTTGTGGGCCTATGAGGTGTCCGAGCCCGGCACCATCAAGCCGCGCGACGTGATCTATCGCGGCGAGCGCGGCAAGCCGATCGCGGGCCTCGGCGGCTACCAGATGTTCGACTCGCTCGCGGTCGAAGCCAACGGAAATGTCTGCGTCGCCACCCTGATCTCGGGCTGCATCTCGGTGATCGCGCCCGACGGCACGGTCGTCGAGCAGGTGCCGACCGGCGACCGCGTCACCACCAACATCGCCTTCGGCGGCCCCGATCTGAAGACCGCCTACATCACGCTGTCCGGCAGGGGCGAGTTGATCGCGATGGACTGGTCGCGGCCCGGATTGCCGCTGAATTTTCTGAACAAGTGACGTAAGAACGTCATTGCGCGGTCGGCGCGAAGCGCCGCCGGATGACAGGCTCCGCGACGCAATCCATGCGACCGCGAACGCGGAGAGAATGGATTGCTTCGTCGCTTCGCTCCTCGCAATGACGGAAAGGATACAAAATGCCCTGGCTTGAACCGGTCACCCTTCGCGGCGCGCATGCGCGGCTCGAGCCGCTGTCCCACGATCACCGCGACGGTCTGGTCGACGCGGTGAAAGACGGCGGTCTGTCGAACCTCTGGTACACCGCGATCCCGCAGCCCGAGAACATGGCCAAGGAGATCGACCGCAGGCTCGGCTTGCAGAAGACCGGATCGATGTTGCCGTTCACCGTGTTCGATGCCGATGGCCGGATCTCGGGCATGACGACCTACATGAATGTCGACACGCCGAACCGCCGCGTCGAGATCGGTTCGACCTGGTACGCCAAGCGTGTGCAGCGCAGCGCGGTCAATACGCAGTGTAAACTGCTGCTGCTGCAACATGCCTTCGAGAAGCTCGATTGCATCGCGGTCGAGTTCCGCACGCATTTCTTCAATCACCAGAGCCGGCGCGGCATCGAGCGTTTGGGTGCCAAGCAGGACGGCATCCTGCGCAGCCATCAGATCGCGCCCAACGGCACGTTGCGCGATACCGTGGTTTACAGCATCATCGCCAGCGAATGGCCGACGGTGAAGGCGCATCTCAACTATCAACTCAACGAAAAGCCGCGCTGACATTTTTGTCGGCGCCAGAAGCGAGACGATGGAAACGTTCGATTATGTGATCATCGGCGCAGGCTCCGCCGGGAGCGTGCTGACCAACCGGCTGAGTGAAGATGCGGGCACGCGGGTCTGCGTGCTCGAGGCGGGGCCGAGCGACTGGCATCCCTACATCCATCTGCCGGCCGGCTTCATCAAGACCTTCCACATGAAGAGCGTGAACTGGGCCTACCAGCAGGAGGTCGGGCCCTACACAGGCGGCCGCAGCATCTACGCGCCGCGCGGCAAGACGCTCGGCGGCTCGTCCTCGATCAACGGCCACATCTACAACCGCGGCCAGCGCCAGGATTTCGACACCTGGGCGCAACTCGGCAATCGCGGCTGGGGCTATCCCGACGTGCTGCCCTATTTCCGGCGCATGGAGAAGCGGATCGGCGAGGGCGACGACACTTATCGTGGCCGCGACGGCAATCTCACCGTCACCACGATGGACTGGCAGGATCCGCTCTGCGAGGCCTTCATGGCGGGCGCGGTCAGCCTCGGCATTCCGCGCAACCCTGATTACAACGGCCAGATCCAGGAGGGCGTGTCCTACTGCCAGCGCACCATCCTGAACGGACGTCGCGTCAGCGCCGCGACCGCGTTCCTGCATCCCGCGCGTCGCCGTCCGAATGTCGATGTGCGCACCCATGCCCACGTCACCGGCATCATCTTCGAGGGCAAGCGCGCGGTCGGCGTGCGCTATAACCGCGGCGGCAAGCACGGCGATCCCCTGGAGATCCGCGCCACCAAGGAAGTCATCCTCTCCGGCGGCGCCTACAACTCGCCGCAGCTGTTGCAGCTCTCCGGCGTCGGCTCGCCGGATCTGTTGCAGGCGCACGGCATCGAGGTGCGTCACGCGCTGCCGGGTGTCGGCGAAGGCCTGCAGGACCACTACGCGCCGCGCTCGGTTGCTCGGGTCAAGAACATCCGGACCATCAACGAAATGCGCCGCGGCCTCAGCCTGTGGGGCGAGGCGATCAAATGGGCGACGACGCGGCGCGGCCTGCTGTCGCTGTCGCCGACCATGGTCTACTGCTTCTGGCATTCCGGCGAGACCACCGAGAGCTCCGATCTGCAGCTCACCTTCACGCCGGCGAGCTACAAGGAAGGCGTGCAGGGCCAGCTCGAGGACGAGCCCGGCATGACGGTCGCCTCATGGCAGCAGCGGCCGGAGAGCCGCGGCTATGTCCGCATCCGATCCGCCGATCCGTTTGCGCCGCCGATCATCCAGACCAATTATCTGGCCGAGGAGATCGACCGCCGTGTCGTCGTCGCCGGCATGAAGCTGGCGCGGCGCTTGCTCGCCTCCGAGCCGCTCGCTCCGTATTACGCCTATGAGGATTTTCCAGGTCCGAAGGTCACGAGCGATGACGAGCTGCTCGCTGCCGCGACCCAGCGTGGCACCACCACCTTCCATCCCGGCTGCACCTGCCGGATGGGCCCGGCGGATGCGCCATGGGCGGTGGTCGACGACCAGCTTCGGGTCCATGGCATCGAGGGCCTGCGCGTGATCGACGCCTCGATCATGCCGCGGATGATCTCGGCCAACCTCAACGCCTCGACCCTGATGATCGCCGACAAGGCCTCCGACATGATCCGCGGCAAGACGCCCGAGGCGGCCGCGAAGCTGCCGGAGTATGCGTGAGGAGTTGGTGGGTACGACGCTGACCGTTCAGCGTCGTCCCGGCGAAGGCCGGGACCCATAACCACCGATGGTTATTGTTGCGTGCAAGTGGAATGACGGGTCCCGTCGACAACATCCGCCCCGGAGTATGGGTCCCGGCTTTCGCCGGGACGACAGCGGAAAGTGTGCGACCGTCAGCAGCTCAGGATAACTGGAAATCTGAGCAGCTCAGCCGTAGACGAACGCCTTGTCCTCGAGGTCGATCGCCGGGAATTCGTCCTTCTCGGCCCAGTAGTCCTGGTTGTGCTGCCACTCCGGCTTGTCGCCGCGCTTCGGCAACAGGTGCATGCCGCGCATCATGTAGCCGGGGTTGAAGTTCTCCGGATCGATCCACGGCAGCAGCGGCATGTTGTGGTCTTCGGGGCGCAGCGCCGGCGTCACCTTCTTGGCGCCGGTTGCCTTCATGTGGTTGAGCAGGCGGCAGACGAAGTCGCCGACCAGATCGACGCGCAAGGTCCAGCTGGCGCGGAAATAGCCGAACACCCAGACGAGGTTCGGCACGCCGGTGAACATCATGCCGCGATAGGTCACGGTGTCCTTGAAGTCGAGCGGCTTGCCGTCGATCTCGAAGTCGATGCCGCCATTGGCGGAGAGGTGGAAGCCCGTCGCGGTGATGATGATGTCGGCCTCGAGCTCCTTGCCGGACTTGAGCAGGATGCCCGTCTCGGTGAAGCGGTCGATCTCGTCGGTGACGACCGATGCCTTGCCGCCCTTGATGGCCTGGAACAGGTCGGCATCCGGAACGAAGGCGATGCGCTGCCGCCACGGCCGGTAGCTCGGCGTGAAATGCGTGGCGATATCGTAGTCCTTGCCGAGAACGGCCTCGACCGCGGCCAGCAGATCCTTCTTGGCGCCCTCCGGGTCTGCGAAGGTCCGCTTGGTGAAGGCGTCCTGCTCGAACAGGATCTTGCGGCGGGTGATTTCGTGGATCCAGTGCTCGTCGACCTGCAGCCTGCGCAGCTCCTCGGCGATCTCGATCGCGTTGCGGCCGGTGCGGAAATAGGTCGGCGACCGCTGCAGCATGGTGACATGGCCGGCGTCCTTGGCCATCGCCGGGATCAGGGTCGCGGCGGTGGCGCCGGAGCCGATCACGACCACGCGCTTGCCCTTGTAGTCGAGGTCGTCCGGCCAGAGCTGCGGATGGATGATCGTGCCCTTGAACTTCGCCATGTCGGTCCATTCCGGCGTGTAGCCGACGTCGTGGCGGTAGTAGCCCTGGCACATCCAGAAGAAGTTGGTGGTGAAGCGCAGCCGTTCACCGGTGTCGATACGCGTTGCATCGATGGTCCAGAGATTGGTCTCGTTCGACCACTTCGCCGCGGTGATGGTGTGGCGGTAGCGGATGTGGCGGGCGAGGTCGTTCTCGTCGATCACCTCGCCCATGTACTTCAAAATCTCGGCAGCGCTCGCGATCGGCGCGCTGGTCCACGGCTTGAAGCGATAGCCGAAGGTGTGCAGGTCGCTGTCGGAGCGGATGCCGGGATAGCGATGGGTCGACCAGGTGCCGCCGAAGGTCTTCTGCGTCTCCAGCACTACGAAGCTGGTGCCCGGTGATTGCGTGGTGAGGTGATAGGCGGCACCGACGCCGGAGATGCCGGCGCCTGCGATCAGGACGTCGAAGTGCTCTGTGGTGACGGGCTCATCGGCGCGGATTTGGGTCTGGACGTTCATCTTCCCTGGTCTTCTTGTTTGTTGGATTGCTTGTTGAGCTACAGAAGCAAAACGCCGGGGCCATCGCCCCGGCGTCTGCCGATATCGGAACTAGACTTCGCGGCGGCTGAGGAAGGCCAGCCGCTCGAACAGATGCACGTCCTGCTCGTTCTTGAGCAGCGCGCCGTGCAGCGGCGGGATCAGCTTGCGCGGATCACGTTCGCGCAACATCTCGGGCGTGATGTCTTCGTTCAGCAGCAGCTTGAGCCAGTCGAGCAGCTCCGAGGTCGAGGGCTTCTTCTTCAGGCCCGGCACCTCGCGGACCTCGAAGAAGATCCGCAGCGCCTCTTCCACCAGCCGCTTCTTGATGTTCGGGAAGTGCACGTCGACGATCTGGCTCATCGTGTCGGCGTCGGGGAACTTGATGTAGTGGAAGAAGCAGCGGCGCAGGAAGGCGTCCGGCAGTTCCTTCTCGTTGTTCGACGTGATCATCACGATCGGGCGCAGCTTCGCCTTGATGGTCTCTCCGGTCTCGTAGACATGGAACTCCATGCGGTCGAGCTCGAGCAGCAGGTCGTTGGGGAACTCGATGTCGGCCTTGTCGATCTCGTCGATCAGGAGCACGGGGCGCTTCTCGTGGGTGAAGGCCTCCCACAGCTTGCCGCGCTTGATGTAGTTCTTGATGTCGGACACGCGCGCGTCGCCGAGCTGGCTGTCGCGCAGGCGCGAGACGGCATCATATTCGTAGAGGCCCTGCTGCGCCTTGGTGGTCGACTTGATGTGCCAGGTCAAAAGCGGTGCGTCGATCGCCCTCGCGACTTCCTCGGCCAGCACGGTCTTGCCGGTGCCGGGCTCGCCCTTCACCAGCAGCGGGCGCTCCAGCACGATGGCGGCATTGACGGCGACCTTGAGGTCATCGGTGGCGACGTAGTCCTTGGTACCCGTGAATTTCATCTATCTGTTTGCCTTGCTTCGTTCGTCGGCCGCATGGGTCTCACCTTGGGCCTCGACATGAAACGACCGCTCTCGCAGCGGCCGTCGGAAATGCAAATTGTTCGATCAGGCTCGCCTGATCAGCGACAGGATCACAAGCACGACGACGGCGCCGATGGTCGCATTGACGATGTCACGGATCGCGCTGCCGCCGAGGCTGATGCCGAGTTGCGGCAACAGCCAGCTCGCTACCAGCGCGCCGATGATGCCGACGACGATGTTGCCGATCAGCCCGAAGCCCGCGCCACGCACGATCTGCCCAGCGAGCCAGCCGGCAATCGCACCGATCACCAGTGCTGCAATGATGCCCATTCAAACGTCCTGCCCCAAACATCCTGCCCAATGTCTTGTCAGGCGCAATTGTAATTGAAAACACCGGGCGGTCTAGGGCGGATTCCGCAGCGCAGCGGTGCCCTGAACGGCGCGGTACGCATGGAATGTCGACCGTCATGTTTCCGCCGCGCGGAATGATCGCCGCACGGATACGGGGCCCGGCGTCGTGGGTGGACCCCGCAAGGCAGGGCGCACGGGGCCAAATCAAGGCGGATCGCCGGTCTCGGCATGGCTCGGCCCCTTGACGGCACCGGCCCCGCGGGCGATCTAGATGGTCATGTTCCTGCAGTTCTTCACATCGCTGCGCGACGCCCAGGTCCCCGTGACACTACGGGAATATCTGACCTTGATGGAAGCGCTCGACGCCGATCTCGCCGAACAGTCGGTCGAGAACTTCTATTATTTGTCGCGCGCTGCCCTGGTAAAGGATGAGCGCAATCTCGACAAGTTCGACCGCGTGTTCGGCACCGTGTTCAAGGGGCTCGAGAGCCTGCTCGACGCCATGGGCAAGGCGGAGATTCCCGAGGAGTGGCTGAAGAAGCTCGCCGAGAAATATCTCACCGAGGAAGAGAAGAAGCAGATCGAGGCCATGGGCTGGGACAAGCTCATGGAGACCTTGAAGAAGCGGCTCGAGGAACAGAAGGGCCGCCACCAGGGCGGCAGCAAGTGGATCGGCACCGCCGGCACCTCGCCCTTCGGCGCCCACGGCTACAATCCCGAAGGCGTGCGCATCGGGCAGGAGAAGAACCGCAACAACCGCGCCGTGAAGGTGTGGGACAAGCGCGAGTTCAAGGATCTCGACGGCAATGTCGAGCTCGGCATCCGCAACATCAAGGTCGCGCTGCGGCGGCTGCGCAAGTTCGCGCGCACCGGCGCGCCCGACGAGCTCGACCTCGACACCACGATCAAGGAGACCGCCAACCACGGCTATCTCGACGTGCACATGCGCCCCGAGCGGCGCAACGCGGTCAAGGTGCTGGTGTTCTTCGATATCGGCGGCTCGATGGATTCGCATATCGAGCAGGTCGAGGAACTGTTCTCGGCCGCCAAGAGCGAATTCAAGCACATGGAATATTTCTACTTCCACAACTGCCTCTATGAAGGCGTCTGGAAGCAGAACAAGCGGCGCTTCACCGATCGCACGCCGACCTGGGATGTGCTGCACAAGTATCCGCACGACTACAAGGTGGTGTTCGTCGGCGACGCCTCGATGTCGCCCTACGAGATCATGGTTCCCGGCGGCTCGGTCGAACATGTCAACGAAGAGGCCGGCTCGGTCTGGATCGACCGTATCACCCGAACCTATCCGCACGCGGTGTGGCTCAATCCGGTGGCGCAGAAGCACTGGGACTATTCGGAATCGACCACCATCATCCGCCGCCTGTTCTCCGAGCGCATGTATCCGATCACGATCGAGGGGCTGGAGAACGCGATGAGGGAGCTGGTGCGGTAGACCGCGCCCGTCATTCCGGACGGTCCGCAGGACCGATCCGGAATTTCGAGCTGATGAAATTCGACCGAGATTCTCAGGTGCGCAATTGCGCACCATAATTCGATGCTGTCGCATCGCACCGGAATGACGATCAAGAAAAGCCAGGGAGAGCCCCATGCCCCAGAACATCCACCGCGGCATCAAGGTGATGATCGACGAGGCCAATGCCGAGATCGAGACCATCAGCGCGGCCGATGCGATCACGATGATCGGCAAGAACGACGTCGTCATCGTCGACATCCGCGATCCCCGCGAGATCGAGCGCGACGGCAAGATCCCGGGCTCGTTCTCCTGCACCCGCGGCATGCTCGAGTTCTGGATCGATCCGAATAGCCCCTATGCCAAGCCGATCTTCCAGGAAGACAAGAAGTTCATCTTCCATTGCGCCGGCGGCCTGCGCTCGGCGCTCGCCGCCAAGACGGCGAAGGACATGGGCTTGAAGCCGGTCGCGCATATGGGCGGAGGCTTCGCCGCCTGGCGCGAGGCCGGTGGTCCGATCGAGGCCTGGGAGCCGAAGAAGAAGGGCTGAACGCCCCAAGCCCGTAAGGACATCAGATCATGACCGCAACCGACGATCCGCTCGTTTCGACCGAATGGCTGGCTGCGCATCGCGGCGATGCCAACGTCAAGGTGCTCGACGCGACCTTCAAGCTGCCGGGCGTATTGCCGCTGCCGAAGGACGATTATCTCGCCGCGCATCTGCCCGGCGCGGTGTTCTTCGACGTCGACGCAGTGTCCGATCATTCCAATCCGCTGCCGCATATGTTTCCGAGCGCCGAGCAGTTCGGCCGCGACATCGGCGGGCTCGGCATCAGCAATGCCGACACCGTCGTGATCTATGATTCCGGCGGCTGGGTCGCCGCACCGCGCGCCTGGTGGATGTTCCTGTCCTACGGCCATCGCAACGTGCGCATTCTCAACGGCGGTCTGAAGAAGTGGCGCGCCGAGGGCAGGGCGGTCGAGAGCGGCGAGGTGAAGCCTAAGCCTGCGACGTTCAAGGCGAGCTACGATCCGAAGCGCGTGCGCAGCATCGAGCAGATGATCGCCAATGTCGAAAGCCGCAAGGAGCAGGTGATCGATGCGCGCGCCGCCGAGCGCTTCGAGGGCCGTGCGCCGGAGCCGCGGCCGGGTATTCGCGCCGGTCATATCCCGGGCGCCCGCAACGTGCCCTACAACCAGCTGTTCGATGCCGCGACCGGCGAGATGAAGCCGCTCGACGATCTCCGCAAATCGTTCGCTGGGGCCGGCGTGCAGCTCGATGCGCCGATCGTGACAAGCTGTGGCTCGGGCGTGTCGGCCGGCGTGCTGACGCTTGCGCTCTACCGGATCGGCGTCACCGACACCGCGCTCTATGACGGCTCGTGGTCGGAATGGGGACAGGCGAGCGGCCCGCCGATCGCGACCGGCCCGGCCTCAGGCCTAGATTCTAAAGCATGATCCGGAAAAGTCCGAAGCGGTTTTCCGAAAAGATCATGCTCAAACAAAGAGCTAAAGCGCGATGACGATTCGACCTCATCTCATCGCGCTTTAGCGCCGCGTGACCGGCACCAGGGTGGTCTGGCCGAACGGATCGATCTGCTGCTGCATGACGTGCCGAACCGGGCGCGCGCGGACAATCCGCCGTCGCTCCTTGCGGCGCTCGGCCTTGCTGGCCGCATTGCGCTCCGGCTTCTTCGCCTCGGTGGCCTTCGGCGCCGCTGGGGCTTCGACGACAACTTCCGGTCCGCCCAGCGTCGCGATTCTGGTCGCGGCCGCGATGGCCTCGGGCGACAGCGGTGCCGGCTCCGGTGCAACCATGGCTGGCGCCGGTGCAGCCGGTGCGGGTTCGCTGGTTGTGGCGGGCGGATCGGTCACTGGGGCGACCTTGGCCTCAGCGGCGGCCGGTGCGGTTTCAGCCGCAGCCGGTGTCGGCTGCGATACCGGTGTCGGATCAGCGAGTGGGGGCTGAGCAGCCTCTGCTGATGGCGCCGGTGCGGGCGTCTCCACAACTTGGGCTTCCGGTCTCGGCAAGGCGGGTGGGGACGGGTCGTCCGACGTTACGGCGGCGAGCTTCTCCGGCTCCGCAGCGGGAGAGGCCTCGGCGGGAGCGGCCGGCTCGGTCGCAGCCGGGGTCGCGGGTACCGGAGTATCGGTCACCATCTTGTCCGCAGCGGGGTCGACGCGCACCATGGCGAGCACCGGCGCCGGCTCAGATTGCTGCGCGAACTGCGGCTCGGGCGGTGCCCGGCGAGCCGGAATGTTGGCGAATTCCTCATGCGCCGCGCGAAACAGCGCGGCGGCTCCCAGCCCAAACACCAGAAACGAGGTCGCCAGCACGACCGCAGCGAGCAGGAAACGAAGGCCGGGGAGCATGGGCGCGGGTTCCCCCTTCTACGGGAGGGTGTCGATATCGAGGGAACGCGGTGACCACACAAGAAAGCCGGGTCGCGAGCGCGAATCAGGCCGATTCCACGATATCGCAACCCCCGGAGACTGTTTGTTACAAAATGCGGGAGATTGATGACTTTGGGCATGTGGACAAACATTCCCGACCCATGAGACATCTTTGCCGCAGCGGTGCCGCCAATCACAAATGCCCGAAATGGCCCGGGTTTCGCGGATTTGTCTTGAATGCGCCGCTATCTTCCTGCATTGGGCCGTTAACAGTCCGGTGTGGCTTGGGGACTATAACAGAGCAATGATGATCAACCGCATTCTGACGATTTGCGCTGCCGCGGCTCTCGGCGTGGCAGGAACCTCGCTCGCGCATGCGCAGCAGGGTTATCCGGCTCCCCAGGGTCCCGCCTATTCGACGGCGCCCCAGCCCTACCCCCAGGGCAGCATGCCGGATTTCGACGCGCTCAATGACGATGAAGGGCCGCAGGATTCGGCTGCACTGCCGCCGCCCGGCCCGGTGACGTCGCCGAACGACCCGCGCTATGGCCGTCCGCCGGTCTATTCCGATCGCGGTGCCCCGACCGGTCCGGTGATGTCGCCGGAC
>NZ_JACMYK010000202.1 GCF_020889785.1 Bradyrhizobium acaciae
CTCGCCCCGCTTGCGGGGAGAGGTCGGAACGCATCGACAGATGCGTTCCGGGTGAGGGGGACTCTCTCCGAGTCCGTCTGGCAGCGTGAATGTCGCGCAGCCCCTCACCCCAACCCTCTCCCCGCGAAGGGCGGGGAGAGGGAGGGATAGATCAGGCCACCTTGGGATCGAGCTGGCCCGCGGCGTAGCGCTTGGCCATTTCAGCCGTGGTCAGCACCTTCTTGATCTTGCTGGCCTGGCCCGCAGTGTTGAACTCCTGCAGGCGCTGCTTGCACAGTTTGGTCATCGCCTCCATCGCGGGCTTCAGGTACTTGCGCGGATCGAACTCTTCCGGATTGTCCTTCAGCACCTTGCGGATCTGGCCGGTCATCGCCATCCGGTTGTCGGTGTCGATGTTGATCTTGCGCACGCCGTTCTTGATGCCGCGCTGGATCTCGGCGACCGGCACGCCCCAGGTCGGCTTCATCTTGCCGCCATTGGCGTTGATGATCTCCTGCAATTCCTGCGGCACCGACGAGGAGCCGTGCATCACCAGATGCGTGTTCGGCAGCTTGCGATGGATTTCCTCGATCACGTTCATGGCGAGGATGTCGCCGTCGGGCTTGCGGGTGAACTTGTAGGCGCCGTGCGAGGTACCCATCGCGATCGCAAGCGCGTCGACCTTGGTTTCCTGGACGAACTTCACGGCTTCGTCCGGATTGGTCAGCAGCTGGTCGTGCGACAGCTTGCCCTCGGCGCCATGGCCGTCTTCCTTGTCGCCCATGCCGGTCTCGAGCGAGCCGAGCACGCCGAGCTCGCCTTCCACCGAGATGCCGCCGAGATGGGCCATGCCGGTCACCGTCCTGGTGACGCCGACATTGTAGTCCCAGTCACCGGGGGTCTTGCCGTCGGCCTTCAGCGAGCCGTCCATCATGACCGAGGTGAAGCCGGCCTGGATCGCCGTCATGCAGGTGGCGGGCTCGTTGCCGTGGTCGAGATGCACGCAGACCGGGATCTGCGGGTAGATCTCGGTGACGGCATCCATCATGTGCTTGAGCATGACGTCGTTGGCATAGGACCGCGCGCCGCGCGAGGCCTGGATGATGACGGGCGCGTCGACCTCGGAGGCCGCGGCCATGATCGCCAGCGCCTGCTCCATGTTGTTGATGTTGAAGGCAGGTACGCCGTAATCATGCTCGGCCGCGTGATCGAGCAGTTGCCGCAACGTTATGCGAGCCATTCCATTTCTCCCTGGTGTGCGCGTTCGCGGATTTGAAGCGCGATGAGCTTAGGTTGAATCGTCATCGCGCTTTAGCTCATTGTTTGAGCATGATCTTTCGGAAAGCCGCTTCACGCCCTTCCGGATCATGCTCTGGATCAACCCTTTTTCAGAACTTCGACGCCCGGCAGCGGCTTGCCTTCCATCCATTCAAGAAACGCGCCGCCGGCGGTCGAGACGTAGGAAAAATCACCAGCCACGCCCGCCTGGTTCAGCGCCGCGACGGTGTCGCCGCCGCCGGCGACCGAGATCAGCTTCTTGGCCCTGGTGCGTTCGGCAGCGTGCTTGGCCGACACCACGGTGCCGCGGTCGAACGGCGTCAATTCGAAGGCGCCGAGCGGTCCGTTCCAGACCAGCGTTGCCGCATCGTCGATCGCGGCATGGATGCGCGCGATCGATTGCGGGCCGACGTCGAGGATCATGCCGTCGGCCGGGATCGCGTCGAGGCCATAGGCGTGCGACGGCGCGTTGGCGGCAAACTGGTTGGCGACAACGGCATCGACGGGGAGGATGATCGCGCAGTTCGCGGCGTTGGCCTTTTCCATGATCCGCAGCGCGGTCTCGGCGAGGTCCTTCTCGGCGAGCGACTTGCCGACCGCGATACCCTGCGCGTGCAGGAACGTGTTGGCCATGCCGCCGCCGATCACCAGCGCGTCGACCTTGTTCACGAGGTTTTCCAGGAGGTCGATCTTGGTCGAGACCTTGGCGCCGCCGATGATCGCGATCACGGGCTTGGTCGGTGCTTCCAGCGCCTTGCCGAGCGCGTCGAGCTCGGCCTGCATGGTGCGACCGGCATAGGCGGGCAGCTTGTGGCCGAGGCCTTCGGTGGTGGCGTGGGCGCGATGTGCGGCGGAAAAGGCGTCGTTGACCCAGATGTCGCCGAGCTTTGCGAGCTCCGCGACGAAGCCGGCGTCGTTCTTTTCCTCTTCCTTGTGGAAGCGGGTGTTCTCGAGACAGAGGATGTCGCCCTCCTTGAGGGCCGCAACCGCATTGGCCGCAGGCTCGCCGATGCAATCTTCGGCGAAGGCGACCGGGCGCTTGATCACCTTCGACAGCGCTTCAGCGACCGGCTTCAGCGAGTCCTTGGCATCGCGTCCCTTGGGGCGGCCGAAATGGGCGAGCAGGATCACCTTGCCGCCCTTGTCGGAGATTTCGGTGATGGTGGGGGCAACGCGCTCGAGCCGGGTGGCGTCGGTGACGCGGCCGCCGTCCATGGGGACGTTGAGGTCGACGCGCAGCAGCACGCGCTTGCCCTTCACGTTGACGTCGTCGAGGGTGCGGAACGATTTTGTCATGAGCGTTTCCTGTGCGGCCGGACACAGCCGTCCGGGGACGGCGTCGCTTTTCGCTTGCCGATGTCGCGACCGTCGAGGTCGCGAATGCGGGGGGCAAAGACGCAGATGCCCGGCACAGGGCCGGGCATCGCGGGTGGTCTCTCTTTAGAGCAGCTTGCCGATCGCGACGGCGGTGTCCGCCATGCGGTTCGAGAAGCCCCACTCATTGTCGTACCAGGCCATTACACGCACCAGCGTGCCGTTCTGCACCTTGGTCTGGTCCATGTGGAAGGTGGCCGAGTGCGGATCGTGGTTGAAGTCGATCGAGACGTTCGGCGCGGTGGTAAAGCCCAGAATGCCCTTGAGCTGCTGCTCGGAGGCGCGCTTCATCGCCTCGTTGATTTCCTTGGCGTCGGTGGCGCGCTTGGCGACGATCTTCAGGTCGATCACCGAGACGTTGGGGGTCGGCACGCGGATCGAGACCCCGTCGAGCTTGCCCTTCAGCTCCGGCAGCACCAGACCGATCGCCTTGGCGGCGCCGGTCGAGGTCGGGATCATCGACATCGCAGCGGCGCGGCCGCGATAGAGATCCTTGTGCAGGGTGTCGAGCGTCGGCTGGTCGCCGGTATAGGCGTGGATCGTGGTCATGAAGCCGGTCTCGATGCCGACCGTCTCGTTCAACACCTTGGCAACCGGCGCGAGGCAGTTGGTGGTGCAGGAGCCGTTGGAGACGACGAGCTGATCCTTGTTCAGCGTGTCATGGTTGACGCCGTAGACGATGGTGGCGTCGGCGCCATCGGCCGGGGCCGAGACCAGCACGCGCTTGGCGCCGGCGGTCAGATGCGCGGAGGCCTTGTCCTTGGCGGTGAAGATGCCGGTGCATTCCAGCGCGATGTCGACGCCGAGGGCCTTCCACGGCAGCTTGGAGGGATCGCGCTCGGCCGAGACCTTGATCTTGTTGTCGCCGACGCTGATCGAATCGCCGTCGACGGTCACGGTGCCCGGAAAGCGGCCATGCACGGAATCGAAGCGCAGCAGATGCGCGTTGGTCTCGACCGGGCCGAGGTCGTTGATGCCGACCACCTCGATGTCCTTGCGGCCGGACTCGGCGATGGCGCGCAACACATTGCGGCCGATACGCCCAAACCCGTTGATCGCGACGCGGATTGCCATGCTCGTCTCCTCTAATGCTGTTGTCAGCCCCGCGGGAGGGCTCCCACGAGGTTTTTACGGCGGAACGCCCGGTTCAGCCGGGCGCGTACGGAAAAGATGCAGCTTTGGTAATCCTTTTTCGCGTCAAGCTCAACCTTGGCCCGCGGGTGCCAGGCCAGCGTCAGACGCGCTTCGTGGCAGCGTTAACGACGGCTTCAGCGGTAATGCCGAAATGCGGGAAAAGGTCCTTCGCCGGGGCGCTGGCACCGAAACCGTGCATGCCGATGAATTCGCCGTCACGGCCGATCACGGCATCCCAGCCCCAGCGCACCGCGGCCTCGATCGCGATCTTGACCGGAGCGTTGCCGATAATGGCATTTTGCCGCTCGGCGGGCTGCGCCAGCAGCAATTCCAGCGACGGGACCGAGACGACCCGCGTCGCGATGCCGCGCCCGGCGAGCTGCTTCTGCGCCTCGACCGCGATCTGGACCTCGGAACCGGAGGCGAACAATGACACTTTCGCGTCGCCCTGCGCCGCGACCAGCTCGTAGGCGCCGTGGTTGCACGGGTTGTCGTTCGGCGCCGTGGTGCGGAGCTGCGGCAGGTTCTGGCGGGTCAGCGCCAGCACCGTCGGTCCGTCGATGCGGTTGAGCGCCAGTTCCCAGCACTCGGCGGTCTCGACCGCGTCGCAGGGACGGAACACGCGCATGTTGGGCATCGCGCGCAGCGCAGAGAGGTGCTCGACCGGCTGGTGGGTCGGGCCGTCCTCGCCGAGGCCGATCGAGTCATGGGTCATGACATAGACGACGCCGGTGCCCATCAGCGCCGACAGGCGCATCGCGCCGCGCGCATAGTCCGTGAACACCAGGAAGGTGGCGCCGTTCGGCGCGAAGCCGCCATGCAGGAAGATGCCGTTGAGGCAGGCCGCCATGCCATGCTCGCGAATTCCGTAATGGATGAAGCGGCCCTTCGGCGTCTTGGCGGCGAACCCGACCGCCGACTTCGCCTTGTTGTTGTTGGAGCCGGTGAGGTCGGCAGAGCCGGCGACGAATTCCATCGGCATCGCAGCCGCAATCACCTCGATCGCAGCTTCCGACGATTTGCGGGTCGCGACGTTGAGCGGATTTTCCAGGAGGCCCTTCTTGAAGGCGCGCAGCCCCTTGGCGAGCGATTGCGGCCGCTCGTGACGGATCCGGCGCTCGAACTCGGCGCGCTTGCGGTTGCCGAGCTGTGCGAACTGCTCGTCCCAGGCCTTGTGCTCGGCGGCGCCGCGGGCGCCCGCCTCACGCCACGCCTTCAGCACATCGTCGGGCACCGAGAACGGCTCGAGCGAGATGCCGAGCTTTTCCTTGGCGCCCTTGAGCTCAGCGGCGCCGAGCGCTTCGCCATGCGCCTTGGCGGTGCCGGCCCTGGTCGGTGCGCCGAAGCCGATCGTGGTCTTGCAGGCGATCAGCGAAGGCTTGCTGGATTTCTGCGCGCGGGTGATCGCAGCGGCGATCGCCTCCGGATCATGGCCGTCGATCAATTCGGCGGCCCAGCCCGCGGACTTGAAGCGCTTCACCTGATCGACGGAATCGGCGATCGAGGTCGGGCCGTCGATCGAGATGCCGTTGTCGTCGTACAGCACGATCATCTTGTTGAGCCGCCAGTGGCCGGCCAGCGCGATCGCTTCCTGCGAGATGCCTTCCATCAGGTCGCCGTCGGAGGCGAGCACATAGGTGTGGTGATTGACGATTTTCTTGCCGAACTCGGCGGCGAGCATCTTCTCGGCGAGCGCCATGCCGACCGCGGTCGCAATGCCCTGGCCGAGCGGACCGGTGGTGGTCTCGATGCCCTTGGTGTGGAAGTTCTCCGGATGGCCCGGCGTCAGCGATCCGAGCTGGCGGAAATGCTTGATCTGGTCGAGCGTCATGTCCTTGTTGCCGGTGAGGTACAGCAACGCATAGAGCAGCATCGAGCCGTGGCCGGCGGAGAGCACGAAGCGATCGCGATCGGGCCATGCCGTGTCGGCGGCATCGAATTTCAGGAATTTCGTGAACAGGACGGTCGCGATGTCGGCGGCGCCCATCGGCAGGCCGGGATGGCCGGAATTCGCCTTCTCGACGGCGTCCATGGCAAGGCCACGGATCGCATTGGCCATACGGGTGTGATCGACCTGCGTCATGATGAAAAGTCCGCCTGGAATGAGGAGCTGATTGCTGGACGCATCGGGGCGGGCAGCCGCGATACGCGCGTGGATGGCCTTACGGGTTGGAGGGTGGATTAGCACCTCAATTCCGCAAGTCCAAGGCGATGAAACGCCCCAAAACGGGGAAAAGTTGCCCGAAATCGCCCTATTTCATTGAACGGTGCATAGTTCTGCACTGCCGTTGCGCTGGGCTCGCTTGCCACGTAAATTTCGTCCCGTAAACGCTTGCCGAACCGCCAGTTTTGCCGTGCGGCAGCCATCTCTAACGGCCTACCTGAGGGGTCCACGCCGCGTGTCATGAGTGATCGTCTCGCCAACGGGTCTGGCAATACCGAGGCACCGCTTGCCGATATCGATGCTGCGACAAAGCGGCTGATGTCAGCGCTCGACGCGCTGGAAAGCTCGGTGGAGCGGCGGCGCGAGGCCGACCGCGACGAGAATGAATTGGCGAGCCGGATCCAGGCGCTCGGCGCCGATCGCTCCCGCCTTGCCGACGAGCTCGACGGATCGCTGGTGAAGTCGCGCAAGCTCGAGCGCGTCAATCGCGACATCGCGGAAAAGCTCGACGCGGCGATCGGCACGATTCGCGCCGTGCTCGAGGGCGGAGACAGCAGATGAGCCACATCAACGTCACCATCAACGGCCGGCAATACCGGATGGCCTGCGAGGAGGGCCAGGAGGTGCGGCTGCTGAAGCTCGCGGAAAATCTCCAGCAGCGCGTCGAATCGCTGCGCGGCAAGTTCGGCGAGATCGGCGATGCCAGGCTCACGGTGATGGCGGCGCTCACCGCCTGCGACGAACTGGTCGATGCGAGCGCGCGCATCCGCAGCCTCGAGGAAGAGGTCGAGCAGCTGCGCAATGCCCGCGTCGCCGCCACCGACCGCGCCCGCGCGACCCAGACCGCGGTCTCCAACGCGCTCAACGCCGCCGCCGAGCGGATCGAGCGCACCACGCAGGTGCTCAACCGCACTATCGGCGGCGGCATCGCGATCGGCTGATCCTCTGCTGGGGGGCAGGGCTATCCGATATGGCGATCGGCCATGACGACGTGGGAACGTCGGTTACAGAAGCACGCAAATGCCATACGCGCCTTTAGGGCGACTGTGGGTTGCTGGATTTCGGAATATTGGAAAAATATCCGTGAGTTGCCCGACGCCTCAAGCAGATTGATCGAACGCCCGCCGCTACTTTGCATGGGGTTGTTTTCAATATTTTGGCGCCGCGCACCCGCAAATGCTCTCCCGGGGGAGGGGGAAGAGAGAGCAGGAGCTCTGCGTCGTCCTTACCGCTGGCGGATTGCGGCAACGATAGCTAGATTAGCCCCCGCGAAGCTGCGTCGTGCGTCAGGAGCCATATATCCCCGGGGCCTTATCGATCCTTTAGGGAACTGTCCCTGGCCGGGTCCGTGGACCCGGACATATGGTGCCCACCTACTTTCGTAGGGAACTCCGGGATCGAGTGCTCCAACGGCCTCTGCGGCTTCGCACTATTTTTGCTGTTGCCTGGTCGTCGCGCGGCGGCGGTTCGATTGTGGTGCAGCGCTGTCCCCTGCGAAGCAGGGCGTCCGGCGCGCCGCGGCTGGTCTTACGAAAGCTAGCGTCTGTGGAATGATGGATCGTCCGTTGTCGCGGACGACGACAGCGGAAGATGGATCATGCACGCATCTCCATCGAAGGCCGAGCTTCGGGCGCTTGCCCTCGCCAAGCGCGACGCGCTGAGCGACGAGCAGCGCGCGACTGCTGCCGAGGCGCTTGCCAGGCGCGGCGCGCCGTTCGAGATCACGCAGGGCATGATCATCTCCGGCTATGCACCGATCCGCAGCGAACTCGATCCGGCCCCGTTGATGAAGAAGCTTGCCGACAAGGGTGCACGGCTCGCACTGCCCTGCATCAATGCGCGCGGCCAGTCGCTGACCTTCCGCAGCTGGTCGCCGCAGGACCGCCTGATGCTCGGGCCGCTCGGCATTCCCGAGCCGTCACCGGCCGCGGCCGAGGTTCATCCCGACGTGATGCTGGTGCCGCTTGCCGCATTCGACAAGCTCGGTCACCGCATCGGCTATGGCGCCGGCTATTACGACTATACCTTTGCGCATCTGCGCAAGGCCAAGCATGTGATCGGGGTCGGGGTCGCCTTTGCTGCACAGGAAACCAAGGCCATTCCGGCGCTGTCACACGACGTCCCGCTCGATTATGTGCTAACGGAGCGCAAGACGTTCGATTTCCGGAGTGCCTAGCCTTGCGTATTCTTTTCGTTGGTGACGTCGTCGGCAGGACCGGCCGCACCGCCATCGCCGACCACCTTCCCGGCATGATCAGGGACTGGTCGCTCGACCTCGTCGTCGTCAATGGCGAGAATTCCGCCGGCGGCTTCGGCATCACCGAGGCGATCTATCAGGAGCTGCTCGATGCCGGCGCCGACGCGATCACGCTCGGCAACCATGCCTGGAATCAGAAGGAGGCGCTGGTCTTCATCGAGCGCGCGCCGCGCCTGATCCGCCCCTTGAATTTCCCGCGCCATTCGCCGGGCCGCGGCGCCACGCTGGTCGACACCAAGAGCGGCAAGCGCGCACTGGTTCTCAACGCGATCGGCCGCGTCTTCATGGAGCCGTCCTCGAACGATCCGTTCAGCGCGATCGATCGCGAGCTCGAGGCTTGCCCGCTGCGCGAAGGCTGTGATGCCATCGTGCTCGATTTCCATGCCGAGGCCACCAGCGAGAAGCAGGGCGTCGGCTTCTTCTGCGACGGCCGCGTCAGCCTCGTGGTCGGGACCCATACCCATGTGCCGACCGCCGACCACCAGGTGCTGCCGGGCGGCACCGCCTATATGAGCGATGCCGGCATGACCGGCGATTATGATTCGGTGATCGGCATGCAGAAGGAGGAGCCGCTGCAGCGTTTCCTCACCGGCATTCCCTCCGGCCGGTTCGAGCCGGCCGGCGGCGTTGCGACGCTGAGCGGCATCGCGGTCGAGACCGACGATACGACCGGGCTTGCGGTCAAGGTCGCGCCGGTGCGCGCCGGCGGACGGCTTGAGCCCGCGGTGCCGGGCTTCTGGACCAGCTAGCCTGCGTCATTCTGTCATGCTTTGATGGGGCATTGATTTTTCGATTCCAATGAATTTTGCCACGGAGATTCCGTGACCAATGAACGCGTCGAACGACGGTTGGTAGCTTTGGTGGCGGCGGATGTCGCGGGCTATAGCCGCCTGATGAGCCGTGACGAGGAGCGGACACTTACCGACCTGAAGACCGCCCGCAAGACGGTGGTCGATCCGATCATCGCGACATGCCGCGGCCGTATCGTCAAGACAACCGGCGACGGGATGCTGGTCGAGTTCGCCAGCGCCGTCGACGCGACGCAGTGCGCAATCGGGGTTCAGCGCGGGATGGCGGAGCAGAACGCCGCGGTGCCGATCGATCGCCGAATTGAATTCCGCATCGGCATTCATGTCGGCGACATCATCATCGACAATGACGATATTTTCGGCGATGGCGTCAACATCGCGGCGCGTCTTGAGGGGATCGCCGAACCTGGTGGAATCTGCATCTCGGACGACGCCCACCGGCAAATCCGCGGCAAGGTCGATATCGACTTCGGTGACCTGGGTGCGCAGTCCCTGAAGAACATAGCTGAGCCGATGCGCGTGTGGCAGATTCGGGTCGACGGCGCACCTGCTGCTCGGCGCTCGAGCGAGGCCGTCGCGCCAGTCCCGCCGCTTCCGCTGCCGGACAGGCCGTCGATCGCGGTGCTGCCGTTCGACAACATGAGCGGGGATCGCGAGCAGGATTATTTTGCCGACGGCATGGTCGAGGAGATCATCACGGCGCTGTCGCGGTTCAAATCGCTGTTCGTCATCGCGCGAAATTCGAGCTTCGCCTACAAGAACGAGGCGATCGATATCAAGCGGGTCGGCCGGGAGCTCGGCGTGCGCTATGTGCTGGAAGGCAGCGTACGCAAGGCAGGCAACCGGGTCCGCATTACCGGACAGCTGATCGAGGCGGCGACCGGCAATCACATCTGGGCCGACCGTTTCGACGGCGAGCTCGAGGATATTTTTGGCCTGCAGGACAAGGTGACCTCGAGCGTCGTCGGATTGATCGCGCCGAGGCTGGAGCAGGCCGAATTCGAGCGTGTCAGGCAGAAGCCGACGGACAAGCTGGACAGCTACGACCTCTATTTGCGCGGCATGGCACTGATTCATCAGCGCGCCTCGCTCGCCGATGCCTACAAGCTGTTCAAGCAGGCGATCGGGCTCGATCCGGAGTTCGCCGCGGCGCATGCCATGCTGGCGTGGACCTGGATGGCCCGGCAGGCCACGAGCGGCTCGCCGCTCGACGGCCCGGAGCGGTTCGAGGCCGTCAAGCACGCACGGCTGGCGTCGCGGCTCGGCGAGGAGGATGCGTTCGTGCAGTCGACGGCCGGCCACGTGCTGACCTATCTCGGGCATGACTACGACCTCGGCTCGTCGATGGTCGAGGAGGCGATCGCATTGAACCCCAATCTCGGATTCGCCTGGTATTCGCGCGGCTGGGTCTCGCTGATGCGCGGTGAGACCGAACGCGCAATCGAGAGTTTCGACCACATGATCAGGCTTAGTCCGCTCGATCCCTTGCGCGTCAGCGCCTGGATCGGCATGGCGCACGCTTACTTCTGGCTCGAACGCTATGCGGAGGGATGCAGGGTGGCCAGGCGGTCGTTGCGCTTCAACTCCAATGCGCATTCATTGGGCGCCTTCATCATCAACGCGATCCGCGCAGGCGATGCGGAGGAGGCGAGAAAGGCGATCGCTCGTCTGTTGCGGGTGCATCCAGGCTTCCGCACCTCGCATATCAGCGAGGCGTTTCCGGTGCGCGATGCCGCACTGCGCGACCAGATCGGCGCCGCGCTGCGTGACGCAGGATTGCCCGAATAGCTGGTGTGACCCTAGAGCGTGATGAGA
>NZ_JACMYK010000203.1 GCF_020889785.1 Bradyrhizobium acaciae
CCGGGACCCATACGCCGCGGCGGATATTGTGAACGGGAACGTCGTTCCAACATCGCGCAACAAGCAGCATTTGGGTTATGGGTCCCGGCCTTCGCCGGGACGACGTTGGAGAGAGCCGCGTCCAGCCTCAAATCCCCAGATACTTGTGCTGTAGATCCGGCTCGGCGATCAGCTGCTCGCTGGTGCCGCTCCACACCGTCTTGCCGCGCTCGATGATGTAGTGACGGTCGGCGATGCGGGCGAGGTTGCCGACGTTCTTGTCGATCACCAGCACCGATTGCCCGCGTCCCTTCAGCATCGACAGGCAGCTCCAGATCTCGTCGCGGATCAACGGCGCGAGGCCTTCGGTGGCCTCATCGAGGATCAGAAGCTTCGGGTTGGTCATCAGCGCGCGGCCGATCGCGAGCATCTGCTGCTCGCCGCCGGACAGCGTGACGCCCATATTGCCGGTGCGCTCGGCGAGCCGCGGAAACAGCGCATGGATATTGTCGATCGTCCACGGATCGGGAACGCCGAGCCGATTTCCTGAGGCGGCAACGAGGTTTTCGCGCACGGT
Organism: Bradyrhizobium acaciae; assembly: GCF_020889785.1. Taxonomy (GTDB): domain Bacteria; phylum Pseudomonadota; class Alphaproteobacteria; order Rhizobiales; family Xanthobacteraceae; genus Bradyrhizobium; species Bradyrhizobium acaciae. The sequence goes on from NZ_JACMYK010000203.1 coordinate 557, forward strand.
GAGGTTCGGAAAGATCTGGCGTCCTTCCGGCACCAGGCCGATGCCGAGCTTGGCGATCTTGTAGGACGGCAGGCCGCGCACTGCCTCGCCGGCGAAACGAATGGCGCCCGCGCGCGCCGGCGTCAGGCCCATGATGGAGCGGATGGTTGTGGTCTTGCCCATGCCGTTGCGACCCATCAGCGCGACCATCTCGCCCGACTTGATCTTGAGCGACAGGCCGAACAGCACCTGGCTCAAGCCGTAGCAGGTCTCGATCCCATCGACTTCGAGCAACGTTTCAGCGGCTTTTGATTCAGTCATGGCGCGTCACCGCATGCTGCTCGCCGAGATAGGCGCGCTTGACCTCTTCGTGCTTGCGGATGGCGTCGGGCACGTCGCAGGCGATGACGCGGCCATAGACCAGCACCGTGATGCGGTCGGCCAGCGCGAACACCGCCTCCATGTCGTGCTCGACCAGCACGATGGTGACTTCCTTGCGCAGCTCCTTCAGCAGCGCGACCATCCGCGCCGACTCGGTGACGCCGAGCCCGGCCATCGGCTCGTCCAACAGCAACAACTGCGGCTTGGTCGCAAGCGCGACCGCGAGCTCGAGCTCGCGCTGCTCGCCATGGCTCAACTGCGAGACCACGATATCGGCGCGCTGACCGAGGCCGACGCGCTCCAGCGCTGCGCGTGCGGTGTCGCGCAGATGCCGCTCCTTGCGCGCATTGCCCCAGAAGCGGAAGGAGTGGCCGTCATGCGCCTGCGCCGCCAGCGCCACATTGTCGATCGCGGAAAAGTCCTTGAGCAGCGAGGTGATCTGGAACGAGCGCGCCAGCCCCAGCCTGGAGCGCGTGTAGGACGGCAGGCTGGTAACGTCGCGGCCGGCGAAGTAGATGGTGCCGGAATTCGGCATCACCTGCCCGGTCAACTGGCTGATCAGCGTGGTCTTGCCGGCGCCGTTGGGGCCGATGATGGCGTGCAGCTCGCCCGGTATGACCTCCATCGAGAGGTTGTCGGTCGCGGTGATGCCGCCGTAGCGACGGACCAGGCTGTCGACGCGCAGCAAGGGATCAGCCACGGCTCATCCTCCCGAGCAGGCCCATGATGCCGCCGCGCGCGAACAGCACGATCAACAGCAGTACCGGGCCGAGGATCAGTCCCGAGAACTCGGTGAACTGCGACAGCAGCTCCTCGAGCAGCAGATAGACGATGGCGCCGACGACAGGTCCGAACAGCGATCCCATGCCGCCCAGGATCACCATCACCATCAGGTCGCCGGAGCGAGTCCAGTACATCACCGCGGGGCTGACGAAATCGGTGTTGTTGGCAAGCAGCGCGCCGGCCAGGCCGCAGATCGTGCCGGCAATGACGAAACAGACCAGGCGGTAACGGTTGGCATGGAAGCCGATCGCCTGCATGCGCTGCTCGTTGGAGCGGACGCCCTGCACCACGAGGCCGAAACGCGAATTGACGATGCGCCAGATCAGATAGAGGCCGCCGAACAGGCAGGCCAGGCAGAGATAATAGAACTGGTTGCGATCCGACAGGTTGATCAGGCCGGCAAAATCGCTGCGCTTATAGACGGTCAGACCGTCGTCGCCGCCGTAGCGCGACAGCGCGGAGGCGACGTAATAGGCCATCTGCGCAAAGGCCAGCGTTATCATGATGAAATAGACGCCGCGGGTGCGCAGGCTCAGCGCGCCGATCAACAGCGCAAACAGCGCCGACACCACGAGCGCCACCGGCCACTGGATGAAGCCGGAGCCGATGCCCTCGGCGGCGAGGATGCCGACGGCATAGCCGCCGATGCCGAGATAGGCGGCATGGCCAAAGCTCATCATGCCGCCATAGCCCATGATCAGATTGAGGCTCGCGGCGGCGAGCGCATAGATCGTGATGCGGGTGAACAGCGTGAGGATGAAGATGTTGCCGGTGGCGGCCGAGTAGACCGGCAGCAGAATGAGCGCGGCGCACATCAGCGCCGCGACCGCATTGGAGGCGTTGAGCTTGGGCATCATCGTTTGGCCGCCGGGAACAGCCCCTCGGGCCGCAGCACAAGGATGATGGCCATCAGGAGATAGATCAGCATCGAGGACAGCGCCGGCGCCGCGGTCGAGGCCGCCGCCCCGCTCAGCACCTTGCGCAACAGGTCAGGCAGGAAGGCGCGCCCCATCGTGTCGATGATGCCGACGAAGATCGCGGCCATGAACGCGCCGCGGATCGAGCCGATGCCGCCGATCACGATGATGACGAAGGCCAGGATCAGGATGTTCTCGCCCATGCCGATCTGCACGGTGAGGATCGGCGCCTGCATCAGCCCGGCGAGACCGGCGAGCGCCGCGCCGAGGCCGAACACCAGCGTGAACAGCAGCTTGATGTTGATGCCGAGCGCCCCGATCATCTCGCGGTTGGAGGCGCCGGCGCGGATCAGCATGCCGATGCGGGTGCGCATCACGACCAGATAAAGCATCGCAGCAACCGCCAGTGCGACCGCGATGATCATCAGCCGGTAGGCCGGATAATACACGCCGGGAATGATCTGCACCGGCACGGTGAGCCAGGCCGGCAGCGGCAGCGCGAGACCGGCCGGACCCCAGATCAGGCGGACGGCGTCGTTGAAGAACAGGATCAGGCCGAACGTCGCCAGCACCTGATCGAGATGGTCGCGGCCATAGAGATGCCTGAGCGCGACATATTCGAGCGCGATGCCGAGCAGCAACGTGGCGCCGAGCGCTATCAGCGCGCCCAGAACAAAACTGCCGGTCCAGGCGACGAAGGTCGCCGCGAAATAGGCGCCCATCATGTAGAGCGAGCCGTGCGCCAGATTGACGAAATCCATGATGCCGAAGACCAGGGTCAGTCCGGCCGCCAGCAGAAACAGCAGCAGGCCGAATTGCAGGCCGTTCAGCAGTTGTTCGACGACGAGATACATCGTGAGGCTACGTCACCTTGAGCGAAGCGGGGATGGGCGCACACAGACGCATTGCACGCTGCGTGTTCTCCCTCGCCCCGCTGTTGCGGGGAGAGGGTTGGGGTGAGGGGCTATCTCCACGAGCTGATTCGCGGAGAGTCCCCCTCACCCGATTGCTTCGCAATCGACCTCTCCCCGCAAGCGGGGCGAGGTGAAGAGAAGCAAGCCGCGCGCCAAGACGGCGCAAAAGATCACTTCATCGAACACTTGTCGTGGAATTTGTCCTGGTCGTCCTTGACGATGGTCGCGACCGTCTTCAGCGAGAGCTGGCCGTCGGCGTCCTTGACCACGTCCTGCAGATAGAAGTTCTGGATTGGAATGTGGTTGTTGCCATACTTGAACGGGCCGCGCAGCGACTTGAAGTTGGCCTTCTCCATCTCCGCCTTCATCGCGTCCTTCTTGGTGAGATCGCCCTTGACAGCGACGACGGCGCTGTTGATCAGCTGGGCGGCGTCATAGGCCTGGGCGCCGTAATAGGTCGGGCGCAGGCCGGGATACTTCTTGCGGTAGTCCTCGACGAACTTCTTGTTCTCGGCGTTCGGCAGGTCGTTGACCCATTCTTGCGCGCCGGGAATGCCGATCGCGTTGTCCTTCTGCAGCGGCAGTGACAATTCGTCGACGGTGAAGGCGGTGTAGAGCGGGATCTGCGCCTTGATGCCGGCCTGGGCGTACTGGTTCAGGAACTGGACGCCGGCCGCGCCGGGATAGAACACGAAGATCGACTCCGCCTTGGAGTTGCGCGCCTTGGTCAGCTCGGCGGAGAAGTCGAGCTGGCTCGGCCACACCGTGTATTCCTCGCCGACCACCTCGCCCTTGAAGGTGCTCTTCACACCCGCGAGCATGTCCTTGCCGGCGGCGTAGTTCGGTCCGATCAGGAATACCGACTTGACGCCCTTCTGGTTCATATAGAGGCCCATCGCGGCGGGTGTCTGGTCGTTCTGCCAGGAGGTCGAGAACACGTAAGGCGAGCACAATTCGCCGGCGAGCTGCGACGGACCGGCATTGGCCGAGATCAGGAAGGTCTTCGAATCGACCGCGGTCTTCAGCGACGCCAGCAGCACGTTCGACCAGATGTAGCCGACGATGAAGTCGACCTTATCGGACTGCACCAGCTTCTCGGTCTTCTGCTTGCCGACGTCGGGCTTCTGCTGGTCGTCCTCGTAGATCACCTCGACCGGCTTGCCGTCGATCTTGCGGCCGAGATGGTCGAGCGCGAGCTCGAACGAATTGCGCATATCGTTGCCGATCACGGCGGTCGGACCGCTGAAGGTCGAGACAAAGCCGATCTTGACGCTGTCAGCCGCCGTCGCGGGCTGCGCGAGCGCCAGAGCCATGGCGCCTGCCAGCCAAAATGCCTTTTTCATATTCACTCCCCTCCTCAACCAAATATCCCGCCAGGCCTAATCGAGGCCCGGGGCCACGCTTTGCGCGCGTCGTTCTGTGACGTATTTTGTGCGCGATATCGCAAGTGTGCAGCAAGCACGAACCGACGGCCCTCGATTAGAACCTTCGGCGCATACCCAGCACCTTGCATCATAATTCGTCCAAATTGACCATGGCAAGAAATATAATGCCGGTTGCGTGGGCAACGATTGTCGCAGGCCTGCCCCCCTCCCTCCGACGACCCGCGCCTGCACTGCAGCGGGCTTTAACGATCCGGTAAAGCAGGCGGAAACCACAGGCCGGCTCGTGATGGCGGGCTTCACGGTCCGGAAAGCATCGCCGGGCGAGGTTGCCGCCAAAGGGGTGCGTCACATGCTGAATTACATCTTCGGCTTCAATGCCCGGATGGGCCGGTTGGCCTTTTTCTTCTGCACCTTCGTGACGGGCATCGGCTTTATGATGCTGGTCTACGGCATCACCGGCAATGCGCCGGCGAGCGGCAGGACGGACGTGCTGCTGGCGCAGGCATCGAGCAGCCCGGCGTTGATCTTTGCCTTCTATGGCATGCTCGTCATCTGCTTCATTCTGCAGTCGATGCGGGTGCGCGACATCGGATGGGATCCGGTCTGCGTGATGGCGGCATGGATCGCCCTCATGGTGCTCGACAGGGCAATTGCCGGACGATTTCCCGAATATGCGCTGACCTATCAGCACACCACAACCGTGGTCGGCACGGCCGTCAACGGCGTGATGAACCTGGTCCTGATGTTCTGGCCGGGCCGCGGCCATGTCGATGAAGCGTCGCCATTGCCGCGCGAGAACGGCGGCGAGGGCATGTTTGAACGAAACAGCGCATCGGCCGCAGCCGGCAGCCGCATGGCGCGGATTGCCAGCGGCGAATTCGGCGGCAAGACGCGGTAGCCGAGTTGTCTCAGCATCGTCGTCCCTGCGAAAGTGTATGGTCCCTGCTGATTGGTTGGATGGAATCGGTGTAGAACGAGGCGTGGCCTTTGTCAGGGAGCGCCTGGTGTCATGGAACTGAACCTGCACGCGAACGCCGGGACGACACCGAGTCTGTGGCGCAATTGGTGCTCCACCTGTTGAGCACCGCGCCCGGTCCGTCTACCCCTGATCCACCACCCACTCAGCGCCGTCGATTGCATAGGGCGCGTGGCGGAAATCCCTGATCGTCGCAACCATGTCGGCCGACCAGTCGAGCAGCATGAACGAGCGCGGCGGCGCGTCCAGGGCGTTCGGATCGAACACCAGGATCGCGGGACGTCCCTCGACCTGCCCGGCCACCAAATGCCAGTCGTCGATCTTCGCATAGTTGCCGAAGTAGCGTGACACCTCGGCCTTGCCGTTCAGCCGCGTCCGGTTGACGAGCTCCAGCCTGATGTCATCGGCGATCATGGCGCGGATGGCATCGAAATCGCGGGCGTTGAAGCGGCTGACATAGGCGTTCAACCTGGTGCGATCGGCCGGCGACAGGCCCGGCCGCGGCGCATCATCGGGCTCGCTGGCGAACGCGCGCAATTGCGTGCGTCCGCGATGCAGCGCGGCCTTCACCGCCGGCAGGCTGAAATCCATGATGCCGCAGACCTCCTGCAACGAGCAGCCGAGCACATCCATCAGGATCACGCTGGAGCGCTGCGCCACCGGCAGGCGCATGAAGGTGCGCAAGCTGCTTGCCGCGATCTCGCGACGGCTGAAATCATCGAGCTCTTCAGCCATCATGTCCACCTCCTCCGAAGAGTGGAGCGCGTCCTGGCGGTTGCGCCGCCTGAGGAAATCGAGCGCGGTGTTGTGCGCGATCCGAAACAGCCAGGCTTCCGGGTTCTGGATCGGGGCCGCGGACGCGAAGGCTTGCATCGCCTTGATCAGCGCGTCCTGCAGCACATCCTCGCCGTCGATCACAGATCCGACCATGCGGGCGCAGTAGCGATGCAGCCTTGGCCGCATCGCCGCCAGCAGCGCCTCGACCTCGGCCGCGGCCGGCGCTTGGGGTGATGACGTCATGATGGCTCCGCCAGATCGGTTCAAGGCTCGCCGGTTCGCTCGGTTCACGGCTCATCCAGCATACGATAATTCCCGACAATCACCGCACTGCGAACCAGCGGCGGCTCGGCGCAACGATCCCGGATGCCGTCCTGGAAGGCCTGGAACGCGGCGAGCTTCGGGATCGGGCTCGAGCCGTCGTCGGCCGCGGTCTCGACCATGTGGATGAAAGTGTCGTCCTCCAGCCGCAGGGTCATGTAGCGCACGCCATCCGGGCTCGCCGCCTTCAGCTCGGCAAACACCGCCGCAACCAGCGCGGCGTTCTTCTCCGCCAGCTCCGGTTTGGTCTTGTACCTGATCAGGGTCCGTCTCATCGCAAGCTCCTTGGCCTGGTTCTGCGGCCCGAACCGGCCGCGTCAACCCCAAGGACGTTTGCGGACGGCCAAAGGATGCGGTCCGGCAAAAATATTTTCGGGCCGCATCCTTTGCCCGTCCCGGCTCGTCTTGCCTGCGAAGCGCTGCAGCCTGCGGCACGTCAACGGAGAACGACCATGCAGACCCCTGAACAGGGCGCCGAGCAGCGCTGGGTGCTCGGCCTCACCGCGCTGGCATCCTTCATGACGGCGCTGGACGCCATGATCATGACCACGGCCTTCGCCACCATCCGCGCCGATTTCGGTAGCCGGGTGGAGACGCTGCAATGGACCGTCAACGCCTTCAACCTGACCTTCGCGGTGCTGTTGCTGACAGGTGCTGCGCTCGGCGACCGTTTTGGGCGGCGCAGAATGTTCGCGGCCGGAATTGGCCTGTTCGTCGTGGCATCCGCAGCCTGTGCGCTGGCCGGCAACGCCGCGGCATTGATCGCCGCCCGCGCCCTGCAGGGCGCAGGCGCGGCGCTGGTGATGCCGCTGGCGATGGCGATCCTGAGCGGCGCGTTCGGCCGCGAGGAGCGCGCCCGCGCGCTTGGCATCTTCAGCGGCATCACCGGATGCGCGCTGATCATCGGCCCCGCAATCGGCGGCTTCATCACCGAGCATCTCGGCTGGCGCTGGATCTTCTGGATCAACTTGCCGATCGGCCTGATCGCGATTGTGCTTGTGATGGCGCGGCTGCGCGAAAGCTTTGGGCCAAAAGCGCCGCTCGACATCACCGGACTGTCGCTGGTCGCGCTCGCGGCACTCGCCCTGGTCTGGGGCCTGCTGCGCGCCAACAGTGTCGGATGGGCCAGCGCGGAAGTCGCCGGAGTGCTGATCGCCGGCGTCGCGCTGGCGGTGATCTTCGTGCTGTGGGAACTGCGTACGCCAAGCCCGATGGTGCCGATGCGGCTGTTCACGGCAAGGCCGTTTGCATCGGGCATGGTTGCGAGCGTGCTGTTCTATGCCGCGATGTATGGCGTGTTGTTCCTGCTGCCGCAGTTCCTGCAGATCGCGCTCGGCTTCGACGCCTTCGGCGCCGGGCTGCGCCTGATCCCGTGGACCGCGACATTGTTCGTCACAGCGCCGATCGCCGGCGCCGTCGTCAATCGCTTCGGCGAGCGCACGCTTGTCGTGACCGGCCTCCTGATGCAGGCGATCGGTCTCGGCTGGATCAGCGAGATCGTGAGCCCGACAGTGCCTTACCCCGCGCTGGTTACGCCGCTGGTGCTCGCCGGCGTCGGCGTCTCGATGGCGATGCCGGCCGCGCAGAACGCGGTGCTCAGCGCTGTCGCGGTCAGCGAAATGGGAAAGGCGTCCGGCATCTTCAACATGGGCCGCTTCCTCGGCGGGATGTTCGGGATCGCGGCGCTGGTGGCGAGCTTTTCCGCCAATGGCGCGGCCGATTCATCCGGACATTTCACCAACGGGTTCGCTGCGGCGATGAGCCTTGCGGCGACGATGTCGTTCGCCGGCGCGGTTGCGGGATTGTTCCTGCCGATGCGACGACGGGTGGTCGCGGCGGCTGCACCGCAGGACGCGTGAGACGCGCGGCGATTGGCTTTTGCTATCGGGCGATCGGGCATTTCGTGTTGGAATGAGGCCGCGAATGATTACATAATCAGACGACGAAGCCGTTCGAAACCGAGGGCGACATCAGATGACGCAAGCGCCGGCCAAACCTCATCGCGTGGTGATCGTCGGTGCGGGCTTCGGCGGACTAGAAGCCGCCTTCGGTCTCGCGGGCGCGCCGGTCGAGATCACGCTGATCGACCGCCGCAATCACCATCTGTTCCAGCCGCTGCTCTACCAGGTTGCGACCGCTTCGCTTGCGACCAGCGAGATCGCCTGGCCGATCCGCTATCTCCTGCGCGACCGGCCCGAGGTGACGACGCTGTTCGCCAATGTCTGCGGCGTCGACGCCGCGGCGAAGCTGGTCGAGCTCGACGACGGCGGCAGCATTCCCTACGACACGCTGATCCTCGCCACCGGCGCACGCCACGCCTATTTCGGCCATGACGAATGGGAGCCGTTCGCACCCGGCCTGAAGACGCTGGAAGACGCCACCACATTGCGGCGGCGCATCCTGGTCGCCTTCGAGCGCGCCGAGCGCGAGACCGATCCCGACAAGCGCGCGGCGCTGCTCACCTTCGTCATCATCGGCGCCGGTCCGACCGGCGTCGAGATGGCCGGCACCATCGCCGACCTCGCAAAGGATACGCTGGCTCCGGACTTCCGTCACATCGACACGCGCAAGGCCCGCGTGGTGCTGATCGAGGCCGGGCCGCGTGTGCTGGCCGGCTTCCCCGACGATCTCTCGGCCTATGCGCAAGCGTCGCTGGAGAAAATCGGCGTCGAGGTGATGCTGGGCGAGCCGGTCACCGAATGCTCGGCCGATGGCGTGGTGTTCGGCGGCAAGCGGCTGGAGGCCCGCACCATCGTCTGGGCCGCCGGCGTGCGCGCCTCGCGCGCCGCCGAGTGGCTGAACGCGCCGGCGGATCGCGCGCATCGGCTGCAGGTCGAGCCGGATCTCACCGTGCCGGGCCATCCCGATGTGTTCGCCGTCGGCGACACCATCACGATCAAGGGCCCCGACGGCAATCCGGTGCCCGGCATCGCGCCGGCCGCCAAGCAGGAAGGGCGCTACGTCGCCGCATTGATCAAGGCCCGGCTCGACGGCAAGACCCTGCCGCCGTTCCGCTACAAGCACGCCGGCAGCCTCGCCCAGATCGGCAAGAAGAAGGCGGTGATCGATTTCGGCTGGCTCAAGCTGCGCGGTTCGCTGGCATGGTGGATCTGGGGTCTCGCCCACATCTACTTCCTGATCGGCGTGCGCCACCGGATTGCCGTTGCGATGAACTGGCTCTGGATCCACACCCGCGACCAGCGCGCCGCGCGGCTGATTACGCAAGGCAGCAGCAAGGTCGCGCAGTAGCATTCGCACAACATCTGACCGTCACCCCGAAGATGCCGCTTAGCGGTCGCATGACCGCTAAAGGCCATCAAGGAACATGTCCGCTGGGACATTCGGCCGGCAAGGTGGCGGGCAAGACGAGGCCGCTTCTCCGCGTAAGGATCCGATTGCGCTTTACGCTACGAAGCTGTGCCTCTCGTACCCCTCACCAGGATCCTTTCCGTCCGGTCGATCGCCAATCAGTACGGTCTAGGCATGCGGCTGCGTCAGTTGGGCCTGCATGGCAACTGCGGCAGGCTCCGTGATCAGCGTTCCGCCATGACCGTCACCAGTCGCAACGAAACTGTTGGCGGCGTACTGGCCAAGCAGCGCAATCTGGGCCATGTGCGTGCCGTCGCCGACGCTGAGGGTTCCTCCTGTGCCGCTGCTGTTGGCCGAGAAGCC
>NZ_JACMYK010000204.1 GCF_020889785.1 Bradyrhizobium acaciae
CGCGACGCTCCGGCGCGCGGGCGCGACGTTGCAAGGGCCGTGCCCGGCTTGAAAATGCCCCAGTTTTGGCGCCCGATTGCCCGTTCCTCATGTGGGGGCGCGTACATGTTCCGCAGGTTGATGTTGCTGGGCGGCGTGATTGCGATCGGGCTTGTGCTCAGTGGTTGCACGCGATGCGGTCCGATCTGGGACGACTGGGCCCAGTCGCCGAAATCCTGCAAGTCAGACCACCTCTAGGGCAGGGACAGGCACGCCTGGTGGGATGCGCTTGGCCAGACAGGCTTGGCCGGACAGGCTCAGCCAGACACGCTTGGCGACGGCTTTCTTGCGGTGATATACCGCGGACGAAAATGCAAGGAGCGTTCTCATGAGAGTTTTGTGCGCAATCGCGGTCGCGATGCTGCTGTCGGCGCCGGCCTATGCGCAGATGCCGAACATCAACCTGATGCCTGACGTCAAGACCAAGACCCAGGAGGAGAAGGATCAGGACGCGGTCACCGACCGGGCCTACAAGAACTCGCTCAGCAAGATTCCCGATGCCAAGGGATCGTCCGATCCCTGGGGCGTGGTGCGCAGCGATGCGCCGAAGGCGGCGGCCCATCCCCCCGCCAAGCCGAAGACCAAGACCGGCAGCTCCACGCAGCCCGGCAGCTCGACGCAGCGCAGCCAGTAAGGGCCGTTCGCCCGGCTGCTGCAGACTCGGATTCTCCCGGCGCCGCCCCTATATTGAGGGCGTCGTCAGTTGGTCCGGAGTTGCGGCAATGGTGTTTCGTCCGCGCGATCTCGCCAGCCGGATGGCCGAGCGGCGGAAGCCGGACGACGGCTATCTGCGCGAGACCTTCTGCCTGCCACGAGATCAGGCCCGCTTGCGGGCGCGTGACTTTCTCGAGCGCTACCCGAAGGCCGCCTATATGAGCGCCGTCGAGAGCTGGCGCGAGCTTCCCGGCGGCGACATCGAGTTCACGATGCGGCGGCTGGCCAGCGCCGACTGAACGGTTCTCGCGCGCAGCGGACGCCGGCCCGCGTGGAGCTTCAGGACTAGGCTCCCGAGCGCCGGCGCAGATTCAATCCGGAGACCGGGCTGTCATCCCGGCGGAGCGAGCGGGACGCATTGCGCCTCATTTCCCATCGCCGCGGTCACGGGTCTGCCCCCGCCCGAGATTATTCAACTCACGGTCGATCCGCAGCTGCACGCGGCGGACCGCCAGGAGATCGAGCTTCGCCTCGGTCTTGCCTGTGAAGACCCGATCGCCGATCTGGAAACGCCATTTCCAGACGCCGGCCGCGAGCTGCGTGACGCTGAATTCGACGCCCTTGTGAATCATCTGGAATGGTTCCGCGAATGAATGGCGGTCGTCGATAACTAAAGGTTGTAACAATGGTTAACACCCGCAAAGCGCTAGCGTAAAGGCTGCGCCCGTTCGGGCGTCGTTGGGGAACTCCCGGACCGGATCCATTGGCCAGCGGCAGCGCTCGTCACGCGAGGCGCAATTCGCATGGATTGGGCTGGGCCAAAGCCATGAACACTGCTGGAACCCGAGTCTTCCCTTGAACGCTACGGAGTTTTCCCAGGGGTCAGGAGGGGTACCAAGGTAGTATGCAGATTGTGCCAGCCGCTCTCCGGATGCCCGCTAATCCTGAGGATAACCTTTTGATTGTCCGAGCAGTTTCTGACGGCGGTTGCACTTCGTCCTTTCGGAACTTTGTTCTTGCCCGGAGAACTACGGACCGGGGCCGGCGATCGCCGGATGCCGATGTTTGAGCGCGGTGTCCGAATGGCTCGCTCGATTCGGAACGCGCTCGGGCAGGGTATCGATGGCCGTCGGATCAGAATACCGCTGATGCCTCCCGCAGGTTTTGATCGCCCCATAATGGCCGACGCCCCAAGGCGCTTCATTGCCAATTCGTTCGCGGAGAGCATCGTGCGCGCGAACTCGGACTCCTACTGAGAACGCACTAAGGCACGGTTATGACTAGCTTAATTTGGCTACGCGAGAGTCGGAATTGCTTACGCGGCCTCTATCGTGAACAGGTTTATACCTGCTGGTGCTGTCCCCGGTTAGGACATCGGAACGAGGAATTAGGACACTTGTCAAATCGAGGTAATCCGCGAGGGTTCCCCGTCAGCATGTTCTGCCTGATACAATTTGAACTGCGCTCCACCATCGGGGAGCGCCTGTGGGGACGGCTCTGGCGCGCCTGTTTTAGCCCCGGCACAGCGTCGGGGCCGTCTCATGACCGACGGGACAACCTGGCTGTCTTTCCTTTTTTAATGCGGTCGCTGGCGCCGGGGCGCATCCTGTTCGCATGTTCAGGACCGACCTCGACGGTGTTGAATACGGCTTCATTGCCTTGGCGACGATCTCGTTTCTTGCGCTCGTCGTGAGCATGGGCTGGCTGTTTGTCGGCTGAATGTCTTGCCTATCTCATGGATGTAAACTCGGCCCCAGCTTGCGCCCCCTCGCTGGGGCCGCTTCTTTGGGCACTCCCGGCGGCAATTTATTTAGATGCGATTCACACGCGTTATTTCTGGAACACCAGATCGCGGGAATCCTCCAAGCGCTGGGCAAAGCTATTTCATTACGGATGCATACAAGCCCAGAAGGGGCCGTCTATTATCGGCAAGCGGCGGTTCGGCGTGAGAATGGGAATGCAGAACGGCCCCGGCGAGATCTTCGCTGGGGCCGTTTCTTTGAAGAGGCCACTGACCGAGGCGGCCTTACTCCTGCGGTGGTTGCTCGATCTCGTGCGGCAGTGGGATCAGGGATAATGCTGGCGACCCAAGAACATTGATCGCCAGCGCCGCAGCTCTATCCGCTGCGGCTTTTTCTTTGACGATTTCGAACTTTTGGTTCGTGAGCCGGTAAATTCCCCACCAATGACCGTTCATGACACCCATCCCTGAACAGACACCGGATGGGATGCTACTCCGAACTAGGACGCTGGCAATTTCAACTCAGGACCTTCGGGGACAAATACGGACAGCTCCCTGAGGATGCGGTCCCGGTGCTGAACGTGCAAAACTTGGCACGAGTAGAAGTTGTCCAGAAGCTTCTTCGCTTCCGCTAGATCATGACCGTGACGGGCAAGGTGCTCGATCCTGTCCTCTTGCTCGGCAATGTGTCGCGCGCCTAGAGCAACGTGCCGCTCGGCTTCTTCCAGATGCCGCAGTTGCATTTCGCGATGCGCTGATTGAAGGTAGTCCAGCACGGCCGCGCTCCCTCACCTATGCAGGCGGGAGCGCCATCGGTCTCGCAGCCACCGACGCCTACGGACAGAGCCTCGGCCGGTGATCGCGATATCGTATCACCTTCCGTTGTCCCCGTTCGTTCTCTCAAGATTAAATTCTGTGATCTGGATCAAGGTTCGGACAGGGCTAGAACGCCCGATGGCGATCTCAGTAGTCCTACCGAGAACAGCGGCCAAGCCATGGTTGCCGCAGGGTTAAGTCCAAGTCAGGCCACTCGAAATTCCAAAGCAGGCCACTAGGGATGGAAACAGGCCATCACCTACCCGCTCGAAAGAACATATTGCGAACATAGAACAAACGTGGTACGAGATTCCTATCAACAACGCATTCCACCTGATCACCGCCTGATCTCTCATCGCCCGTTTGTCCCGCTAGCGAATCCCCGCCATAAGGAGCACATCCCAAATGTCCGCCACTGCACTGCGTATCGTCGAAGGATCCTCCATGGACAAGTCCAAGGCCCTCTCAGCCGCGCTCTCCCAGATCGAGCGCCAGTTCGGCAAGGGCTCGGTGATGAAGCTCGGCAAGAACGATCGTTCGATGGATGTCGAGACGGTGTCGTCGGGATCGCTCGGGCTCGATATCGCGCTCGGCGTCGGCGGCCTGCCGAAAGGACGCGTCGTCGAGATCTACGGGCCGGAATCCTCGGGCAAGACCACGCTGGCGCTGCACACTGTGGCGGAAGGCCAGAAGAAGGGCGGTATCTGTGCCTTCATCGATGCCGAACACGCGCTCGATCCGGTCTATGCGCGCAAGCTCGGCGTCAACATCGACGAGCTCCTGATCTCGCAGCCGGACACCGGCGAACAGGCGCTGGAAATCTGCGACACGCTGGTGCGCTCCGGCGCGGTCGACGTGCTGGTGGTCGACTCGGTCGCGGCGCTGGTGCCGAAGGCCGAACTCGAAGGCGAGATGGGCGATGCGCTGCCCGGTCTGCAGGCGCGCCTGATGAGCCAGGCGCTGCGCAAGCTCACCGCCTCGATCAACAAGTCCCATACCATGGTGATCTTCATCAACCAGATCCGCATGAAGATCGGCGTGATGTATGGCTCGCCGGAGACCACCACCGGCGGTAACGCGCTGAAGTTCTATGCCTCCGTCCGTCTCGACATCCGCCGCATCGGCGCGATCAAGGAGCGCGACGAGGTCGTCGGCAACACCACCCGCGTCAAGGTGGTGAAGAACAAGCTGGCGCCGCCCTTCAAGCAGGTCGAGTTCGACATCATGTACGGCGAAGGCGTCTCCAAGATGGGCGAGATCCTCGACCTCGGCGTCAAGGCCGGCATCGTCGAGAAGTCCGGCGCCTGGTTCTCCTATGACAGCCAGCGGCTCGGCCAGGGACGCGAGAATTCCAAGGCGTTCCTGAAGGCGAACCCCGACATCACCGCCAAGATCGAAGCCGCGATCCGCCAGAACTCCGGCCTGATCTCCGAGCAGATCCTCGCCGGCACCCCCGAGCGCGACGCCGAGGGTGAGGAGCCCGCCGACGAGTAAGCTTTAAGGCTCCAACATTTCGCTGCAAGCGGGCGCTGAGGACGTTGAGTTGCCGACGTCTTTGGCGCCCGTTTGGTTTGGTTGCCTTCCGCGAAGCAGTTGATCCTCAACTTGCGGTGCTGTGCTGCATCGCGCGTAGCCGGAGAACTTCGTGACACGTCTGATCCTGGCGACGAGCGATCTCGCGAGCTATCGCCTGAGGCAGGCGAAGAACGAATGTTCAGTCGGCTGTCGGTCACCGATTTTGGCCAGGAGGTGCTGGATGGCGAACTCGACTTCAGCCAGTACAACCCGATCCACCGCTGGTGGGGTGGCACGGAACTGACCAACGAGCGGCTGTGGCGCTGGGACGCTGAGAGCCGCACGCTGATCGCTCCATAGGTTAGATCGACGCGCAGGGTGCGCAAAATTGTCGTCCAGCGAGAGTCTGAGACTTGAATAGACGCGACCCGAAATGAGCCGTCATGAGCCGACTTATTCTCACATTCACCGATAGCGGGGCAGGAGGCTTGAAGGCCGCGCGGCTTGGCGATTGCGTTGTTGGCATCGAGCAGCAGTTCGTCTGCGGACGATTGCCGACATCCAGCCAGTTCGACGCCTTGTATGCGCCGCGCGCGGCTTCGCATGGTGCCGAGCCTCACTGGCTGGATAATCTCACCGGAGGATTGGTTGAGGATGCACGCGGCCGGGGCCTTGGACTAATCGAATTTTGTGAGCATTTCGACGCCGTCGATCTGTGGGTCGATCCCGATCCGAACTCGCAACTGCAATTGGCCTGGCTGCTGGACTACCTGCGTCCGCATGTAGGCGTTACATCCAGGCTTGCGATCCTCCAGACGGATCACATCATCGGCGCGCAGCAACCGATCGGGTTGACCGCCTGGCAGCCGCGCCTCGCTCCCATCCGTGGTGATCATCTCGAAGCCGCCAGCGCTGCATGGACAGCCTGGCGCGCATCGACCCCGGAACTCTGGTTCAACTTGCTGGATCAGGGTCTAGGTGCGCTTCCGCAATTACGGAATTCAGTCGTCGCGCTGCTGGAGGAGCTTCCCTCGCATGGCTCCGGGCTTGGCGCGACAGAAATGCAAATGCTCGCGTTGCTGTCGGCGGGGCATGTCCATCCGTATGACTTGTTCCCCGGGCACGAGAAGCCCAACGAGCGGCAGACGTTCGGCTATTGGGAGACTGGAGCGCTGCTGGACGGGTTGGCTCACTGTCCGGTGCCTGCCATTTCAGGGCTCGACGAGGGGCCATTCGATCTCGTCATGCATGAAGACCCTGACCGTCACCAACGCTACAAGCAAAGCTGGCTCGCGCTGACCGGGCTCGGCCAGGCAATCGTCGCGGGAGCCGGCGACTTCAGCCAGTACAACCCGATCCATCGCTGGTGGGGCGGCACCGAGCTGACCAATGATCGGCTATGGCGCTGGGACGCTGAGAGCCGTACCCTGATTGCCCCGTGAGCTTGATCCATGCGACGCGGGGGGGCGATCTATCCTATCCCTGCGCCAGCGCCTTTTCCCGGCTGGCGACCAGTGCCCGCAAGTCTTCCGTCACGGCGACCGACTGATGCGTCTTCTGGTCGGTCGCGACCCAGATGATCTCGCCGGTGGCGCGCAGATCGTCGGAGCCCTTGGCGAAGATCGCAAGCGCTAGGTTGATCGAGGAGCGGCCGATCCTGGCGACGCGGACGCAGACCTCGATGTCCTCGTCGAAGCGGATCGGCGCCTTGTATTCGACGACCGATTTCACGGTGTGGAAATCGATCCCGGTCCGCGCCACCTCGCCGAGATAGTCGTAGCCGAGCGCGCGGAAATACTCGGTGATCGCCGTATCGAAGTAAGTCAGGTAGTGGGCGTTGAACACAACGGCCTGCGCGTCGACTTCGGAATAGCGGACGCGGAACGGGAAATGAAACCAGAATTCCTCGCGCATGTTTCCTCCTGCCGCGGGCGGCCCTGTTTCTTATCGTTCGTCCCGCGATCCACTCCTGCGATCGCGATGTGCGAGCCGCGGCCTCGGCGGATCGGCGGGGACGACGAATTCTTTTCGTTGCAGCTGACGGGTTGAGCCACGGGGCTCACCCCAGATTTGGGCATCCCGCACGGTGCATGCGTCCGGGAGTTTGCGGCCGCTACTCCGCCGCCTGCGCGTAATCCTCGATCGGTGGGCACGAGCACACCAGATTGCGGTCGCCGTAGACGTTGTCGACGCGGCCGACCGGGCTCCAGTATTTGTCGGACCGCGACACGCCCGCGGGGAAGCAGCCCTCGGCGCGGGTATAGGCCCGGTTCCAGGCGTCGTCGGCGATGTCGTGGACGGTGTGCGGCGCGTGGCGCAGCGGCGACGCCTCGACCTTCCAGCGCCCCTTCTCGATCTCCGCGATCTCGCCCCGGATCGCGATCATGGCGTCGCAGAAGCGGTCGATCTCGAACTTCGATTCCGATTCCGTCGGCTCGATCATCAGCGTACCCGCCACCGGGAAGCTCATGGTCGGCGCGTGGAAGCCGTAGTCGATCAGCCGCTTGGCAACGTCGTCCACGGTGACGCCGCTGGTCGTCTTCAACGCCCTGGGATCGACGATGCATTCATGCGCGACACGTCCGCGCTCGTTGCGATACAGCACCGGGAAGTGCGGCTGCAGCCTGGCTGCGATGTAATTGGCATTGAGGATCGCGATCTCGGTGGCGCGCGTCAGGCCTTCACCGCCCATCATCAGGATGTAAATGTAGGAGATGGTCAGGATCGACGCCGAGCCGAACGGCGCGGCCGATACCGGGCCGATGGCGTGTGCAGTCGCGCCGTCGGTCGCGGGATGGCGATTCTCAGGATGACTTGGCAGATAAGGCGCAAGATGCGCCTTGACGCCGATCGGGCCCATGCCGGGGCCGCCGCCGCCATGCGGGATGCAGAAGGTCTTGTGCAGGTTGAGATGGCTGACATCGGCGCCGTAGTCGCCGGGCCGGGAGAGGCCGACCTGCGCATTCATGTTGGCGCCGTCGAGATAGACCTGTCCGCCATGCGCATGCACGATGTCGCAGATCTCGCTGATATGCTCCTCGAACACGCCGTGCGTCGACGGATAGGTGATCATGACAGCGGCGAGATTGGCGGAATGCTTCTCGGCCTTGGCGCGAAGATCATTGACGTCGACGTCGCCGCGCGCGTCGCAGGCGACCACCACGACGTCCATGCCGACCATCGCGGCCGAGGCCGGATTGGTGCCGTGCGCGGAGGAGGGGATCAGGCAGACCTTGCGGTGCGGCTCGCCGCGCGCCAGGTGATAGCCCCGGATCGCCAGCAGCCCGGCATATTCGCCCTGCGCGCCGGAGTTCGGCTGCAGCGACACCGCGTCATAGCCGGTGATGTCGCACAGCCACTGCTCCAGCCGCTTGAACAGCGCGTGATAGCCCTTGGCCTGATCGGCGGGCGCGAACGGATGCAGGTTGCCGAACGCCGGCCAGGTCAGCGGGATCATCTCGGTGGTGGCGTTCAGCTTCATCGTGCAGGAGCCGAGCGGGATCATCGCGCGGTCGAGCGCGAGGTCGCGATCACTGAGCTTGCGCATGTAGCGCAAGAGCTCGGTCTCGGAACGATGCGTGTTGAACACCGGGTGGGTCAGGAACGCGCTGGTGCGCCGCAGCTCCTTCGGCAGCGCCTCGCGCGCGGCCGCCTCGATCTCGGCAAAGCTGAGCTTGCCGCCGAACACGCGCCACACCGCCTCGACCGTCTCCGGCGTCGTGGTCTCATCGAGCGCGATGCCGAGCGTGGTCGCGCCGATGCGCAGATTGATCCGCTCCGCCTGCGCGCGGGTGACGATCTCGATCAGCTTCGCGCCGACCTCGACGGTCACGGTGTCGAAGAACGCTTCACTGGTCGGTGTAAAGCCGAGCTTGCGCAGGCCGGCGGCAAGCACGGTGGCGCGGCGATGCACGCCGCGTGCGATATGGGTCAGGCCCTCGGGGCCGTGATAGACCGCATACATCGAGGCGATCACGGCGAGCAGCACCTGCGCGGTGCAGATGTTGGAGGTCGCCTTCTCGCGGCGGATATGCTGCTCGCGGGTCTGCAACGCGAGGCGATAGGCCGGTGCGCCGCGCGAATCCACCGAGAGGCCGACGATGCGGCCGGGCAGCGAGCGCTTCAGCGTGTCGCGTACCGCCATGTAGGCGGCGTGCGGACCGCCATAGCCCATCGGCACGCCGAACCGCTGCGCCGAGCCGACCGCGATGTCGGCGCCGAGTTCGCCGGGCGAGGTCAGCAGAGCCAGCGACAGCAGGTCGGCGGCGACGATCGCAAGCGCGCCCTTGGCGCGCAGCGATGCGATCGCAGGCCGGAGGTCGCGCACCGCGCCGGTCGTGCCCGGATATTGCAGCAATGCGCCGAGCACATCGGCGTTGTCGAGCTCGGTCAGGGGATCGCCGACGACGAGCGCCCAGCCCAACGGCGCTGCGCGCGTGCGCATCACCGCCAGCGTCTGCGGGTGCACTTCCTTGTCGACGAAGAACACCTTCGCCTTGACCTGCGAGTGGCGCTCGGCGAGCGCCATCGCTTCCGCCGCTGCGGTCGCCTCGTCGAGCAGCGAGGCGTTGGCGACGTCGAGCCCGGTGAGGTCGCAGATCATGGTCTGGTAGTTGAACAGGGCTTCCAGCCGACCCTGGCTGATCTCGGGCTGGTACGGTGTATAGGCCGTGTACCAGGCCGGGTTCTCCAGGATGTTGCGCTGGATCACCGCCGGCAGGATGGTGCCGGAATAGCCCTGGCCGATCAGCGACGTGAAGGTCTGGTTCTGCGCGGCGAGCTCGCTCATATGCGCGAGCGCCTCGGTCTCGCTCAGCGCGCGGCCGAGATCGAGCGGCGCCTTCTGGCGGATCGATGCCGGCAGCGTCTCGTTCATCAGCGCCTGCAGGCTTGCGGCGCCGACCGTTTCCAGCATCGCGTTGACGTCACGCGGTGACGGTCCGATGTGGCGACGGACGAAATCGGTGGCGGCTTCGTTGATCGGCTTGAAGGGCGCGTTCATGACGTGGTCCTCGTTGTCAGCCGTCATACCCCGCGAAAGCGGGGTATCCAGTACGCCGGGACATCAGTGATTAAACTGAAGGGGCGCGGCGTACTGGATCGCCCGGTCAAGCCGGGCGATGACAGTGATTGTGTGGTCGCAATCTGCTTCATTCTCTCAGGCGGTGTGCGCGGCGTAGGCGGCTTCATCCATCAGGCCGCCGAGCTCGCCCTTGTCTGATATCTTCAGCTTGAAGAACCAGGCTTTGCCGCCGGCATCCGAATTCACCAGCGCCGGCTCGGCCGCAAGCGCCTCGTTGACCTCGATCACCTCGCCCGTGATCGGCGCGTAGACGTCAGAAGCGGCCTTGACGGATTCGACGACGGCGGCGGCCTCGGCCTTCTTCAGGCTGCGGCCGACCTTGGGCAGTTCGACGAACACGACGTCGCCGAGCTGCGACTGCGCGTAATCGGTGATCCCGATCGTGGCGACGTCGCCCTCGATGCGGAGCCATTCGTGGTCGGACGTGTACAGCGTCGTCATGGGGTCGATCCTTCAGCGTTTAGCGTTTGTAGGTGTTGGGGACGAAGGGCGTGGCGGCGACTTTCAGCGGCAGCCGTTGACCGCGCACTTCGGCGAATACGGTGGTGCCGACCGCGGAGAGGCCGGTCGGCAGATAGCCCATCGCAACCGGCGCATTGAGGCTCGGGCCGAAGCCGCCCGAGGTCACCTTGCCGATTGGCTCGGCCGAGGTGGCGTCAGCAAAGAGCGAGGCGCCTTCGCGCACCGGCGCACGGCCGTCGGGCCTTAAGCC
>NZ_JACMYK010000205.1 GCF_020889785.1 Bradyrhizobium acaciae
CGAGCCGCCCGCCCCGCCCGCCGGCGGACAGAAGAGCGGCTTCGAGAATCTCGAGGACGAGATGGCCTCGCTGCTCGGCCGACCGAAGAATCCTTCGTGAGGTTTCGGGCA
Organism: Bradyrhizobium acaciae; assembly: GCF_020889785.1. Classification (GTDB taxonomy): domain Bacteria; phylum Pseudomonadota; class Alphaproteobacteria; order Rhizobiales; family Xanthobacteraceae; genus Bradyrhizobium; species Bradyrhizobium acaciae. Next base: position 112 of record NZ_JACMYK010000205.1, read on the forward strand.
GTCCCGCGTAGAGTTTTTTTCATCGCTGTCCTGATCGCCGCCGGATCCTTCGCCGATCCGGCGATGGCGCAGGACATCAGCATCAACCTCGGCGGCGGCAATGGCGGCGTGACCGAGCGCGCGATCCAGCTGATCGCGCTGCTCACGGTGCTGTCGATCGCGCCGTCGATCCTGGTCATGATGACGTCGTTCACGCGCATCGTGGTGGTGCTGTCGCTGCTACGCACCGCGCTCGGCACCGCCACCGCGCCGCCGAACTCGGTGATGATCGCGCTGGCGATGTTCCTCACCGCCTTCGTGATGGGACCGGTGCTGCAGAAATCCTATGACGACGGCATCAAGCCGCTGGTCGCCAACCAGATCGGCGTCGAGGAAGCCTTGCAGCGTGCCTCCGTGCCCTTGCGCGGCTTCATGCAGAAGAACGTCCGCGAGAAGGACCTGAAGCTGTTCATGGACCTCTCCGGCGAGCCGCCCCCGGCGACGCCCGAGGAGATGTCGCTGCGCATCCTGGTGCCGGCCTTCATGATCTCCGAGCTGAAGCGCGCCTTCGAGATCGGCTTCCTGCTGTTCCTGCCGTTCCTGATTATCGACCTTGTGGTCGCCTCGGTGCTGATGTCGATGGGCATGATGATGCTGCCGCCGGTGGTGGTCTCGCTGCCGTTCAAGCTGATCTTCTTCGTGCTGGTGGACGGCTGGGCGCTGGTCGCCGGCAGCCTGGTGCAGAGTTACGGGGGGTAGCCCCGCGAAACATTCATAGCCCGCTCGCTGGATCAGCCGCGCGGTTGCACTATCATGCGCGGCACCGCATCCAGGGAGCCGCGCCGTGCAGCAGCCATTCGACCGCGCCGCAGAAGACCTCGGCAACGCCATCCATCTGGAGCACGTCAATGTGCAGGTGCCTGACCAGCGCCTCGCCACGCTGTTCTATGTCGCCGGCATCGGGCTGACCCGCGATCCCTATCTGATGGTCTCCGACAGCAACATGTGGGTGAATGCCGGCCGCAGCCAGTTTCATCTGCCGAGCGGCCGGCCGCAGGTGCTGCGCGGTCACACGGGTATCGTGATCGCCGGGCGGCAGGCCCTGCTCCAGCGCCTTGCCGCGGTCGCGCCCAAACTCGAAGGCACCGCGTTCGGCTATCGCGAGCACAACGATCACGTCGAGGCCATTTGCCCTTGGGGCAACCGGCTGCGCTGCTTTGAACCGGACGCCCAGCGGTTCGGGCGCATCGCGCTCGGCATGCCCTATGTCGAGTTCGAAGTACCCCGCGGCACTGCCGAAGCAATCAGCCGCTTCTATCCTGAAATCATGGGCATCCCGACCAGCGTTTTAAACGGCGACGGCGTCGTCGCGCGCGCAAAAGTCGGCAAGGATCAGTATCTGCAATTCCGCGAGAGCGATGAAGCACAGGGCGAGTTCGACGGGCATCACGTCCAGATCTACATCACGGATTTCTCCGGCCCGTACAGGCGGCTGCGCGAACGCAATCTGGTCTCCCGCGAGGACAATCAGTACCAGTACCGCTTCTGCGACATCGTCGATCCCGCCAATGGGCGGCATCTGTTCACCGTCGAACACGAGGTGCGCAGCGCGACCCATCCGATGTATCTGCGGCCGCTGGTCAACCGCAATCCGGCACAGACCAACCGCACCTTCGCCAATGGCTACGATCAGGCGCCATGGGCGATGGGCCCCGACCAGTATGACGGATGAGCCGCGCGCTCATCCTCTCCGCGACGTCATCTGCAATCCCAGCCACGAGACGACATGCTTCCCTCCCAGCGCCATCTGTTCGAGATCCCACGCGAGGTCTGCTACCTGAATTCGGCGTCCTACAGCCCGCTGCCGCTCAAGACGCTCGACGCCGGCCGCGCAGCGGTCGGACGCAAGGGCCAGCCCTGGACGATCGACGCCGGCTTTGCCGGCCGCCAGCATGAGCGTGCCCGCAGCGCGGCAGCCCGTCTGATCAATGCCGATGCCAATGACGTCGCGCTGATCCCGGCGATCAGCTACGGCGTCGCCACGGTGGCAAAGACGCTGACCATTCCGCGCGGCACGCGTGTCATCGTACTGGAGAACGATCACTCCTCGCCGGTGCTGGAATGGCACACCCGCTCCGAGGCCCAGGGCTTCATCGTCGACACCGTGCGCCAGCCAACCGACGGCGACTGGACATCGGCCGTGCTTGCAACGATCGAGCGATCGGGCGCGCCGCCGGTCGGCCTCGCCTCGATCTCCTCGGTACACTGGTCGGACGGCGGCTTGATCGACGTCGACAAAATACAGGCCGCGCTGCGGCGGCAAGGCGCTGCCTTCGTCATCGACGCGACCCAAAGCACGGGCGTCGTGCCGATGGATGTGACAAGGCTCGATCCGGACGCCGTAATCTTCCCGACCTACAAATGGTTGATCGGCCCCTACGGCCGGGCGTTTCTTTACGTCGCAAAACGCCACCAGAACGGCGTGCCGCTGGAGCAGACCTCCGCCGGCCGCCGCAACGTCAACTCCGAGAGCCCGGTCTATTTCGGCGACCTCGCCTATGTCGACAGCGCACAGCGTTACGACATGGGCGAGCGCGATCATTTCATCACCCTCGAAATGGCCTCGATCGGCATGGAGATGATGGCCGAATGGGGCGCCGCGGCCGTCAGTGCGCGGCTTGCGATGCTCAACCAGCGGATCGCCGACGGCGTCCATGACCTCACGCTCAACATGCTTGCGCCGAGCTTGCGCGCGCCGCATATCCTGAGCCTCGGCATGGCCGGCGGCATCCCGAAGGAGCTGATCGCGCAGCTCGCCGCCGAGAACATCCACGTCGCGCTGCGGCTCGGCCGGATGCGGATATCTCCGCACGTCTTCAACGACGAGGCGGATGTCGACCGCCTCGTCGCTGTGCTGACCAAAGCGTTGCGCGGTTAGCTCGGCCTGCGTCCCAGAGCGACGACGCTGAACAGTTCAATCGCCAGTGCGATGGCTACGCCGGCGGCACCGATCACGAACAGCAGCGCATAATTGCCGCCGCTCCGCGCGAACAGATAGGACAGGCCATAGGCGCCAGCCGCCTGGAACAGCGCGAAGGTCGTGGTGGCCTGCGCCCAGGCGAAGCGCTGGCTCGCCGCCGAATGCGGGATCAACTCGTGGATGCGGCCGATCAGCAGCGGCACGATACCGGGCGTGAAGCCGCCGACGATGAGGCTCGACACGATCAACGCGGCGGGCGAGTTCGTCAGGGCGGGTAGCGCGACTGCAACGGCCTCGATCAGAAACGCCGCACGCAGCGCCGCAGCGAAACCTGCGCGATCGGCGAGATGACCTGCGAGCAGCGGGCCGACCACCGCGCCGATGCCGTACAACACCCAGTAATGCGATCCTGCAGCGATCCCCTGTCCGAGGCCACGCGCCACGTAATCGACCAGGAACACCATGTGCGGCACCAGCGCCAGCGCGTTGAGACCGTATTCCACGCACAACGCGATCACCAGCGGCGAGCGCACGCCATGCGACGCGACGTGGGGCTCGGCTGCACCATGTGTGGCAGGCACGTCCGCCGGCCACGCCCTCCAGCTGATCAGGGTCAGCGCCGCCGACAATACGCCGAGGCCGTACCAGGCCTGCTTGACGCCTTGTTGCAGCAACAGCGGCACCAACGTGCCTGACGCAGCGATACCCAATCCGACGCCGGCGAAGATCACGCCGCCGATCAGGCCGCGCTTGCTCGGCGCGGTGTGCGGCAGGATTGCGGTCGCCGCCAGCACCATGATCACGCCACCGCTGATGCCGGCGAGAAAGCGGAAGCCGAAGAACCAGATGAAGGAGATCGGCACCGCGCAGGCAAAGCAGGTCACCGCAGCGAGCAGCATCATGCCGCGCAGCGCCCACACCGAGCCGATGCGCGCGCCGAGATCGCGGGCGATCAGCGCGCCGGCCAGATAGCCCGCAAGGTTGGCGGCACCGAGATAGACAGCTTCCGCCGGCGTGAACCACTTCGCCGCGATCAGCGCCGGGATCAGCGGCGTATAGGCAAAGCGCGCCAGTCCGAGCCCGACCAGCGAGGCACACAGCCCCGCGGTTGCGGACAGCCACAGCGGGCTGCCTGCGTCGCGATGCGGCTTGGCGTGATGGCGCCTGTCCTGATCGACATTGGCTGACATGGACATCGCAGTAGGCCCTCCGGCCGTTCATGAAAAATGATTAATTGCGATCGCAGCAATCGCTCGCAGCGATCACTGTTCGCCCCTCCCGATCGGAAGAGGCGCGAGGTTAATTTGGCAAAAGCGGTCAGCGGGACGAGCTCGCAACGGCAGCAAGCTTCTTCCGATATTCGAGCGCGGGCAGCCCGCCCCAGCCCCAATTGTCGGTGTCGACTTCCTCGACGATAACGAACGTCGAGTCCATCGGCTTGCCGAGCACGTCGCGCAGCAGTTCGCTGGCGCCCTTGATCAGCGCGGCCTTCTGCTCCCGTGTGGTGGACGACGCACCCGGCGCCGTCCCTTCACGCGTGACCTGGATCTTGACGATAGGCATGGCGCTCTCCCGATCACGCTCGCTAGTGACCGGCGCTCTGGCCGCCGTCGACGTGCAGGATCTCGCCCGTGACGAAGCCTGCACCTTCCAGGAACAGCACCGCGTCGACGATGTCCTTCATCTCGCCCATGCGCCTGACCGGGTGCAGCTTGGCGAGGAAGTCATGGGTCTCCGGAGCGTGCATCGGCGTCTTGATCACGCCGGGCGCCACCGCGTTCACGCGGATGCCCTTGGCGGCATATTCAATCGCCAGCGACTTGGTCGCTGCGTTCAGGCCGCCCTTGGTCAGCGACGCCAGCACCGAGGGGACATTGCTGTTGGCATGGTCGATTAGGCTGGTCGTGATCTGCACGATGTGCCCGGAGCCCTGCTTCACCATCTCCTTGGCGACGCGGCGGGTGATGTAGAAGAAGCCGTTGAGGTTGGTCGCCAGGATCGAGGCGTAATCCTGATCGGTATGATCGGTGAACGGCTTGGCGATGAAGATGCCGGCGTTGTTGACCAGCGTGTCGATACGGCCGAAGCGCCCAAGCGCCTGCTTGACGATGCGCTCCGCAACCTCGGGATCGCCGATGTCGCCCGCCACCGCCAGAACATCCGGGTCCGACGACGGCTTGATGCTGCGGGAGTTGGCGACGACGCGATAGTTGCGGTCGCGATAGCCCCTGACGATGGCCTCGCCGAGGCCCTGCGATGCACCGGTGACGATTGCGACCTTCTGCTCTGCACCCATGATCTCTCTCCATCTGTTGCTGAAGCGACCCAGCGCCGCTTCGATGGAGACCAAACTAGATACATCCGCATTCCGCGCGAATGCACGCTGTTCGGTAGACACTCTTCCGCGACGCGAACGACTGAGCATGATCCGGAAAAGTCTGAAGCGGTTTTCCGGCACGACGAACGCGAAGCGTTTGATCATGCGCAAGCAAAAACAAAAGCGCGATGAACTCATCGTCGCGATTTTGCCCCGGCCTTGCTGGCCTCCCGGGAGAGCCGCTCGAAGTAGCGCTTTAGCCGCGGCGACGCGAAATCGACGAAGGCGCGCACCTTCGGAACATCGAAGCGCCCCTGCGGCGCCAAGAGATGCACCGGCAGCGGCGGGGGCTCGTCGCCGGCGAGCAGGATCTGCAGCCGCCCGTCGCGGATCTCCTCGGCGATGTGATACGAGAACAGCCGCGTGATGCCGTGCCCTTCGCTCGCGGAGGCGACCGCCGCCCGCACCGTGTTGACGACCAGCCGCGGCGCAAACTGCACCGCGCGCGCGACCTTCGACTTGGCGGCCGGCGGAAAGCTCCAGGAGTCGAGCCCGAAATGCGTCATCGCGATGATCTGGTGCTTTGCGAGATCGGCCGGCTCGCCGATCACGGGATGCAGCGCGAGATAGCCCGGCGATGCCGCGAGCACGCGGCGCACCTCGCCGAGCTTTATTGCGATGAAATTGGAATCGGCGAGATGGGCGATGCGCAGCGCGACGTCGATGCCCTCGTCGATCAGGTTGACGGTGCGGTCGAGCATCGCGAGCCGCACAGACACCGCCGGATGTTCCGTCATGAAGGCATCGAGCAGCGGCCGCAGCACGTCCTCGCCGACTACGACAGGCGCCGTGATGGTCAGCGTGCCGCGCGGCGCCGACCGCTCGCCGCCGGCCGAGATGTCGGCTTCCTCGAGCTCGCTGAGGATGCGCCGGCACGCCGACGCATAGCGCTGCCCGGCATCGCTCAGCTTCAGCGACCGCGTGGTGCGATGAAGCAGCTCGGCGCCGACATGATGTTCAAGGAACGCGATCGCCCGGCTGACCGCCGCCGGCGAACGCCGCAGCTTCCGCCCGGCACCGGCAAGGCTGCCCTCGTCGACCGCCGCGACGAAGACCTTCATGGCGTCGATGCGGTCCATCGCTCCCCCCGCTTCGCGCAGCCCGCTAACCCTTCGCGCTATGCTGCTTGCACGTCATACTGCTTGCTGAGGTGATCGCCGATCTGCACCAGCATTGCGACGCATTCGGGATAGCCGGGCCTTGCCACCGTGGCCTCGTTGGCGCTGGCGCGGAATTCCCAGCTGTCGCCGTCGCGCAGCACGGAGATGTCGATGCCGTCGGGGCAATCGGCATGCACCTTCAACTCGGCACGCGCCATTGCGATGAGTTCGGCTTCGGTCTTGATCTGCTTGCTCATGTGACGACGTCCTCCCGGCTGGCGGCTTCAGCCATGGTTGCCGATTTGACAGCGGAATGTCGAGAGGACGAACGCGATCACGACCTCTTGCAATTGACAAATCGCACCTCTCCGGCGAACATTCCGCCGGGTCGATACCACCCGCCGCTTGCACCCCGCCCCGGGGACGGTGAATGTATCAAGCCAGTTTCAGGCTTCCTTTGCCCGTACGAACGGGTCAGCAACGCAAGCCCCTGACGCTTTTCCGTTCGTCGATGCAAAGGTTGACCCCATGCGCGACTTCCGTGATGCCAAGGCCATGGCGCAAACGCTGCGCGAAGCGCTCGGCGCCAAATCGATCCCCCTCACCCACAGCGACAGCCTGGAGCTGATCGCAAAACTGTTCGGCCAGCGTGACTGGAACACGCTGGCCGCCCGAATTCAGTTTGCCGGACCGCCGAGCGCGCCGGTCCAGGCTACAGACTTCACTGCAGAATCACCGCCGATCGCCACGCGGCAGGAGATTGCCGTGGATTCGGCCACGCTCGATCGTTGTGCCGGATTCTACCAGCTCAACGACCGCGCCGTGTTCACGGTGACGCCCGATGGACATCATCTGGTGATGCAACTCACCGGACAGCGTTCGGTGCGCTTCTATGCCGAGAGCGTGACCGAATTCTTTGCCAAGATTGTCGACGCGCGGGTCAGCTTCGTCGTCGGACCTGACGGACGAGCCAGCTCGCTGATTCTGCATCAGAACGGCAGCGATATTCCGATGGCGCGTATCGACGCCGCGACGGCAAGGAAAATCGCCGATCAGACGGCGGAACGCGTCAAGAACCAGTCGGCCAACCCGGGAACCGAGGCTGCACTTCACCGCCTGATCGATGGGATCGCGTCGGGGAATCCCAACTACAATGAGATGAGCCCGGCACTCGCGGCGGCGACACGCAAGCAGATGACGTGGCTTCAGCCCCTCGCGGACCTCGGCACGATCCAGTCGGTCCGCTTTCTCGGGGTCGGCGAGCAGGGCGAAGACGTCTACAGCGTCAGACAGGCGAACGGCGCGTCGCACTGGCGCATCGCACTTGACGACAAGGGGATCATTTCGACCGCATGGGTGTCGCCCGGGCCGTAAGTGCCTGCGTCTCTACTGGGCTGCGCTGGCACGGCGCTCGCCCTTGATGACGGGCAGCGTGCTCACCGGCGCGGCCTTCGGCTTGTCGGGCAGCGATCCGGTCGCGACCGGATCGGGCAACGGCGCGCGGGCGGTGGCGTCGGGAAAGCGGGTCTTCATCTCGCGGATGAAGCCGTCGAGCGTGTCGACGCTGGCGGCCATCCGCGCGATCTGGGCGAATTCGGCGCTCGAGGTTGCCACCGGCTTGCTCGCCGAGTCGAACGCGAGCTTGTCGGCGTCGCCGGACATCAGCGGGGCATATTTTTCGCGGAACCGGGACAGCCCGATGGCGTCCTCGGCAAGTGCGTAACCGACCACGGCGCGGATGATGTCGGCCTTCTCGCCCGGATTGAGCGGCGTGAAGTCGCGCCAGCGGTCGCCGTAGTAGAGCTCGATCTGCTCGGAGGCCTCGCGCCAATGACGTGACGCCCAATAAATGTCCGAGCGCAGCCGGATCGCCTCGCGGCCCGTGATGTTGGAGATGATGTCGAGCGCGAGGTCGTGCCGGCCGACGTCGCTCTGCGCGCGCGCCTCGAGCAGCAAGCGCTGTTGGCGCAGTTCGCCGGAGAGGTCCGCGATCCGGGTCGAGCGCAGCGCGCCGATGGCGCGGTCGGGCTTGCGGTTCATCAGATAGACCATCGCAAGCCGCGCGGCGACCTGGGCGCGTGCCGCGCCCTCGAGCCGCTTGTCGACCTGGTATTGCAGGAGGTCGGCGGCCTGATCGAGCAGATCGACACCGACCAGGCGGTCCGCGAGACGGCGGATCATCTCATCGCCGCGGCGGCCGATCGGCGTCAGCTCGCGATATTCGTAGAAAGTGCCGAGCGCGTCGATCGGCGCCATCTCGTCGCCCTTCGGGCCGAGATAGAGCTGCACGAACAGCGCCGAGGCAGCATCCTGGGCCTGGCGCGATTCCGGCGCGTTCGGCTGCAGCCGGGTCGCGGCACGCGTCACCGCGAAAGCATCGGCATAGCGTGCGGTCTCGGCGTAGATCTTCGACAACACGTAGAGCGTCTTCAGCTCGATATTGTCGCCGCGCCACATCATCGACAGCAGCTCGAGCTCCTTCAGCACGTCGTCGCGGCCGATCTCGCCGCGCTTCTGCTTGAGCAGCGTCTCCAGCAGCTTGCCTTCGGCGGCGGCCTGGCGGTCGGCCGAACTGATCGCGAAGCGGTAGGCGTCGAGCGCGTCCTTCTCCTGGCCGAGCGCTTCGGCGAGCCGGCCGCGCAGCACCGCAACCGCGGGCTTCAGCTCGTCGGGAACGCCGACCACGTCGAGATCGCTCTTGCGCCGTGCGGCGCCGGCATAGTCCTTGACCTCGAGCGAAGCCTTCATCGAATCGATGGTGACGATGCGCTGCAGGTCCGGCGGCAGCGTCGCGACCGCGAATTCGGCGTTCTTGAACTTCTCGCGCGCCTCGGCCCATTTGCCTTCGCGGGCAAAGGCGAGGCCCTTCCACAATTGGGAATCGTAGCCGTTGCCGATCGCGGAATTGGCGAGATCCTTGAATCCCTGCGCCGGATGCCCGATCAGGATGCTGGCGACCGCATGCACCATCACCACGGGCGCCGTCTCACTGCCGCGCTTGCTCTCGGAGAGGATCAGATTGGCGACGCCATGAGCTTCCTGGTACATGCCGCGCGCCATGTAGAATTCGGCAAGATCGAGCCGCGCCTGCGGCAACTGCTCGGCATTGGCGGTCGAAGCCGCCGCCATCAGGCCGTCGAGCCGTTTGAGGAAATTCTCCGACTGGTTCTGGCGCCACTCGTCCGGGTCGAACAGCGGCTTCACCGCCGCGGTCGCGCGCTCGGCGGCGACGTCGGCCGACGACAGCGTCAGGCCGCCGGGCCGGCCCAGCATCACCTTGTCGGCGCCGACCTCGGCCTTCACGTCATCCGCGTTCGCATGAACCACGACGCCATGGATCGATTCCAGCAATGAGAGCTCGACGAAATCCTGCCGCTTGATGATGCCGCGGGTCGGCGGCGGCGCGGTCACCACCCAGAGCGTATCGCCGGCGTCCGGATCGACCAGTTTGTGGAGCTGGCCGGGATTGGCGAGCGGCACGCTGACATTGGCGAGCGAGGGCTCCGAGATGTTGCGGACCACGGTGAGCGGCAGCGGCGGCTTCTGCACCCGGTCGGCAAAGGTCAGCGTCCAGCTCACGCCGCGCGAGCGGTCGTCGCTCTCGAGCGACGGCATCTGCGGCCGGTTGAGGCGGAAGCGCACCGCCTGCCCCTTATCCAGCGGGATCCGGCTGACGTCGGAAATCAGCGCACCGCCCTTGGCGCGGATCGGATCGACGTCGATCGGATCGGCGGTGTCGAACACCATCCACACCGTATCGGCGCGGCGGAACAGCGCCGCCGGTGTCGCGCCGGGGAATGAGAACGTCACACGCAGCCCATCGCTGTCGCGCTGGGTTTCGACCACGGGTTTGCCGCGGGGCTCGACGGGCGGCGATGGCGCAGCGTTGGGCTTCGGCGTCTCCATCGCAGCCGCGGCTGCGGCAGCGGGCACAGGCTTCGGCGCTTCGCTCGCGGGCGTCTTGCCCGGTTCCGGCTCAGAGCCGGCGCTGGCGTCGTGCGGCACAG
>NZ_JACMYK010000206.1 GCF_020889785.1 Bradyrhizobium acaciae
CGGCACGGGCGGTGTTCGTGGCTCACCCCTCTCTCCAACTCTCCCCCGCAAGGGGGGAGAGAGCCCGACCACCGCCCGCGTGGCTTCAACCAAGTGCCGGAAGAGCGATGATCATCGGCCGCCGAGATCTCTTGAAAGCATCCGCCGCCGCAACGCTTATGGCCGGCCTGCCCCGGCTTGCGCGCGGCGCCGATACCGCCAGCGTCTATGACCTTGAACGCTTCGGCAACGCCCGCATCCTGCACATGACCGACACCCATGCGCAGCTGAAGCCGGTGTTCTTCCGCGAGCCCGGCGTCAATATCGGCGTCGGCGCGATGGCCGGCCAGCCGCCGCATCTGGTCGGCAAGGCGTTCCTCGATCGCTTCGGCATCCGGCCCGACAGTGCCGACGCCTATGCCTTCACTTGCGTCGAGTTCGAGAAGGCCGCCGTCCGCTTCGGACGGCTCGGCGGCTTTGCCCATCTGAAGACGCTGGTCGACAAGCTGCGCGCCGATGTCGGCGACAAGCGCTCGATCCTGCTCGACGGCGGCGACCTCTGGCAGGGCACCGGCCTCGCCAACGCGATGAACGGCACCGACATGGTCGAAGCCGCCAACCTGCTCGGCATCGAGGCGATGACCGGGCATTGGGAATTCACCTATGGCGAGCAGGTGCTGCGCGACAATCTCTCCCGCTTCAAGGGCGAGTTCCTGGCGCAGAACGTGTTCCTGACCGAGGAAGCCGCGTTCAACGACGCCAAGGCGTTCGATCCGGCCTCGGGGCGGGTGTTCAAGCCGTCGATCATCAAGGAGATCGGCGGCCATCGCGTCGCGATCATTGGCCAGGCCTTCCCCTATGTGCCGATCGCGCATCCCAAGCGCTTCACGCCGGACTGGAAGTTCGGCATCCGCGACGAGGAGTTGCAGAAACTCGTCGACGGCCATCGCAACGACGACAAGGTCGAGGCGGTGATCCTGCTGTCGCATAACGGCATGGATGTCGACCTCAAGCTTGCCAGCCGCGTCACCGGCATCGACGTCATCCTCGGCGGCCACACCCATGACGCGATCCCGATCCCGATCACGGTGACCAATGGCGGCGGCGTCACGCTGGTCACCAATGCCGGCTCCAACGGCAAGTTCATCGGCGTGCTCGATCTCGATCTCGCCAAGGGCAAGCTCGCCAATGTCCGCTACCGCCTGCTGCCTGTTTTCGCCGAGCTGTTGAAGCCCGATCCCGCAATGCAGGCGCTGATCGACAAGATGCGCGACCCGCATGTCGACGAATGGAGCGACAAGCTCGGCACGGCCGACCGGCTGCTTTACCGCCGCGGTAATTTCTCCGGCACCGTCGACCAGCTGATCTGCGACGCGTTGCTGAACGAGCTCAATGCCGAGATCGCGCTGTCGCCCGGCTTCCGCTGGGGCCTCACCACGCTCGCCGGCCAGCCGATCACCATGGAAGACGTGCTGTCGGAAACCGCGATCACCTATCCAGAGACCTACGTCGCGACGATGACCGGCAACCAGATCAAGGATGTGCTGGAAGACGTCTGCGACAATTTGTTCAACGTCGATCCCTATTATCAGCAGGGCGGCGACATGGTCCGCGTCGGCGGCCTTGCCTACACCTGCACGCCCGGCGAGAGCGTCGGCAAGCGCATCTCCGAGCTGAAGCTCGGCAACGGCAAGCATCTCGAAGCCGGCAAGCACTACAAGGTCGCGGGCTGGGCCTCGGTCAACCAGCAGAACGGCGCACCGATCTGGGATGTCGTCGCCAGGCATCTGCGCGCCGGCCGGCCGCCGAACCGCGACGAGCCCGGCGTCACGCTGAAAGGCGTCGACGACAATCCGGGCATTGCGAGGCACGGATGACGCGGCGCGCGCTCATCGCGACGCTCGGCCTTGCGGCGATCGCGCTTGCAACGCCGCTCGCCCGCGCCCAGCTCGCGCCGCTGCAGGACAAGCCGTTCGCCGAGCACAAGGTCGTGCTGCAGCTCTCCGACAACGACCCGAAGAAGCAGGGCCTCGTCATCAGCGTCGCGAACAATCTGATGAAGCACTACGACCCCGACAAGGTCGCGGTCGAGATCGTGGCCTTCGGCCCCGGCATCGACCTGCTCAGGCCCGACAATGCTAACCGCAAGCTGGTCGAGAGCCTGGTCGCGCAGGGCGCGCGGGTCGACATCTGCCTCAACACCGTCGACACCATCGAGCGCGACACCGGCAAGCGGCCGGACTACATCGGCGCCGCCACCCCCGTGCAGGTCGGCGTCGCGCAGATTTTGCTTCTCACCGAGAACGGCTACACGCTGGTGCGGCCGTAACCCCGCCGTCATTGCGAGCGAAGCGAAGCAATCCACACTTTGCCGCAAGAAAGAAAGATGGATTGCTTCGTCGCCTCACTCCCGTGCGCAAACGCTTTGCGTTTGTCGCAGGAATGACGACGTCACATTGAGAGACCTCCCATGCTTCGCCGTCTCGCCGCCGCCGCGCTGCTTTCGCTCGCCTTCGCAACAGGCGCACTCGCCGCCGACAAGCCGCATCGCATCGCGATCCAGGTCGACCAGAACGATCCGCAGGTCATGAATCTGGCGCTCAACAACGCGACCAACGTGATCGAATACTACCGCGCCAAAAACGAGGACGTGGAGATCGACATCGTCACCTACGGTCCCGGCCTGCACATGCTGCGCAGCGACACCTCGCCGGTGCAGGACCGCATCAGGCGCCTCAAGGATTTCGTCTTTCCGGGCAAGATCCAGTTCTCCGCCTGCGGCAATACCAGGCAGGGCATGGAGAAGGCCGAGGGCCACGCGATCTCGGTCGTTTCCGACGCCACCATCGTATCATCAGGTGTGGTCCACCTGATGGAGCTGCAGGAGCAGGGCTGGAGCTACGTCAGGCCTTGAGGCTCACCTCTCGTTCTCGAATTGCGAACCTGGACCGTCATCCTGGAGGAGCGCGCTCTTGCGCGCGTCTCGAAGGATGGACGGCCCGGATGCTTCAGCGCGCATTGCCTTTCCCCGGAAACGGGCCGGGCCGTTCACCCTTCGAGGCTCGCTTCGCTCGCATCTCAGGGTAACGGGGATGGCGTGTGCACGGGGATGGATTTGCTTTGAATCAACCCTATCTATGAAATAATATGCTTTCAACGACTTGACCCATAGAATAGGTAAGCCGTCATGATCTTTCGCCAGCTCTTCGACAGCGTGTCCGGCACCTACAGCTATCTGCTCGCGAGCCGCGCCGGTGGCGAGGCGCTGATCCTCGACCCGGTGCTGGAAAAGGCCGACCGCTACTGCAAGCTGCTGCAGGAACTCGATCTCCGGCTGGTGAAGGCCGTCGATACGCATCTCCACGCCGATCACGTCACCGGCCTCGGCGAGCTGCGCGACCGCACCCAGTGCATCACCATCATGGGCGAGCAGAGCAAGGCCGACGTGGTGTCGATGCGCGTCTCCGACGGCGACAGGGTGACGATCGAAGGTCTCTGCCTCGAGGCGATGTACACGCCCGGCCACACCGACGATTCCTACAGCTATTTGATGGGCGACCGCGTCTTCACCGGCGATACGCTCTTGATCCGCGGCACCGGCCGCACCGATTTCCAGAACGGCAGCGCGCGGGCGCAGTACGATTCGATCTTCAACCGCCTGCTCAAGCTGCCCGAGGAGACGCTGGTATTCCCGGCGCATGACTACAAGGGCGACACCGTCTCCACCATCGGCGAGGAGAAGCGCTACAATCCGCGGCTGCAGGTGAAATCGATCGACGACTATGTCGAGCTGATGAACAACCTCAATCTGCCAAACCCGAAGATGATGGACGTCGCGGTGCCCGCCAACATGCATGTCGGCCTGCACCAGGACGCGCTCGCCAAGGAAGGCCTCTCCCTCAGTGCGCGCGACGCCATCGCGAGCCTCGGCCGGCCCGACATCCTGCTGGTCGATTTGCGCGAAAGCGGCGAACGCACCAAGCACGGCATGCTTCCTGGCGCTATGCACGCGCCTTATCCCGGGATTTGCGCCACCTTGCAGCCCGGCGGCATGCTGCGCGAAGTCGCGGCCGCGACCGGCCGCCGTATCGTGTTCTTCTGCGCGTTCGGCGAGCGCTCGGCGATGGCGGTGGCCGCCGCAAAGAAGGCGGGACTGGCGAACACCGCCCATATCGAGGGCGGCATCGACGCCTGGAAGAAGGCCGGCGGGCCTGTGGTGATGGGATGATCGTGCAGCCATTGGCCGGCGCGCATTATTTCTCACCGTCACCCTGAGGAGCGCGCAGCGCGTCTCGAAGGGCGACGGCCAGCCTCAACCCGAGAACACCTGGAAATATCCGGGCCGTTCATCCTTCGAGGCTCGCAAGGGCTCGCACCTCAGGATGACGGATTACTGGGAGTTACCGAGTCACGCGCTGTAGCTCTTCCGTCAACCGATCCAGCGCATCGGCCAGCATCACACCGCCGCACACCGTGAGCCGCTCCGGCAGCACGATGCGCCTGGCTTCCGGATAGAAGCGCTCCAGCGCCGGATGCAGCAGGAAGGCGCGGCCCTCATCCTCGGCGCGATCGCCGGCCTCCGACACCAGAATGAAATCCGGCCGCAACTTCACGATGGCCTCGAGCGAAGCAAACCCGCCCGTGCCGAGGCCGAGTTCGCCGGCCGCATTGGTCAGGCCGGTTGCCGCCAGCAGCGAGTTGATGAGGCTGTTATCCCCCGACACAAAGCCGCGCCGCTCCAGCGGCAGCACGCGGTAATGATGCGCGCTTGCCACCGCCCGCGCACGGGCGATCGCCGCATCGAGGCGCGTGATCTCGGCCTGTGCGCGCTCCGGATGCCGCACCACATCGCCCATCGCGCGGATCTGGTCCCTCACCTCGTCCAGCGTGCGCGGCACCGTGAACTCGACGAGATGCAGACCGTTGGCCTTCAACAGATCACGCGTCGCGCGCTTGTCGAACAGGCTGACGACGACGATGTCGGGCTTGAGCAACAGCACGTCTTCGGCCCCGCCGGACAGGCGCGGAAAGTTTCGTGCCTTCTCGGCGGCCCAGGATTGCCAGGCATCGCGCGAAAAGCGGCTGAGCCCGAGGATCTGGTCCGGGTCGGCGAGCGACAGCACGAGCTGGTCGCTGCAGACATTCATCGAGACGATGCGTGGTCCGGCGGCGAACGCGGCGCTGGCGGAGCTAAGCCACAGCAGAATCGCAATCGCGGCGGCAAGGTGACTCGAAGCACGATGCCGGCCATCGAAAAGGTGCGCCCCCACTCCCGCTTGCGGGGGAGGGTTGGGGTGGGGGTCATGCCACAATGAACACTCCTTAGGTGGAGAGAGCCCCCACCCGCCGCGCTCTTCGAGCGCCGTAGCCGAAGCTTCGCTTCGGCGTCCTTCAAGGACGGCCGCCGAAGGCGGCCCATACTCCCCCGCAAGCGGGAGAGGTGAACAGAGCTCGCCGAGATGCCGCATCCTCATCAGACGTCCGCCCACGGCACGATGACGACCTCGCGCTGAAACTCCGCGCGATAGGCGCTAACCCGGAACACGCTCGCCAGAACACTCTCCGACAACGCCGCATCAGGGGTGCCCTGCGCCGCGAGCCGTCCCTCCGACAGCACCAGCACGTGATCGGCGAACCGTGCAGCAAGCCCGAGATCATGCGTTACCACGATAACCAGCACGCCGGTGTCGGCGACATTTCGCAGCTTCTGCATCACATCGATCTGGTGGCGCGGATCGAGGGAGGCGGTCGGCTCGTCCGCCAAAATCACCGGCGCCTCCACCGCGAGCACCCGGGCCAGCGCGACGCGGCTGCGCTCCCCGCCGGAGAGTTCGGTGACGCGGCGATCGCCGAATTCAGTGACGTCGACCGCCAGCATCGCCCGCAGCACCGCCTCCATGTCCCTCGGTGACAGCCGTGCCGGATCGGTCGCGCCATGCGGATAGCGGCCGAGCGCCACGATATCGCGCGCCGGCAGCGGCCAGTGCACCATGTGTCCCTGCGGCAGATAGGCGAAGCGCTTCGCGCGTTCGCGCAGCGGCAGCGAGGCTAGCGTATCGCCGCCGATCCTGATCTCGCCGCCGGACGGAATCAGCCCGGCCAGCGCACGCAGCAGCGTGGTCTTGCCGGCACCGTTCGGACCGACCAGCGCCACCAGATGGCCCGCTGCCAGCGACAGCGAGACATCGCGCAGCACCTTGCGGTTACCCAACGACGCATCGACGCCGGTGGCGGAGAGCAGCGTCATGCCACGCCTCCACCGAGCGCGCGGCGTTCGCGCATGATCAGGTAGAGGAAGAACGGCACGCCGATGATCGAGGTCAGCACGCCGACCTTGATGTCCGAGGTCGAGGGGATGATGCGTACCGCGATATCGGCGGCGAGCAGCAGCGCCGAACCGGTCAGCGCGCTCGGCACCAGCAGCCGGGCGGGATCATGACCGATCACCGGGCGCATCAGATGTGGAGCAACGAGACCGATGAAGCCGATCGTGCCCGTCACCGCAACCGCGCCGCCAACCCCGAGCGCCACGCCTGTGATCACATAGAGCCGCAACCGCCCGACGTCGACGCCGAGGCTCTGCGCCGCTTCCTCGCCGAGCGTCAGCGCGCGGAACGCGCTCGCCTGGCTGAGCAAGACGGCAGCGCCTGCGATGATGAAGGGCAACGCCAGCGCCACGTGCTGAAAGCTGCGGTCCTCCAGCGAGCCGAGCAGCCAGAACGCGATTTCCAGCACCACGAAGGGATTGCTGGAAAGGTTCATCACCAGCGCCGTCGCGGCACCCGCGAAGCTCGATATCGCAAGCCCGGCGAGGATCAGGATCAACAGCCCGGCATTGCGGCCGGCGATCGCGAGCAGCGCGAACACCGAGCCGAACGCGGCGATGATCGCCACCACCGGCAGCGCGTAGGACCGCACGTCGGCGAGGCCCAGCGCGATCACCAGCACCGCGCCGAACGCCGCCGATTGCGGCGCGCCGAACAGCGACGGCGAGGCCAGCGGATTGCGCAGCAGGCCCTGCAGCGCCGCACCCGACAGCCCGAGAATACCGCCGATCGCGAATGCCAGAATGGTGCGCGGCAGGCGGATCTCGCGCACGATCACCTGCGCGACGTCGCTGCCGCCGCCGAACATCGCCTCAATCACCGCAAGCGGCGACAGCCGCACCGGCCCAATGCCGAGCGAGAGCACGACGAGCAGCACCACGAGCGCAAGCAGCGCCGCGGTAGCACTCCATCGGCGCCGCGCCGCGACCTCGGCCGCCAAGGCAAAATCCTGCACGCTCATCCGATCCATGCTCTTACAGCGATCGCCGTGGCAGACAAGCGACACCCGACGAAAACAGTGGCCGCCTCGCCATTGCCCGACTTCCGCCGGATTGACTTTACCGCCCGGCCGAACCCTAGATGACCATGACGGTTCTTTCATGAGATGAAAAGGGAATGCGGTGCGGGGAAACCTCCCCAACGCCGCGGCTGCCCCCGCAACTGTAAGCGGTGAATCCTTCGTCACAAGCCACTGGGAATCTCGGTCCTGGGAAGGCGACGAAGGGTAACGACCCGCGAGCCAGGAGACCTGCCGTCAGCCGTGGTCACACGCGAAGATGCCGGTCGGGGAGTACAGGCATGAGCTTCACCTGATGCTGCAGGCACAATGGTGAAACTGCTTCGCGGTGACGTGCCACCGACGTTACCGAGGTCTCGCTTATGTTCTCCATTCCATCGCATCGGCGCCGCGCGCTTCTGCTCGTGTCGACGATGATCGCGCCTGCCATTCTTGCCTCTGCCGCACGGGCGCAGCAGGCACCCGCTCCCGATCAGCTGCCGGCGATCGAAGTCACCAAGCCGGGCGACCAGAATTTTACGCGCGCCAAACCGACTGCCGACGAAGCGCCGGCGCCGCGCCGGCGGCGCCGGGCACCACGCAAGGCAATAATGCGGGCAGCGGAGCAGGATCGAACACGACAGCGGCCGGTGTAGCCACCGGAACGGGCGGCCCCGGCGGCGGCCGCCAGTTCGCCGGCATCGTCGGCTCGTCCTCGACCGTGATCACGGCCGACGACATCGCGCATTCGCCATCGCAATCGCTGCCGGACATCCTGGCGCAGGTGCCCGGCGTTCAGTTGCAATCGCTCTACGGCGGGCCGAACGGCGCCAAGACCTCGGTCGACCTGCGCGGCTTCGGCGCGTTCGCGACCGACAACACCCTGTTCCTGCTCAACGGCCGCCGCCTCAACGACGTCGACAAGGCCGGCTTCGATCTCACCACGATCCCGCTCGATTCGATCGAGCGCATCGAGATCACGCGCGGCAACAGCGGCGCGGTGCTCTACGGCGACAACGCGGTCGGCGGCGTCATCAACATCATCACCAAGACCGGCGCCGGCGGTCCGCCGGCGACGATGCGCGCCGAGGCCGGATACGGTTCGTTCAATACCCGGATGGCCGCGATCTCGGCGGCGCTCGATTCGGGGCCGTGGTCGACCTCGTTCTACGGCAACGGCATCAAGTCCGACGGCTACCGCGTCAACAATGCTCTCGACCAGCGCAACGCCGTCGGCAACGTCAACTACACGACATCAGATCTCACCGCCTTCCTAACCGTCACCGGCAGCGACCAGAAGCTCGGCCTGCCCGGTGGACGGTTGGTCGATCCGTCGATCGGCGTCAACGAGCTGCTCACCGATCGCCGCGGCGCCGCGACGCCGTTCGACTATGCCAACCAGCAGACTGCCAGCGTCACGGCCGGCTTCACCAAGACGCTGACGAACGGCGTCGATCTCATCGTCGATGGCGGCTGGCGGCAGCGTGAGACGCAAAGCGGCTTCTTCGGCACCGTGCCGACAATCAGCTTCGCCTCGACCTACAATGACGCCGCGCTCGAGACCTGGTCGCTCACGCCGCGGCTCAGCGTCAAGAACGTCATGCTGGGAATGCCGTCCACGATCCTGACCGGCATCGACTATTACGATTCGACATTCCGCGAGGCGCGCGGCGCCTATCAGGGCGTCGATCCCACCCACATCTACAATATCGAGCAGCAGAGCGTCGCCGGGTACTGGCAGCATACGATCGGCCTGCTGCCCACCACCGATGTCTCCTACGGCGCCCGTGTGCAGAACACGAGCGTCTCGGCACGAGATCGCTACGACCCCAATGCGCCGTTCGCCTTCGACACCCAGGCGGCGCCGCTCGACAGCAACGAGACCCAATACGCGCTGCATGTCGGCCTCGAGCATCGCTTCACCGACACCTTCTCGGTGTTCGGCCGCGCGGCGCGCGCATTCCGTACGCCCGATGTCGACGAGCGCGTCGCGTCGGGGCCATCGTTCGACCCGCTGACCTTCGCCCCGATCCCGCAGAACTTTCAGCTCAAGACCCAGACGTCGCAGGACGTAGAGGCGGGCTTCCGGGTCAAGACCAATCTGTTTCAGGTCCAGACCAGCGTCTATCTGATGGATCTCGAGAACGAGATCCATTTCAACCCGGTGCTGTTCTACAACGTCAACCTCGACCCCACCCGCCGCTACGGCAGCGAGACCAGCGCCTCGCTGAAAGTCGGCGACAGCGTCACCCTGCGCGGCGGCATGGCGATCACCCGTGCGGTGTTCCGCGAAGGGATCTGGGCGGGCAACGACGTGCCGCTGGTGTCGCGCTATACCGGCAATCTCGGCGTGACCTGGAACATCTGGCAGAACTATCTGGTGTTCGACGCTACGGTGCGGGCCTGGAGCGCGCGCATCATGGACAACGACCAGGCCAACACCCAGAGCCGGATTCCCGGCAACGCCACCGCCGACATCAAGCTGAGCGGACAGGTTGACCGCTTCTTCTGGTCGCTGAGCGTGAACAACCTGTTCAACGCGCTCTACTACGACTACGCCATCGCGAGCTCGTTCACGGCGGGTCGCTTCTCGGCCTATCCGCTGCCCGGCCGCACCTACATGGTCAAGGCGGGTGCGACGTTCTAAGCGGTCCAGCGCGGCGGGATGTGACCCCGCCGCATCGTCTCCTCACGTTACAAGCGCCACGAAACTGGCTAGAATTCCGGCAGCTGATTTGACCCGCGCAGGGGAAACGCATGGCCAAGACAAGCAAGGGCGGCGCCAACGTCAAAGAGAAAACCGACGACAAGTCGAAGGCGCCTCCGCCGCCTGCATCAAAGCAGGACGACGACTATTACGAGGATGGCGACATCGCCACGCCGAAGCTCGATCGCTACGGCAATGATGACGAGCCGTTGTAGGACGAGCGCAATTTAAGTCGCCGTCGTCCCGGCGAAAG
>NZ_JACMYK010000207.1 GCF_020889785.1 Bradyrhizobium acaciae
CGGCGCCTGAGGCCGGCGCCGGGGCCCCCGCCCCCTCCGAGCGCGATTCGAGCCTGCTCGACCGTGACAGGATACCGTCCAACACCGAGGTGCTGACCTCGGCGGATTTCAGCCGCAACTATTCGACGAATTTCCTCGACTCGGTGAATCGCAAGCTGCCGGGTGTCACACTCACCGACCAGACCGGCAATCCATTCCAGCGCACGCTCGACTACCGTGGCTTCGTCGCCTCGCCGGTTCAGGGAACGCCGCAGGGCATCGCGGTCTATCAGAACGGCGTGCGCATCAACGAATCCTGGGGCGACGTGGTCAATTGGGATTTCATCCCGGAAAAGGCCATCGACCGGGTTTCGCTGGTTCCCAACAACCCGATATTCGGCCTCAACGCGATCGGCGGCGCGCTCAGCATCCAGATGAAGAACGGCTTCACCTATCAGGGGGTCGAGGCTGAAGTCCTGGGCGGCTCCTACGGGCGCCTGCAGGGCAGCGTGCAGGCCGGCGGCCAGAAGGACAACGTCTCCGCCTATGCGGCGTTCGAGTCCGCCTATGATCGCGGCTGGCGCGACTATGCGAATTCCTCGCACGTCAACCGCATGTATGTCGACATCGGCGCGCGCAACGACCAGACCGAATTCCACATCAATTTCACCGGCGCCAAAAATCTGCTCGGCAACGTCGCGGCAACGCCGGTCGAGATGCTCAATCAGCGCTGGTCGAGCGTCTACACCTGGCCGCAATCGACGCAGCTTCAGCTCGCCTTCGTCAACGCCACCCTGAGCCACAATTTCTCGGACACATGGTCGCTTCAGGGGAATGCCTATTTCCGCGGATTCCGGCAATCCCACACCGACGGCAACGGCACTGACGTTGCGCCATGCGACGATCCCACGACCTTGTGCATCGGCAACGGCCTGCCGGTGTTCGGTCCAGCCGACGGCCCGGCCACGCCGAACACGCTCGGCAATGCTTTCCTCGGCGAAATCGATCGTAACCGCGCCGCCACCAACAGCTATGGCGGTACGGCCCAGTTGACCAACTCGGACAAGCTGTTCGGGCACGACAACCATGTCGTGATGGGTGTCAGCGTCGATCACGGCAACACGAAATTCACCGCAAGCAGCGAGCTCGGCACGATCGATCCCAACAACCTGTTCGTGACAGGCACTGGTGTTTTCATCAACCAGCCGGACGCAGGCCTCAGTCCGGTCGATCTGCGCGCCACCAACACCTACACCGGCATCTACCTCACCGACACATTCGACGTGACCAACAAGTTCTCCGTGACGGCGGGCGGGCGATTCAATCTCGCCCAGATCGATTTGCAGGACCAGACCGGGACCAACGACCTGCTCAACAGCAGCAACCGCTTCCAGCGCTTCAACCCGGTGATCGGCGGTACCTACAAGATCACCCCGAACCTCACCGCCTATGCCGGCTATTCGGAAGCCAACCGCACGCCGACGCCGCTGGAGCTCGGCTGCTCCGATCCCAACCATCCCTGCATGATCGACACCTTCCTGGTCGCCGATCCGCCGCTCAAGCAGGTGGTGTCGCACACCGTCGAGGCGGGGCTCCGCGGCAGCTGGGGCCGCGATGCCAAGACGGGCGTGCTGAGCTGGGGGTTGGGCGCGTTCCGCACCCTGTCCGACGACGACATCATCCAGGTGGCAAGCCCGCTCGGCGTCAACAATTTCGGATACTTCCAGAACGCCGGGCAGACCTTGCGCCAGGGTATCGAGGCCAAACTCGACTACCGCCTCGATCGCTGGAACGCCTATGCCAACTACACCTATGTCAACGCGACCTATCAAAGCGCGATCACGCTGTCCTCGCCGAACAATCCGAACGCGCTGATCAGCGAGGGCGGCGTGCAATTTGTCAACGTCACTCCGGGCGACCGCATCCCTGGCATTCCCGCGCACCGCTTCAAGGCCGGCGTCGACTACAACGTCACGGATGCCTGGAAGGTCGGCGCCGACCTCAACGTCGTGGGCAGCCAGTGGCTGATCCATGACTATACCAACCAGAGCCCGAAGGTGCCGGCCTACTCGGTCGTCAATCTGCACACGTCATACCAGGTCACGAACAACATCGAGGTGTTCGGCCTGATCAACAATGTGTTCAACCAGCACTACTATCTGAGCGGCGCGTTCTACCAGACCGGCGGCTTTGTCAGCGCCGGAGGCGCCCCCAACCTGATGGCGCAGTTGAGCGATCCCCGCGCCTTCGTACCCGGCACGCCGCTCGCCGCCTATGCCGGCATCAGGGCGAAGTTCTAGAGGACATCTCTGAGAGGCGACGCCAGGCGACCCTGGGGCCAGATTTCGGAATATTGGAAAAATACCCGTGAGTTGCCCGACGCGTCAAGTCGCCCGATCGAACCGCCGGCCACCGGCGGCTCCTTTGCATGGGGTTGTTTTCGATATTTTGGCAGCGCGCCCCCCAAAGCGCGAGAGGGACGAAGTTGCCTTGGGGCTGCAGATCAACGTCAATTCATCGGCGCTCTACGCCACCGTCCCGCCATCGACCGGCATCGCGATGCCGGTGACGAACGAGGCCTTGTCCGACAGCAGGAACACCGCGACCTCCGCGATCTCCTCGGGGCGCGCCGCGCGGCCCATCGGATTGCGGGTCACCGCGGCCTTGATCAGTTCTTCCGGGTCGGCCTCGTTGTGGCCCGGCTGGTCGGGCCGGTTGACGAACACCCGCAGCATCGGCGTGTCGATCGCACCGGGACAGATCGCATTGACGCGCACGCCGTCCCTGGCGTGGCGCTTGGCAAGCGCCCGCGCCAGACCAATGACGCCGGCCTTCGCCGCCGAATAGGTTGGGCTCCACGGCGACCCCACGAGGCCCGAGGTCGACGCGGTGAACAGGATGCTGCCCTTGCGCCGCGGCGTCATCTGGGCGAGCGCGGCGTTGGTGGTGATCAGCTGCGAGCGCAGATTGAGATCGACGCTGAGGTCCCAGCCTTCGAGATCGTCGATCACGGATGGACCGGGAATGCCGAGATGGTTCCAGACGCAGTCGAGCGCGCCGAATTCCTTTACGGTCGCCGCGACGATGTCGCGCGAGAACTTGTCGTCGCGGAGATCGCCGGCCAGCGCCAGTGCGCGCCCGCCGCCCTTCCTGATCTCCTCGACCGCCGCCTTCGCACCAGCCTCGTTCTGGTCGACGACGGCAACTGCCGCACCTTCGCGCGCGAGGATGAGCGCGCCGGCGCGGCCGGCGCCCGATGCTGCGGCGGTGACGAGTGCGATCTTGCCCTGCATGTCCATGTTTCGATCCTGACTGTGCCCGTGACCTCGGGCCTTCTTGGTTCCAGCTGAAGCTCTGGTTGAATCAGGACCGCAGCGCTGCGGTCTTGCGCTGACGCGCTATGTTCGCAGCGCGATTCGCGCGGTGCGAAAACGCGCTAAAGCATGATCCGGAAAGTGTGAAGCGGTTTTCCGAAAAGATCGTGCTCAAACAAGGAGCTAAAGCGCGATGACGATTCAACCCAATCTCATCGCGCTTTAGCGGCCGCCGAACAGGACCGGAGACTGGCCGGGCAGCAGCTGCGAATGAATGTCGCTGTCCATGCGCTCCGCCCCTTGCTGGGTGAAGCTGGCCCCAAGCGACAGCGTGACATTCGAGGTCGGGCGGAACTCGACGCCTGCTCGCGCCGCATAACCGGCGTTGACGCCGGGATTGCCGCTGAACGGTGCCAGCGGCCCGCCGGCTCCGGGCGGATTGTATTTCAAGCTGTCGAAACCGGCGAAGAAGGTCACGGGCGTGTCACCGACGCCCTTGAAATTGTATCCGACCTGCGCGCCCGAATATTCCAGGGAGCCGAACGCCGCGGATTGACCGAGCGCGCTCCAGCCGGAGCGGCCGCCTTCGCTGCCGACGAACCAGCCGTCCGGCCGGCCGTTCAGGTACGCGGCGCCGCCTTGCGCGCCGGTCGCGTCAAAACCCGGAAAATTTCCGTAGGTGTCGGCCTTCTGACCGTCAGCCAGGCTGCCGCCGAAGCCGAACAGCGAGCCGGGCGTCCAGTAGCGCACCGGGCCGGCCTGGGCATCGGCCTGCTGGCCGCCGAGGCATAGCACGACTGCGATGATTGCGAGACCGGTTTTGCTTGCGGAGATCGACATTCGGGAGACCGTCACCTGTAGTCGCGAAGTTATACGCTCCGGAGGCCGGTAGCGCCAGCGCCGCGCTTCGACACGACCGCCGCGCCTCCTGCCAATCGCGCGAATGGGGCTGGCGCAAGCCGGCCCCATTCTGCCGAGTCCGCGATGTTGCAGAAGCGTCCGATCGCCTGGAAATTGATCATCTCGCCCAGCAATGCGGATTGACAGCCCAGTGCGTTTTCGAAACTGTGCGACACCGCGTCGCAGGCGCCGTCCATAGGTCTTGTGACCTCTCGACGCGGAAATGGCGTCGTCATGAAGTGGTTTCGTTCGAACATCAGGCTCGGGGCTCGGCTGGCGCTTTTGGCGCTGTCGATCCAGTTCGTGCTGTCGTTCGGCCATTTTCATGCCTTTGCGCCGGCACAGGCGACGACGATTGCATCGCTGGCCTCGCACAACGAGCCTCGTTCGAATCCGGATTCCGATCAGGCCGCTGACCTGTGCGCCATCTGTGCCGTCGTGGCGATGGTCAACTCGGCGACACCGACGCCGGCGCTGCCTCCACTGCAGCTGCCGGATGCCGCGGCTTTGCTCGCCTGGCACATCGACGATTGCGCGGCTCCGGTCGACATCGGCCGGCTTCACTACCAGCCGCGTGCGCCCCCGATCTCCTGACATCCCACCACGACTGAACTTCGAACGCGGCCACGGTTCGGCTGCCGTTTGATCAATGGGAATCTGGCCGTCGCGTTCGTGACGGCAGGCTCGACCGCGTCCTGTTCAAGCGGATCCGGATCGCGGCCTGAAGAGATCGGGAACCAACATGTCAGGACATATCCGACGACACGCCGCCGCCGGCGCGGTTTCGCTTTTGGTCTGCGGGATCAACGGCGCCGCCTTCGCACAGACGACGGCGCCGCCAACAGAACTTCCAGATATCACCGTGACGGCGCCGCAGCACCACACCACACCGCCTGGGCCGAAAAAGCCGAAGACCCGTGTTGCGACCGCAAGCGGCCACCGCGCGCGAAGAACCGGTGCCGTGTCGGCCACGCCGGCATCCGCCGAGCAGGCTCAAGCGCAAGCCATCGCTGGCCAGAACGCGCGGCTCGACCAGGCCCGCGCCGCCCTGCTGGCGCCGACCGGCGCCGGCACCTACCAGATGAGCCAGCAGTTCCTGCAGTCACTGCCACAGGGCACCAACACCACGCTCGACAAGGCACTGCTGCAGGCGCCCGGGGTTTCGCAGGACTCGGCCGCCAGCGGCGAGCTGCATGTCCGCAACGAGCACGCCAATCTGCAATACCGCATCAACGGAATCATGCTGCCGGACGGCGTCGGCGCCTTCGGCCAGATCATCGACACCGGGATCGTCGGCAGCATGGCCCTGATCACCGGCGCGCTGCCCGCGCAATACGGCCTGCGCACCGCCGGCGTGCTCGACATCCAGACCAAGACCGATGCCTTCAACAATTCCGGCAGCGTCAGCGTCTATGGCGGCAGCCATGGCAACTTCACCACCAGCGTCGACTATGGCGGCACCGTCGGACAAACCCAGTATTACGTCTCCGGGCGCTATTTCGGCAGCGATGTCGGCATCGAGAACCCGACGCCGGCGTACAACGCCATCCACGACCGGACCGATCAGGAGAAGGGCCTTGCCTACGTCTCGACGGCCATCGACCCGACCAGCCGGCTGACCTATATCGGCGGCGTCTCCAACGGCGCCTACCAGATACCCAACAATCCAGGGCAAACCCCGGCCTTCACCGCCTACGGCGTCTCGAACTTCGATTCCGCGCTGCTCAACGAGCGGCAACGGGAATTCAACCAGTTCAACGTCGTGGCCTATCAGAAATCCGGCGACGGCTTCGACTACCAGGTCGCTTATTTCAATCGCTACAGCCAGCTGCACTTCATGCCCGACCCGGTCGGCGATCTCGTCTTCAACGGCGTCGCGTCCGACGTCTACCGCCAGAGCTTCATCAACGGCATCCAGGAGGATACGTCCTACCGGCTCGGCTTCGCGCACACGCTGAAGTTCGGCTTCTCCGCCAGCGCCGAGCGCTCGCTGGTCAATAACGGCTCGACCGTGCTGCCGCTCGATGCTTCCGGCAACCCGATCGACGCGCCGCTCTCGGTGTTCGATTCCAGCGCCAAGACCGGATACATGTTCTCCACCTACATCGCCGA
Source organism: Bradyrhizobium acaciae (assembly GCF_020889785.1). Classification (GTDB taxonomy): domain Bacteria; phylum Pseudomonadota; class Alphaproteobacteria; order Rhizobiales; family Xanthobacteraceae; genus Bradyrhizobium; species Bradyrhizobium acaciae. The sequence goes on from NZ_JACMYK010000207.1 coordinate 6,306, forward strand.
CGAGTGGAAGATCACCAACCAGCTGACGCTCAACGCCGGCCTGCGCTTCGACCAGATGTGGCAATATGTCGATGCCAACCAGCTGAGCCCGCGGATCAGCCTGACCTGGAAACCCATGGACGGCACGACCTTCCATGCCGGCTATGCGCGCAACTTCACGCCGCCCGAGCAGGTGCTGGCGGCGCCGACCAATCTGGCGCTGGTGCAGAACACCACGGCGCAGCCGGGGACCACGGCCAACGATCCCGTGCTGCCGGAGCGCTCGCACGTGTTCGACATCGGCGTCACGCAGAAGGTTGATGCGATCCCCGGCCTCGAGGTCGGTATGGACGCCTATTACAAGATCGCGACCGATCTGCTCGACGACGGCCAGTTCGGCCAGGCCTACGTCCTGACCGCGTTCAACTACGCGAAGGGCACCAATGAGGGCGTCGAGCTGAAGGCGACCTACGACCACGACAATCTGCATCTCTACGGCAACGTCGCGATCGCGCGGCAAGTCGCCACCCAGGTCGTGTCGAACCAGTATCTGTTCGATCCGGACGAGCTCGCCTATATCGCCAACAATTACGTCAACACCGATCACGCCCAGACGCTGACCGCATCGGTGGGCGGCTGGTACCAATGGCACGACACCAAGTTCAGCGCATCGATGATCTACGGCTCAGGCCTGCGCGACGGCTTCGCCAATACCGGCACGGTGCCGTCATACACGCAGGTCAATCTCGGCGTCTCGCACGACTTCAACATCGTCGCGCCGAACAAGCCGACCACGCTGCGCCTCGACGTCGTCAATTTGTTCGACACCGTCTACCAGATCCGCGACGGCTCCGGCATCGGCGTGTTCGCGCCACAGTACGGCCCGCGCCGCGGCGTCTATGCCGGCATCACGCAGAAGTTCTGACGAGGTGAAGGTGCGCTCACAATTCGCCGACCAGCTGGACCAGCTGGTCGCGCATCCAGACGTGAGCCGGATCGTGATCGTAGGACGCATGCCACAGCAGTGACACGGTGACGTCTTTCACCTTCACCGGCGGCGGACTGAGACTGAGTCCGAGATCGGCGGCGAAGCGCCGCGCCAGCCGCGCACCCATGGTGACGATCACAGGCGCGTGCGCCACCAGATGCGGCACGGTGAGGAAGCGCGGCGTGGTCAGCGCAATGGTCCGATGCAGGCCGAGCTCATCGAGCGCGTCATCGACGAAGCCGCGCACGCTGCGATCCGGCTTCAGGCTGGTCAGCACGTGCGGAAGCCGGACGTAGTCCTCGAGCGAGATCGGCGGCGTGACGCCGGTCTTCTCGGCATTGAACATGCAAAGGAAGCTCTCGGTGAACAGCACGCGCTGCTTGTGATGCAACTGTCCCTGCTGGATCGGCCCATAGGCGAGCGCGAGGTCCAGCGCATCGGCGTCGAGGTCATCGAGCAGCCGGGACATGTCGACATTGTAAAGCCGCAGGTGAATGCCTGGCGCGATCTCGCGCATGCGGGCCAGCAGGCGCGGCACGATCAGGATTTCCATGCTGTCCGACAGGCCGAGCCTGAACGTCCGCACCGCCGTGGCCGGATCGAAGGTCTTCTCGCGCAGCAATACCGCCTCGACCTGCGCGAGCGCGCTCCGCACCGGCTCGAGCAAGGTCGCCGCATGCGGAGTGAGGCGCATGCCGTCGGCCGCCCGCGTCAGCAACTCGTCATCGAGCAGTTCGCGCAGCCGGGCGAGGTTGTGGCTCATCGCGGATTGGCCGATGCCGACGCGCGCCGCCGCCCGGGTCACGCTGCGTTCGGTGAGCAGCGCATCGAGATGAACGAGCAGGTTCAGGTCGATACGCCCTAAATTGACAACATCGATGGCCATTATCGATCCCATCTATTTGATCGATGATCATAGCCTGACCATCTCCTCCGGCAAGGGAGCAGCGGGCATCCACCCGCCGCCCAGGTTCTGACACCCGAGCTAAAGGAGGATCCCATGTCGATCCGCAGCACAATTCTCGCCACCGCCTTCACCCTGGCCTCGCTTGGAATTTCGCTTGGAACCGCGCAGGCGCGCGCGCTCAAGCCGATCGAGGCCCAAAGCATCCATCTCGGCGACCTCTCCGGCGTCGCCTACTACACCGTCGAGCCCGATGGATATCGCGTCGTGACCACACTCGCACAGGGCGCGTCTGGCACGCCGGTCCGCTTCGTGTCGGTGCTGGCGCCCGGTCAGCACGCGCTGCTCTCGACGGCGAACCAGGCCGGCGCCGTGGAGATCAGCCGGACCGGCGACAGCCTGACCGTCCGCAAGGCGGGCGCACTCTCCAACCGATCCTGACGCCGTTAGTACCCTTCCATCACCCGCGCAGGAGCCGAAGATGTCCACGATCCACCTTCATCGGACGACCAGATTGACACCCGAGCAGTACATCAGCGGCCTCACCGACTTCGGGCCCGGCCGCTCCAACTTGTTCGGCAACAGCGCCGACGCTTATCTCAAGGTGCATCATCGCAGCCGCGCGGATGCTGACGTGACCGAAGGCTCGAACGGCATCTGGGAGCGCCTGTACTACAATTGGTCCGATCCCGACCATGTCGTCCTGACGACAACCGATTCCAACATATGGGGCGGTAGGTCGGGCCACACTTACAACTTCACACGGCGCTCCGACGGCACGACCGATATCGACGTCGTCGTCGTGCGCGACGGCAAGAACCTGAAGGGATCGATCCTCGGCCTCGTGTTGCGCACCATCGGCCGGGGCGTCCTGGAAAAAGCCTTCGAGAACTCCGTCAAAGCCATCGAGCAGCGGTACGCAGATGCGCTTCAGCGGGGCCGGATCGCGGCCTAGGCGCGGAGCAATGAAAGTATTGCTCCGAGATCAATGTTTCTATTGTACCGATCAATGTCTCGGACCATATCTAAGCTATCGAACGCATTGCACCGGGCCAAGCGCCAAAAAGCCGAGTACCAGGCCGAGCCCCGTGCAGGCTGAATGGAGACAACTGAAATGGAGTTCAATTATCTCGATACGTTCCTGGCATTCCTCGGAATGACCTTCGGACTGGTGTCAGTGGCGCCCGGCCTGTTCTTCCAGCCCAAGGCCGAGCCGGCGCGTGCGACGAGGACGGCCGCGACCGGCAGCAAGCGGTGACGCGCCGCGGCTTCTGCGCGAGCATCGCGCAAAAGTTGTGACGCGCGCGCGAACTATCCCGCGACGAGCAACTTCTCTTTCAAAAGGTCCGCCAGCCAGTCCGCGAACACCTGCAGCCGCCGCGACAGATGCTGGCGGTGCGGATAGAGCAAGGTCATCGGCATCGGCGCCGCGCGATGCTGCGGCATCAACTCGACGAGCTCGCCGGCATCGAGATGCCGCTTCACGTCGTAGGCCGGAATCTGGATCAGGCCGAGGCCGGCGAGGCAGCAGGCGATATAGGCTTCCGCACTGTTGACGGTGACGCGGCCGCGCATCGCGATGCTGCGCACCGCGCCATGCTCGGTCCATTCCCACTGCTCGATCCGGCCGGTGGATGGCGAGGCATAATTCACCGCCCAATGCGCAGCGAGATCGTCCGGCGTCTGCGGCGTGCCGTGGCGCGCGAGATAGCCCGCGCTCGCGACATTGATCAGCACGAGATTGCCGAGCGGACGCGCAATCAGGCCGGAATCGCCGAGCGGGCCGACACGCACGACGCAATCGGTGGAGTCCTCGATCAGATTGACCGCGCGATCGGTGACGCCGAGATCGATCTCGATCTGCGGATAGCGATCGAGGAAGGCCGGCAGCGCCGGCGCAACGATCAGGCGGCCGATCCGCCCGGGCACGTCGACCCTGAG
>NZ_JACMYK010000208.1 GCF_020889785.1 Bradyrhizobium acaciae
CGCCGCGGCGGAAATGATCGCGGCGGCGCGCCGCGGCGTCGACGCCGGTGACGTCGCAGCCGCGCGCGGCGAGCAGGCGGGACAGCGTTCCGGTGCCGCAACCCGCATCCAGCCAGCGCTGTCCGTTGAGGTCCGCATTCCCGAGCAAGCCGAACATCGCGGCGGTGCGCGCCCTGAAGGTGCGGCTCTGATGCAGCGCCTCCCATCCCGACGAGATCTCGTCGTGGAAGCGGATTTCGGGTCGGTCGCGGGTCTCGGCCATGGCTGCCATGGTCATTCCTACCAGTGGAAGCCGCTCACTCTGGCTCTGACGTCGTCGGGCAGTCCGATATCCGCCAGTTCGAGCACGATCTGGTCGGGGCGGGTTGCCGTCAGCGCCGCAACGAAGCGCGGATCGGCCGTTGTCAGCACGATGATGTCGGCCCAGTCGATCGTCGCTGTGACGTCGTCATACAGCAAGCCGACGAGCTCCGGGTTGCGCATCAGGAAATCCCGGTTGGCGCCGATCAGCTGCGACAGTCGCACATTGGGGTCGTAGATCCGGATCTGGCGCTGCTCGCCGCGCAGGCTCTTGACCAGTTCGACGAAAGGGCTGTCGCGCACGTCGTCGGTGCCGGCCTTGAAGCTGATGCCGAGGAAGGCGATGCGGCTGCCCTCGTGCGACAGGATCCAGTCGGCGCCACGCGACATGATCATATCGTTGCTCGGCAGAATGCTTTCGAGCACCGGTGTCGACAGTCCGCGGCTGTGTGCCAAGTGCTTCAACGCCTTGACGTCCTTGGGCAGGCAGGAGCCACCGAAGGCGAAACCCGGCCGCAGGTAGGCGGGCGAGATGTTGAGCCGCGTGTCCTGCAGGAAGATGTTCATGACGTCGCGGCCGTCGATGCCGAGGGTCTTTGCGATGGCACCGATCTCGTTGGCAAAGCTGACTTTCAGGGCATGCCAGCTGTTGTCGACATATTTGACGAGCTCTGCGGTCTCGACCGGCGGGGTGATCTTGGCGCCGGGCAGGTCCTTGTAGAGCGCCATGACGCGATCGGCGGTTTCCTGATTGAAGGCGCCGACCACCGTCTTGGACGGCGCGTTGAAGTCGGCAATGGCGCTGCCTTCGCGCAGGAACTCCGGATTGAAGGCGAGGTCGAAATCGCGACCGATCTTGTTGCCGGAGGCTTCCTCGATCAGTGGTCCGACGGTGTCGCGGGTGGTGCCGGGCAGCACGGTGGAGCGGATCGTCACGGTATGCGGTGCGTTCTTTGCGCGCAGCCCGCGGCCGATCTCGATGGCAACCTGTCTGATAGCGGTGAGGTCGAGGTTGCCGTTGCCGGACGAGGGCGTGCCGACACAGACCATCGAGATGTCGCTGTTGACGATCGCCTCGGTGGCATCAGTGGTCGCGGTCAACTGACCCGTCGCCACCGCGCGCGCCACCTTGTCGGAGATGCCCGGCTCGATCACCGGCGATCGGCCTTCGCGGATCAGGTCGACCTTGGCAACGCTCTTGTCGACGCCGATGATCTGGTGGCCGAGCTCGGTGAAGCAGGCGGCGCAGACGGTGCCGACATAGCCCAGGCCGAAAATGCTGACATTCATGCTTCGACCTTCAACAACCTGGGACGTGCGCGTGGCCGCGGCCGCGACGCGTTTGACGTGGGTGAGGCAGCGGAGCCTTCAACGCGATGCCCGCCCGGCGGCTGCATTGGCGTTGACGCTGGACGGCTGTGAGGCGGACCGCTCCGTGGTTGGGTTCGCGCGTGGCGCGCGGCTCTGCCAGGGGACGTTCCTTGCGAACAGCGCCTCATAGGCCGCGAGCAGTTTCGGCTCCTCATGGGTCCAGGACAATTCGCGCTCGACGCGGCTGCGGCCGAACGCGCCCATCGCGTGACGCAGCGACGGGTCGTCGATCAACGTAATGATCTTGCCTGCGAAATCCTTGGGGTCGTTCTTCGCCGCATAGAGCGAGGCATCGAGCGCCGAGCGCCGGCCTTCACGAACGTCGAACTGCACGATCGGCCGTCCGAGCGCCATGTACTCCATGATCTTGTTCATCGTGGAGATGTCGTTCATCGGCGTGACGCGATCCGGATTGACGCAGACGTCAGCGGTCGAGAGCATCGTGAACAGCGCATCGTCAGCTATTGCGCCTGTGAAGTTCACGTAGTCGGAGAGCTGCATCTCCTCGCAGAGCTTGACCACCGCATTCCACTCCGGCCCGGTGCCGGCGATGTTGAACTGGATGTCGGTACGTCCGAGATCGTGCACGATGTGGCCGATCGACTGCAGCAAGAGATCGATGCCTTCCGACTGGCCGATGACGCCGACATAGCCGACGCTGTAGCGCCGGCCGCGGCGCCAGGCTGGATCGGCCGGGCGCGAGCGCACCCGCTCGAGATTGGGGCCGGAGCGCACCACGTACACCCGGTTGGCCGGCATGCGGCCGCGCGCGATCGCGATCTCGCGATAGGATTCGTTGGTCGCGATCGAGATGCTTGCCGTCTTGAAGGTGAGATATTCGACCAGCCGCAGCAGATGCCAGAATAAGTCCCGGCGGCCGAATTTTGCCTCATAGAGCTCGGGATTGACGTCGTGATGATCAAACACGAAGCGCTTGCCGCCGAGCTTGAACAGGAGACCGATCAGGAAGATCAGGTCGGGCGGATTGCAGCCCTGGATCACATCGAAGCCGTGCTTCCATGCCACCTTGATCGCAAGCCACGTTTCCCAGAACAGCGCGACCGGATATTCGATGAGATAGGCGGCGATCCCGCGCGCTTCCACCGGCATCGGGTGGCGGTAGATGTGAATGCCCTCGAGGCATTCGTAAGTTTCGTCGTGGCCGCGGCCCTTCGGGCAGATCACCGAAACTTCGTAGCCTGCCTTGCGCAGCGACGTTGCTTCGCACCACACCCTGCGATCGAAAGGAACCGGGAGGTTCTCGACGATGATCAGGATCCGCCGCGGTGATGGTTCAGCTCTCGACATCTGCGATGATCTATACCATTGACCTAACAACATCACAATCTGACTAACATCTGAATTAACATGCGCGGCTTGCATGATGCAATCCCAACACCGATGTGACGGCGGCGAGACACGGAATGGCAGGCAGAGTGAGGGATTGGGGTCAAAGGGCATTGATTGCGCTGATTTTGAGCGCGCTGGTGCCGCTGGCGCACAAATGGCCGCTGCACTGGGATGGTTTGGCCGGTAACGATGCGCTCAATGCGAACCGCGTGAAGGCGGTGATCCCGCCGACACTTTTCGGCATGACGGTCAACGCGATCGGGCAGTCGCAACCATGGCCCGAGTTGAAGTTCGACGGCGTCCGGCTGTGGGGCGCGATCTACTGGGCTCAGATCAACCCGGCGCCCGGCATTTATAATTGGGCGCGCTTCGACGCCATTCTAGCGGCGGCGGAGCGGGAGCACGTCGAGATCGTTCTCAATCTCGCCTTCACGCCGCGATGGGCCGCGTCGGTGAAGGACGCGCCGCCTGCGTTCGCTCCCGGTGCAAGCTCGCCGCCTGCCGATCTGGCGTCATGGGATGACTGGGTGCGCGCGGCGGTCACGCGCGCCGCCGGCCGCATCAAATACTGGGAAATCTGGAACGAGCCGGAAGATCCCAAATACTACTCGGGCGATATCGCCACCATGGTCCAACTGCAAAAGCGGGCCTACGAGATCATCAAGGCCAGTGATCCGACGTTGACCGTGCTGACGCCGCCGTCCAATGGCACGCCCGATGGGTATCGCTGGCAAAAAGCCTTCATGGCGCAAGGCGGCGGGCAATATGCCGATGTCTTCGCCTTCCACGGCTATACGAGCGAACCCGAAGCCGTGATCGGAATCGTCTCGCGCTTCAAGCAGATCCTCGCCGCGCATGGCCTTTCCGCAAGGCCGATCTGGGACACCGAGGCCGGCTGGTCGTCTTATGAGGACAATCCGGACGGGTGCCTGGCGCGCGCCTACATCCTGAAATGGATCAGCGGCGTAGACCGATTCTATTGGTACGAGTTTGCCGGCGGCGGCAGCGACTTCGGGAAATTATGGGATCCGGCGCGCGGACTGCTACCGAGCGGAATTGCCTACCGAACGGTCCAGTCATGGCTGGTCGGTGCAGGCGTGCTGACAGCGGGCAGAACATCGCCATCGACCTGGCGCGTCGAGCTTCGCATGCCGGATGGTCGCAATGGTTTGATCCTGTGGACCACCAAGGGCCGGTCCGTCTATCGCGTCGACCCGCATTTCAGCCGCTACCAGGGCCTCGACGGTGGCGAAGGACCTATCGCCAATGGCGAGGTCGAGATCTCGCCCAAACCGGTCCTGTTGCTGGAATGATATCGATGTTAATCCGCCGGCGATGAGCTAACTTTGACAATGTTCTTGTCTTCATTATGGGCGACAAGCGCGATACAAGGTGCTGTTAACTTGAGGCGATTGATCGACCGTGAAGCAGATCGCGCAGAACTATAAGAGTGGCGAGCTCAAGCTGATCGATGTGCCGGCGCCGCGCTGCCGCCCCGGCGGGGTTTTGGTGCGCACGGCATTCTCGGCGGTGTCGACCGGCACCGAGATGATGAAGTTCACCGAAGGCCGCCTGTCGCTGCTCGGCAAGGCGCGTGCGCGACCGGACCAGGTCGCCAAGGTGGCACGCTCGGTGCGCCAGCAGGGATTGCTGGCGACCTATCAGAAGGTGATGAACCGCCTCGATTCCTATACGCCGCTCGGTTACTCGCTGTCGGGCACCATCGTGGAAGTGGGCGAGGGCGTCGGCGGCTTCTCGATCGGGCAGCGCGTCTGCTGTGGCGGCAATCAGTATGCAACCCACGCTGAGTACAATTGGGTGCCGGTGAACCTCTGCGTGCCGCTGCCGGACAGCGCTGCGCTCGACCAGGCCGCATTCACCACGATCGCCTCAATCGCGCTGCAGGCGATCCGCCAGGCGGAGATCCGGTTCGGAGAGACCGCCTGCGTGATTGGCCTCGGTCTGATCGGGCAGATCATGGTGCGCCTGCTGCGCAGCGCCGGTGTCGTGGTCACAGGGCTCGACAGGCTAGAGGCGCGCTGTCGTCAGGCCGAGGCTGCGGGCGCCGCGGTGTGTGCCGTCGCATCCGACGATGCCGCGGCCTCTTTTCGTGCACGGATCGACCAACTGACCGCAGGCAACGGCGTCGATTGCGTGTTCATCACGGCAGGCAGCGACGATCCCGATCTCGCTTCGCGTTCAGCGGCGCTGCTGCGCGACCGCGGCCGCATCGTCGATATCGGCAAATGCACGCTGAACCTGCCTTGGAATGAATTCTACGACAAAGAGCTCGACGTTCGCTTCTCGCGCTCCTACGGCCCCGGCCGCTACGACCCGCTCTACGAGGAGGGCGGCATCGATTATCCGATCGGCCATGTGCGCTGGACCGAGAAGCGCAACATGGAGGCGATCGTCGCGCTGCTTGCCGACGGACGGCTCGATTTTTCCTCGCTGATCTCCGAAACGGTGCCGCTGGAGCAGGCGACGTCGGCATTCGAGCGCATGAGCCGGGGTGAAGTCGGCCTCGGCATCGTGTTCGCCTATCCGGACGCCGCTTCGCGCGCGATGCAGATGATTTATCGTCCGGCCGTGGCCATGCGCAGCGGCCGGGTGCGGCTCGGCGTCATCGGCGCCGGAAATTATGCCTCCAGCATGTTGTTGCCGCAGCTTGCGAATAATGCGCGCGTCGATCTGGTCGAGGTCGCCACCAATACCGGCCTGAGCGGTGCCACCGCGGTACGCAAATTCGGCTTCGCGCGGGCATCGACCGATGCGGCCTCGGTGCTCCAGGCCGACGATATCGATGCCGTGCTGATCGCGACACGCCATGCATCCCATGCCCAGCTCGCGGCGCAGGCGCTGCGCGCCGGCAAGGCGGTGTTCGTCGAAAAGCCGCTGGCGATCGACAGAGGTTCGCTCGACCAATTGGAGCGGGTGATCCGCGAGACCGGCAACGACCGGCTGATGGTCGGCTTCAATCGCCGCTTCTCGGCGCTGCTGCAGGCCATGCGCGCGGCGTTCGCGCCGGCGGGACCGCAGACGCTGCAATATCGCGTCATCGCCGGCCCGCTCGAAAAATCATCCTGGTATCTGCAGGCCGAGAGCGAAGGCAGCCGCTTCGCCGGCGAAGGTGGCCATTTCATCGATGTGCTGTGCTGGTGGCTCGGTGCCGATCCGGTGCGTGTCTCTGCAAGCGCGGCCGGCAAGGATATCGACAATCTCGTCGCCACCTTCGACTTTGCCGACGGGTCGGTCGCGAGCCTCAGCTATCTCACCGGTGGTGATCCACGGGTGCCGAAGGAGGCGCTCGAAATATCGGCAGGCACGGGCTTTGCCGCCTTCGATAATTTCTCGCGCTTCGAAGTTTGGCTCGCCGGGCAGCGGACGACGAAAAAAGCGCGGCTCGACAAGGGCCAGCGGCCGATGCTGGATGCCTTCGTCGCCGCGGTCGCATCCGGGGCCGCGATGCCGATCGGGCTCGAATCGCTGCTTGCGACCACCCGCGCAACGCTCGCGGTGCAGGAGAGTGCGGCGGCCGGGATGCCGGTCGATCTGACGACCACGGCAGCAGAGCAGGGCGTCGCGCGCGCCTCGACCGCGTGAGATGAATCCGGCCTGGTATCTGCGCAGGCTCCGGCGCATGGAGCCGTCCGAGCTTGCCGGACGAGTGAATGACCAGGTGCTGCGCCAGCTTTGGCGCATCGCGCCGCCCGATGTCGCGCGACGCGCCGGCGCCAGGCTCACTTCCGGCACGCGCCAGCCGCGGTTGAAACTGCTGCCTTTGCCGGCCAGGGCTCCGCGAGAAGCAGCCGAGGGGGTGATCCAGTGCGCCGATCGGATTCTCGCCGGACACTGGCGGATATTTGCCAGGGATCATGCGGCCCTGGGCGAACGGCCCGACTGGTTCGTCGATGTCCGCAGCGGCAAGCGGGCGCCCGCTGACACCTACGCATTTGCGGTTCCCTATCGCGACGAGGCCGCGGTCGGCAACGTCAAATATATCTGGGAGCCGTCGCGTCACCATCATCTCACGGTGCTCGCATCAGCGTATTACCTGACCTCAGACGAGCGCTACGCCAGGCGCGTGGCCGAGCATCTCACAAGCTGGTGGCGCGAAAATCCATTCCCGCGCGGCCCGCACTGGATCAGCGGCATCGAGCTCGGCGTACGGCTGATCTCCTGGGCCTGGATACGCCAGCTGTTGCAGGGCTGGCCCGGCGCTGCCGCGCTGTTCGAGGACAACGAGCTGTTCCTGACGCAGCTTTACGCGCATCAATACTGGCTGTCGCAGTTCCCGAGCCGCGGCTCCTCCGCCAACAACCACATCATCGCCGAGGCCGCCGGACAGTTCGTGGCGGCCTGTGTGTTTCCCTTTTTCCGCGACAGCGCGCGATGGCGGGAGCAATCCGCCGGCACGTTGGCACATGAGGCGGTGGCGCAGACCCTCGCCTGCGGCAGCAACGGCGAACTCGCGACCGACTATCACGGCTTTGTCCTTGAATTGTTGCTCGCCGCGGGGGTGCAGGGCGAGTCGTCCGGCCATCCGCTCGACGATGCGGTCTGGACCACGATGTGCCGCATGAGCGACGTCATTGCTACGATGCTGGACGATCGCGCTCATCCGCCACGCCAGGGCGACGGCGACGACGGCATCGGCCTGTTGCTCGACGATCACTCAGGCAATCGCTGGCTCGGGCTGCTCGCGACCGGCGCGCGCCTGTTCGGTGCTCTGCCATGGTGGCCGCCACTGCCGGAGCCAGATCTGCGGACGTTTGTCTTGACCGACGGCATCGCGGCGCGTGCGATTGCAGGGCGGCCGGCGCGCCGTTCGCATTTGCTGGCTGAGGCGGGACAGGCCTTTCTCGTCGATGCCGAGCGCGCGGTGTGGTGCCGTTGCGACCACGGCCCGCACGGCTTCGGCCGCATCGCGGCGCATGCCCATGCCGATGCATTGTCGCTTGAATGCAGGATCGGCGGAGTCGAGATCCTCGCCGACCCCGGCACCTATTGCTACCACGGTGATCCGCGATGGCGCGCCTACTTCCGTTCAACGCCGGCGCACAACACGCTTTGCCTGTTCGAGCGCGACCAGTCGGTGTCGGGCGGCCCGTTTCTCTGGACCCGGCACGCGCAGAGCCGGCTCATTGCATCAAGCGGCCTGGATGATCGAGATGCGGATGCGAGCTGGGTCGCGGAACATACGGGATATCAGGACGAAGCGGGTCTCGTGCATCGCCGCGCGGTGCAATTGCGGCGGCAAGCGGCGCGGCTCGTCGTCACCGATATTGTGCTTGGTGATGAAGGACCTGGAGATGAAGGCCTTGCGGTGCCGGTGAGTCTGAGCTGGCACCTCGGTCCCGAGGTCGAATGCAAGCTTGAAGGGCGCATCGCGCAGCTCGCATGGCCCGGCGGGCGCGGCGAGCTCGAGCTGCCGGCGGCGCTCAGCTGGATATCATATCGCGGTGACGACACCATGCCGGCCGGCTGGTATTCGCCGTCGTTCGATCTGAAAGTGCCGGCGACCACGCTGATCGGCTCCGGTACGCTCGCCGCCGGCCAAAGCCTGGTGACGGAGCTGCACTGGTTTTCCGACCCTGCGCCCCGATCATGAAGATACTTGTCGCTCACAACAGATATCAGGGACGCGGCGGCGAGGACGTCGTGTTCGAGGCCGAAGTCGAGCTGCTGCGCGGCGCGGGACACTGCGTCGAAATGCTTACGGTCAGCAACGAGGCGATCGATTCGCTCGCCGCGCGCATCGCGACGACACTGTCGATCGCCGATAATGCGGACGGAAAACGGGTCGTGGCGGAAGCGATCGACCGCTTTCGCCCCGACGTCGTCCACGTCCATAACTTCTTCCCGCTACTGTCGCCCGCGGTGTTCGATCTCTGCCGGCAGAAGCGCGTGCCTGCGGTGGTGACGCTGCACAATTATCGCACCATCTGCACCGGCGGCATGCTGCTGCGCGACGGCCGCATCTGCCACAAGTGCCTCGATTACGGCCATCTCTGGGGCGTTGCGCATCGGTGCTACCGCGGATCGCTTCCGGGCTCGATGGCCTCGGCCTACATGATCGCGCGGCACCAGCGCCGCGGCACCTGGAGCCGTCCCGGTTTGCGCCTCATCGCACTGACGCAGTTTGCCAAAACCCTGTTCGCGCAGGCCGGCTTCGATGCGGGCCGGATTGACGTGAAGCCGAACTTCATGGCCGATCCCGGGGCGCCTGATCCCGCCACGCCGCGCTCCGGATTGCTCTATGTCGGACGGCTGAGCCGCGAGAAGGGCGTCGGCGTGCTGCTTGAGGCCGTTGCCGGGACCGGCGTGCCGTTGCGGATCGTGGGCGAGGGGCCTGAGCGCGTTGCGCTCGAGGCGCGTGCGCCCGGCAATGTCACGTTCCTTGGCGCGCTCTCGCGCGCCGAGGTGCTGCGGGAAATGGCGAATGCCCGGGCCTTGGTCCTGCCGTCGTTGTGGTACGAGGGCTTTCCCATGGTCGTGGTCGAAGCCTTCGCACGGGGCACGCCGGTGATCGCGTCCGAGATCGGCGGACTTGCCGAAGTCGTGACCGCGGGCAAGACCGGCGTGTTGGTGCCGCCGGGCAACGCGGTCGCGCTCCGAAGCCGGATCGTGGACATTCAGGGTGCGCCGGACCTCGCCGCGGCGTGGGGACGGGCCGCACGGGCGGCTTATCTCGAGTTCTACGCGCCGGATGAGAACCTCCGGCTGCTCGAGGCGATCTACGCGCGCGCCGCCGCTGGATGATCGCCGCAGTCGGTCGCTTCGTCGGGGACCGGACGCGGATTTGCTGTTTCCGCGTCCTCGTCACCGGCAAATCGCGTCAAATCTGATGTTAATTTGTTATTTCGGCGTCCGATCCGGCGCCGCACCAGGCTCGGCTTAGCGGTCGACGCGCGCCGATTCTGCGGTCGACTCCCTGGGTTTCGTCTGGCTGGCGCCCGCAGCCTGCAACTAGAGCGTGATGAGA
>NZ_JACMYK010000209.1 GCF_020889785.1 Bradyrhizobium acaciae
GCGTCGCGCGCGCGTCAGAGCGCAGCGCCCGCGCGACGATTTGACCGGGCGGCGGCGCAAATTACAGTGCGCAACAAAGCAGAAAAGGAATCGATCAAATGACTTTGGCGATGAGCTGGGACGAGTGGACGCAGCATGACGGAACGGCACTCGCCGAGCGCGTCCGGAGCGGCGAGCTGACGCCGCGGGAGCTTGCGTCCCAGGCCGCCGCCGCCGTCGCCAAGGTCGATCCCGCGCTCTCCGGCGTGGTCGAGCTGTTCGACGACGTGATCGCCGATCCCGCGCGCGACGGCGCCGATCTCAACGGTCCGTTCGCCGGCCTGCCCTTCCTGATGAAGGACCTCGGCCCGACGCTGAAGGGACGGCTGCAGGAGATGGGCTCGCTGATGATGCGCGGCAATCGCGCCGCGGCCGACACTTTCCTGACGACGAAGCTGCGCAAGGCCGGCCTCAATTTGATCGGCCGCACCACCACGCCGGAGTTCGGGGTTTGCAGCTCGGCTGAAAATCCCGCGGTCTACGTCACGCGCAATCCCTGGAACACCGACTACACCACCTGCGGCTCGTCGGCCGGCAGCGCGGCGATGGTTGCCGCCGGCGCGGTCCCGATCGCGCATGCGACCGACGGCGGCGGCTCGATCCGGATTCCCGCCGGCGTCAACGGCAATATCGGACTGAAAGTGTCGCGCGGCGTGTTCTCGCTCGCGCCGCATCTGTCGGATCTCACCGGGCTGGTCTCGATCCAGGGCTGCCAGTCGCGCACGGTGCGCGACACCGCGGCCTTCGTCGACGCCTGCCGCGGCCCCGCGCCCGGCGAGTTCATGCCGTTCTGGACTCCGGCTGAGCCCTATACCGCGATGATCGCGCGCGACCCCGGCCGGCTCAGAATCGCGCTGTCGCACACATGGGGCGACTATCGCGCGACGCCGCATATCGCAGCCGAGCTCGAGCGGGTCGGACGCTTCCTCGAAGGCCTCGGCCATCAGGTCGATTACGCATTGCCGACGCTCGACTACGCGGAAGCCTTCGCCGCACAGACCACCTGCTACATCAGCAATTTCGCCGTCGTGATCGGCAACATGCTCGCTGCACGCGGACTGGAGCGACCGCCGGCGGATCTGATCGAGCCGATCAATATCCGCATCTGGGAGCACGGAAGGCACACCAGCTTCGCCGATCGCGCGCGCATGCAGGCTGTCTTCAACACCACCTCGCGCGGCTTCGGCGCCTTCTTCGAGGATTGGGACATCATCCTGACGCCGATCACGGCGCTGCCGACACCGAAGGTCGGCACCACGGAGTATCTCACCATCAGCGACAACCCGTCGGTGCTGGACTGGTTCGGCAATCTCTGGCGCAACTTCGCCTTCACGCCGCTCGCCAATCTCTGCGGCATCCCGGCGATCTCGCTGCCGCTGGCGACCAATGAGCACGGCCTGCCGCTCGGCATCCAGGCGATCGGCAAGCAGGCCGATGACGGGCGGTTGCTGCAGCTCGCCGCCCAGATCGAACGCGCCATTGCCGGCAAGTGGAATGACGGCAAGAGGCCGGGCGTGCATGTCACGCGCGACTAGGCAACAAACAGCAGCAAGAATATCAGCGGAGGGAACGGAACGTCATGCAGCAGGCCGGTGAATTCGGGATCGACGATGCGAAGCGCGTGCTCGGCGAGGTCTTTGCGCCATGGGTGCAGGACCTCAATCTGTCGGTCGAGCAGTTCGACATTGCAGCCCCCGCCGGCGGCGATCCCGACTGGCAGCCCGGCGCGATCCTGCGCATGCCGTTTTCCGAGCGGTTGTGCCGCAATGGCGGCATCGTCTGCGGCCAGGCGCTGATGGCTTTCGCCGACACCGCGATGGTGCTGGCCAATCTCGCGGCCAACAAGGGTTATCGGCCGATGACGACGGTCGACCAGACCACGCACTTCATGCGCGCGGTGACCGCCTCCGATGTGCTGGCCGACGCCCGCGTGGTCCGGCTCGGCCGCACCATGAGCTTCGGCCGCGTCACGCTCCTCTCCGCCACCGACAACAAGCCGGTGGCGATGGTGTCGAGCGCGTTCGCGATGCTGCCGGGATAGGACGTCGAGGCGACGCGCGTGAATGAACTACGCTGCCATCACCGTCATCCTGAGAGATATGAGGCTTTGTCCGCATCTACTGTTGTCGTCGCCCGGCTCGACCGGGCGACCCAGTACGCCGCGGCCTATCGGCTCAAGCACGACCGTCTCTGGAATACTCGATCACCCGCATGCGCGGGTGATGACACTGAGCAAGCCGTTTGACAGTTGAATCAGACAGCCGCAACACCCATCACCGTCATCCCCGCGCAAAGGTGAAGCCTTTGTCGCTGGAGGAGCGCGCTCTCGCGCGCGTCTCGAAGGATGAATCGGCCCGGATGGTGGCCGTCGATCCTTCGAGGCTCAGGCTTCACGAGGAGCCTGCGTTGCAGGTTTACTTGCCGAGCACCGCCTCGGCGGCGTTGACGATGCTGATGGTCGGATTCTTTCCGCAATAGGTGCCGAACTTCCTGGCGTTCTCGGTGAACACGTCGGTGTCGATGATCGCCTCGTCGGAATCGCCCTTGTACCAGCCGTCCATCCAGACCAGCACCATCTTGATGGTGTCATCGCCGCCTTCGACGAACTCCTTGCAGGTCATGGTCGAGAGATCGAGCACGGTGGCGTTGGCCGGCGCGGACGACAGCGCAAGCGCGGCGGCAAGCATGATCGAGGCAGTGATCTTCATCGCAATCTCCATGGGCAAATGATCTGAAATGAACAGCTCGCTGGAGGCCCAGCGCGTCCGCTCGCGACCTCGTAGGCGAAGCATCGCGGCGAACGCAAGCATGACATCGCGCGCGTTCGTCTGCGCATCGTTTCGGTGCACGGGTTGAGAATCGGCGAGGCTGATTTGTGACGGCGCCGCGCTAACGCGTGATGAGATCAGGGCGTGTACCAAAGTCCAGTGTGTGCGAGCGGATCGCGAGGTCCGTGTCGCTCTCAAAAGCCGACATCGGCGATGCTTTGGTGAATGTCCGGCCAGGGCCCAGATGCAGACATCAAGCACGTCGCAAACAACGGGCTTCGATCAAAAATAGTGCAATACTCGCGGCCCAGGTCAGGGCGAAACCCAGCAAAAGCCACTTGAAGTCGGAATCGATCATGAAGTTGACAGCAGCCATCCAGCCGATCGAGGTCACGCCCGCAATGGTGGCGCCGGCTACCGCCCAAGGCTGACGTTGCCGGAACGACGTCACCGCCAGAGTGAGCGAAAGCACGCCGGTCGCTGTTACATAACCGCCCATCACGCGAAACACATGTCTGAGCCACGAGGCCAATCTAGCGCCCACGGACTGAAGCTCGGCCGACGACAGATTCATGTAGCGAACGTCTTCCGGCAGCAGCGCGGGTCGAAGAAATAGGAAATAGAAGCCAACGACGATCAGGATGATTCCCGAAACGGCCAGTAGGACGGACGAAGCTGGCCAGCCGCGCTTCTCGCCATTCATCGGGTTTCGCCGTCAGTCGTGGTGGGGCTCGCTTCGATGGTGCTTGCCGTGCATGAAGAAATGCATCAGCGGGCACGCCAGGAGAGGCAACCAAAGCAGCGCGCCGATGACATGAGCCTGATGCTGCGTGAACAACAGTGCGCCCACGATCGCGGCGGTGACGGCAAGTACCAGAGCAACAATGAAGCTACGCGACATCGAGGAGCATCCGTACTGAACTTGATCTGAGCACGTCGCGACCACAGCCGTTGCTATGATCGCTGCCAACGGAACCTGACACCAACGTATCTGATCCGGCCGACGGGTAGTTGAGCTGGATCAAGCGTTAGTGAAGCATCTCTGAGCGCCGGCGGTTGACGCGCATCAAACACCGAAACTTCTTCCCGTGATTTGATCGCACCATTCTCAAATCAGAGAACACGCTCGTGACCGCCAGGAATTTCTTATCGCTCTCGCCGTCGCTTCACTGCTGGCCGCTCCGGCGATTGGCCAGACCTCAGCGAAGGACGCCGAAAGGACCGGTCATCACGATCAGGGTGGGCCGAAGACCGAAGTGCCACATCATATGGGCAAGAAAGAAACCGCCGGAAAGAGCACCGTCGGCCAGTCCGGCGGGCATCATTACACCGGCAGACCGGCGTCATCTTCGCCGCATCACATGGGGATAAACGGTAGCGCCGAAAACGCAAGGCTCCTTACTCGCCTGAACGGTCGTGGACGCTGTGGGGCGTATGGATCGGAGAAACCGGCATGATCAAGCTTCCCTACATTCGGACCATGTTCGCAACTTGCATGCTGTTCCAGTCGATCTACGTCCTGTGTGTCCTTCTGTGGTTGATCGCACCGGACCTGAGAGGCCACGAGTTGCTGCCGACCATGTTTCCCAACTTCAAGCTGATTACCGTCGGCAGCTTCATCTACGGCCTCGTCGCCAGTATGCTATATGGGTGGGCAACCGCCGTGAACTTCGTCTTCTTCTTCAATCTTTGGCCGCGGTTCGCTGCAGCCATTCTTGGCGAAGGAGTCGTACGGCACACCTAGCAGACGCCGGACGAATGCAGCGAATTGAGGCGTGCCCGCTTGTGCCAGAAAGAATGGTAAATCGGCCGTGCGGGCCCCGATGTCTGAAACTCACAAGGCCTCGCGCCGGACGCGAGAGCATTCGACGTGCGCACGTTGGCGCAACTTTGGCTACGGTTCAGACGTTTCTGGCAGGAAGCCTTGATGTCATTCCTCCAGGCCTAGCCCCCCGGCGTATCGGTTTGGCAGGATGGAGGCGTCAATGGTCGCCCAGGAGAGTCGGAATTCCGGAGAGGACCGCGGGAACTGCTGCGGGCACTCTCATTCGAGTGCCCATGACCATGCCGGGCTCGCTCACCATCCCGATCAGGCCACGGGGAACGCCGTAGCCCCGGTCAGCGGCATGAAGGTTGTCCCCTCGACCGCTCGCCACAAGATCGAGCATGACGGCAAGGCCCCGCCCGCCGTCGTGCCAGAAGGCACCATCTACACCTGCCCGATGCATCCGCAGATACGCCAGGTCGGACCGGGCAACTGTCCGATCTGCGGAATGGCACTTGAACCCGAGTTCGCCACTGCGGACACCGGTCTCAACCCTGAGCTGATCGACATGACCCGCCGCTTCTGGGTCGGTCTGGGGTTCTCCATTCCGGTGGTGATCCTTGAAATGGGCGGTCACCTCGTCGGCAGTCATGGCTGGATCGATCAGACGATATCCAATTGGATCCAGTTCTTTCTCGCCACACCAGTCGTGATCTGGGCGGGCTGGCCCTTCTTCGTTCGTGGCTGGCAATCGGTCGTGACCCGCAATCTGAACATGTTCACGCTGATCGCGATGGGCACCGGCGTTGCGTGGATTTATAGCGTCGTCGCAACCGCCATCCCTGGCGTCTTTCCCGCCACCTTCAGAGACCATGATGGGGCCGCCGCCGTCTACTTTGAGGCGGCCGCGGTGATCACCGTTCTGGTCCTCCTCGGTCAGGTACTTGAGCTCCGGGCGCGGGAAGCGACCTCCGGAGCGATCAAGGCCCTGCTCGACCTCGCTCCCAAGACGGCCCGCCGAATGCAGGCTGATGGGGCCGACGAAGAGGTGGAGATCGCGGCCCTGAAAGTCGGCGATCGGCTTCGCGTCCGTCCGGGCGAGAAAGTGCCCGTCGACGGCGAGATCGTCGATGGCAGATCTTCGCTCGACGAGTCGATGGTCACGGGCGAATCCATGCCGGTCAGCAAGGGGGTCGGTGGCAAGGTCATTGCCGGCACCCTCAACCGCTCGGGCGGCTTCGTCATGCGCGCCGAGAAGGTCGGTGGCGACACGATACTGTCCCAGATCGTGCAGATGGTCGCCCAGGCGCAGCGTTCGCGCGCGCCGATCCAGCGCCTCGCCGATCAGGTCGCCGGCTGGTTCGTGCCTGCCGTCATCGTGATCGCGATTGCGGCGTTCGCCGTCTGGGCGGTCTACGGTCCCGAACCCCGGCTCGCCTTCGGCCTCGTCGCCGCAGTCAGTGTTCTCATCATCGCCTGTCCTTGTGCGCTCGGCCTGGCCACCCCGATGTCGATCATGGTCGGCGTCGGGCGCGGCGCCCACGCCGGTGTCCTCATCAAGAACGCCGAAGCGCTCGAGCGCATGGAGCGCATCGACACGCTGGTCGTCGACAAGACGGGCACGCTGACCGAAGGCAAACCGAAGGTCGTGGCCGTGATCCCGGCTCAAGGAATCACGGATGCCGAAGTGCTGCGGCTCGCCGCCAGCGTCGAGCGTGCCAGCGAACACCCGCTCGCCGACGCCATCGTCAACGAAGCCAAGGAGCGAGGCGTCCAGACGACCGATGTGCAGGACTTCGACTCGCCCGTTGGCAAGGGCGCGCTCGGAACTGTCGAGGGCAAGATGGTGCTGCTCGGCAATGCCGCCTTCCTCCGCTCGCAGGGAGTGGAAACCTCTGCAATGGAAGCCGAGGCGGAACGGCAGCGCGGCGAAGGCGCCACCGTCATCAACATGGCCGTGGACGGAAAACTCGCCGGCATCATGGCGATCGCCGATCCCGTGAAACAGTCCACGCCCGAGGCGCTGCGGGAGCTCGCGGCCGATGGCGTCAAGGTGATCATGCTCACCGGCGACAACCGAACCACGGCTCAGGCGGTCGCGCGCAGGCTCGGCATCGCCGAGGTCGAAGCGGAGGTGCTGCCGGATCAAAAGAGCGCGGTTGTCGCCAAGCTCCAGAAGGAAGGCCGGAAGGTCGCGATGGCCGGAGACGGCGTGAACGATGCGCCCGCCTTGGCCGCCGCCGAGGTTGGAATCGCGATGGGGACCGGCACGGACGTCGCGATGGAAAGCGCGGGCGTGACTTTGTTGAAGGGCGATCTCACGGGAATCGTGCGTGCCCGACGGCTGTCGCGGGCGACGATGCGCAATATCCGGCAAAACCTGTTCTTCGCGTTCGCATACAACGCCGCCGGAATTCCGATCGCGGCCGGTGTGCTGTATCCGACGTTCGGGCTGTTGCTCTCGCCGATCGTCGCGGCGGCGGCAATGGCGTTATCTTCGGTCAGCGTGGTTGGGAATGCGCTTCGCTTGCGATCTACCAGGATCTGAGCCGATGCAGGGAATCGGTTGCACTTCGATACGCAAGATGTCCGCTCCGGGGTCAAATGCGGCGGTCAAGGATCATTGGTGAGAAATCCGGACTGCACCCAGCACCGGACTAGTCAGAGGCGGCGAAGGTGGTCCACAAGGCGACATCCCCGCGGTCTGCGCCGCGTGTCCGCATTCCCTCTCGAAAGCGACATCCCCGAATTGCCCGCACCATTTCTGAATATTAGAAAAATACCCCTGAGTTGCCCGACGTGTCAAGTTGCTTTTCGAGCGCCGGCAGCGGCCGGCTACTGTGCATGGGGTTGTTTTCGATTTTTTGGCAGCGTGCACCTGCGGCAGGGAGTACCTAGGCGGATCGCGAGCGGCGCGCGTGCCGCCGGCGCCACAGCAGCGTGACGAGCGCAGACAGCGCAATCAGCAAAAGCACCGCCTCGATCACCTTGAGCATGAACCGTCCGCCGGGACGATCGATCAAGCGCGACCACAGCGAAGCACCCTCGCCCTGACGCGGCAGGCGAAACGCCACCACGCTGTCGCCGATCGTCGTGCCGGCCTCGGAATGGCCGCCGGCGCCGATCACGACATACTGTTCGCCGTTCCAGAGATAGGTCATCGGATTGGCGACGCCCGGCACCGGAAGCCGGCCGAGCCACAATTGCTTTCCCGACTTGACATCGAACGCGCGCAGATAGGCGTCCATCGCGCCGGTGAACAGCACTCCGCCCGCGGTGATCGCGACGCCGTTGACCAACGGCGTGCCGGTGTTGAGCGCGATGCCGAGCGGCGCGACATCCTCGCTGGTGCCGACCGACGAATGCCAGAGGATCTTGCCGGCCTTGAGATCGACCGCAACCGTCTCGCCCCACGGCGGCTTGTTGCAGGGCGTCCCGACCGGCGTCATCGCCAGCGCCCGCGACATCGCGAACGGCGCGCCCTGCTGCCGGCCGAAATCATGGCCGGGCGGCGGATTGAAGCCCTTGGCCTGGTCGCGCGGAATCAGCGTGACGACATGCGCCGCGTGGCTGACATTGGCGAACAGGATCTGGTTGACCGGATCGAACGCCGCGCTGCCCCAGTTCACGCCGCCGCCGGTCATCGGATAGACGATCGTGCCCTGCGTCGACGGCGGCGTGTAAAGACCCTCGTTGCGGGATTGCGCGAGCAGCTTCTCGCAGGCCGAGCTCCCGACGCCCGGCAGCATGCTGCCGATGTCGTCGGCCGTCATGCGCTGCGTCAGCAACGGCGGCACGTGGGTCGGAAACGGCTGGGTCGGCGACAGCTTCTCGCCCTCGGCGCCGCTCTGCGGCACCGCGCGTTCCTCGACAGGCCACACCGGCTTGCCGGTATCGCGATCGAGCACGAACACGAAGCCCTGCTTGGTCGGCTGGATCACAACGTCGCGCAGGCCATTACCGGTGTCGATCCGCGCCAGCGTCGGCTGCGCCGGCAGATCGTAATCCCAGACGTCGTGATGCACGGTCTGGAACGCCCAGGCGAGCTCGCCGGTCTCGATCCGCAGCGCGACCACGGAATTGGCGTGCTCGTCATTGCCGGGACGCTTGCCGCCCCAGAAGTCGGGACTCGGCGATGTCGTCGGCAGGAACACCAGGCCCCGCTCCTCGTCCACCGACATCGGCGCCCAGACATTGCTGTGGCCGGCCTCGACGGTGTCATGCACGAGCGGATCGAAGGTCCAGCGCGGCTGGCCGGTCCGCGCATCGAACGCGCGCACCGCGCCGAGCGGCGCATCGACCCGCCGATTGTCGCCGATCGCGGAGCCGACCACGACCACGCCGCGCCCGGTCACCGGCGCCGAGGTGATCTGAAACTCGCCCGGCCATTCCAGCTTCATCCCGGCATCGATCTTGATCTCGCCGGCATTGCCGAAATCGGCGCACAGCTTCCCGGTCCTGGCGTCGAGCGCGATCAGGCGCGTGTCATTGGTGCCGGTGAAGATGCGTGACGTGCAGGCCGCGCCTTCAGCCGCGCGATCATCGGTCCAGTGCGCGACGCCGCGGCAAACGAAGCGGTTGGCCGGTCGCTGCGTCATGCTGATCTGCGGATCGAAGCGCCATTTCTGCGCTCCGGTGCCGGGATCGAGCGCGATCACCTCGTTGAACGGCGTGCAGAAGATCAGGCTGTCCTCGACGAACAGCGGCGTCACCTCGAACTTGGTGCGCTTCATGACGTCGGGCGGACGGCCGTCGAGATCGCCGGTGCGGAATTCCCAGCCGCGCACCAGCGTGCCGACATTGTCCGATGTGATCTGCGTCAACGGCGAGAAGCGCGTGCCGCCGCGGTCGCCGCCCCAATACTCCCAGGCGAGCGCCGGCTGTACACCCAGCAGCAGAAGCGCGGCGAGCAGGCGAAACAGGGACCGCATTGCGTCCTCCCGCGAGATGCGATCATCAAGCGCCGCATCTCATGCGGGAAAAGCGTTTACGCGATTGGCGCGTCAGTATCCACCCCTGTGGAAGCCGCCGCCATAATTGCCGCGATATCCGCCGCCGATGCCAATCCCGATTCCGATCGGCGGTCCGACAGGCTCGTAGACCACGGCCGGAGGCGGACGACGCACCACCACCACGTCGTCCTCGACCACGACGCGCGGCGGACGCTTGCCTGCGCGGCGCGGCTGAGGATCGGGAACAGCCAGCTTCTTCGCCGGCGCGGTGGCGGCCTTCTGCAGCGCTGGCGGCACCGCGTTGCAGGGACAGGTCGGCGCCGCCAGCGCGACGTTGG
>NZ_JACMYK010000210.1 GCF_020889785.1 Bradyrhizobium acaciae
CAACCGCCCGGTGCGTCCCTCACATCGCACACACACACACATCGGCAGCGTGATGTGAGGTGCGCACATTGGCTGGGCTCCCTCCCCCCTTGCGGGGGAGGGTGGGGAGAGGGGTGAGCCACGGGCGAGATGATCGATTTGAGACCTGCTCTCGCAATCTCAGCGGCCCGTCGAAAGTTGAGTCCGCATCCCGTTCACCGATCCTTGATCGTCACTTCGGCACCGCGCGTAACCACGCGCGGTTGCGTGCGTAGGAGAGGGTGTCCGCTCACCGCAGGTGCGCGCGCTTTTCCAAATCCCTCGCTCCCGAGCCTTGATCATGATGATGAACAGACGCACTTTCTCGACCGCCTTGCTGGCCGGCGCTGCGGCGTCACTGGTGTCCTCGCGCGGCATGGCCGCAACCACGCCGCCGGTGAAGGCGCGCAATGTCGTGCTGGTGCATGGCCTGTTCGCCGACGGCTCCTGCTGGTCCGAGGTCATTCCGCGCCTGCAGGCGGCCGGGCTCAATGTGACGTCCGTGCAAAATCCGCTGACCACGCTGCCGGAAGCGGTCGCCTCGGCGCAGCGTGTGCTCGATCGTCAGGACGGTCCGACCGTGCTGGTCGGCCATTCCTTCTCCGGAATGATCGTCACCGAGGCCGGCGTGCATCCGAATGTTTCGGCGCTGGTCTATGTCGCCGCGCGCGCACCCGATGCTGATGAAGATTACACCGCGCTGGCGAAAACCTATCCGACGCCGCCGGCGAGCGCCGGCATCGTGTTCGATGGCGACGAAGGCCGGCTGAGCGAAGCGGCGTTCCTGCGCGATTTCGCCGGCGACCTGCCGGAAGCGAAGGCAAAGGTGCTCTATGCGGTGCAGCAGCCGTTCCACAAGCAACTGCTGACCGGCAGGACCAGCCACGCGGCCTGGCGCAGCAAGCCGAGCTACTACGCCGTCTCGACCGAGGACCGCACCATCAATCCGGATCTCGAACGCTTCATGGCGAAGCGGATGGGCGCTACCACGATCGAGGTGAAGGCGAGCCACCTCGCGCTGATCTCGCAGCCCGAGCCGATCGCGCGGCTGATCCTCGATGCAGCGGGACGGCCTGAGTAAGCGTCGGCTGCTCCGTGCGTCGCTAACGCAACGGCCCCGCAATCTCCGCCACGATGCAAATTTTCATCAAGGGCGGCACGTCGATCGCGTGGGAACGACTGTCAGCCGTGGCGCAAGCGCGGCCCTGCCTGTGCGATCCCCGCCTGTCCAGCCTGTAACGGCGGCGGACATGTCTCGATCGACTGCGTCCGCCGCGGGCTTGCGCCTGGTGCTGAGCGCGTTCAGGAGCGCTGCAACGACGATCATCATCAAGATGCCGGCAAGGCTGAGCGCGATCTGCATCGAGATCCGGTTCGATATGTCGAACAGATCAAATTGACTGACGAGCACCAGCAGAACGCCGAGGCAATAGATCGGCAGCGAATTCTCGCCGCAACACCGCGCACCGCGCAGCAGCGGCGTCGACAACCCCCGCCAGCCCTCGGGAACGAGCCACGACGCGACGACCGCCAGAGCCAGAAAATGCAGCAGCCGCAACGGGCTCAGATTCGATTTGTCCAATGGAAAGACGTGATCGGCCCAGGTCTGCGGCATCAGCGGGATAGCGTGGCCGAGCGCAAAGGCCAGGCCGAACGCCAGATAGAGAGCGGCAAGAACCAGCACGGCGCGCGATGTCATCCATCGCCGGATCTTTTCACCTTCGATCACGTACCATGCACCGAGCACGACAAGAACCTGCCATGCCAGCGGATTGAAGAACCAGACGCCCTCGGGCCAGGCAGGAACGCGCAAGCCGAAGAGGTGCACCAGCGCATAGAGCAACAACGAAAGGCCGAGCGTCAGGCTTGGTGCTCGCAGCAGCAGCCACAGCAGCGGTGCGAACAGTACGTGACAGACCACAAAGACCGGCAAGACGTCGGTATTGACGGGGCGATATTGCATGATTGCGGCGTGCGCAAGCGTCGCGCCCGGACGTTCGAACAGAACGCGCGTATTGCTCTCGTCGGCAAGGTCGTTGCCGGCGACGTAGATGAGGACGGCGCAAGCGAGCGTAAGCAGGAGGAACGCGGCATAGATGTCCCATCCCCGCCGCAGCGAGCGGCCAATCATCCCCTTCCAGCCGTCACGCTGCTGCGTTCTGCCGTAGGCCAGCGCGCAGGTCACGCCCGAGACGAACATGAATATTTCGGCGGCGTCGCAGAAGCCGTAGTTGCGCAGTGTCAGCCAGCTTCCGACGTTAGTGGGAATGTGGTCGAGAAAGATCCACCATAATGCGATCCCGCGGCAGACATCGATGCGCGGGTCGCGACCGGTCGACCTGAACTGCGGTGGAGTTTCACCGATCAATCGCTTCGAGGTGTGGGTTCGATCATGCATCTGTCGATCTGTCTGGCGTGCGTACGCGTGCCGGACCAGCCTCCGACCAGCCAATAGGACTATGTGTTCGAGTTATCTGGTGGTTGCGGCTTCTTCCGTCGTCCAGCCGCGGTCGTGGGGACCAGATGGATCACCGTCCTCCGATGGCGCGTGCAGGATTTCGCCGATGACCGGTATCGAAAGCTGCTTTCGCATTTCGGCGAGGCGGGCACGACAGTATTCATGGTAAAGCATGTCGAATATGGTGGACATGATCGAACGCCTTCTTGATCACTAAGGTTGAATTCCCACGTGACAGATTTCGACCATTTCAACCCGCGGCCAAAAGCCAATGCTGCCGCAGGCATTTATGTCCCACGAATTCTGCTAGCGCTTTGGCCGAGCAGCGAAATAAATTTGGTATCAGCAATCTTTCAAAGTAGCCTGCCCGCGGCTCCGTGAGCCGGATCAATTTCGAACAGGGACGTAAGTGCGATTTGCACCTGCATGCCGCATGGGATGTCCAATGAATCCGATTGCGGCAATTAGAGATAGTGCCATCGCGACCAGCTCCTCTTAAGGGAGTAAATAAGCCGCGACTTTCGCGATCAGTATAAACGTAATAATCTGACCGACACGTGAACCAGTTCACATCAGCGTCGATACAGGTGAATGAGACTAGCAGATCGATAGCATGACTTCTTGGACATGCGCGCACGGATCGAGAGAAGACCGGTGCGTGAATTGCAAAATGCAGACATTTATTGTGGTGTGCCGGAGCATTTCATTCTGATGTTCTGTGAAGGCTGGAGGTCCCGATGCATACGGACGCAGCCAATTGCGCATCGTATCGATTTTCGACGCGCGATCTTCCGGAACGTATTCGTATCCCCGCCTGGCGCGAGCACTTTGGGCGATGCGTCGTGCATGCCGATATCGAGCCTCTGTCGGATATTCCGCTCCAGGCCGATGCGTCACTGCAGTCAGTCCAGGGCTTGCGTACGCTGGCGCTGAAGGGCACGTCGATGCGCTTCACGCGTTTGCAGGCGAACCTCGCCGACGGCGATGATTCCGTTGGTTTCATCTTCAGCGCTCCCGGCAGAAGCCAGCTATCGCAGCTTGGCCGGGACGTTGAGCTTCGCGCGGGGGATGCAGTCGCAATTCTGCATTCGGAGCCCGCCAGCGTTACTTATGTCGATGGGTTGCAGTTCGGCCTGGCCGTGCCGCGCGAGGCGCTCGAGCAGCGTGTAGCGAACGTCGAAAGCCTGGTCATGCGGCCGATCGGGCACCGCACGGAAGCATTCCGGCTGTTCGCGGTGTATCTGAAGTCGATCCTCAAGGCGAAAGCACTGACCGCGCCAAGGCTTCGTCATACGGTCGTGACCCACATCCATGATCTCGTTGCGCTCGCACTCGGCGAGTGCCCTGCCTTGGGTGAGAGCAGCGCGAGCGCCGTCGTCGCCGCACGCCACGATGCAGCACTCGACTACATCACCATCCACTTTCAGGAGCCCGGACTCAGCGTTCAGACGGTCGCGCGGTGCCAGGGCATCTCGCCTCGCTATCTGCAGCGCCTGATGGCGTCATCGGGAACATCGTTCACCGAGCGATTGAACGAGTTGCGTCTCCAGCGGGCGCTCGAGCTGCTGACCGAGTCTCACGCCGGCTCTCAGCGGATTTCCGATATCGCGCTGGCGGTCGGCTTCTCGGATGTTTCGCATTTCAACCGCTTGTTCCGAACTCGCTTCGGTGATTCTCCGCGCGGCGTTCGGCTCGCCCGAAAGGCGGCTGACTGAGCTGCGCCGCCTCGATCGAAACGTGCGCCATGCGATGGCGCGCGCAGCAAGCGGTTGCGTAGCGCAGGCTGGTGCCGGCCGCGCCGGTTGCGCGGCGGGCAATGATCGGTCGCATCGATCCCGCTGCCGGTCGTCCAACGATCCGGCAGCGTGCTTATTCGCCGACGGCCGGCGGCAGCCGCTCCTGGAGTGCTGCGATCTCGAGCATGACGGTGATGGCGATGGTCCTGAGGCGGGCGTTCTCGGCCATCGTCTCGGCGAGCTGCGGGTGAGTGGCCGCCGCATGCTGTGGAGAGTTCTGGGCGGGTTTGGGCGATGGAGGGCGGTGCAGGTTCACGGGCGGGCTCTTGCCGGTCGTAATGGCGCGCGGTATCGGCTGCCGCGAAGGTTCAAGGTGGAATCTCGGATTAAAGTGCGGAACCGAAGATAGCGCCGGCTAGCTTACAGCCAGCTTAC
This sequence comes from Bradyrhizobium acaciae, assembly GCF_020889785.1. GTDB lineage: Bacteria > Pseudomonadota > Alphaproteobacteria > Rhizobiales > Xanthobacteraceae > Bradyrhizobium > Bradyrhizobium acaciae. The sequence goes on from NZ_JACMYK010000210.1 coordinate 4,648, forward strand.
ATGTCGCAATTTATTTCTGGATGTGTCTGGCGACGTCGATTTCGGGAGGCGCCCGCAGGGCGAGGCGGGCGCTCTCGTGCAAACACGAGCCCTGGCACGATCCGGTCCGCAACGCCCTCGGTTGCGCAATCGCGCACCGGCATATCCACAAATCGTCATTGTTGTGTGATGGCGGAACGACGAGTCCCGTTCACAACACCGGCCGCCGGCTATGGCTCCCTGATTTCTCAGGGACGACGCTTGGAGGGAGCGCGGTCTCTCGGTTCAAGCACTGCCGCCTCTGGAATACTGCACCACCCGCATGCGCTTGCGCGGGTGATGACACCGAGTGCTTGGCTATCGGCGTGGAGAATGCGTGCGATCTGCCAAGCCGGGGGCGTAGCTTAACTGCTGCTGCCGCCGGTCGCGCCGCGCACCACGCGCTTGATCTTGTCGGTGGTGTAGGTCTGGCCGCCGATCGAGAGCAGTGGCGGGGAGGCGGTGAGGTCGACGGAATCGACCATGCCCTGAATCTCGGTCGAGATGGCGAGGTCGTTGCCCTTGGAATCCTTGCCGGTGGCGGTCAGCGTGTAGCTGCCGGCCGGCCATTGCGTGCCGTCATTGCCCTTGCCGTCCCAGACGAAGCTGGCGTTGCCCTGCTTCAGGTTGAAATTGCCGGAATAGGCGGTCTGGCCGGTTGCGCTCGTGATCGTGATGGTTGCGCTGGTGGCTTGCGGGGACACCAGGTTCCAGGTCGCGGATTTATCGAGCTGCGTCTTGCTGCCGTCGACCGCCACGGTGTTGCCGACATAAACCAGCGCCTGGGTCGACTGCGCGCTCTTCTCGATTGCGATCAGCTGCTTCAGCTGATCGTTGGATTTCAGCTGCTGCTCGACGCCGGCGAACTGCACGAGCTGCTGGGTGAACTGGTTGGTGTCGAGCGGGTCGAGTGGGTTCTGGTGCTGCAACTGTGTGGTCAAGAGCGTCAGGAAGGTCTGGAAATTGTCGGCGATGCCCTGCGAGGAGGTCGTCATGCCGGTGCTGCTGCTGCTCCCGGAGCTCGTTCCGCTGCTGGTGCCCGGTGCTGAGACGACGGGCGTCGGCATGGTTGCATCGACTGCCATGGTGAACTCCTTACACTCTGATATCGACGCCGCCGAGGGCGCCGGTTGCGCGGCCGTAGGAGCGGCCTGCCGCCGCTGCGGGAACGCTGTCCTCTTCGGCAACGATCAAACGACGGGCGTTCGGATTGGACTGGCCGTTGTTGTTCTGGCCCGATTGCGACTGGTCGCGCAGGCTGAACTGCAATCCGCCATTGCCGGTCGAGAGACCGGCATTGTCGAGCGCGCGCTGCAGCTGATTGGCGTCCTGGCGCAGCATCGACAGCGTCTCCGGACGTTCGACGGTGAGATGCGAGGTCACCTGGCCGTTGCGATCGACGTCGATGCGGACGTCGATGCGGCCGAGCTCGGCGGGGTCGAGGCGAATCTCGAAGCGGCTCTTGCCGCTCTTGGCGGAGGCTGCGATCTGCATCGCAAGTCCGCTGAGCGGCACCGCGGCGTTTTGCGCGGCGTTGGTCACGGTCAATTGCGCGGTCGCAGACGGCGTCGTCTGGGTCGCCAATTGGGCCTGGAATGTGGTTGCCGCCTGCGCGCTCGGATCGGGTGTCGTGAGCTGAGCCTGCGCAGCCGCGTGGCCGCCGACCGTCGGCGTCGGCGCGGCGTTGCCGTCGCCATTCGCATCGGCCTTGATGGCATCGGCTGCACCGTCCGTGGCGGCCTTCGCCTTGCCGGCGACAGCGGCCGCCTGCGCGACCGCTGGCACGACGGTCGTCGGTGCGGCTTGCGCGGCGGTGTCGCTGCCCTGGGCTGCGCCATCCTGGCCGGCGGGTGACGCCGCAGCCGCATCCTTCGCGGCGACCTGTGTCTTGGCTTGCGTCGTGGTCTTTGTGGCAGGCGTTCCGGCGGCAACCGTGGCGGCGAGTGTCGCATCGCCGGTCGCTGTCGCTGCGCCCGAAACCGTTGCTGCATCTGTGGTGGTGACTTGCGCCTCGGTCTTGACGCCGGCTGCCTTGGCGATCTTGTCGGCATTCGCCGTGGTGGTCGCCGCCGTTGCGGTGTCGGCGCCGGCAGGCGCGCCGCTGCCGGCAGCGGCACCAGTGCCGGCGATGGCCGAGCTTGCCGCGATAGCCGCTGCCGCAATCGCCAGCGGCGCGGCGGGCTGGTCGGATGGCGAAGTGGCTGCCGGTGTCGGGTTGGTCGCGGCAGCTGCCGCAACGGCAACAGCGATCACGGCGTTGCCCGTTGCAGCATCGGATGCGGCCGCCTGCGGGGCAGCTTGTGTCGTGGCCGACTTGTCGTCCGTGGATTGCGCGTCGGTGCTGGACTTCTGGTCGTCCGACTTCGATTTCGACTTGGTCTTGCGCGACGCGCCGGTGTCGCTGTCGTCATCGACCTTGTTGTCATCCCGCGACGTTCGGTCCGGGGCCGTGCTGTTATCGCGGGAGCGTGCGCCGGTCGTCGAGGAGGAATCGTCGGACCGGCGCGAGGGCGCCGGCTGGCTGTCGTACCGGCTGTTGTCGTTCGTCGACGCAGTGCTGCTGTCGACCAGCGCGGAAAAGCCGTCGTTCCCCACCTGCGAAGCGGGATCCGGCCGCGCCGACCGCGTCGCGCCCTGAAAAGACCGGCCTGCCAATGCTTCCGACGTGACGCTGACCACTGCCAACCCTCGCAAATGAGACTTCCGGCCTAATGTCAGCAAGGAGCGGGCCAACCATGGCGCGTAGTAAATAGTGAGTTATTTCAAATTGTTATGGGTGGTTCTCGCGACCCGGCACGGGTTCCCGACGGGTCTCTTTTTTGCCCGGCGGCAAGATTTGCCGTCCGCGCGCGGCAAGGCCCGGCGTCCGCCGGATTGCCTCCCCGGAATACGGCCTATATTAAGGGTGGCCTCCGACGCGTCCCGAGCCGATCGACCCGGCCTTGGATGCGTTCTGAGGCTCTCTGGACAAAGGCTTTTCCCAATTTCGTCGCGGAGCACCTAAGCTCGTCGCGACAGTGACCAATGACCGCTTAGAGATGCTCAACAGTCTGGATCTTGAAGGCCGCCCTGAAGACACACGGATCGTCGTTGCCATGTCCGGCGGCGTCGACTCGTCGGTGACGGCTGCGCTGTTGAAGTCGCAGGGTTATGACGTGGTCGGGATCACGCTGCAGCTTTACGACCATGGCGCCGCGACCCATCGCAAGGGCGCCTGCTGCGCCGGCCGCGACATCCATGACGCGCGCAACGTCGCGGAGCGGATCGGCATTCCGCATTACGTGCTCGACTACGAAAGCCGCTTCAAGCAGTCGGTGATCGACAATTTCGCCGACAGCTACGCGCTCGGCGAGACGCCGGTGCCGTGCATCGAGTGCAACCGTTCGGTCAAGTTTCGCGACCTGCTCGCAACCGCGCGCGAGCTCGGTGCGCAGGCGCTCGCCACCGGCCACTATGTCGCCTCGCGCCGGTTGGCCGACGGAACACGTTCGCTGGTTTGCGCGGCGGATGCCGATCGTGACCAGAGCTATTTCCTGTTCGCGACCACGCGCGAGCAGCTCGACTTCCTGCGATTCCCGCTCGGCGACATGACCAAGCCGCAGACCCGCGAGCTGGCGCGGCGCTTCGAGCTCGAGGTCGCCGACAAGCAGGACAGTCAGGACATCTGCTTCGTGCCGACCGGCCGCTACACCGACATCATCGGACGGCTGAAGCCGAACGCGATCGCGCCGGGCGACATCGTCGATCTCGCCGGCAATGTCGTCGGCCAGCACCAGGGCATCGTTCATTTCACGGTCGGCCAGCGCAAGGGCCTCGGCATTGCCTCCGGCCATCCGCTCTATGTGGTCAAGCTCGATGCGGCGACGCGTCGGGTCGTGGTCGGGCCGCGCGAGGCGCTGCGGATGGATCGCATCGCGCTGCGCGACGTCAACTGGATCGGCGACGGCGCGCTGGATCGCGTGATCGGTGAAGGCATCGAGATTTATGTCCGCGTGCGTTCGACGCGCGCGCCGCAGCCGGCATGGCTGCGCGCCGTCGACGGCGGCTATGAGGTCGAGCTCGTCGCCGGCGAGGAGGGCGTGTCGCCCGGCCAGGCCTGCGTGTTCTACGACGCGCCGTCCGGGCAGGCGCGGGTGCTCGGCGGCGGCTTCATCAGGAGTGCGAGCGCGAGCCGCGTGGCACGTGGCGAGACGCGCGATACAGTGGTGCCGCTTGCGGAAGCGGTCCGCGGCTAAGGAAATATTCGGGGCAGGGGAATGGCTGGGGACATCGACCGCGAGGGGGTCGAAAAGGCGTATGGCCGCTGGGCGCCGATCTACGATCTCGTGTTCGGCAAGGTGTTCGATCAGGGCCGTCAATCGACGATCGCGGAAGCCGACCGGATCGGTGGGCGCGTGCTCGACGTCGGCGTCGGCACCGGATTGTCGCTGTCGGATTACTCGCGCACCACCAGACTGTACGGCGTCGATATTTCCGAGCCGATGCTGCGGCGCGCGCTCAAGCGCGTACGGGCGCAGGGCCTCAGCAACGTCGAGACGCTGGCGGTGATGGACGCCAAGAACCTCGCATTCCCGGATTCGTTCTTCGACGCGGTGGTCGCGCAATACGTCATCACCGCAGTGCCCGATCCCGAGGGGACGCTCGACGATTTTATTCGCGTGCTGAAGCCGGGCGGCGAGCTGATCCTGGTCAATCACATCGGCGCCGAGAGCGGCCCGCGCCGCATCTTCGAACTCGCGTTTGCGCCGCTGGCGCGGCGGCTCGGCTGGCGTCCGGAATTTCCGTGGGAGCGGCTGACCAATTGGGCCGCGAAACACGGCGGCGTCAGCCTTGCGGAACGCCGGCCGATGCCGCCGATGGGGCATTTCTCGCTGATCCGCTTCCGCAAATCGTGAGACTTGCAGTGATTTTGACCGGGAACATCGGCGCCTGATCCCGGTTTTCTCGTCATGAGGATCAATCGAACACTCGCATTATCCTGTGTGCTGATGCTGGCGCCGGTTGTTGCCGCGGCGCAGGCGCCGCCCGCGCCCGC
>NZ_JACMYK010000211.1 GCF_020889785.1 Bradyrhizobium acaciae
GCCAGCCGCCACCACCGCCGCCGCCGCGTGCACCACCGCCACCGCCCATCGCGCCCATCTGCGCGGCGGTCTGGGCGAACGAAACGGTCGGCGTCACGGCCAACGGCAGCGCAAGCGCCAATGCCGCGGCAGTGCTCAGAACCTTCAGATTGATCATTTTGGACTCCATCAAAACGGACAATGTCTAACCATTTGTGCGGTGGGACGTTCCAGCGCTAGACATTGATTGTCCGTCACCTTTGCGTAGCCAGCGGCGCATGTATGGCAGGTGAACAAAACTTCCCGTGACCGCGTCATTTGGTCGCCGAATCGTCGCTGGACGGGGGCAATTCGGGGAGCGCCGGGCGCCCTTGGCGGTGGCTGGACATTTGGGGATTGAGGTGGCATCAGAGCCTCATAGCCTCGAACCGACGACCGGCCGCGCATGAAACAATTCCTGCTGAAATTCTTCACCTGGTGGAATGGCCAGACCTTTGGCACGCAGTTGTGGACCTCGCGATTCGGCGAACTGGTCGGCGAGGACGAGCAGGGCAATCGCTACTATCGCACCAAGGGCGGCGAGATCGACCCGACGCTGCATTTCGAGCGCCGCTGGGTGGTCTATAACGGCTATGCCGAAGCGTCCCGGATCCCGGCCGGTTGGCACGGCTGGCTGCATCACACGGTTGATGTGCCCCCGACCGATGAGAAGTACGTGGCCCGGGAATGGGAAAAGCCGCATCTGCCGAACATGACCGGCACCGCGCAGGCCTACCGTCCGTCCGGCTCGACGCTGGCGAGCGGCCGCCGCCCCAAGGCGACCGGCGACTATCACGCCTGGACCCCGGGAAGCTGACCTTCAGGCATTGCTGTATCTGACGTGCACGTGCGTAACACCGCGGGTGCATCGCACGCGCGCCCGGCAGCGCAAGCGCGCGCCTGTGGACAACGGTAACAGCGGGGACAGGTAGGTTGCAGCCGGTGCTGCCCGCTTGCGCCGGACGCGGGTTCGCGGCTCAATGAAGCCATCTTACGGAGATGGGAAACCATCGCGTCGGATCGGGCTCCAGATCGCGACTGTCCCGATGAGCAGCGGCCTCCGAGTTGGATGCGGCCGGGAGATAGGCCCCCGGTACAGATGTCCTGAAATCGCCCGCAAATGTGAGGCTACCGTGAGACAGGAAGGGCCGCTCGGGAAACCGGGCGGCCTTTTTCTGTTGCAGGCCAGACGAAGCGTCAGGGCGTGCTTTTGCCTTGAGCCTTGGTTTGAGCTTTGCCTTGGGCCAGCGGCCCGGCAACGTCGCGAACGCAATCGGCAAACACCTGCGCGACCGGGCTCAGCATGCGGCCCTTCAGGGTGAAGATCGCCGTCGGCAGATGCCATCGCGGCAAGGTCACGGGCAGCGCCTTGAGCAGGCTGGCTCCGGGCCCGAACCGCAGCGCCGAGCCCGGAACGAGTGTGAGGTAGCGTCCGGTGGCGAGCAGGCTGATCCGCAGGTGGAGCGAGTTGCTGAAGATCGTTGCGGTGGGGACCGGCAGCTTTGCAGCATGGAATGCTTGGACGAAAGGCGAGCCGGCTTCCGCCTCCGGCGTCGACAGGATCCACGGTGCGTCGACGAGCTCTGACAGCGTCAGCTTGCGGCGGCGCGCCCAGGAGCTTTGCGGGCCGGCGACAATGACCAGCGGTTCGTAGAACAGCGGCCGCATGTCGATGTCGGAGTCCGGTGTCTCGGTCAGCAGCCGCGAGATCACGATCTCGCATTGACGCTCCCGGAGCAGGTTGAACTGATGCAGTGCGGTGCCTTGCTCCAGCCTGACGCGCAGTCGCGGCAGTCGCTTTGACAGCCGCTCGATTGCGGCCGGCACGAGGCCGGCGGGCCCATACCTCGGTGCAGGCGATGCGCAGCTCGCCCGCCTTGGGATCGGCGAGATAGGCGATCTCCTCGACGCTCTGCCGAAGTTCATCGAACACCGCGGTGCCGCGCTTGAGCAGCGCCTTGCCGAACAGCGTCGGCGCGATGCCGCGCGCAGTGCGGTCGAGCAGCGTCACGCCGAGCATGTGTTCGAGATTGGCGATCGTGCGCGAGATCACCGGCCGCGAGATCGCCAGGCGCTCGGCGGCCTTCGCCATGCTGCGCTCCTCGACCACCGTCATGAAGACGTGGAGGTCGCGAGGCTTGAGGAAACGCCCAACCCTGTCGGCCCAGCGCATATGACGTACCTAAATGGCTACCGGTCTGTCGAATAATCGACCTTGTGGATACTCCTGTTCCGACGCTAACTCCAGCTCCGGGTCTGAACTCGCGGTCTGGATCCGCTTGAGACGCAGGAGACGGTGATGAGGGGCATTCGCGTCGTGGTCACGGCGCTTGTATTGGCGACGAGCGCCACGACCGGTGGTGCGGCCGAGGTCACCGTTCTCAGCACGCCGACCATGAAAGGTGTCTTCAATGACCTTGCGCGCGCATTCTCGCGCGCGACCGGACATACGCTTGTCCTCACCTTTGAGGGCGTGCCGGTGCTCAAGCGGCAGATCGAGGCGGGCGAGACGTTCGATGCTGCCGTCCTGCCGCCGGCGGTGGTCGATGATCTCACGCGGCTCGGCAAGATCGCCGTGGGTTCGCGGTCCAACATCGCCCGCACTGCGGCCGGCGTTGCGATCCGCGCGGGTGCGCTGATGCCCCAGGTCGCCTCCAGCGAGGACCTCAAGCGAACGCTGCTGGCGGCGCGATCAATCTCCTATTCAAGCGAGAGCGCGAGCGGAAGCTATTTCCTTCATCTGCTCGATCGCCTCGGAATTGCGGGCGACGTGAAGCCGAAGCTGCTGGCTGTGGCAGGGCGGAGCCCGGTGGAGGCCGTCGCACGCGGCGAAGCAGAGCTGACGGTGATCACCGTGCCCAACATCGTCGGGGTCGAGGGCGTCGCTCTCGCAGGCGTCCTTCCCGATGAGTTGCAGAACTACACCACCTTCAGCGTCGGCATCAGCGCCAATGCCGGCGAGCGGAAGGCCGCCGAGCAATTGATCGCATTCCTGCACTCGCCGGCGGCTGCCGCAGTGATACGGAGCAAGGGATTGGAGCCCGTTGCTCCCTGAAGCAGCAATTGTCGCGTGCGATCACGAGGACCCGCCTTGGGTGAGCCGCGCCGCCGCGCGGCCCATCAATTCGCCGCGGCGTGCGTGGGCCGGTCCCATTCGCTCCTTCATGAAGTCGAGGATCTCGGCCGGTGCGGTATCCGGTGAGCCGGCATTGAACGGCGGAGCCGGGTTGTATTCGAGCCTGAGCTGGATCGCTTCCGCGGTCTTCCGATCGACGAGCTCGGACACCAGCGTCAGCGCGAAATCGATGCCGGCCGTGACGCCGCCGCCGGTGAAGCGATTGCGGTCGACGCAGACGCGCGTCCTGGTCGGGATCGCGCCGAAGCCGGCGAGGAAATCGATCGCGCTCCAATGCGTGGTGGCGCGGTAGCCCTTCAGGAGGCCGGCGGCGCCGAGCACCAGCGATCCCGTGCAGACCGACGTGACGTATTTCGCTCCCGCTGCCTGCTTGCGCAGGAAGGCGAGCATCTCTTCGTCACCGACCATGTCGTCGGTGCCGAACCCGCCGGGCACGCAGATCACGTCGAGCTGCGGGCAATCGGCGAAGGTCGTGGTCGGCGTCAGGACCATGACGGAATCGCTCGGAACGGGTTCGATCCGTTTCCAGATCAGGTGCACCTTCGCGCCGGGCACCGAAGAGAACACCTGCAGCGGACCGGTGAGGTCGAGCTGGGTCACCTTCGGGAAGACGAGCAATCCAATCTGCAGCGGTTCGGACATCGGAAGCCTCCAAATAGCGCTTGACGGAACCACGATGCCATGATGGCCTCCCGTCCAGAATGGCGTATTTCCCTCATTTTCGGACGTAGCGAGGATTTGGCAAATGATCGGCATCCTGATCTTTCCCGACTTTCAGTTGCTCGATGCAGCCGGTCCGATCGCGGCATTCGAGATCGCGGCGCGTTTCGCCAACAACGCGCCCGATATCAAGACGATTGCAGTGAAGGCGGGGCCGGTGCGCTCTTCGTCCGGCGTCGAGATGCTCGCACGCGGCCTCAAGCCGTCGGCGGCGTTCACGACGCTGATCATCGCCGGCGGCAATGGCGTGCGTACGCCGGCGAGCTGTCCGACCACGCTGTCATTCGTGCGACGGATGGCGGGCCGCGGCATTCGCGTCGCCAGCGTCTGCTCGGGCGCCTATGTGCTGGCCGAGGCGGGCCTGCTGGATGGCCGCCGCGCCACCACGCATTGGCAGCGCACGCCGCATTTCGTGAAGACCTATCCCAAGATCAAGCTCGAACCGGACCAGATCTTCGTCCGCGACGGCAACATCTGGAGCTCGGCCGGGATCACCGCGGGCATCGATCTCGCGCTCGCCATGATCACCGAGGATTACGGCGACGAGATCGCGCAGAAAACCGCGCGGCAGCTCGTGCTGTATCACCGGCGCAGCGGCGGCCAGTCGCAGTTCTCCTCGCTGCTGGAATTGAAGGCGCCGAACGGCCGGTTCGGGCCGCTGCTGGCCTGGGCGCGCGAGCATCTCGACGCGCCGCTGACGGTCGAGGACCTCGCCGACAAGGCCGGGATGAGCTCGCGGCATTTCACCCGCGCCTTCATTGCGGAGACCGGCACCACGCCGTCGAAAGCGGTCGAACGGTTGAGGATCGAAGTGGCGCGGCAGCGCGTGCAGTCGTCCGGCGAGGCGATCGAGCGCGTCGCCGAGATCGCCGGCTTCCGCGATCCCGAGCGGATGCGCCGCGCCTTCATCCGCGCCTTCGGCCAGCCGCCGCAATCGCTGCGCCGGGCATCGCGCGCCGGGTAGGTCGTGAATTGCGGAACGCCGGCGAGTTCCTGGAAAACGGCGAAGCGAGCGCTGCCGCCGATGAGGGACCGTCGCCAAACTCGTCGGCACCGTCGGCAAAAGCAATTTGAGTTTGGGACAAGCTCGTTGTCCAAACTCATCCGATCGATGCTGTCTTTGTGGTGAACCGGCGCGACGGTTCCCGTGACTCACGTCAAGTGGGCGTCGGGGACCAGAGGAGGTTCAAGTGACAAAGCATCGAACGATTACCGGGTTCGTGGCCGTCGCCCTGCTGGCTGTCACTGCAACCGCCGCGACGGTGAGGTCGCACTTGCCGCGGACCGCAGGCACTGTCGTCTCCGACACGGACGCGCTCCCGGCCAGGGATTTTAGCGACCGGTGGTCCGCGATATCCGCCTTGCCGTCGGCGACCGACATGGCTGAGCGCGCACCTGACGCGCGCTGAATCGGTCAGGTCCCGCCCTTCGGGGCGCGCAGGGTTTGCTGCAGCACAAAACCCCCGCCAAAGCGGGCAGGATGTCGAACGACCTGGTCTCGAACGACTTGGTCCCGAATAGAAACTAACGGTTCCGCCGCGCCGGATTGGCGCAGCCGTTCACCAATACACGCTGAAAATCCGCGAATGTGCTGGGCACGAAACGTGCCCGAGCCCAGAGATCACCGGGTCAAGGTGTCGGTCGCGATCTTCTTCTTGAGTGCTTCGCAGGTATCCCTGACCTCCGTGGTCATCAACGAGACGGCTTCGATCTGCAGGAAAAAGCGCTTGCCCTGATCGCGGTAACCCGCAGCGAACTCCTTGATTTCCGCGATCATGTCGTGGACGCCGGCCACCATGACTTCGCAGTTCTTGGCGGCCAGTTGCAGTTCCGTTCCAAGCGCCTCGATCTCTTTCACCGCCGCTTCATATTCGCGCACGACCGCCTCGGCGGACAGCATGCCCACCTCATTGACGCCGTTGCGGTGCTCGACGTAGTCCGGCATTGGTGAGAGAGGCCGAATGTTGCTGCGTGGTCGATGCGAACTCACCGTTTCGATTTCGCCTTCGGTCTTTTCCAACGGGGCGCGGGCGAGGACTTCTGCACTAACACTCATGCGAACGCTCCATAAGCTGTTACGGCGAATGGAGTTTAGCAATGTCAACGGATTTGTCTCGCTTTTCCACAAGTTTGAAATAGCGTGATTGTGCACTGCAGCATGGCGAAATCAGCATTTCCGTCAATGCGGCGCGTCGGGATGCCAGCCGAGCAGGGCGAGCATCACGAAGAAGCCGACGACATAGGCCACCATGATCGGCCAGCCCTGGGTGATCCATCGAACCACCGACTTGGCCTCCGGATACATGTTGGACACGGCGACGCCGGCGGACGAGCCGAACCAGACCATCGATCCGCCAAATCCGACCGCATAGGCCAGAAAGCCCCAATCGTAGCCGCCTTGCTTCAGCGCCAGCGCGGTCAGCGGAATGTTGTCGAACACCGCCGAGACGAAGCCGAGCCCGAGCGCGGTCTGCCATGATGCGGCCGGCAGCTTCTCCACCGGCATCATCGAGGCCGCCGTCACCAGCGCAAGCAGGAACACGGTGCCCTTGAGTGTTTCGGGCATGACAGACCAGTCCGGCCGCCGCAGCACCGAGGTGACGAGGATCGCGGCCCAGACCGCGAGCCCGAGCACGGGCAGCGCGTCGAGCATCGCGGGGAATTTCAAATTGGCGGTGATATTGGCCGTGAGCGCGGCCAGCAGGATCACGGCGACGATCGCAACGCGCGCCCAGTCGATGCTGAGGCCGGACGGTGCGTTCTTCACGATCGGGGAAAAGCGATGCTGTTGCAGCGAGGCCGGCACCGCAAACACCAGCATCGCGACGACGGCGGCGACGTAGGCGTCGACGACGGTGAGCGGGCTGATGCCGTCGATCCACATCATCGTCGTCGTGGTGTCGCCGACGACACTGCCGGCGCCGCCGGCATTCGACGCGGCGACAATGGCGGCGAGGTAGCCGATATGGACGCGGCCGCGGAACACGTGGCGTGCGACGGTGCCGCCGATCAGCGCGGCGGCGATGTTGTCGAGGAAGGCCGACAGCACGAACACGATCACCAGCAGGATCAGTCCGCCCTTCCAGTCGTCGGGCAGCAGCGCCGGCATCTCGTCGGGGATCCGGCTCTCCTCGAAATGCCGCGACAGCAAGGCAAATCCCATCAGGAGCAGGAACAGGTTCGCGAGCGTCACCCATTCGTGCTCGATGTGGTGCACGAGGCCGGGCAGGCCTGCGCCGAACTTCGCAAAACCCGCGAACAGCAGCTTGTAGGCAACGATCGCGGCAAGGCCCGTCAGCGCCACCGCAAGCGTGTGATGATGGAACAGCGCGACGCCGAGCAGCGTCAGCGCGAACAGGATGAAATCGAGTGGGATACCGTAGACGAGGATTGGCGTGAGCAAGGTGATCTCGCTGGCTGGGGTGCCCGGCGGCGTGAAGAGCGTCCGGCCGCACTATCGCGCGGCGCGGGGAACTTCAAGGCGCGCTAACGCCGCAAGGTGCGCCGGCCATCCATTCACGAGCCCGGATCGGGGACGCCGCTACCAGCGCGTCGCCCCCTCGATCCGATCGCTCAGCCCAGCGACCTCAGCCAGGCGCTGATCTCGGTCACCGCCACATTGGCCTGGTTGAGCAGCTTGCCCATGGTGAAGAAGCCGTGGAACTGGCCGGGGAAATGCCGGTAGGTCACGGGCACGCCGGCATCCTCAAGGAATTTCGCGTACTCATCGCCTTCGTCGCGCAAGGGATCGGCGCCGGCGGTCAGCACATAGGCCGGCGGCAGTCCGGCGAAGTTGTTCGCGCGCGCAGGCGAGGCGCGCCAGTTGCTGTTGTCGGCGTCGCCGAGATAGTGGTTGCCGAACCAGCCGATCACCGAATGCGTCAGCAGGATGCTGGTCTCGGGTTCGCTGTGGGACGGATGCTTCCGCGAGAAATCGGTTGCAGGATAGATCAGCAGCTGGGCGGCGAGTTTCGGTCCGTTGTCACGGGCGGTGAGGGCGACCACGGCCGCGAGGTTGCCGCCGGCGCTGTCGCCACCGACAATCAGGCGCGCCGCATCGATGCCGAGATCTTTCGCGTTGGCGGCGACCCATTTGGTCGCGGTGACGGCGTCGTCCACCGCGGCGGGGAAGCGATGCTCGGGCGCGAGCCGGTAATCGACCGAGATCACGATCAGCTCGCCCTCATGGGCAAGTTTCTGGCAGACCACCTCATGGGTATCGAGATCGCCGATCACCCAGCCGCCGCCGTGGAAGAACACCAGGCATGCTGCTAGTCCGTTGGTCTTGCGCAGCGTCTTCGGCGTGTAGATGCGGGCCGGGATCGAGCCGTGCGGCGCCGGGATCGAAAGCTCCCTGCTCGATTCAAGCGCGGGCGGTTCGGGATTGGAGACGATGCGGGCGGCGCGATAATATTCGCGGGCCTCCGGTGCGGTCAGCGATTCATAGGCGGGGCGGCCGGCCTCCTGGAACGCCTTGTAGACGGCGGCGGCATCGGGATCGAGAACGACGGGCATAGGCAACAAACCTTCTTGTCATGCTGAACTGAAGTGTCAGGCGGCGATGCGGCCGCCGTCGACGGTGTAGGCGGAGCCGGAGACGTAGCTCGCCTCGTCGGAGGCAAGGAAAGCGACGATCGAGGCGACCTCGCTCGCGAGCCCGAGCCGGCGCGCCGGAATGCGGTCGACGATCTTCTCGACCGGCGGCGGTGCGTTGCCGCCGGAACGTCCCTGCAGGATGGTGCTCAGCATGCGGCTCTCGATCATGCCGGGGCAGACGCAATTGACGCGCACGCCGGTGCCGCTGCATTCCCAGGCCGCGCTCTTGGTCAGTCCGATGACCGCGTGCTTGCTGGCGCTGTAGACCGCGATCATCGGCGATCCCACGAGGCCCGCGATCGAGGCGGTGTTGATGATGCTGCCCTTGTTCTGCTTCAGCATGACCGGCAGCACATGCTTCATGCCGAGGAAGACGCCGACGACATTGACGTCGAGCACCCGGCGAAAGCTCTCCAGCGAGTATTCCGGGATCGGCTTGATGTCGCCCTCGATGCCGGCGTTGTTGTAGAAAGCGTCGATGGTGCCGAAGCGGTCCACGGCGGCGCGGACGTACTCCTTGACCTCGTCCTCATCGGTGACGTCGGCGGTGATCGAAAAGGCCTCGGCCGAGGCGGGCAGCTCCTTGATGGCGGCCGCAAGATCGGCCCCCTTGCGATCGACCGCGACAATCCGCGCGCCGCGTTCGGCGAGCAGGTGAAGCGTGGCGGTTCCGATGACGCCGGCAGCCCCGGTGACGACGGCGACCCGGCCATCGAGCCTGATGCGATCTGGCATGTTGGGTTTCCTCTGGCTGGTCCGGTTCGATCCGGATTTTCCTGGTTTTCACGCGGTGCCGCGTGCCTTCAGCGTGAGGACTATCACACGTGTTCCCAAGGGTGACCAGTGGGTCACCAGAGGGCCGGGGAGGGCCGGCCGGGCGCCCTTTCCCCGCCGTATTCGGCGTGTTAACCGGTGGCCTGCGAGCGGCCGATATCAAGGTAGACTGTCGCGAGCCCGATTCGCCCTTTAAAGCCGCGCGAGATGCTTCGAACCATTGCCCTGACTGGCTTTGCGGCCTTGGTTGCCGCCTCAACCATCTCGCTTGCGCCGCCCGCGCGCGCGCAGATCGGAACGATTTTCTCCGATCCCGCGCCGCGTCCGCCTGGCTCGATCCCGCGTGGCCAGGTGGCGCCTCCCAGCGACGACGACGAGGAAGTGCCGGAATTGCCGCGCGGCCGCCTGCTGCCGACCCAGCCGCGGGCATTGCCGCCGGGGCAGGCG
>NZ_JACMYK010000212.1 GCF_020889785.1 Bradyrhizobium acaciae
CGCTCGGCGCGACCGGCGCCGGCGGCGGCGCGCTCGAGGCCATCAACGGCAACAGCGTGGCCACCGGCATTTTCAGCTTCACCTCGTCGGTCTCGTCATCGGGCAACGGGCCGACCGGCGCGACCACGGGCACCACGCTCATCTCAACCGTCACTCCCTGAGCGGACCTCCGATCGCCAATGGAGAACTCTCTGCAGCAATGCGCTTCGGTGGCGGGACGCTTCGCAGGATCATTGGAGGGCGCGAGGGCAGGATCCACCCTGCCGGCGCGGCGATAGGACGAGATGCTTCAGCGCAACCAGATCTCACCGTCTGTCGATCTGAGGAATCGTCCGGCCGAATTGCCGTCGCTGGCGGAAACGTTCGATGCCTTCGTCACCTATCTGCTCCGGCAGTACTGGGTCATCCTCGGCACCGCCGGGCTCTGCCTGTTCGGCGGCATCTGCTACCTCGCGACGGCGGCGCCGAGCTACACCGCGCTTGCCACGATGATCATCGACACCCGCAAATTCCAGGCCTTCCAGCAGCAATCGCCGATGAGCGAACTCCCGGTCGATTCCTCCGCGGTCGAGAGCCAGGTCGAGATTCTCAAGTCGGAGAACGTGGCGCTTGCGGTGATCCGGGACCTCAAGCTCAACGAGGATCCGGAATTCATCGGCTCCAGGGCCGGCGCGGCGGGGGCGGTGCTGGATTTCGTGACCAGCCTGTTCGCCGGCCGCGCGCCGCCCAACGAGTTCGACCGGACCCGGCGTGCGGTCCGCAGCTTCCAGAAGCAGCTCGATGTCCGCCGACGCGGCATGACCTATGTGATCGAGGTCAGCTTCCGCTCGTTCGATCCGGAGCGGGCGGCGCAGATCGCCAACGCCGTCGCTGACGCCTACATCGTCGACCAGCTCGATTCCAAGTATCAGGCGACGCGCCGCGCCAGCGTTTGGCTGCAGGACCGCATCCAGGAGCTGCGCACGCAGGCATCCAATGCCGAGCGCGCCGTGCTCGACTACAAGAAGACCAACAACATCGTCACGTCCAGCGGCAAGCTGCTCAACGAGCAGCAACTCGGCGAGCTCAACACGCAGCTGCTCCATGTGAAGTCGCAGGTCACCGACGCCAAGGCCAAGCTCGACCGCATCGAGGCGGTGGTGAAGGGCGGCGTCCCCGACGCGACGGTCGCCGATACGCTGAACAACCAGGTCATCACCAAGCTGCGCACCCAATATCTCGAGCTCGCCAACCGCGAGGCCGACTGGTCGACGCGCTATGGCTACAATCATCTGGCCGCCGTCAATCTGCGCAACCAGATGCGCGAGATCCAGTCGTCGATCATCGACGAGCTGAAGCGGCTCGCCGAAAGCTACAAGAGCGACTATGCGATCGCCCTGCAGCGCCAGAACGAGATCGAGCGTGCCGTGAACGATTCGGTGTCGCAGTCGCAGTCGACCAACCAGGCGCAGGTCACGCTGCGCGAGCTCGAGAGCTCGGCCCAGACCTACCGCTCGCTCTATGACAACTTCTTGCAGCGCTACATGGAGAATGTGCAGCAGCAGTCGTTCCCGGTCAGCGAGGCCCGGGTGATCACCCGTGCTTCGCGTCCTCTGAGCAAGAGCCATCCGCAGACCCTGGTCGTGCTGGCGCTCTCGCTGCTCGGCGGCCTGGTCGCAGGGCTCGGGCTCAGCGTGTTGCGCGACCTCTATGACCGGGTATTCCGTACCGCTGAAATGGTCGAGACCATCCTCGACGCCGATTGTGTCGCCATCGTTCCCCGCGTCTCGCCGAGCCAGCTCAAGGCGCCGGTGGCCGGTCGCCCCAATCTGCCGGTCGGCCCGCGCACCATCCAGCGCGGCGACGAGCGGGTGCTGTGGGCGGCGATAGATTCGCCGTTCTCGCGGTTCTCGGAGGCGATCCGCTCGATCAAGGTCAATGCCGACCTCAATGTCACCAAGCCGTCGAAGATCCTTGGCCTGACCTCGGCACTGCCCAACGAGGGCAAGTCGACGCTGGCCTTCGTGTTCGCGCAGCTGGTCGCCCAGAGCGGGGCGCGCGTGCTGCTGGTCGATTGCGACCTGCGCAATCCCTCGCTCAGCCGCAAGGTCGCCGCGAACGCCGAGCGCGGCATTCTCGATGTGCTGTCGAACAATGCGACATTGCAGGACGTGCTGTGGCGCGATCCGGAGACCGGCCTTGCCTTCCTCCCGGGCGCCACACGGTCGCGCATCGCGCATTCGCACGAGGTGCTGGCTTCCGACCAGATGAAGGATTTCATTGATGGGGTCCGCGGCCAGTATGACTACGTGATCGTCGATTTCCCGCCGCTGACGCCGGTGGTCGACGTCCGCATCACCGCGCACTTCGTCGATTCCTTCGTCTTCATCGTGGAATGGGGCAAGACCCAGGTGCAGGTGGTCGAGCGCGCGCTGCGCAGCGCCCGCGCGGTCAACGAGAACCTGCTCGGCGTCGTGCTCAACAAGGCCGATATCGCCGCGATGAGCCGCTACAGCGGCTATGGCGGCAAGAACTACTATTACAACTCGCACTATGGGCGATATGGCTACACCGAGTGAGACACGCGGTGCGATGTCCCGGCGCGCCGCCATCTGGCTTGCGCGCGGCTTCCTGGCCGCGCTCGCGTGCTCGTCGGTCACCTGGGGCGCGACCACCCTGCCGGTATTTGTCGAGCAGACCCGGCTGGAAGGCGCCGGCGACCTGATCCTGCGGAACGTGCCGGTCAGCGACGCCGAGCTCGGTGACCTTGGTCCACTGCTGTCGCGCGCCGCGGCGCGATCCGATTGCATGCCTGCAAGCGATCGCAGCGCGGCAGTGATCCGGCTGCGACTTGCCGAGAACGCGCTCGTGTCCGGCGATCAGGTCGACGCTCGGATGGGCGAGCTCGACACGGCTGTCCGCAAGGCACTCGGCTGCGCACCGGCCGATCCCTATCTTTGGCTGGTGCTGTTCTGGCTTCGCAACACAAGGCAGGGTCTGAACGACGCCAATTTCGACCTGCTGCGGATGTCGTACCGGCTTGGCCCGAATGAAGGCTGGATCGTCGTCAAACGCAGCGCCATGGCGCTCGCCATGTTTGATGCGCTGCCGCCCGACCTATCGGCCGAGGTCGTTGCCGAGTTCGCGCGTCTGGTGAAGACGGAGCTCTACACCGAGGCGATCGATCTCCTGAAGGGACCGGGCTGGGTGCACCGGGACAGGCTGCTGGCCGGCCTTGCGGCAGTTCCGCAGCGGAACGTCGACATCCTGACCAAGACCATGGCTGACATCGGATACGATCTCGATCGCAGCTCGCCGGCGGAACGGCGCCATCTGGAGCGCAAATCGAACGACCGCGGCGACGAGCTTGCCCGAATGCCGCCGGAGGCGAGGGCTAGACCATGACGATGGAATTCAGCGTCGGACGACACAACGCGCATTATGAGGGCGTCTATTCGGCGCAGGAGCGCGACTGGCGCCGCGTCTGCGCGGTCGACAAGGCGGATCACATCGCCGGCTTGCTCGGCGCCTGCGCAGCCAAAATCGGCAGCGTGCTCGAGGTCGGTTGCGGCACCGGCGCGGTGCTGGCGCGGCTGTCGGCGATTGGTGTCGGCCGCGATTTCACCGGCATCGACGTCATCGATCCCGCGACCAATCTGGAGACCGACGGCGCCGCCCAGGCACCGTTCCGCTGGTCCAGCTATGACGGTGCGACGATCCCGTTCGCCGATGGAACGTTCGACCTCGTCTATGCCAGCCACGTGCTGGAACACGTGCCCGAACCGCGCGCATTGCTTTACGAGCTTGCCCGCGTCTCGCGGGACTTCATCTATGTCGAGGTGCCCTGCGAATTGCACGCGCGGACCAGTCGCGGGGCGCTGCAATCGACGCTCGACATCGGCCATATCAATTTCTACACGCCCGATACGTTTCGGCTGCTACTGGAGACCGTGGGACTCAAAGTCAAGGACTTCGGCACCTGGGACCACAGCCTGCCGGTGCATACGTTCCACACCTCGCACATAAAGGGGCTCGCCAAGAGCCTCGTGCGGAAGTCGTTGCTCTCGGTCGGCTCGGGGCTTGCGACCCGGCTTGCGACGTATCATTGCGGGGCGATCTGCCGGCACGACGCGGCGCCGCCACGGGACCGATAAGCCATGGCCCCGCGTGTGGTGGTCTTCAACAACATGATCACACCCTACACGAACCGGCTCTACAACGAGCTGGTTGACCGTGGGCTGGATCTCGCCGTGCTGTCCTGCACCGCGCAGGAGGCCGACCGCTTCTGGGCCGGAACGTTCACACCGCGCTACACCACGCGCACGGTGCCCGGCATATCGATCCCACTGTCGCGGTCGCGTCACACCCATCTCAACATCGGGATCGGGCGAGCGTTGAACGCGCTCGCGCCGGACCTGCTGCTCGTCAACGGGCTCTATCCCTCGATGCTGGCGGGTGCGGCCTGGGCGCGCGCCAACGGCAAGGCGCTTGCGCTCACCATCGACGGCTGGCGCGAGACGATGCCAGATACGGCCTACCATCGGCTGGCACGGCCATGGCTGCTGCGCCAGTGCGACGCGGTCATCTGCTGCAGCGACAAGGGCAGGGCCTACTTCCGCGATCAGGGCGTTCGCGACGACGATCTGTTCGTGGTGCCGCTGGTGCCGGCATGGGATCCGCCGGCGACCGTGCCTACCTTCCACGACCGTCCGTTTCATCTGCTCTGGTGCGCCCGTATCAACGACGACGCCAAGAACGCGATCTTCTTCGAGAACGTCGCCATCGCGCTTGGGGGGATCGTGCCGGGGCTCAAGGTGCGCGTGGTCGGGTCCGGCACCGCCGAGCAGCGCATGCTGGCGCGATTTAGCGAGGCCGGCATCGATGTCAGCCACGACAGCTACGTGCCGTGGCAGTCGATATCCGAGGCCTATCTGCAATCCCGGCTGCTGCTGTTGCCCTCGCTGCTGGAACCGTGGGGGCTGGTGTGCAACGAGGCCTTGCAGTGCGGCGTTCCTTGCCTGGTGTCGCGCCATGTCGGGGCGGGTGGCGAATTGGTCAGCGACGGGGTCAACGGCCATGTTTGCGCGCTCGATGAACGGATGTGGGTCGAAGCTGCGCGCGGCCTGCTCGAACATCCCACGCGCTGGGAGACGATGTCGGAGCGGGCCCGGCAAAGCGTGCGACGCGATGCGCTTGCCGACTCAGCTGCGCGCTTCACTGCTGCGGTCGATCATCTCTCGCGGGCGCCGGCCCGGCAGGAGGCCGTGCCATGATCGGCCGATGGTGGTGGCGAACCGATGTCTTTCTGCACGCCTATCTGGTGATGGTGCTGGGCTGCATCTATTTCCTGTTCAATTTCGTCGAGGGCATCTCCTTCGCCGAACGTGCCGGCGAATCGACGCTGTTCCGCGTCGCGTGGCTGCTGCTCTATGTCCTGCTGATGCTGCACATTGCGGTCGATCGAAAGCGCTTCGGCCTGCTGATGCTGCAATCGCATCTCTATCTGACGTTCATCGCCTTCGCGCTGGTGTCGCTACTTCTGAGTGCCGACCCCGCGGGCTCGTCGGTCAAGTTTGCGATGTATCTGCTCACCACGATGTTCTCGGCGTGGGTCGTGGTCAACTGCCCGGTCGATCGCCTTGTCGACACCCTGTTCCGGATCGGGATCGTGGTGCTGATCGTCCACGTCGTGCTGTTTCCGGTGATCGGTTCGCAATGGGATTACGACCCGCTGCATCGGCCGACGGTGCTCGGGACCCAGGCCTACGCCGGCGTGTTCGGCCACAAGAACCTCGCAGGCGCCTTCTTCGGCCTGATGGTGCTGATCTGCTTCGTGCGGATGCTTGCGGGCCCGCGCAAGCAATTCGGCTGGTCGCTGCTGCTGATGGGATGTCATCTCTTTGCGCTCGCCGCGGCCGGCGCCGCAGGGCCGTTGATCAGCATGTTGACCGCTCTCGCGGTCACTTTCGGGCTGCTGCTGGTGGTGCTCGGGCACAAAGGGGCTGCGTCGATCTACTGGCTTTGCCTCGCCTTTGTTGCACTCGTCGTGTTTGCCGTGCCGAGCGACGAGTTGTACGGGTTGGTCGGCCGCAGCGGAAACCTGACCGGCCGCTCGTTCCTCTGGTCGGTCTGGCCATATTTCTTCTGGCAACATCCCTGGCTCGGCTACGGCTTTTCGGGGTTCTTCAACGAGCTGCCGAACTCGCCGGCGAACGAGCTGACCAGCATGGCGCCGTGGAATACCGAGTTCGGCTCGTTCGAGAATTCCTATCTCGACGCCTTCCTCCAATTCGGCCTGCTCGGCGGCGCGCTCTACGTGCTGCTGCTGGCGCGGGCGCTGTGGAATAGCATCGTCTTCACGTTCGAACGGAAGGGGACGTACTGGCTGGCGCCGTTCGCGATGCTGCTGTTCGTCGTAATCGCGTCCGCCAACGACTCCAGCCAGCTGCTGCACAATTATTTCGGCTGCGTGTTGGTGTTCTGGTGCTATTTCGGCCCGGAGGCGAGGCTGCAAATGGCGCCGCGGCGGGCGTTCACCAGATTGCGCGTGAGTGAGGCATGAGTGCGTTGACCGACAGGTTGGATCGCGTCGCGGCCCAAACCCGGGTCGCCGCTGCCGTGAGCGGAACTCTCCGTCGGCTGCGGCGCGCCGGCGGCAACGTTGCGCTCGGCTTGATCGATCAGGCGCTGCTCAGCGGCTCGGCCTTCGTGCTGACGATCGTGCTGGCCAATGTGCTCGATATCAATTCGTTCGGCCGGTTCAGCGTTGCCTGGTCGTTCTCGATCCTGGTCGAGGCGGTCTTTCTGCGCGGCATGTTCGACGACGGCTTGCCGGCCACTGCGCATCGCATCCCGAGATCGCGATGGCCGCAGTTGCGGCTTGGCCTTTATCTGTCGTCGCTTGCCGTCTCGGCCACGCTTGGCCTGTTGCTGGTGATTGCGGGATTCGTGGTCGTTGCCTTCGGGGGGAACGCGGGTGAGCTCGTGATCGCGACGGGGCTGGCGATCCCGGCGGTTCGGCTACAGAGCATGTTCCGCCGCATCTGCTATCTCGACGGGCGGCTGCCGCGCGCGCTGGCGTCCTCGCTGACCTATTGCGTTGTGCTGGTCGCTTCGGCCGAGTTGATGATCGTCCTCAGGCTCACCGGCGCAGCGGCGGCGATGGCGTGCATCGCGATCTCCGCAGCTGTCGCCGGCAGCTTGATGCTGTGCTACACGCGCGAGCTGGCCTGGCCGCAAGCCAGGATCTTCCGCGGCTCGCTGCGGCGGCTGTTCCGGAACGGCCGCTGGTTCGTCGCGACCTCGCTCACCTACTGGATCGGCAGTATCGGGCTGATCCCGGTCTGTGGTGCTCTCATCGGACTCGACGCCAGCGCGTCGTTGCGGATCCTGCTCCTGGTCTTCGCACCACTCAGCCAGTTCTGCGCGACGATGTTCTCGGTCCGCTTGCCGGAGATCGCGGCCGAGCTGCGCGCAGGCCGGCGCAGCGCGGTCACTGCGGCCGCGCGCGAAAATGCCCTGCTGCTCGGCTCGATCGCCACCGCCTATGGCGCGGTGGTGGTGATGCTCGGCCAGCGCATTCTCGCGTTCGTCATCCACGGACAGACCTATGACATCGACACCGGTAGCCTTGCCCTGATGGGAATTGCGATGGGGCTCGATGCGGTGTGGCTCGGCCTCACGCTGCCGTTGTTTGCGACCGGCAGGCCGCAGCGGTTCATGCTGAGCCGGATCGCCGGGCTCGTCGCGCTGAGCTGCGTGCTGCCGACTGCGGCCGGCGTGTGGGGGGTATTGGGCGCGGTTGCGGCGATGGTCGCCTCCAGCGCGGCGTCGGTGATCACCGTCGTGTTGACCAATTCGGCGCGGGAGCAGGCATGACGGACGACGCATCCGGCCGCGCGCTCTCGAGGCTGCATATCGGCGCCTTCAATTGCGGCATCGAGGGCTGGATCAATACCGACATCACGATGCATCTGTGGATCGCGCGCCTGCCGTTCGCGGCGAAGGCGCTGCATCTTGCGGGCTTGCTGAGCGACGCCCGCTATGCCGAGCATCAGCAAGGCAAGTTCGCCGGGCTCCGCTACATGGACCTCACCAGGCCGCTGCCGTTCGCGGATGGCAGCCTCTCGGCGGTGTTCAGCGCGCATGTGTTCGAGCATCTGTTTCCCGACGAGGTCGAGCGGCTGGCGCGGGAGATCGTGCGGGTGCTGGCGCCGGGCGGCGTGTGCCGCATCGTCGTCCCCGACATGGAGAGGATCGTCGCGCTCTACGATCCGGCCGCACCGCAGGCCTTCCTCAAGGGCGTGTTCGAGATCGAGCGGCGCAAGGAGGCCGCCTTCGCGCATCACTGGGGCTATACTCGCGCGTCGTTGGCGGCACTGTTCCGCGAGGCGGGGTGCGCAGAGACCCATACAAGGGCCTATCGCGAGGGCGTCTGTCCCGACATCGATCGGCTCGACAATCGTCCGGATGAGTCGATCTTCTTCGAGGCCATCAAGTAGCAGGAGACTGATAGTGCTGGGCGCGATTCAAGCCCGATTTTCCAGTGCAGCGCGCCAGCGGCGCGGCGAGTTCCTCGTCCGCACTGTGAACCTTCCGCTGGATGCGAGAATCCTCGATCTCGGGGGCGGCACCGGGCGGCACATTCGCGCGATCCTGCCGCGCCATACCGACATCACGGTTTGCGACATTTCGGCAGATGATTTGAAGTTTGCGCGCGAGCGCTTCGGCTTCAAGACGGTGCTGCTGCAGGAGACTGAGCGCCTGCCGTTCGACGATCAGGCGTTCGACTTCTGCTTCTGCTCGTCGGTGATCGAACATGTCACGGGGCCGAAGCAGGACGTCGTGACGATCGAGAGCGACGCGGAGTTTCTGAATGTTGCGCGCGAGCACCAGAACCGCTTTGCCGGCGAGATCTCGCGGGTCGCAAGGTCTTTCTACGTGCAGACGCCATACCGCTACTTTCCGGTCGAGAGCCATACCTGGCTGCCCGGCCTCATCGTGCTGCTGCCTAGGCGGCTGCAAATCGCACTGATCGCAGTGTTCAACCGCTTCTGGTTCAAGCGGACCGCGCCCGATTGGCATCTGTTCGACTGGCGCGAGATGACGGAAACGTTTCCGGACGCGAAGATCTACCGCGAACGATATCTCGGCATGACCAAGTCATTGATGGCGATCAAGGCGTGAGGCAGGCGTCAGCCCGCTGGGTCAATTATCGCGGCGGGCCAGGATGTTGATCAGCGTGCCGACCGTCGGCCGGCGGTCGAGCGCCGGAGGCAGCGGGGAGCCGGCAAAGCTTGAGACCAGCATTGTGAGACCATGCTGGCGCAGCAGGGCCTGCATCGCGGCCGGCGAGGTGTCGAATTTGGAGAAGGCGAGGTAGCGGAACAACGGTCGCGCCAACAGGCGCACTGATGCCGCGTGCGCGAGCTTGTAGCTCTGGCGCAGCAGCGATCCACGATTCGGGATCGAGACCAGCAGCAATCCGCCGGGCCTCAGCACGCGATGGATCTGGCGGAGGCATTGCGCCACGTCGGAGACATATTCGAGCACGCTCGCGCACAGCACGCCGTCGAACGATCGATCGGCAAAGGGCAGGCTTGCAATCGTCGGAATTTGCTGGAAGGTCAGCCGTTCAGCCGGCATGCCGTCGGCCAGGCCGCGGCGC
>NZ_JACMYK010000213.1 GCF_020889785.1 Bradyrhizobium acaciae
CGCCGGTGGTGCGTCCGGCCGAGGCCGAATTGAACGCACTGGCCGCGCTGCTCAATGGCGCCAAGCGCGTCACGCTGTTCTGCGGCCGCGGCTGCGCCGGCGCGCATGACGGCCTGGTCAAGCTTGCCGAGACGCTGAAGAGCCCGATCGTGCATGCGCTCGGCGGCAAGGAATATGTCGAGTACGACAATCCCTATGATGTCGGCATGACCGGCTTCATCGGTTTCTCCTCCGGCTATGCCGCCATGCATGGTTGCGACGTGCTGCTGCTGCTGGGCACCGACTTTCCCTACAAGCAGTTCTTCCCGACCGGCATCAGCATCGCCCAGGTCGATCTCCGCCCCGAAAATCTCGGCCGTCGCTGCAAGCTCGATCTCGGCATCGTCGGCGATATCGGCGAGACCATCGCGGCGCTGTTGCCGAAGCTGACGACCAAGACCGAGCGCAAGTTTCTCGATGCCAGCCTCGCGCATTACAAAAACGCCCGCGCCGGGCTCGACGATCTCGCCCGGGGCAAGCCCGGCCAAAAGCCGATCCATCCGCAATATCTGGCGCGCCTGCTCAGCGAGCAGGCCACCGACGACGCGGTGTTCACCGCCGATGTCGGCACGCCGACGATCTGGGCCGCGCGTTATCTGAAAATGAACGGCCGCCGTCGGCTGGTCGGCTCGTGGGTACACGGCTCGATGGCCAACGCGATGGCGCATGCGATCGGCGCGCAGGCGGCGCAGCCCGGCCGGCAGGTGGTGTCGATGTCCGGCGACGGCGGCTTTGCCATGCTGATGGGTGACCTGATCACGCTGACGCAGGCGAAGCTGCCGGTGAAGGTCGTGATCTTCAACAACAGCGTGCTCGGCTTCGTCGCGCTGGAGATGAAGGCGGCCGGCTTCATCGAGACCGGGGTCGATCTGAAGAATCCCGATTTCGCGGCAATGGCCCGCGCCATGGGCATTCACGGCGTCCGGGTGGAGGATCCGGGCGAGCTCGAGGGCGCGATCCGCAACGTGCTCGCGCATGACGGCCCGGCCGTGCTCGACGTCGTGACCGCGACGCAGGAATTGTCGATGCCGCCGACCATTACGCTGGAGCAGGTGAAGGGTTTCAGCCTGTGGGTGCTGCGCGCCGTGATGAGCGGCCGCGGCGACGAGGTGGTCGATCTCGCCAAGACCAATCTGTTGCCGCGCTGATCGCGCTCAAATCAAACAACCGGAAGGGGATGGCGATGCGAAGAAACGCCATCCCCTTCCAACGTCCGACACCGCCGATTACTTCTGCTTGCCGTCCTTGTCGAACGACGACACATAGGCCCACAGATTGTTGGCCTCAGTCTCGTTCTTGATGCCGGCGAAGGCCATCTTGGTGCCGGGGATCTTGGCCTTCGGATCCTTGATGTATTCGAGGAAGGTTTCCTTGTTCCAGGTGATGCCGGAATTCTTGTTGGCATCGGAATAATTGTAGTCCGGTGCCGAGCCGGAGTGGCGGCCGTCGAGGCCGTTGAGCTCGGGTCCGACCTTGTTCTTGGCGCCTTCGCCGATCGCGTGGCAGGCGAGGCATTTGTTGAACGAGGTCTTGCCGGCTGCGGCATCCTGCGCCAGCGCGGAGGATGCGGTGGCCAGCGATGTGACGACCGCCAGCGCGCTCAAGGTCTTTAGGTTCATGGGGTTCTCTTCGTTTCGTCCCGGGAGGTAGTGTCTGGTTTGTGGCATGTCCGGCTTGGACAGGACAAGCCACGAAACTTTGACAGGTTTCATGACCGTCCGCTTGTCCCAGAGAGAACTCGGCATTGCGGGACGGGGCAATCCGACCTTCGGCCGGTCGACTGAAACAGGTGCAGAGCTGATTGATTTGTCGTAACAAATCGGCAAAGAGCAGAGCCCACCCAAGGGAACACCGATGTCCATCATGATGCCGGAGGCCGACCAGGCCGTCCTTGCTCGCCGCACAGAGATCGCAGCTGCCTTGCGCGCAATCGTTCCGGGCGAGGGCGTGATCGACAGTGCCGCCGAGATGCTGGCCTATGAATCCGACGGCCTGACCGCCTACCGGCAGCCGCCGATGGTCGTGGTGCTGCCCGATACCACCGAACAGGTGGCGAAGGTCCTGAAATATTGCCAGCAGCAGGGCATCAAGGTGGTGCCGCGCGGCTCCGGCACCTCGCTGTCTGGCGGCGCGCTGCCGCTCGCCGACGGCGTGCTGCTCGGTCTCGGCAAGTTCAAGCGGATTCGCGAGATTGACTTCGACAACCGCGTCGTCGTCACCGAGCCGGGCGTGACGAACCTGGCGATCAGCCAGGCGGTCGCCCATGCCGGCTTCTATTACGCGCCCGATCCGTCGTCGCAGATCGCCTGCTCGATCGGCGGCAATGTCGCGGAAAATTCCGGCGGCGTGCATTGCCTGAAATACGGCATGACCACCAACAACGTGCTGGGCTGCGAGATCGTGCTGATGTCGGGCGAGATCCTGCGCATCGGCGGCAAGTCGGCCGAGAATGCCGGCTACGATTTGATGGGGATCATCACGGGCTCCGAGGGGCTGCTCGGCGTCATCACCGAGATCACGGTGCGCATCCTGCAAAAGCCGGAGACGGCGCGCGCGCTGATGGTCGGCTTTGCCGAGGTGGAAGCGGCCGGCGAATGCGTGGCTGCCATCATCGGCGCCGGCATCATTCCGGGCGGCATGGAGATGATGGACAAGCCCGCGATCCACGCCGCGGAAGCCTTCGTCCATGCCGGCTATCCGCTCGACGTCGAGGCGCTCTTGATCATCGAGCTCGACGGTCCCCAGGTCGAGGTCGACGAACTGATCAAGCGGGTCGAGGCGATCGCGCAGGGCTGCGGCTCGACCTCATGCCAGATCTCGACCTCGGAGGCCGAGCGCAATCTGTTCTGGGCCGGCCGCAAGGCGGCCTTCCCCGCGGTCGGGCGCATCTCGCCGGATTATCTCTGCATGGACGGCACCATCCCCCGCGGCGCGTTGCCGAAGGCGCTGGCGCGGATCCGCGAGCTCTCGGAGAAATACGGCCTCGGTGTCGCTAACGTGTTCCATGCCGGCGACGGCAATCTGCACCCGCTGATCCTCTATGATGCCAACAAGCCCGGCGAGATCGAGAAGGCGGAGGCGTTCGGCGCAGACATCCTGCGCTGCTGCGTCGAGCTCGGCGGCGTGCTCACCGGCGAGCATGGCGTCGGCATCGAGAAGCGCGACCTGATGCCGGAAATGTTCACCGAGATCGACCTCAACCAGCAGCAGCGGCTGAAATGCGCCTTCGATGCAGAGGGCCTGCTCAACCCCGGCAAGGTGTTTCCTACCCTGCACCGTTGCGCCGAGCTCGGCCGCGTCCATGTCCACGCCGGCAAGCTGGCATTCCCGGATATTCCGCGGTTCTAGGGCGTGCATTCGTCAACGTCAGTTGTCCGGGGCAAAACGCGAGAGGTCAGCATGCGAACGAACATACTTGGAGCTCTTTGCGCCATCGCAATGGTCGCGAGCGCGCACGCAGCGGTGAAGGAAGAGCCGGTCACCTATACGGACGGCCAGACCACGATGAAGGGCTTCGTCGTCTACGACGACGCGACCCAGGCCAAGCGGCCCGGCATCATCATGGTGCACGAATGGTGGGGCGTTACCAAACATATGCACAACGAGGCGCGGAAGTTTGCGGAGCAAGGCTACACAGCCTTCATCGCGGACATGTACGGCGACGGCAAGACCGCCGACAACCCGAAGGACGCCGGCGCGCTGTCGGGGTCTGTCATGAAGGACCCCAAGGTGATGGAGGCGCGCTTCAACGCGGCGCGCGAGCAACTCGCCAAGCAGGCCTCGGTCAATCCGCAACGGATCGGCGCTGTCGGTTACTGCTTCGGCGGCGCCGTGGTGCTGAACATGGCGCGCACCGGCGCTGATCTTGCCGGCGTTGCGGGCTTTCACGCCACGCTCGGTCTCAACACGCCCGCGCCGGCGCCGGGAACCGTCAAGGCCAAAATCCTGATTCTGAACGGTGCCGACGATCCGTTCGTGAAGCGCGAGCAGTACGATGCGCTCAAGAAGGATTTCGACGCTGCGAAAGCCGACTACCGAATCATCGAATATCCCGGTGCGGTGCACGCGTTCACCAACCCCGAATCCACCGAACTCGGCAAGAAGTTCAACCTGCCGCTCAGATACGACGCCAAGGCGGATCAGGAATCGAAGGCAGAAGCAGCCAAGCTCTTCGCCGCAACCCTCCAGAAATAGGCAAGGGGTCACCGACATGGTGGCGCTTTCTCTCACTGGGGCGGGCGTAGCCGCGCGACAGGCGATTGCCGGCAAGCTGGCATTTGCGGATATCCCCGCGGTTCTAGTATCGTCTGAGCAGGCCGAGCGCGGCGCTGCTGTCGCCATATTCGGCGCAGGCCCTGTCGGGGTCTGAGATCAGCTCCGCCCGGACTCGCTTGAACGTCTTGCCGGCCGCTTCGGACACTTCGGGGCGGAATTTTTGCGGATCGTAGTCATTGCCGTCGTGGCCCTTGATGGCGGCGTCGAACGCGCCGATCATGGCCATCGCGGTGTTTGGGCTGCCGAGAAGCCTTGCGCCGAGTTGAACGCCCCCGGCGCCATCGGCTTCATAGCCGGTGCATCGTTGTTCGAGCACCGCGGCCGCAGTCGCGAGCTGGTCGAGGAACATCGCCTCGGCGTCGGTGAGCATGGCGGCGCGCGCCTGTCCTGCCGCGATCGTCGCGAGCAGCGCGGTGACTGTCAGCCTGATCTTCACGGTGGTGGTCCCTCCTGCTGCCGTCGAGGCCGAATTGATAGATTTCGACTGATCGCGCTACCCGGCCGATAACCTTAACCGATGCTTGCAGCGACGGCCGTCGGCCAGCGGCCGCCGTCGCGTGTCGCCGCAATTGCAGCGCGGACCCGTTTACACGGCCTTCAACTGTTCCTCGGTATTTTCAGGACATGCATGTCTTCGGCAACATTTCGATGCCCAGCCTGGCTGATCAGCTGGCTCTCTCGCGCAATCGGCCCGCGGGCTTCGACTACATGCGGATTGCGCTGGCGTCGTCGATCATCTGCCTGCACAGCCTGAACGTGACGCTCGGGCTCGGCCCGACGCTGCAGATACTGGGCTCGCTTCGCATCGCGATCGCGATGATCCTCGCGCTGTTCTTCGCGTTGAGCGGCTTTCTGGTGACGGCAAGCCTGCTGAGATGCAAGAGCCTGATTTCCTTTCTCGGCCTGCGCCTGCTTCGGATCGGTCCCGCGCTGGTGGTCGAGACGACGCTGTCGGCCATCATCATCGGTTCGGTCTTCACCGAACTGCCGCTCACGCAGTATTTCGCCGATCCCAAATTCCACGCCTATTTTCTCAACATCGTCGGCGACATCCACTACGTGCTGCCGGGCGTCTTCCTGCACAATCCGATGCCCGAGCTGGTGAACGCCCAGCTCTGGACGGTGCCGTATGAATTGTGGTGCTACGTCATCCTGGCGCTGCTCGCCGTGACGGCGATTGCCTTCAACCGGGTGGCGTATCTTGTGTTCCTGGTGATCGCCCAGATCGGCCTCGTCGGCTACGACATCTACCGCTGGGACGAGGTGCCGATCCAGCTTCGCCCGCACCTTCTGGTGTTCTGCTTCCTTGCCGGTGTCGGCTTCTATCTCTGGCGCGACAAGGTGCCGTTCAACCGGACCGCCTGCCTGCTGGCGCTGGTGCTGTGCGCCGCCGGCACGGCGACCGGACGCGGTGACGCGCTTGCTCCCGTGCCGGCCGCCTATGTCGCCTGCTATCTCGGCCTGATGAATCCGCGGCGGAGCTGGCTCGTATCGTCAGGCGATTACTCCTACGGGCTCTATCTCTATGGTTTCGTCATCCAGCAATGCGTTGCGACCTTCGGCCCGTCGGTGCAGCACTGGTATCTGAACATCCTGATCAGCCTGCCGCTCGCCTTCGGCGTCGCCGTCGCATCCTGGCATCTCGTCGAGAAACATGCGCTTCGGCTCAAAGCTGCTGTCGAACGGCTGGAAGCTGCGATGCTCTCCAGGATTCCGATCCTCGGATTCGGCCGTCGGGCCGAGCAGGCCGAACGAGAGCCTGTTGTTCAGCCGGGGCCGATCAATCCAGTTCGACCGATCATCCTTTCCGGCCGATAGCCTTAACCGTTACTTGCTGCGAACTGCACATCGTAAAGGTTGTGCCTGCGACGATGTGCGCGTTATGCGTTTATATTTCGTTAGTTTGTTGCTGGATAGTTTCCGATGACATAGTTGTCTCGGTAATGAAATGCAACCTAAGTTCAGCCTGGCCGATCAACTAGCTGTTTCACGCAATCGGCCCACAGGCTTCGACTATCTGCGGCTTGCGTTGGCGGCCAGCATCATCTGCCTGCACAGCGCGAACGTCGTCTTTGGGATCGATCGGGCGATGGAGATCCTGGGCCATATCCGCATCGGGGCCGCAATGGTTCTTGCGCTCTTTTTCGCCTTGAGCGGGTTTCTGGTGGCGGGCAGTTTGCTGAGGTGCAGGAGCCTGATTTCATTTCTCGGCCTGCGCGTGCTTCGCATTGCGCCTGCGCTTGCGGTCGAGACGACGCTCTCGGCCCTCATCATCGGCCCGATCTTCTCTGCGCTTCCCCTCGCGCAGTATTTCGCGGACCCGAAATTCTACGCCTATTTCCGCAATATCGTCGGCGACATCCACTATGAGCTTCCGGGCGTGTTTCTGCACAATCCGGTACCTTTTGCGGTGAATGCGCAGCTTTGGACGGTCCCTTATGAGCTGTGGTGCTACGTGATCCTGGCGCTGCTCGCCGTGACCACGATCTGCTTCAACAGGGTGCTGTATCTCATGTTCCTGGTGTTCGCCCAGATCGGCTTCGCCTGCCACGATATCTACCATTCGGACCTGCAATATCTTCACCTTCGTCCGCAGCTGCTCGTGTTCTGCTTCCTTGCGGGTGTCGGCTTCTATCTCTGGCGCGACAAGGTCCCGTTCAACCGTACCACGTTCCTGCTCGCGCTGACGCTTTGTGCGGCGGGGATGGCCACTGGATACACTGATGCATTCATTGTCGGACCCGTCGCGTATGTCGCGTGCTATCTGGGGCTGATGAACCCGCGGCGAAGCTGGGTCGTGTCATCCGGCGACTACTCGTACGGGATGTATCTCTATGGAGTCGTGGTCCAGCAGTCGGTTGCGACGTTGGGCCCCTCGGTTCAGCACTGGTATCTGAACATCCTGATCAGCCTGCCGATTGCCTTTGGTGTCGCGTTCGTGTCCTGGCATCTCGTCGAGAAGCATGCGCTTCGGCTCAGGGCGCAGGTCGAGCAGGTCGAGACGGCGGTGCTCTCCCGGATTCCGATCGCAGCCTTCTGGCGCAAATCGCCCGAGCGGATCGAGTTGGGTGCGACGCTCGGCGGCAGGCGCGTGCCGGCCTGATATTGCAGCGCAGGGGAGGACCTGCATCACAAGTCCTCCCGCGGCGCCGTCACCTACAGCAGCGTGTATTGCGTCCGCTCGCGCTTGGCGAGCAGCGGCAATGCCTGCTCGGCGATGTAGGTCTTGAAGTAAGCGCTTTCCGAATGGGCCTTGAACGCGGCCTCGTCCTGGAACAATTCGTAGAACAGGAATTGCGCCGGATTGTCCTTGCCGCGGCCGATCAGGAACAGCTTGGTGCCGGGGTCCTTCTGCGCCTCGGGCAGGAAGCCGTCGAGAATTGCCGCGACCTTGTCGGCTTGCCCTTCCTTGGCTTCCCATTGCGCCACGACCAGAAGGCCTGACGTGTTGATCGCATCGCTGATGGTTCTCGTGCTCATCGCATAGTGCTTCATTGGCATTCCTCCGTTGCTTTGCTCCGATCGAGCCTGCGATCCTGCCCAGGGCGAGACGCCGGCGATCGTCATGATCGCGGCGAACGTGCCGATGGCCGATCGTCGGGTGTGCATCATCGTCGTGGTCGCGACTTCCGAACGTCTCATGTTCGCCTCCAGATGATTTGCGCCAACCGTCTTGCCGGCCGAACCGCAAGGCGAGAGATAGTGGATCGTCCTGTGAGCTCGGTTAGGTGACGATCGAAGTGTCGATGTCGTGAACATTTCGATCATGATCGAAGCGTTACGGACGGGCGCCGTGCGACAAACGCAAGGGCAATCCTTCGACCGACGCTGGAGCCTGCCATGCAGACCATCGCACCAGAGCTTGCCGAACTGGCCGGGCTGATCGCCGATCCCGGTCGCGCCAGCATCCTGTCGCGACTGATGGATGGGCGCGCGCAGACCGCGAGCGAGCTGGCGGTGGTCGCGGGCGTGACGCCGCAGACGGCGAGCTGGCATCTGGCGAGACTGGCCGAGCGTGCGCTGCTCAAGGTCGAACGGCGCGGCCCGCGGCGCTTCTACCGGCTGGCCACGCCATTGGTCGCGCAGATGCTCGAGGGCATGATGACGGTTGCGGCGATCGATCCGCGTCCGTCCCGCCCGCCGCCGCGGATCGACGCGGATATGCGCCGGGCCCGGACCTGCTATGACCACCTTGCCGGCGAGCTCGGCGTCGCCGTCACCGACGCGATGCGCCGACACGACCACCTCAACCTGGACCAGGAGGGCGGCGAGCTGACCGCTTCGGGCCGCGCATTTCTCGGCGATCTCGGCATCGACCTGCATGCGCCGGCGCGAAGCCGGCGGGTCCTGTGCCGGCCCTGCCTCGACTGGAGCGAGCAGCGTCTGCATCTGGCCGGGCGGGCAGGGGCCGCGATTGCGGACCTCGCGTTGCAGCGGGACTGGATCCGGCGCCGGCCGCAGGGCCGTTCCGTCGAGATCACCGCGGCCGGGCTTGTCGCATTCAGGGATTCGTTCGGCGCGCGCATTTGATTTCGGAGCCAAATTTCGATACCGCCTAGCGTGTGGAAACGCTCAAAGTCAGAGACAGCAAAGACGTCGAAGAGGTGGTGCGCGCGGCGGTCGCCAGCGAACAGCCGCTCGAGATCGTCGGTCATGGATCGAAGCGCGCCATCGGCCATCCGATGGCGACCAATGCGGTGCTCGACGTCTCGGTGCTGAACGCGGTCACCGCCTATGAGCCGAACGAGCTGATCATCACCGTGCAGGCCGGCGCGCCGCTCGCAGACGTGCAATCCCTGATCGACGCCAAGAACCAGCAATTCGCCTTCGAGCCGATGGATACGTCGGTGCTGCTCGGCATCGCTGGCGCCGGCACGATCGGCGGCATGATCGGCGCCGGCCTTGCCGGTCCGCGCCGCATCAAGGCCGGCGGCGCGCGGGATCACCTGCTCGGCACCCACGCGGTGTCCGGGTTCGGTGACAGTTTCAAGACCGGCGGACGGGTGGTGAAGAACGTCACCGGCTACGATCTCTGCAAGCTGCTCACCGGTTCCTGGGGCACGCTCGCGGTCATGACCGAGGTGACGCTCAAGGTCATGCCGAAGCCGGAAGCCGAGCGGACATTGGTGCTGCGCGGGCTCGACGACGTCACCGCCAACAAGGCGATGACGGCGGCGCTGGGCTCGCCCTTCGACGTCTCGGGGGCGGCCCATCTGCCCGGCTCAGTGCTGCGGTCCGCAACCGGCGCGCTGGCCGGCCTTGC
>NZ_JACMYK010000214.1 GCF_020889785.1 Bradyrhizobium acaciae
ATGCGCCTAGTACCTCGACACAGAGGTTTTGACTCGTTGAACCTGAGCTGATTTGGCGGCGAGCTTTGGATAGGCACGCGCCATTTTGGCGCGGGCCTTTTCAGTTGTCGCACGCGGATGAGTTCTTCCAACTCTCGGGCCCGTTCCCCCACTGGGCGTTCGATCGGATCGAACCAACCATCGAAAAGCCGGGCGGATGTTTTCCTTCACGCTGCGGCGAGTGCCTGCTCGTGATATTGCTGCTCATGGCGTGGCCTTCGATGCTCCAATGCCCGATCATTCGAGGTTGATCGGCCCCGAGACTTACCCCACTAGCAACCAATCCCGCGACGGGATCATAATTCCAAACTGGTATGAAATTGTCCGAAATCGGTATTGGTCTCAGGGAGCGCGCTTTGTCACGCTGGATAGCGATCAATAGAGATTGATAAATTGAAATAAAGGAGACAGTAGTGCACGGCAGGCCCCACCGCTGATGAGAGTGATCTCTGCCTGACCATAGTTGTGAATAGGCGAGTATAAGACGCGTTGAATCGTGTTGCCACGATGATGGCGATAAACGAGTTGCTGAGGAGCTGGGGAAGCATCAGGGGCGACCGTTACCGACTCAAAGTAACACCTAGGATGCTAAGAACTAAGCGGCAGCTGTACATCTATGGAATCGGAGATGTCGGCAGGCGGATATGGGTCGCCGCTGGGACTACACCTCTTCCTCTTTTGGACAATGAATGGAGACAAAGCGCATGGACCGCCTGCTGTCGGACGTTTGCGGGGCACAGCAAGCACGCGACAATTGCGAAAAATGGATGAGGCCTGACAACTATCTGTCGCATGGCTGGACCAATTCCCGCCGCACCGAATCCGGGAAAGCTGCCGTTGAGTTTCGTGAACTGCGGAAGACCTACGGGTCAGCAGTTGCGCTCCAAAAAATCAACTTGTCGATCACAGCGGGCGAGTTCTTTACCCTTCTAGGACCCAGCGGGTCGGGAAAGACGACGTTGCTCAACATCGTGTCCGGAATGGTGTCGCCGACAGAGGGCGCCGTTCTCATCGACGGGGAGGACGTCACGAATGTTCCTCCACGGTATCGCAACCTCGGGATGGTGTTCCAGAACTATGCGCTGTTACCGCACATGACCGTCTTCGACAACGTCGCATTTCCGCTGCGCATCCGCAAGATGCCGCGGCGCGAAATTGAAGCGGCCGTCATGGGTATCCTCGAACTCGTGCAGTTGAAGGAGTTCGCGTACCGCAAGCCCAAAGAGCTCTCTGGTGGTCAGCAGCAACGAGTATCAATTGCGCGATGCCTGGTTTACGGGCCCAAGCTGATCCTGATGGACGAGCCGCTGGGTGCACTCGATAAAAAGCTGCGCTATCAGCTTCAGCTCGAAATCAAGAAGATTCACAAGGAAATGGGCGTGACAGTGCTATATGTCACGCATGACCAAGAAGAAGCATTAGTCCTTTCGGACCGGATCTGCGTGATGAACCGGGCGCGCATCGAGCAGGTGGGCACTCCCAATGACCTCTACTTCCGGCCCGATAACGAGTTCGTTGCGGACTTCCTAGGCGAATCTAATCTCATTCAAGGCACGGTAGTCGAGTCGAACAACGAGACCACGTGTGTGCGTACTCAGGATGGATTCATCATTCGCTGTACTCCGCAGCCAGGCGCCAGCGGCGAGATTAAGGTGATGGTACGCCCGGAATCGATACGGCTGTCGAAGTTCGGAAAGCGAGGCGGCTTCGGTATGCAAGGGGTGGTGCATGACCGTGCGTTTGTAGGACATTCGATCCGCTGCACTGTCCAAGCGGGAGGCCAGCGCCTCACTGGTTTCCAGAACAGCAGTTCGGGTAACGAGATACTCGAGCCGGGCTGCGAGGTGTGGGTCGACTGGTCGACGGCAGATGCAATCTCCCTCAAGCATTCAGTCGATTGAAGGAGGATCATGGCACTTCAATTAAGTCGACGTGAGCTGACCGTCTATCTCCTGCCGGTCGCGGCCCTGATGGTATTCGCGCTCATCGCGCCGCTGCTAATGATCTTCTGGCGCAGCCTTGGTGAAACTTCCGTCTCCCTAGATGCGTACATCGATCTGTTCAAGAGCCGGCTGTTCCTCCGCGCCTCGTTGACGTCGTTCGAGATATCGATCTCTTCAGCGATAGTGAGCACTATTTTCGCTTATCCGATCGCGCTGCATCTCTCGCGCCTGTCGGATAAATGGCGTCCAATCTTTCTGATCTTCGTGCTCCTGCCGTTTTGGACGAGCATTTTGGTTAAGAGCTATTCGTTCATCGTGGTGCTAGGTGACAGCGGTCTGGTGAACAATGCCTTGGTGGAATTTGGTCTGCCAAAGGTACCGATGATATTCAACCGCATCGGTGTTCTCGTGGGCATGAGCAGTTTCCAAATCCCTTTCGTGGTCTTTCCGTTACTGTCTAACCTGCTAGCCCAAGACCCGAACCTGCGCAGGATGGCGGCAGTGATGGGAGCCGCGGACGTTCGCATCTTCTGGCAGATCACCTTGCCGCTGAGCCTTCCGGGACTGCTTGCTGGCGTAGTCATGTGTCTGGTTATGGCGATGGGATCGTTCGTGACGCCGGCGCTGTTGGGTGGCAGGCAAGACATGATGGTTGCTAACCTGATCGACTTCTACACGCGGGAGGCTCTCGACTGGGCATCGGCATCGGCTATCGCGGTGGTCCTGTTCGCGGTGAGCGCCACGATGCTCTGGGTGCTGAGCCGTGTGCGCCGCGACAGTGGGCTGATTTGAAGGAGGGACTGCCTTGACGTCGAAAACGTCGCAGCGAGGGTTCTCTCGTGGATGGATCGTAGTTGGTCTGGCCACGCTGATGTACATCTACCTGCTGTTTCCCAGTTTAGTCATCGTACCGATCTCGTTCGGCAACCGGGCGGAATTGGTGTTTCCTCCGCGGACGTTCTCCCTGGACCTGTACCGCGACTATTTCGGCTCGGCAGACTGGCTTACGGTAACCGGACGCAGCATCATCTACGCTGCGCTGGCGTCATCTTTGGCAATGGTCGTGGCTGTGCCGGCCGGGTACGTGCTGGCGCGTACGAACTTTCCCGGTAAGCGCATCCTGGTGATGCTGGTGCTCGGCCCGATGATGGTGCCAGTGGTGGTGATCTCGCTGGGGCTATACCTGTACTACTTGAAGCTATCGCTCATAGGCACGGCCATAGGGCTAGTGGTCGCGCACGCAATGTACGCTACTCCGTTCATCGTCCTCACGACGGCGGCTGGCGTTGAGAGCCTCGATGAGCAGCTAGAAAGGGTGGCGGTGATCATGGGGGCGAACCAATCACGGGTGTTCTCTCAAGTGGTGCTACCGCAACTGGTGCCCACGCTGATCTCGGCCGGCCTCTTCGCTTTCCTAAATTCGTTTGACGAGGTGGTGATCGCGTGGTTTATCACAGGGCCGAGCACGACGACCCTGCCGGTCAAAATGTACTCGAGCATCAAGTGGGAGACGTCGCCAGTGCTCGCGGCGGTGGCGACCATCCTGACAGCGGTCTCGATCCTGGTATGTCTAGCGGCCTACGCACTCAAACAGGCCGCGCTCAAGCGCGCGGAGAGGAAGCCGTGTCGAACGATCGCGTCTGGGGGCGCTCAATCGGAGAGTACGAACTGATTACGTGGTGTCCGGAGTGCGATTGCCGGGGGCTGGGGGCTGCGCGCTACCAGCCCCGGCCCTGAAGGGGGAGGCGTAGCTCAGCGCGAGCTCGCAGAAGCTCGATGAACTATTCCTCGTTAGTTGGCTTTCATCGTCCGATCTCCTCTAACGGGTGATTGAACCGCTAGTGAATGATTGAGGCGGTAGCTCGCCCTGACCATTTGAATCAGTTACTTCCGAAGTCGGAGCGACAGAGGCTCTACGCTAGAGCAATTCATGTCCAGGCTGAATCGGGGGATCCCCTGAGGAGGGGGCGGTTCGTGATTCAAGTGCGGGTTGGGAAGGGGCCAGCATCCAATGAGCCTACCTCTTTCCAATAATTACGAAAGCGAGTTACGGCGGCGATCGCAAAAAAAGCCCCGAGACTCTAACCGCCGCTGGTTCAGTGGCAGGTCACGCCTTACTCACCAGAGCTCAATCCGATCGAGCAAACCTTTACCAAGATCAAGCATTGGATGCGCATCGCACAGAAGCGCATCCTCGCAGGCACTGGGCGTCACATGGGCGATCTCGTCACAACGATCTAGCAGCGCGAATGTAGAGGCTACACTTCCGCCAAAGCGCGAAAGGCTCTAGCCTCTGCAAGAGAAGCATTGATACCAAATCGGTGTGGATCCTTGGCAAATTGGTATTGGACGATCGAGGAGCGTGAGCTTCAAGGTGAGACCTCACAACTGTCTGCCATCCGTTCGATTCCAAGGAGTTGTCCCGCGTGCCCCACTTGACTCGCCGCAAAGTACTGAAGAGTGGTGCTGCCGCCCTTATTGCGCTGCCGGGTGTTGTTCCGAATTGCGCGCTCGCGGCCAACAAGCTGACGTTCGCAAGCTGGGGGGGCTCGTATGGGGAGCAGACCCAGGAATTCTGGATCAAGCCGTTTACCGCGGAAACCGGGATTGAGGTCGAATACGTTCTGGGTCCAGAACTCGCTAAGATGAAGGCTCAGGTTACGAGCAAGAATGTTCTCTGGGATGTCGTGGATGGCCTCGCGTATCCAGCCGAGAAGGAAGGGCTATTGGAGCCGATCGACTACAAGGTCGTCGATCCCAACAGGTTCTTGGTCAACGCCCCCTCCTTTGCTGTTCCGACCGGTGGCTATACCGGTGGCATTGCGTACGATCCTTCACGTTCGCCGGCGCCCGCGAAGGATTTTGCCCAGTTTTGGGACGTCGAAGATTTTCCTGGCCGCCGTGGACTTCGGAGCCGCGTCAGTGAGACGCTCGAGATGGCCCTCCTTGCTGACGGCGTTGCGCCTGCCAAACTGTATCCCCTCGACGTCGAGCGAGGGTTCCGCGCACTCGATTCGATCAAGCCGCATGTCAGGAAGTGGTTTGCGGCAACTGCTGAGGGGGTATCTCTGTTGCAGACGAAAGAGGTCGAATACACCTACACCTACGGAAGTCGTGTTGCTGCAGCAAAAGATGCCGGCGTATCCATCGAATTCTCTCGCGACCAGTGCATCACCTCTGTTCAGTACTTCTGTGTATTGAAAGGCTCGCCTCATAAGGAAGCCGCGATGCGGTTCCTGGAGTTCGTCAGCAGGCCAGGGCCTGCTGCGAAGTGGATCAACAAACTTGGCGTGGTGGCCTCCCCCCCTGTTATCAAGGGCGTCGATGAGTTGTTGGACCCCGGAGTGCGACGCTTTACGCCCGATCCTGCTAGCTCGAAGCACGTGTTCACCGATGACGGCTTTTGGGCAGAGCATTTCGTGGAACTCGACAAGCGCTTCAAGGAATGGATTCTGGCGTGATGACTACTCGACTGATCCGCATGAAGGTGGATGACGCGACCGACCAAGACATGATTGAGGACGGATCTACCCTCGAATTCAACGGTAGGAAGTACCTCGACGGAAGGGCGTCCGATCCGCTAAGGCTGGGTTGGATGCAGGGATCGCCTCCTCCCGAGGACAAGCGGATCACCTTTGAAAGTGGACGCTTCTTCGAGTTTCCACGTATTCGATGGAGCCTGTCGCACATGCGTGAGCTCATGCCCACGGTATGCGTACGGCGCGGATCGGGAGCTCCCACTTCTTTCGAGTCTGCTCCAGCCGGCGCGGCGGCAGCCATAGAGCAGCTCACCTTTAAGGACCTAAACGGCCGAGAGTACCGGTGGGAGGAATCCCTTCACGACACATATACGGACGCGATCGTGGTGCTACACCGCGGTCGCGTTGTTTATGAGCGGTATCTTGGTTCGGCCGCTCCGTTCCTGCCACAGGAATGCGGCTCGGTCACGAAGTCCTATACAGGCACTCTTGCGTCGTTGTTAGTCCACGAACGTGTGCTTGATAGCGCCAAATCGGTTTCCTACTACGTGCCCGAGCTTGACGGCACAGCTTGGGAAGACGCAAGCTTGCGCCAAGTGATGGACATGGAGACTAGCCTTTCCTACACAGAAGATTTCATCAACTACGATGATAGGCAGTCCGACATCTGGTTCTATCGATTTGCTATGGGCCGGTGGCCCCGGCCGGCCCATTACGAAGGGCCGAAAACTATCTGTGATTTCCTGCGCACGGTTCGCAAGGTTGGCGTACACGGAGAAGAGCACGCCTACAAAAGTGTGAATACTGATGTGCTAGCGTGGGTAATGTCCCGTGCCACCGGCCATTCGTACGAGCAGCTCCTGCACGAGCGCATCTGGGCACCATTGGGTTGTGAAGAAGACGGCTACCTCACGGTCGACGAGGCCGGAATGGCTTTGGCTTGCGGTGGTCTGAGCGTTACTGCCCGAGATTTGGCTCGGTTCGGAGAAATGATGCGACGCAAGGGGGACTGGGGCGGCAAGCAGGTCGTCCCGGCTGCAGTCGTAGAGGAGATCGAGCGCGGCGGCGACCGCGCAAGGTTCGCAAGGGCAGGCTACCGAACGTCTCCCGGTTACTCCTACAGAAATATGTGGTACACGACGCATAACGAGCTGGGTGCGTTCGAAGCCCGGGGGATTCATGGCACACGGCTTTACATTGCGCCCAAGGCCGAATGGTAGTTGCTCGCTTTGCGTCGCATGCACTTGCCGCGGCAAACGGGATGGAACCGGTTTCGCCACCGATGCTGTTGGCGTTGGGCAGAATGCTGCGCGGATAGCCGAAGGGTGCGCGACTGCTACATGGAACGAGACGTTTGCCTGTGTAATCGCGAGCAATTGTGCGCCGATTGTATTAGTAGAGATTCTCCTGAGGCTTCGAAGTGTCCTCAAGGCCCGGTTGGCGCGCTTGAACTGCTTGGCGTGGGCATAGCGCTAATGCTTGATCAGCTTTGAGCCGCAGTTGATCGCCAAGGGACAGAACCCACTTCACAGACTTCGACGACAAGATTCTGAGCCTATACGCCCGCGGCATGGCATGACGGTGCGCGAGATCCAGGGCCTCCTGACCGAACTTTATGGCACCGGCGTCTCGTCCGGCCTGATGAGCCGGGTCGCCGACGCGGTCCTTGACGAGGTTCGCGAGTGGCAGAACCGACCGCGCGAGGCGGTCTACCCGTGGTATTTTTCGATGCGCTGCGGCTCAAAATCCGCGACGAAGGCCTGGTCAAGAACAAGGCCGTCTATGTGGTGTTGGCGCTCAATCCGGACGGCGAGAAGGACGTGCTCGGGCCCTGGATTGAGCAGACCGAGGGCGCCAAATTCTGGCTCAAGGTTGTCAACGAGCTCAAGGTGCGCGGCGTCAACGACATCCTGATTGCTGTTGTGCTGTTGTCGACGGGCTCAAAGGCTCTCCCGAGGCCATCACGTCAGTGTTTCCGCAGACTATCGTGCAAACCTGTATCGTATCCCTCCGTTGAGGGCCGCCTTGTTTGACGAACGCGATCGCTGAAGGTCCTAGGGGTAATCCTAGGAGAAGCGCTATGACGATTTCGAGGGCGGAGGTGATCACGTCGGTCGAGCGGCGGCGCCGCTGGTCGCAAGATGAGAAGGAACGGCTTGTTGCAGCGTCGCTGGAGCCCGGCGCCAATGTTTCCGAGCTGGCTCGCGTGGCCGGGCTTCATGTGAGCCAGCTGTTCAGGTGGCGCAAGGAGCTTTGCAGGCACGGCGAAGCGAGCATAGCGCCGTTTGTTCCGGTCGAGATTGGGTCGTCCGCGCCACCGCGGGAGGTGGCCGAAGCGCCGTTGACGACGACGACGCGTCGACGCAAGAGCCACGGCATCATCGAGATTGATCTTGGTACCGGGCACCGCATCCGGGTCGATGGCGACGTTGATGGAGACGCGCTACGTCGTGTTCTCGATGCTTTGGTCCGCCGATGATCCCAGTTCCCACGGTCGCGCGAGTGTGGCTCGCGACAGGCTACACGGACATGCGCCGAGGCTTTCCGTCGTTGGCACTCCAGGTGCAGGAGGTGCTGCGCAAGGACCCGCTCAGCGGTCATCTGTTCGTCTTCCGCGGTCGCCGAAGCGATCTTGTGAAGGTGATCTGGCACGATGGCCAGGGAGCATGCCTGTTCACCAAGAGACTCGAGAGAGGAAAGTTCGTCTGG
Source organism: Bradyrhizobium acaciae (assembly GCF_020889785.1). Taxonomy (GTDB): domain Bacteria; phylum Pseudomonadota; class Alphaproteobacteria; order Rhizobiales; family Xanthobacteraceae; genus Bradyrhizobium; species Bradyrhizobium acaciae. The sequence goes on from NZ_JACMYK010000214.1 coordinate 8,171, forward strand.
CCATCGGTTGCGGGTGAAGCTGTGACGATCTCGCCGGCTCAGATGAGCTACCTGTTGTCCGGAATCGATTGGCGTAACCGTGTGTCCAGCAAAGGCTGGCGTGTCCAGTGGGAGGCAATCCCACCAGGGTAAAAGTCAGAGCCCTGTAGTTTGGATAGCAGAGAGGAGGGAAACCGAATTTTTGAAGCCTATCGACAAGGTCTCCGGAAAGGGAGATCACGAGTCATCGGGCCGTATCGAGAGAGAACGCGTTGTGGCCTCGAAAAAGTCAGCAACCCGAAGGCCGAGCCCGCGGTTTCAAGGCGAAGGCAGCATAGACAGCCGAAATCTGACCGATGCGGCTGTTCACTTCGGCGGGGTGGAAGCGACAGCACGATGACAAGGACATGCTGAGCAACTGGAGAAGCCCTCCTCGTCCCCGGCGAGAAATTGTCGGAGCAAGGTAGGCTGTATAACCGGCGACACCGGGAAAGCGGCCGAAGACGAGAGGGTGGCGGCCGGGTCCGCAGTAGCTGTGAAGCGGAGTAACCCCCGTGGAGCGAAGGGGCCCTGCCATTTGTGACGTCTCTAACGTAAGGAAGGCAAGGACGAGATGACAAAGGCGTCCATTGATTTGCAGGACCTGAGGAGGAGACTATACGTCAAGGCGAAGGCTGAACCGTCCTGGCGTTTCTGGGGTCTATACGTTCACGTCTGCAAAGTGGAAACGCTACGCGCGGCGTATGAGATGGCCAAAGAAAACGACGGCGCTCCGGGAATAGACGGGGTGACCTTCGAGGCCATTGAAGCGCTAGGCGTAGACGCTCTGCTTGAGCAGTTGCGGGACGAACTGACCGGGCATACCTATCGGCCACTTCCGGCACGGAAACAGGAAATACCGAAGGATGGGAATAAAGTTCGCATCCTCTCGATTCCGGCGGTCCGTGATCGGGTGGTTCAAGGTGCGCTCAAGCTCATACTCGAACCTGTCTTCGAGGCGGATTTCCAACCGGGGTCGTTTGGGTATCGGCCTAAGCGGACAGCGCATGATGCGATCAAGCGAGTGACAGATGCAATAGCTCAAAGGAAGACGCGCGTTCTCGATTTTGATTTGCGAGCCTATTTCGACAACGTCCGGCATGACCGGCTATTGGCGAAGGTGGCGCAGCGGATCAACGACGCGGACGTCATGCATCTCCTAAAAGTTATGCTGAAAGCCGCTGGCAAGAAGGGAGTTCCGCAAGGCGGTGTGCTTTCGCCCTTGCTCAGTAATCTTTACCTCAACGAGGTTGACAAGATGCTGGAGCGAGCGCGAGAAGTCACACGGAGCGGCAAGTACATCAATGTCGAATACGCGCGTTTCGCGGACGATC
>NZ_JACMYK010000215.1 GCF_020889785.1 Bradyrhizobium acaciae
CGGAGGCCGGGACCCATACGCCGCGGCGGAGATTGTGAACGGGACTCGTCGTTCCAGCATCGCGCAATAAGCAGCATTTGGGGTTTATGGGTCCCGGCCTTCGCCGGGACGACACCGGTTTTGTTGCGCGGTCGGTGAGACGGCGGCGACTTGCCTGGTCACACAAGCGATGGCAGAATCACCCCGCCTTGCGTAAAATCGGACACGGCCGTGCCACTCATCCGGATTTGGGTCTATGACGGCATCCTCGCTTCGGGGGTCGCCGGCATTGTCGACGTGTTCACCGCCGCCAATTCAGTGGCGGCGAACCGGCCCAGGCATCAGAACGGCAAGCCGTCGCAGCTGCGGTGGCGCGTCGAGTCCCTGAGCGGCCGGCCGATACAGACCGTGTCCGGCCAGATCGTCGGCGTCGACGGACCGATCAGCGCGCGGTCGTCGGCGGATGCGGTCGTGATCCCCGGGCCCTTTGTCGGCGATATCGAGCGTTTCTTCGCGCGTCTCGATACGGTCGAGCCGCTGCTTGCTGCGCTGCGGCGGCAACATGAGCGCGGCACGCTGCTCGCGTCCTATTGCACCGGCAGCTTCATCCTTGCCGAGGCCGGCCTGCTCGACGGCCGGGTCGCGACCACCCATTGGGCGAAGGGGCGGACATTCGCGATGCGTTATCCGGCAGTGGATCTGCGCGTTGCCGAGATCCTCACCGAGCAGAACCGGATCGTCTGCTCGGGCGCGGTGACCACGTCGCTCAATCTCGCGCTGCGGCTGGTCGAGAAGTTCGCAGGCGCCGACGTTGCGAACGAGACCGGCAAGCTGATGCTGATCGACGGCAATCGCGTCTCGCAGGCGTCCTATACCAGCCGCACGCACGACACGCAGCATTCCGACGCGCTGGTGGCGCAAGCGCAAAGCCTGATGGAGAAGTCCCTGCAACGGGGCTTCAGCCTCGCCAGGCTGGCCCGCGAGCTTGCGGTCAGCGAGCGCACCTTGAACCGTCGCTTCAAGCTCGCAGTCGGCGAAGCGCCCCTGCAATATCTGCAGGCGCTGCGCGTCGATGTGGCCAAGCGCCTGATCGAAACGAGGCGCCTCAAACTGGACGCGATCAGTGCGCGGGTCGGCTACAACGACCTGTCGACCTTTCGCCGCCTGTTCAAGCGCGAAACGGGGCTCTCGCCACGCGAATACCAGCGCCGGTTCGCGCGGGCCGCGCGCATGGCACCGGCCGGCTGACGACGCGGTGTCCGAATTACCTCTGAGAATGGCGATACTGCCACTGCTGCCGGAGACGCCCCGCGCATAGACCTCATGCTGGCAACAAACAGGAGGTCTCTCAATGCCGATGATCGACGTCACAATTCCCGAAGGAGCCCTGAAGCCGGCAGCGGAAGCGCGGCTGATCAAGGAACTCGGCGACATCCTGATCGGCCATGAGGGGTTCGATCCGGCCAACAAGGTTGCGCAAAGCGTCACCGTCGTGTTCCTGCATCGGCCGGCCGCCGTCTATGTGGCGGGCGAGCCGTCGCCGTCGCCACGATATCGCATCGTCCCGACGGTGCCCGAGGGGCAGTACACCGAGGCCTCGCGCGCGGCCTTGGTGAAGGACGTGACCGACGCGGTGGTGCGCGCCGCAGGCGGTTCGTTCGAGGATGTGGCGCCGCAGGTCTGGGTGTTTCCAACCGAGATACCGGACGGCCAATGGGGCAGCCGTGGCGTCATTCGTCCGCTGCCGGACATCCAGGCCTTCATCGCGGGCGAGCACGAGCGCAAGGTCGGCGAGGCGCGTCTTGCACGCCGCCGGCGCGTCAAGGCGCTGGAGTTGCTCGGGGGCGCGTTCGACGCCGTCCGCAAGGGCATCGACTGAGGCGGCGAGAGACCATGACAATCGACACGCATTTCCGGCTCGCGGCGATCCAGGCCGCCGCGATCCCGTTCGATCGCGAGGCGTCGGTGGAAAAGGCCTGTCGCCTGATCCGCGAGGCCGGCGCCATGGAGGCCACGATTGCCGCCTTCGGCGAGACCTGGCTGCCCGGCTATCCCTTCTTCTGTTACGCGCCGACCGGGCCGAGCACCTTCCGTGCGATGGCAGAATATCTCGACAGCGCCGTCGAGATTCCGTCGTCCGCGATCCATGATCGCAACTCTTAAAACAATCCAATTGTCATCTGCGTGTCGCGTTAGTCCAAACCCATGTCGCGATTGTCCAAGTGTCAGGACGGCGCGTCGTCGTAGTCGTCCTTGCCCTCCGACTGTCTCCATTATCGAGGACCGATCCGTGATTAACTTTTTTCGCCGCTCGTTCATTGCCGGCCTGCTGTCGCTTGGCCTGGCTCTGCTGTCTCCGCAAGCCCAGGCGCAGGGCACCGACACCATTCTGGTGCTCGATGCATCCGGCTCGATGTGGGGCCTCGTCGACGGCCAGAGCAAGATCGCCGCAGCACGGCAGGCGGTCGATTCGATCCTGTCGAAATGGAATCCCGCCGATCGCCTCGGTGTGATGGTCTACGGCCATCGCTCGAAGGGCGACTGCAAGGACATCGAGCTGATGATCCCGGTCAGCAAGTTCGATCCGGCGCGGATCAAGGCCGCGGTCGACGGCATCAATCCGAAGGGCAAGACGCCGATCGCGGATTCGCTGCGCGCCGCTGCCGAGGCACTGCACTCGACCGAGAACAAGGCCAACGTGATCCTGGTCTCCGACGGCATCGAGACCTGCGCGCCGGATCCGTGCGGCGCCGCGGCCGAGCTGAAGAAGGCCGGCATCGGCTTCACCGCCCATGTGATCGGCCTCGACGTCGCCGATCCCGCGGCGAAGAGCCAGCTGCAATGCATCGCGCGTGCGACCGGCGGCGTCTATCTCGATGCCGGCAACGCCGCGAGCCTGACCGGCGCGCTGACCAAGGCGGTGGCGGCGACGCAGGGCACCAAGGTCGCGAGCGAGGCGCCGCAGAAGCCGGCGGCGGCCGATCCCTATCTCGGCAAGAACATTCGCGGCGTGGCGCGGCTCGCTGAAGGGCTCGATCCGATCAGCGACGAGGATGTCAACTGGGGCATCTACAAGCGCGCCGGCGACGAGAAGGGCGAACACGTCAACACCTTCTACGGTGCGCCGTTCGCCGACAACATCGCGCCCGGTGACTACATCGTCGAGGTGAGCTACCGGCAGCTCAAGCGCGAGTTTCCGCTCAAGGTCGAGAAGGGCAAGCCGGCGGCGCTCGACGTCATCCTCGATGCCGGCTACGTCACCAGCGAAGGCTCGGTGGCCGGTGGTGCGGGCAAGGTCGATGACGTGGTCTGGCAGGTCTCCGACAAGGGCGGCAGACTGATCGCGCAGGAATACGACGCGGTGCCGCGCTTCGTGCTCGCCGCGGGCAGCTATGTGCTGACCCTGACCAAGGGGCAGTCGAAGACCAGCAAGCCGTTCTCGGTCGCCGCCGGCGATTCCAGCAACGTCCAGCTCAGCCTCGATGTCGGCAAGCTGATCGTGACCTCGACTTACGCCGAGGGCGGCCCGAAGGTTGAGAAGGATATCGTGGTCGCGGTCCGTCAGCCCGCCAAGGCCGACGGCGACGAGGGCGAGAAGGTTGCGCAGGAATACGACGCCGAGTCCAGGTTCGATCTGCCGAGCGGCAGCTACGACGTGACGGCTGTGGTCGGCGAGGCCAAGGGAACGGTGCGTGCGGAGGTGAAGTCCGGCGCGCCGACCCGGATCAACGTCAACCTCAACGCCGGCGTGGTCGGGATCAAGGCCGACGGCGCCCAGGAGATCGACATCCTCAGCGCCGAGCGCGACCTCAACGACGAGCGCAAGCGCATCTCAGTGAGCTATGATGCGGCCTACAACGTCGCGCTCAGCGCCGGCGACTATGTCGCGGTCGCCATCTATGCCGACGGCCAGAAGGTCGAGAAGCCATTCTCGATCGCCGCCGGCAAGCGCCAGACGCTGGAGATCAAGCAGTAGGCGTCGCTACGCGATCCGAGCCGCGGACCTTGCGAACTGGCGACGTGACGTGAGCACGCCTCTCAGGCTCCCTCCCCCCTTGCGGGGGAGGGCGGGGAGAGGGGTGAGCCCCGGGCGAGATGTTGCCGAGTGCTTTGCTCTCGCAATTTCGGTCGCGTCGTCGCCGAATGGAGAGAGTTCGCCGTGTGACACCCCTCTCCCTAACCCTCCCCCGCAAGGGGGGAGGGAACCTATCCGCCGGTGCGTCCCTCACTCCGAAGCTACAGGGCTTAACGCATCGGGGTAAGGCTCGGTCTCGTAACCTCAAGCGACCTATTCTCCGCCGCACCTGCCGACAATTTGAGCAAATCGCCCAGCTAATCCGTTTCATCTCGACGGCATCTCTGCCTAGTCTGGCTTAGACGGAGGCGAATAGCATGCGAGCGATCCTTGATCACTGCACGGGCGGGGCCAGGCGCAGCCTGCCGGCCGGCACGGATTTCATCGAGGAGGGCGGCAAGACCGGTCATCTGTTCGTGCTGCTCGAGGGCAAGGTGGAAGTCGTGAAGGGCGATAGTCTGGTCGCCGTGATCGACGAGCCTGGCGCGGTGTTCGGCGAGATGAGTGTCCTGCTCGACAGGCCGCACAGCGCCAGGGTGCGTGCGGCGTCCGACTGCGTGCTCTATGAATTCGACGACGCGGCGTCGTTCCTGCGCGAGCAGCCTGCGGTGGCGCTGCTGATCGCGCAGCTTTTGGCGCAACGGCTGAACGTCGCCACGACCTATCTTGCCGACCTGATGCACCAATATGCCGATCACGGCACCCATCTGGCGATGGTCGGCGAAGTGCTGCAGAGCATGATCAACCTGCCGCCGATGCAGGTCGCGCCAGGCTCGGATCGGCAATCCGATCCAAGGATGTGAGCCAGTCCGGCGCCTCGCTGAGCGGCGTTGCCGGCCGGTGCAGGGGGGCATTGAGATCGACGATCTGGGCGTCGCCGGCGGCGAGCCAGAAGGCCTTCTCCTGGGTGAGATCGAGCACGATGTAGACCGGCGGCCGGCCCGGCTGCAGGCCGGTGTTGAACACCCAGGTCGCGCCGATCCGGTCGAACCACGAGCCGCTCGGGATGAACGGCGATTGATGCACGTGGCCCGAGATCACCATCGCCGGATGATGACGCTCGATCCAGCGCAGCAGCTCGACGTCGCCGAAGAAGCGCTTGCCGCCCCAGCTGGTCGGAGAATCCGCCGGCGGGGCGTGATGGACCCAGACCCAGCGTCCGTGCGGCATCGCCGCCGCCGCGCGCAGCTGATCGTCGATCCGCGCCTTGACCATCGGGCCGTCCCACCACGGGCACACCGTGAACAGCGTGTCGCCGATGGTCAGATTGTCGCCGTCGCAGGCGATGCCGAACTCCCTGATGCCGGCGACCCAGCGCGCGATCTTCTCGCCGTCCGCGCTGCGCTCGTCCAGATCATGATTGCCCGAGCAGAAGATCACGCGCGTGAGACCGGCGAGCCGCGCGAGGTATTTGGTGACGACGACGATCTGGGCGCGGTAATCCACCGCCGAGCCGAGATTGAGCGCATCGCCGGCGAAGATCACGAGATCGAACTGCGGCGCCGCGGCCAGCAGCCAGTCGAACTGCGGCAACGAGTAGTGCAAATCGGCGACAACGAGACAGCGCATCCGCCAGATCCAATGCCCGGAAAGCGGGCGGTCCATGTGGCAATGAATTATTCAAACGATCTGAATTGCAGCAAGATTTATGCCGTGCCGCGCGGAAGAGGCGCGACAGATTTTCGCAGTGTCGGGCAGGTCATCCGTGCTTGCTTGCACGAAGCCAGGTGAGGTGAGCACGCATCTCAGGCTCCCTCCCCCCTTGCGGGGGAGGGTGGGGAGAGGGGCCCCGGGGCGTGATGCAAGACGTCGATCGCGCTTTTGCAATCTCGATTGCGCGTTGCTCGAACGGATGTTGAGAGGAGAGAGCGCGCCGTGCGGCACCCCTCTCCCCAACCCTCCCCCGCAAGGGGGGAGGGAGCCCCTGCGTCGGTGCCTCCATTACATGGAGACACGGCGAAAAGCACTTCGCGGAACGTTACGCCTCACGCCCTCGCGGCGGCGTGGGCGAAGGTCACCTCGATCAGCGTGCCGGTGCGGCCGCCGGTGCGGATCTGGAATTTGGCGCGGTTGGCTTCGACCAGCGCCTTGGTCAGCGACAGGCTGACGCCGCCGGACCCGGCCTGGTCGGATGGCGTCGGCGCCCGGAACGGCTCGAGCGCGGCGGCGACCTCGTTGTCGTTGAGGCTCTGGCCGGTGTCGCGCACCCGCAGCATCACCTCGCCGAAATCCGACAGCGCGGTCGAGACGATCACCTGGCCGCCGGCATTGGCGAGATGGATCGAGTTGCCGATCAGGTTCAGCGTGATCTGGCGCAGCGCGCGGGCGTCGGCGACAACAGGCGGCAGCGTATGCGCGAGCGAGGTGCGGATGATGATGCGCTCGCGGTTGGCCTGCGGCTGCATCACCGCGACGCAGCTCTCCACCATCTCGTTGAGGTTCTGGCTGGTGAAGGCGAGATCGAGCTTGCCGGTCTCGATCCGCGACAGATCGAGCAGGTCGTTGACGATCGCGATCACCCGTTCGCCGGAGGCGCGGATGTCCTTCATGTATTCGACATAGCGCTCGTTGCCGAGCGCGCCGAAACGCTCCGATATCATCACCTCGGCGAAGCCGATGATGGCGTTGAGCGGCGTGCGCAGTTCGTGGCTGATCCGCGCCAGCACGTCGGTCTTGGCGTTGGCGGCGCGTTCGGCGAGCCGCCGCGCCTCGCGCACTTCGCCCTCGCTCTTCCTGGTCTGCGACAGGTCGCGGAACACCGCGAAGAAGTTCGGCCCGTCGGCGCGGGTGCGGCCCATCGTCACCGACAGCGGGATGATGCCGCCCTGGCGGACGCGCCCGAGCGTTTCGCGGCCGTGGTCGAGCAGGCTGGCGACACCGGCCGATTTCAGGCTGGAAAGATAGTCGAAGATGCCGTGCCGGCTTTCCGGCGCAAACAGGTCGGCGAGATTGTGCGTGACGAACTCGTCGCCGTCATAGCCGAACAGCGCTTCGGCGCTGCGGTTGCAGGAATGGATGTTGCCTTCGGCATCGAACATGATGATGCCTTCGGCGGCGGTGTCGAGGATCGCGCCGAGCTCCTCGGCGTCGGCATGGCCGGCCTGCGGCGGCGGTGGCGCCAGCACCGGCTCCACGATCGCGGGCGGTTCGGGATCGGAGAGGGCGGCTGCGACCGCGGTGTCTTCGTCCAGCGTGCGCGAGAAGATCAGCGCCAGCGCGGACTCGTCGTCCCAGTTGATGGTGTGCAGCCGCGCCTCCGCGGACACCTGCTCGGCCTGGCCGTTCTGGTTGGCCGAGATCGTGACCGGCGTGCCGGTGCCGGAGGTGCTGCTCGCCTGCGAGACGCCGGGCTCGACATAAAGCGCATCGAGCCCGCCGGCGGCTTCCAGCGCGTGCAGGCTGTCATAGCCCATGCGGGCGAGGAAGGCGTGATTGGCATAGAGCAGGCGGTCGAGCCGGTAGACCAGGATGCCGACCGGCAAGAGATCGAGCAGCGCGCGGTCGCGCCGGGAACTGGCGTGCGGCGCGGGCTCGGCCGCCGCGAGCCAGCCGGCCTTTGGCGGCTCGGCCGGCGTCTCCTGCTGCGTCACCTTTTCCTGCAGAGACGCAGCCTCTTGCGGCGGCTCGCTTGCGGACGGCTCGTCGGCGATCGGCTCCGCGGTGGCACTGTCGTTGGTGGGCGCCGTGAGGCCGGCCTCGCTCTCGAGCCGCGCCGACAATTGGCGGGCGAGCTCGTTGAAGGCGTTGTTCTCGACAGGTGTCAGCGAGGGCGGCCGGGTGTCGCCGGCAAGACGGAACGGCACCACATTCTGCGGTGTGTCGTGACGCACTTCCTGCGTTTCCTCGTGCGTTTCCACGGCGTGATCCGGATCGGCTTGGTGTGAAGTCTCTGCTGCTGTCGGCTCGGTCAATTCCTCGGGTAGTGCGGCTGCGTTGGTATCGGGCGGCGGCTCCGCGTGTGGCGGAGGACTTTCATGTGGCGGCGCAGCGGTGCGCGGCGCCGGCGCGGCGTCGGCCGACAGCGATTGCGGCACGATCGAGCCGCTGAAGAACTCATAGCGGCGCAACGCGGCGAGTCGCGCAAGCCCGTCGAGATCACGACACACACCAAAGCCGCGATAGCCGGCGAAATTCCGGTTGCGGTCGAACATCGGCAGGCCGGACAGTTCGACCGGCAAGCGGCCGCCGCCGTCGACCGGCCAGTTCAGCGTAATGCCGCTCCAGGTGTCGTGGCTGGCGAACGCCTGCATCACGCGGCCTTCGGGATCGACGCCGAAGCTCTCGGCGATGTCGCTCCACAGCCGGCCGAAGCCGGCCGCGGCGTGCAGGCCGATCAGCCGGGTGAATTCGTCGGAGCCGAGCGAGAAGCGGGCCTCATGGTCCATCTGCCACATGAAGCGCAGCGGATGCCGCCGCACCGGCACCGGCTCGTCGAGCCAGGATGGCGGTTTTGCTGGTGCTGATGCCACGGGCTCCGGCTCGGCGACCGGTGGCACGGGCAGATCCGCGATCGCATAGGGCGAGGGGACGGGATCGGCGGGCGGTGCTGTTGTTTCCGAAGCGGGCGCAGCTGCGGTCTCTTCGGGGACGGGGGCGGGCTCCGCCGCAGGTGCTGCGACCCGCTCCTCAGCGGGCGCTTCGATCAGCGCTTCCGACAGCGGCTCCTCGACGGCGGGCGTTTCGTCTGGCGCGGTGTCGCGAGGCGCAGTCTCGACGTGCGCCTCATCTGCTGCCGCGGAAGTTGGAGCCGCGTGCACGGGCTCCTCGACCTGCGCTTCCATAGGCGCCTCGATCAGCGCTTCCGACAGTGGCTCCTCGACAGCGGGCGTCATGTCAGGCGTGGTGTCGAATGCCGCGGTCTCGACGGGCACCGTCTCCACGTGCGCGCCTTCTGTTGCCGCGAGCGATGGAGCTGCGTGCGCAGGCCTGGATTCAGCTGGACTGATGATCGGCTCGGCTACTGCCTCGTCCGCCGGTGGATCGAGCGCATCGAACAGCGTGAAGGTGGCCGGCGCTTCGCTGGCCGGTGCGGGGGCTTCATCCTGCACGGCTGGTTGCTCGATAGCGGCAGGCGCCGGCGGCGGCTCAACAGCGGCGGCCTCTTGCGGTGCCGTCGCTGCGGTGACCGGCGTTTCCGGCTCAACCGGCTGAGGCGCAATCGGCGCCGCCGGTCTGGCAGCGAGATGCGGGGCCGGCTTGATCAACGCGATCAGCGCGCGATCGGCGCCGCGGCCGATCCGTTGCAGCACGACGCGGCCGATCGCGACG
>NZ_JACMYK010000216.1 GCF_020889785.1 Bradyrhizobium acaciae
TTGAAAAACACTGGCGCAAATAGATTCTGCCAAAGTAGTGCTAGCACTACTTTGGCAGATCATCTGCAACCGCTTGGTCAGGTAGGACGCGAAGGAACCGCCTGAGCCGAAATGGAGGTCAACTTTGCTGCAGGCTATCGGGCCATCATGACCACTAAACGCTCCGAGGGTGCAATCGATCCTGCTAATGAATCATGGCGAACGCAGTGGCAGGAAAGGCCTCCGATTGTCCTATTAATTCCAATCCGGCATTGATCCGTCCGAAATTGGTATTGGCCCCGCAGAAGGTGATCAGCGCAAATTGCGGTGTGATTAATCAGAATTGATAACTTGAAGAGCGAGGAGACGTATGAGGCACGATGTCGACGCTCTCTTTGTTGGCCTGCTCGCATCGACGGCCTTTTCCCAACGGAATTCTCACAAGTTGTGGCCGGAGCCGACATTAAGCTCTCGTGCTGATGACAGGGTCTCGGGGAGACTACACGGCTAAGATGCCGCGGTGACCTTCCTCGCGGGTCGGACGCTCGTGCCGTTTTCTGATCCGAGATCGCGCCCGTACTGCCATGAGGCGGGCGTGCCTCATTCGGCGGCTCGATACGTGACCCGAATCCAACAAGGAAAATGGAGCCGTTATGAAGAAACCCACGTCAATACTCTCCCGTCGCTTGTTCTTGACCGGGGCGGCCGGTGTACTCGCGGCGCCAATGGTGCTCCGGAGCGCGGTCACCGCAGCCAAGTCCAATTCGCTGACTGTCACCAGTAGTGGTGGGAGCTTTCAAGAGATCTTAGTCAAGGTTGTGATCGAGTCCTTCACTCGGGAAACGGGCATTAAGGTCGACATCGCACCAAGGCCGGACATGGCGAAAGTCAAAGCTCAAAAACTAACGGGCAATGTCGAAATAGACGTTCATCTGCCGACGGCCGCGGAGGCCGCGTACGGATCTACGCAGGGCTTTTGGGAAAAACTGGATCTTTCGATGTTCAACATCGGGGATATGGTGATCCCGCCGACAAGTGACGTCCTCACGACTGATACGTTTGCCGGCGGCATAGCATGGGATCCGAGCAAATACGGTCCGGGAAAGCATCCTACGAATTTTGCCGAATACTTCGATCTGGAGAAGTTCCCAGGGCGCCGCACCCTGCGAAATTACGCCAGCGAGACACTCGAAGCGGCGCTTCTCGGTGATGGCGTGGCACCGCACAAAATCTACCCGCTCGATCTTGATCGCGCGTTCAAGGTGCTCGATCGGATCAAGCCGAGCATTGCTTCGTGGACAGCTGCGACGCCGCAAACATATTCCCTTCTGCAGGCAGGCGAGGTCGCTTTCAGCTATACGTATGCCAATCGCGCCAAAGCCACGAATGAACCCGGGGGCGGAACGCCGGTAGCGTTCTCATTTGAACAGAACCTGCTATCTCCTGACCCGCTTGTAGTGCTCAAGGGCGCACCTAACAAGGAGAACGCGATGAAATACCTCGCCTACTACATGCGTCCGGACGTTCTGGTGCGGCAATGCAATTTGACCGCGTCCGTGCCAAATTCCAAAAAGGCGATGTCGATGCTATCGGCTGAAACTCGCAAATGGATGCCCGATATGAACAATCCCAACAATCTCATTCTTGATGGCGCGTATTGGGCAGATAATCTCGATGCAGTATCGCGCCGCTTCAAGGAGTGGATCCTGACCTGATTAGTTAAATGTCTCGGGCGGGGCAGTCCCGTCTGAGTTGCACTAACTATACTCTAGGCTCGAACCTTTCATAGAGGTCATGAATCAGGCTAGTAGCATACGCGCTCAAACCATTTTCATGTCGCCGGCAGTTCTGGCGGTGATCTTCATTGTATTGCCGCCTCTGCTTTACGTTTTCTACACAAGCGTCTACGGACCACCCTTATCGCTGGCAGCTTACGGCGAGGTTTTGACAAGCAAGTTATTCAGGCAAACGCTGTCGACGACGCTGATCATTGCCAGCTTATCGTCTCTGCTGAGCTTGCTTCTGGGGTTCGTCGTCGCTTTGCATCTTGCGCGTCAGCCGGCGCGGCGCAGAGCAATTTTGATGTTGTTGGTGCTCCTTCCTTTCTGGACCAGCATTTTAGTCAAATGCTTTGCATTTACCGTCATCCTTGGACGTGAAGGCATCATTAACAACATCCTCAGCTGGATCTTCGATGCGAAAGTCCAGCTACCACTTGTGCTCAATCTGGTTGGCCTTCTGGTTGGCATGACCAGTTTTCTGGTTCCACTCGTCGTCCTACCCGTTCTCGCCAGTCTGGTCGCGATCGACGAGGCCATCTACCGGGCAGCTTCGATTATGGGAGCCAAGCCCCCTCGCATATTCTGGACGGTCACTGTTCCCATGAGTCTGCCGGGAGTGTTCGCTGGTCTGTTGAGTATCTTCGTAATGTCCCTGGGGGCCTTTGTCGTTCCGGCGCTGCTCGGCGGACCACAAGATCAAATGCTATCGAACCTCGTCGATTTTTACAACCGAGAGGTCCTGGATTGGCAAAAGGCCTCAGCCATTAGCGTAGTGCTGTTTGGCATGGTTTTGGTGTTCGCCGCTCCGCTGGCGCTCTGGCGCCGGCGCAAGGTCTAGGAGGTTGCTCTTGCCCGGCCAGATTGATGACCCGCATTCGCGTCGCTACCGTGCCCTAGGTACCGGGCTGGCCGTGCCGATCTATGTATTTCTCCTGGCACCGATAGTGGTGACGGTGCCCATGGCGTTTGGACCGACGAATGCGCTAACTTTCCCGCCGGCGAGTTATTCATTCGATCTGTTCAGGATATTCTTCAACTCCCCCGCTTGGCTCGGCTCGCTCTTCGAGAGCCTCAAGATCGCGATCGCGACCACGGCGTTGGCGATGATTGCAGGTACTCTCGCCGGCTACTGGATGGCGCGCCACGAGTTCGCTGGCAAGGGGCTCGTTACTAGTATGATCATGAGCCCGTCTATCGTCCCTATCATCGTTATAGGGCTCGGGCTCTATCTTTATTTTTCCTATCTTAGGATAACCGGAACTACGCTTTCCATTGTGCTCGGTCACGTCATGGTCACCCTACCTTATGTAATCGTCATGGTCGTGGCAGGTGTGAACAAGCTAGATCGCAACCTCGAATTCGGCGCGGAATTGATGGGGGCGGGGCCGATGCAGATGTTCGTCACGGTCGTTATCCCCCAACTCGTTCCGTCGCTCGTGAGCGCAGCATTTTTCGCGTTTTTGCTGTCCTTCGATGAAGTGATCATCGCTTGGTTCTTAGCTGGCCCAAACACCGTCACCCTGCCGGTGAAGATGTTCAACGCTCTCCATTGGGAAATCTCTCCGGTGATCGCCGCCGTGTCTACCTTGATGACGGCGCTTTCTCTGCTGGTTTGCATTGTCGCGATCGGATTGAGAAAATGGACGCCGACCGATGTTTAACACAAACGGCATCCAGCGGCGTTATCTCGGCATGAATCAACAGACCAGGAAAGAAGAAGCACTTGAAGAAGTTCAGCCAAATCTCCAGCTGCAGGGCGGACTGCGAACGTTTGCGTTTCGCCCTCAGCGTATGCGTAATGAAGTGAACCCGATGCAGGACGGCACCGTTCTAGGAGCTCGCGGCGCGCACGCGATCGCGCTGAGTGGGATATCGAAGATGTTCGGTTCTGTGACCGCGCTGCATCTGACCGATCTCAGCGTCGACAAGGGCGAGTTCCTGACGCTGCTTGGTCCGTCAGGCTCCGGCAAGACCACTCTGCTCAATCTGATCGCAGGCGCATTCGGACCAACGACTGGTACCATACTACTGGGCGGGCGAGATACTACTGCGACGCCTCCGCGCGAGAGGGGAATCGGCATGGTATTCCAGAATTATGCCCTAATGCCGCACATGACGGTATTCGAAAATGTGGCTTATCCGCTTCGGGTCCGTCGTGAATCCGCCAAAGCGATCCACGACAAAGTGACGGAGGCGCTCGAACGTGTCGGTCTACGCGGCTTTGAAGACCGAAGGCCGCGCCAGCTGTCCGGTGGTCAGCAGCAACGCGTGGGCATTGCGCGCTGCATCGTTTACTCGCCGGCCATCATTCTGATGGACGAGCCGCTGGGAGCGTTGGACAAGAATCTGCGCGAGCAGATGCAGGGGGAGGTCAAGCGTCTTCACAAGGACCTCGGCACAACCGTCATATACGTTACCCACGATCAGGAAGAAGCGCTCAACATGTCCGACCGCATTTGCCTGATGAGCTCGGGAAAAATTGCTCAGCTTGGGACGCCGGATGAGTTGTACTTCCAGCCGTGCAACCAGTTCGTGGCGGAGTTCGTCGGAGAATCGAATCTGATTAGCGGAGAAATGAATGCTGATGGCCTCATGATGATCGCCGGAAACCGGTCGATTTCCGTTCCGGGGGCTATGCGGACCGAAGGATTGGAGCTACTGGTTATGGTTCGACCCGAGAAGGTACGGATCTGCGGTATGGATGAAGCAGTCACAGACAACAGCAATCAACTGACAGGCGACGTCGTGAGCAGCTCGTTCGTTGGCGGCATGACCCGCGTGACCATCAAAACCGACAACGGCCTGAATATTACAGCTAAGATGGTCTCCTGCCGGGCTGAATCAAGGCACGTATCTGGGGCGAGGGTACGAGTTTGCTGGTCGTCATCTGACACGGTGGTTCTCAACAAGTGATCATGGCTTCTCGATCCAGGCCGCTGATCCTTTGCAGGTGTTGCTTAACGGCGGCACAACCTTGAAACAGAAAACGTTGGTCAGCGGACTGGAGCGACATTGATGTCGCCGAGTTCTTCTCCACGAGAAGCTATTTGTTCCTCTCGATTAGTAAGCCATGGCCGTCGGCGCCGTTCAGACAAACCGAAACAGCTGACTTAGCAGCAGCGGATGGCTCGCCAGCGTAGATCTAACGCCTTGGCGTGTTCGGATGGCCAATCCGGACCCCGGCACCCCGGACGGGTGGCGGCCGCTTGATCGCATTCGGTACGTCGCCGGCGGCCTCGATACACTCGCCGCGATCGGCGGCAGGAGCATCCCTCGCGGCATTTCCACAGCTTCACCGACATCTTGAAAGCCGACGCTCATAGCCGGCTCCGGCTAGTACGGCGAGCGGCTCCCGGTATGATGGCCACGCTAAGCTGACCCACCTTGTGCTTGAGCTCAAAGGAGGTTGAGATTAGCCGATGGTCGACCGCCCGCGGATCGTTTGTAAAAATCTTTCGGTGTAGTCGAAGACTGGACGGGTTTGCGGCCGCTGGTGCGCGACGCAGGCACCGATCCGTTCGAGAAAACGAAATTTTGTTGGCCACGGATTGGTCGACATCGGATCCAGCTCAATCGCGCGCAGCTGCTTGCGCTCGTTGACTGGCTGGACTGAACGAAGGTGCGATCGGCGGCTGTGAAGCGCCCGCGATCGGTGGGTTGATAACTTGCGGCGAATTGAATCAAGAGGCTGAAAGGTTTGGACGATCGCCGACGACTCTGCTGTGAGAGTAGCGATGGCGATGCCAGTTGCAGAGCCTCGACCACCCATGCCGAAGCCCATGCGCTGATCCTCGCCTTAGCGGAAGAGCTGGCGGCAATCGAGGCGGAGAACAACGCAATGGCTCCGAGATTGCAAGACTCACGACGGTCAACGCCGACCTTGCTGCAATCAACTAGGTAGCCGATGCGCAGATCGGAACCGACGGCAATCGTGAAGATGTTAGAGCGCACGCTTACGGCCCGCGATCGGGACGCTTGCGCACCGACAAGCAGAGCGATGAGCAGTTCGCCTTCGTGCTTGACGGAATCGCCATCGGCGTGGCGGAGGTCGACGCCGAGCTGGCGAAAGCAGCTGGGACAGACAGGACGAAGCGAGCGCCGCAGTCACACAAGGACCTCGGCGCTCATTGGAGCGGGGCGAGATCGTCATCGAGCCCGAGGTGCCCCCTGGTTGCGAAGGGATGAGAAGATCCTGATTGGCAAGGACGTGTCGAAGCGGGTGGGCGTGACGCCGGCGAAGTTCTGGGCGATTGTGACGCGCCGCCCGAAATACCGCAACCGCGACGGCGTCGTTCAGGCGCCAGCGATGGTGGCTTTTGGCTTCGGCGACAACCGCGGCAGCGGAATGCGTCGAACCCCGTCTGGCCGGCTTTGCTGGCATTCTGGTGTGTGGACGCCGCAGTAAATGCAAGCAAAAAATAACTTCGAAACAGGCATGTGGTCGGGTGCTGACGTGTGTCCGGCCTCGCAATGCGACCTCGACACGTCGCGGGCCCTTATGGAATGCGTGGATTGAATCCAATTCGGCTAAGCGTGCGCGTTGGCGCTCATCAACCTGCTAATTCTCCCAGTCCCTGACCGATTGCCCATAGTCCTCCGTTAGACCCTACCGCATTCCCGACGTCTCTCGGCGTCTGGCCTTGCGTTACGCAGCGCCAGACGCTGGAGCGCTGGTGAGCGCTACCGCGGACCATCAAAGGCTCAGGCGATACGCGCCTTTTTGTTCGCTAGAGCGACCGCGATTAGCTTTGGAGGCTTCTCCGAGAGCATTCTTGCCAGCCAGCATCCTGCTTGCGATCCATAGCGTCTTGCCCATCGCACAACGGCGGTCGCACCAAGTACAAGGGGGCGTCGCAAGGCATGAGAGCAATCCAGGCCGCAAATCGCGCCCCTTGGAGAATGTCTCCGCCGATGGCCATAGCACCTCTATCGCTGTAGCGCAGATTGCGCCGATTCTCGGAATGGTCATCAAGCGAGAGGCGACTTCGTCCTGTCTCGCGCGCACCCGTAGTCCCTTCTCCAGCTCTGCATCTGCTCCGACAGGGATTCCACATGCTTCAAGAGATTCTAGCAAAGGAGGCGGGCTAGAGCCGATCGACATTCAGGATTCCCAAGTGGTTTGATCGCTGATTCATAGAGTTTCGTGATTCGACACACGGAGCGGATGGTGGCGGCGAAGCGATATGAGCTGACCGAGGCGCAATGGGCGAGGATCGCGCCACTGCTGCCGGGGAAAGCTGGCGACGGGACGTACGGCAGCGGATAATCGTCTGTTCGTCAACGGATGTTTGTGGGCTTTGCGGTCGGGCGCACACTGGTGCGACCTGCCGGAGCGGTACGGCAAGTGGAAAACGGTGCATCAGCGCTTCAGCCGCTGGTGCCATGCTGGTGTCTGGGAGCGCGTGTTCGCTGCTCTGACCGCCGATCGCGACAACCAGTATCTAATGATCGACAGCACCATCGTTCGCGCCCACCAGCAGGCGTCGAGCGGAAAGGGGGGCCAAAGATCAGGCGCTGGGGCGTTCCCGAGGTGGACTGACCACCAAGATCCACATGCTGGCCGATGCGCTCGGCCGACCGCTCCGCTTCATCGTCACGGCTGGACAGGTTAATGACATCACCCAGGCGCCCGCACTGCTCGACGGCCAGAGCGGCGATACCGTGCTCGCCGATAAAGCCTGTGACAGCAACGCCCTGCGTACGATCATCGCGAAAACCGGTGCAACGGCGGTGATCCCGTCAAACCGCACCCGCAGGATCATCATTCCGCACAACGCCGATGCCTACAAACAGCGCAACCGCATCGAACGCTGCTTCTGCCAGCTCAAACACTTTCGACGCTTGGCAACCCGTTATGACAGGCGAACCGGCAACTTTACCGGATTCATCCATCTCGCCGCCGCAACGATCTGGATGCAATGAATGTCGATCGGCCCTAGCACTACTTTGGGTGCGCCGGGAGACCGGCAAGGAGTAGATGGTGAAAGTCCATTGCGATGAAGGTGTAGCGAACCACATCGGCCCCGAGCCGTGCGCAGGCCTCCGCGAGGCGGTCGGCGAAGCGTCGGTAGGGGAGCATGCAGGCCAGCCATTGAGCCGCGAAACAGTGTTATCCCGGGCGTCGACGCTGTCCAAAGAGCGGAAGGCAACATGGGCGAGTGCGCAAACGCGAGCACCCGTCCAGCCCGGCGTGGTCGTAGACCCTGGCATGCATGGAAGCTCCTTGTACGGGAACCGGGATATCTCCGGGTCGGCCACCTTCCTCCTCCGAGGATATGGTCCGCAGCGGGAAGGCGAGGAGCCGTAGCCGCTGATGCACGACACGGAGAAGTCTGACTCTGGCATAGTAGCTGAGAAGCCGACGAACAAAGCCGGATTACCGGCGGAGGAGTGGGCGGAGCCAAGGCTGGGGACCAAGGGAAACGCGGAACAGCGGCGCATACACCGGACACAGGGCCGGGCTCGCATGACCCAGTCGCTGGACCGCGTACGGGCAGCCGCAAGGCTGAGGAAGAAGGACCGGTTCACCGCGCTCCTTCACCACATCAATGTCGATACACTGCGGGCGGCGTTCTTTGCGCTCAGGCGTAGGGCCGCTCCCGGAGTGGATGGCATGACGTGGCAGGACTACGAGGAGGATCTCGAGCCCCAGCTCGCCGATCTGCACAAACGGGTCCAACGAGGAACATACCGCCCGCAACCGTCTCGCCGGACGTACATACCAAAGGCAGACGGCAAGCAGCGGCCGTTAGCGATCGCGGCTCTCGAGGACAAAATCGTCCAGGGCGCCACCGTCATCGTGCTCAACGCCATCTACGAAGGAGACTTCTGTGGCTTTTCCTACGGGTTTCGGCCCGGCAGAGGGCCACATGATGCGTTGGACGCGCTCTGCACAGCGATCGAGACGCGGCAGGTGAACTGGATCGTTGACGCCGACATCCAAAATTTCTTTGGCGCAGTCAGTCAATCTTGGCTGGTGCGCTTCTTGGAACATGGGATCGGCGACAAGCGCATCATCCGCCTCATCCAGAAATGGCTGAAGGCAGGTATTCTCGAAGACGGCGTCGTAACCGTTGATGACAGGGGAACGGGTCAAGGTTCGGTGATTTCACCGCTCCTCGGCAACATCTACCTACACTACGCTCTCGACCTGTGGGCCAAGCGCTGGCGACAACGCGAGGCCTCCGGCGGCATGATCATCGTGCGTTACGCGGACGATG
>NZ_JACMYK010000217.1 GCF_020889785.1 Bradyrhizobium acaciae
CGCCGACGGCATGGCCGACATCGCCGCGGACGGCGCCGCGCGTGACGGGGTCGATGCGGCGGAGCCTGATGTCGCGGGCGCAGCGCCGCCACCATTCTGCTCGATCATCATCCGGATCGCTTCATCCGGCGTCGGCAAATCGGCGACATAAGCGATCCGCACCAGCACCATCTCGGCGGCAGCGGCCGGGCGCGTCGCGGTCTGCACCTCGGCGATGCCCTTGAGCAGCATCTGCCACATCCGCGACAGCACCCGCGTCGACAGCTTGGCGGCGAACTCCCGCGCGCGCACGCGCTCGGTCTCGCCGAACGCGACATTGTCGGCAGTTGCCGGCACGAACTTCACGCGGGTGACGAAATTGACGAACTCGGCAAGGTCGGACAGCACCACCACCGGATCGGCGCCGACGTCATATTGCGCGCGGAACTCGGCGAAGGCGCCGGCGAGATCGCCGCGCGCCAGCGAATCAAAGAGATCGATCACGCGGGTGCGGTCGGCGAGGCCGAGCATTTGTCTCACCGCATCGGCCTTCACATTGCCGGCGGCATGCGCGATCGCCTGGTCGAACAGCGACAGCGAATCGCGCACCGAGCCCTCGGCGGCGCGCGCGATGATGCCGAGCGCCTCGGGCTCGACCTCGACGCCTTCCTTGGTCGCGATGTTGCCGAGATGCTTCATCAGCACGTCGGCCTCGACGCGGCGCAGGTCGAAGCGCTGGCAGCGCGACAGCACCGTGATCGGAACCTTGCGGATCTCAGTGGTGGCGAACACGAACTTGGCGTGCTCCGGCGGCTCCTCCAGCGTCTTCAGGAAGGCGTTGAACGCCGCCGTCGACAGCATGTGGACTTCGTCGATGATGTAGACCTTGTAGCGCGCGCTCGCCGGTGCATAGCGCACGCTGTCATTGATCTGGCGGACATCGTCGACGCCGGTGTGGGACGCGGCGTCCATCTCCAGCACGTCCATGTGCCGGCTTTCCATGATCGCCTGGCAGTGCACGCCGAGGTCGGGCATGTGGATGGTCGGCCCCTTCACCGAGCCGTCCGGCTTGGCGTAGTTCAAGGCACGGGCGAGGATGCGCGCGGTGGTGGTCTTGCCGACCCCGCGGACGCCGGTGAGGATCCAGGCCTGCGGAATCCGCCCGGTCTCGAACGCGTTCGAGACGGTGCGGACCATGGCCTCCTGGCCGATCAAATCCTCGAAGCTGGAGGGGCGGTATTTGCGGGCGAGAACGCGGTAGGGTTTTGCGGCGTCCGGCGCTGCGCCGAGATCGAAACCGCTCTGGCCTGCGCCGTCGGACGGTTTGGAGGGGTCGCCAGCGTCATTCATGCGTCGATCCGCAACTTGGGTGTCTCTTCAGCCGGCGTGCGGATAGGAGCCAAAATCGAGCGCCGGGCGCGGAGACCGCCATTCCAGCGCGATTCGCTCGGAAAAACAGGTAGGAGACTGACGAGCGACCCGATCCGGACCTCGTTAGGGCTGCTTCCTTCCGGACCTGACCCGGTTGGCGAGTGGCTCGTCCACCGCCAATCTCCCGGTCCCTATTTGGGGCCAAAACCGCCGGAAAGCAAGCGGCCTGACCCGGCTTTGTAAGGCTGGCTTTGTGGGGCTTGTCTGGGAACACGGAAAGGCATTATTTGCCCCTCATGCCCGCCTCCAATTGGTCGCTGCATTCGCAGCTCAACAAAGACACCATCGACATCGGCGACCTGCCGCTGTGCAAGGTGCTCGTCATCAAGGATGCGCATTATCCCTGGCTGCTGCTGGTGCCGCGGCGCGACGGCGCGGTCGAGATCATCGACCTCGACGAGGTCGAGCAGGCGCAGCTGATGACCGAGATCACCCGGGTCTCGCGGGCCCTGAAAGAGGTCACCAAATGCGACAAGCTGAATGTCGCAGCCCTCGGCAACCTGGTCCCGCAGCTTCACGTCCATGTCATCGCGCGCCGCACCAGCGACGCTGCATGGCCGCGTCCCGTTTGGGGCGTGATGCCGCCGCTGGCGCATGACGCCGAGGAAGTGCAGAATTTCATCAGCGCGCTTCGCCGCAAGATCTGGTTGGGTTGAAATTCAATGTCCGCATCCGATTCATTTCCGCTCGGCCAGCCGGCCTTCGTCACCCATGTGCTCGACCGCGCCGCGCATTTGCGCGGCAATGACGAGAAGCTGTTCGCGCTGGAGAGCCATCGCGAGGCTCGCGCCTACGTGATCTATCGCGACTCGCTGGTGGTGAAGCAGGAGGATGGCGGGGCCCGCGCGCTGCTGTCGCTGGAGGAGGCCCGCGGCTACGGCGCCAACCCCGGCACGATCTTCCTCGGCTTACGCGATAGCGCGCCGATCTTCGGCATGGGGATCGCGCCGCAGGCGGCGGAGAAGCTGGTCGGCCGCGGCGACGTCGCGATCACCGAACTGCGCGGCATGGCGATGCAGGGCGTGGTGCCGCCCGAACAGCTCTCGGCCATCGCGATGGCGAAGTCGATGGTGACCTGGCATCAGCGCCACGGCTTCTGTCCGAACTGCGGCACCCGCACGGCAATGAGAGAGGGCGGCTGGAAGCGCGAATGCCCGAGCTGCAAGGCCGAGCACTTTCCGCGCACCGATCCGGTCGTGATCATGCTGGTCACGTCAGGCGACAAGGTGCTGCTCGGCCGGCAGAAGCAGTTCATGCCCGGGATGTATTCCTGCCTCGCAGGCTTCGTCGAGGCCGCCGAGACCATCGAGGACGCCGTCAGGCGCGAGATCTTCGAGGAATCCGGCATCCGCTGCACCGACGTCAATTACTACATGACGCAGCCCTGGCCCTATCCGTCATCGCTGATGATCGGCTGCACCGCGCGCGCGACCAACGAAGACATCGTGGTCGACCGCACCGAGCTGGAGGACGCGCGCTGGTTCGACCACGCCGAGGCGACGCTGATGCTCAAGCGCCAGCATCCCGACGGCCTCGCCGGTCCGCATCCGTTTGCGATTGCCCATCATTTGCTCGGCCGCTGGGTGCACCACCGAAACCCGCTCGACCAATAGCGGGAACCGGACATCGTTCTGCCGATTAAATCTGGCACGGCTTGTGCCAGTTGACGGAACCATTGCGACGGACCTTTGCATGAATTTTCAAGACGGCGCCCCGAAAGTCCCGCCCCGCATCCTCTGCATCGGACTGCCGGTGCGCGACCTGACCTTCCGCGTCAATGTTCCGGCGCGCGGCTCCAAGGAGAACGCGACCCATTTCGACGAGATCTGCGGCGGCAACGCGCTGAACGCCGCCATCGGCATCGTCCGGCTCGGCGGCCGCGCCTCGATCTGCGGACCGATGGGCGATTCGCGGGAAACCTCGAGCCGCTACATCTTCGACAAGCTGGCCCAGGAGGGCATCGAGACCAACCATCTGATCCACATGCCGGACCTGGTCACCCCGATTTCAGCGATTATGATCGACGACACCGGCGAGCGCACCATCGTCACCTTCCGCGACCCGGAGCTCTGGAAGGTCAAGCTGCCGCCGACCGAGCTGCTGCTGGAGGATTGCGCGGCGATCCTGACCGAGAGCCGCTGCGCGCCGTTCTGCACCGAGCTGTGCGCCGAGGCCGTCCGGCGCGGTATTCCCGTGGTGGTCGACGTCGACCGCGCGATGTCGATGCGGGAAGGCCTGCTTACGGCCTCCTCCCATCTGGTGTTCTCCAGCGAGCCGCTGCAGCAGACTGCCGACGTCACCGACGACGGCCAGGCGCTGCAGAAGCTCGCCAAGCTCACCCCCTCCTTCCTGGCCGGCACGCGCGGCCCGCAGGGCACGATCTGGCTCAACGAGAAGGGCGGGCTCGAGGAGACGCCGGCCTTCCCGGTCCATACCGTCGACACGCTGGGCGCCGGCGATGTCTTCCATGGGGCGTTTGCGCTGGCCATAACCGAGAAGCAGGAGCTGCGGCAGGCCCTCCGTTTCGCCTCGGCCGCCGCAGCGCTGAAATGCACCCGTTTCGGGGGTGCTTATGCCGCACCGCAACGTGCTGAAGTTGAAGCGTTTTTGAGCGAACACGCCGAGGCGCGGCCGGCCTGACCAGTGAGGAACCGCTTGCGCGAGAAGATTTTTCTCTATATGAGGGATATTGATCCTTCATATGGAACTTTCTTCTATGTCCGAACTCGCCGTTCAGCTTCATGACAACAACCGCCGCCTCGACGCGATCGATCGCAAGATCCTGACCGTATTGCAGGAGGATGCCTCGCTCTCCGTCGCTGAGATCGGCGACCGGGTCGGGCTGTCGTCGACGCCGTGCTGGAAGCGGATCCAGCGCCTCGAGGCCGACGGCGTGATCCTGCGCCGCGTGGCGCTGGTCGATCAGAACAAGATCGGGCTTGGGATCTCCGTGTTCGTCTCGGTCGAGAGCGCCGACCATTCGGAAGCCTGGCTGCGCAAATTCGCCGACGCCGTCAGCGCCATGCCCGAGGTGATGGAGTTCTACCGGATGGCCGGCGACGTCGACTACATGCTGCGCGTCGTGGTCGCGGACATGCAGGCCTACGACGTCTTCTACAAGAAGCTGATCAGTGCCGTGCCGCTGAAGAACGTCACCTCGCGCTTCGCGATGGAGAAGATCAAGTCGGTGACGGCGCTGCCGGTGCCGGCGGCGTAGGACCCCACCTCCCAACTGTAGTCGCCCGGCTTGACCGGGCGATCCAGTACGCCGCGGCCTCTCGGCTCAATAACGACCGTCTCTGGAATACTGGATCACCCGCTTTCGCGGGTGATGACACCATTCTTCGCGGCGAGTACCCAGCTCAAATCTTCTGATTGTACGCGCCGACCTCGGGGTGCGTGCGCAGCACGGAATCCATCGCTTCGAACATGTCGCGCATGCGCTGTTCGCTGGCCGGGCTTTCCACCACGACCACAAGTTCCGGCTTGTTCGAGGAGGCGCGCACCAGGCCCCAGCTGCCGTCCTCGACGGTGACGCGCACGCCATTGACGGTGACGAGATCGCGGATGCTCTGGCCCGCGACCTTGCCGCCGTTCTGCTGTAGCGTCTCGAAGTGCTTCACCACGGCATCGACCACGCCGTACTTCGCCTCGTCGGCACAATGCGGCGACATGGTCGGCGACGACCAGGTCTTCGGCAGCGCGTTCTTCAGATCGGCCATCGACCTGCCGGGCGCGCGGTCGAGCATCTCGCAGATCGCGATCGCCGACACCAGGCCGTCGTCATAGCCGCGGCCGAACGGCTTGTTGAAGAAGAAGTGGCCGGACTTCTCGAAGCCGGCGAGCGCGCCGAGTTCGTTGGTGCGGCGCTTCATATAGGAATGCCCGGTTTTCCAGTAGACCGTCTTCGCGCCCTGCCTCGAGAGCACCGGATCGGTCACGAACAGCCCGGTCGACTTCACGTCGACGACGAATTGCGCATTGGCGTTGATCGCCGACATGTCGCGCGCCAGCATGACGCCGACCTTGTCGGCGAAGATCTCCTCGCCGGTGTTGTCGACCACGCCGCAGCGATCGCCGTCGCCGTCGAAGCCGAGGCCGATATCGGCCTTGTGCGCCAGCACCGCATCGCGGATCGCGTGCAGCATCTCCATGTCTTCCGGATTCGGATTGTATTTCGGGAAGGTGTGATCGAGCTCGGTGTCGAGCGGGATCACCTCGCAGCCGATCGCCTCCAGCACCTGCGGCGCGAATGCGCCCGCGGTGCCGTTGCCGCAGGCCGCCACCACCTTCAGCTTGCGCTTCAGCTTCGGCCGGCTGGTGAGGTCGGCGATGTAACGCGCCGGATAGTTCTCGTGGAACTGGTAGGAGCCGCCGGCCTTGTTATTGAACGCGGCGTCGAGCACGATCTGCTTCAGCCGCGTCATCTCGTCGGGGCCGAAAGTCAGCGGACGGTTGGCGCCCATCTTCACGCCGGTCCAGCCATTGTCGTTGTGCGAGGCGGTGACCATCGCGACGCAGGGCACGTCGAGGTCGAACTGCGCGAAATAGGCCATCGGCGTCACCGCAAGCCCGATGTCGTGCACCTTGCAGCCCGCCGCCATCAGGCCCGAGATCAGCGCGTATTTGATCGAGGCGGAATAGCCGCGGAAATCGTGACCAGTGACGATCTCCTGCTTGACGCCGAGCTCCGCGATCAGCGCGCCGAGCCCCATGCCCAGCGCCTGCACGCCCATCAGGTTGATCTCCTTGTTGAACAGCCAGCGCGCGTCGTATTCGCGAAACCCGGTCGGCTTCACCATCGGCTCGGATTCGAACGCATAGGTGTTGGGGACCAGCGCGGATTTCGGCTTCGGAAACATGGGTCGGCCTTATGGTCGCATGCAGAAAGACATCGTCGCAGCCTTAGCGAATGCGCAGGCCGGGCGAAAGGTGGGACTGGGGCTGGTGGCCGACAATTACGGCGGAAATGGCGGCAAATATCCCCAATCGTCGTCCCGGCGAAGGCCGGGACCCATACGCTGCGGCCAGCGCAATGGGCACGCGGCGAGACGATTTTCTAAAAACACCCATTCGTGGTTATGGGTCTCGGCCCTCGTGCGCAATTGCGTACCATGCAGGGACGACAGCGAGTTTGTTGCACGGTGCCCTGTGAGACTGGATTTATTGCTCCAGCAACAATTTGCCGTTGGCGTATTCGAAGCGCTTCAGCTTCGACAGGAAGGACAGGCCGAGCAGGTTTTCCGACAGCGCCTCGTCAGGCAGCACCAGGGCGTCGACGTCGCGCACGGTGAGACCGCCGATCTCGATCATGGCGATGCGGGCGCGGGCGGCCTTGATGGTGCCGTTCGCGGTGGTGACACGCGAGGTGTAATCGCCCGGCACCGGACGCAGGCCGAAGCGTGCGGCCGAGGTCTCGTTCAGGGCGACCACCGAGGCGCCGGTGTCGACCATGAAGTTGATGTGTTGTCCGTCGATCCGGCCGTCGGTCTCGAAATGACCGCGCGGATCGGGCGCGATGCTCAGCGTACGGGCGCTGGCCTGCGCGACCGTGACGGCGGGGGCGGTGGTCTGCCTTGCGGTGGTTGCGGCGGCGGGCGCCATCTTGCTGGCCATCTGGGCCATGAAGGTGCCCAGCCCGATCAGGATGGCCGCGAAAATCATCAGGTTACGCATGACACCATACTCGGGAAAACCGACCACTCAATTTCACCACGCCGGACGCCCAGCCGCGAGCAAGCGCGACAGCGCGAGCCTGCCATTTTGGCGAAAAGGATGAGCGAAGAGTTAATGCGAGCCCGGAGAGGCGGCCGAATGACATCGGTCGCCTCTCAAAGCCGGAATTTGCAGCCCTCAGGCCGTCCTGGCGACCGGGCTCGGCATCGCCACGCGCAGCGAGTAATAGACCGCGCCTGCGATGCCGACACCGAAGAACCAGCCATAGACCGTCCACCACGCCGGCAGGATCGAGGTGAAGTTCGGCAGCACCGACGAGAACAGGGCGCCGACGGCGGCTGCGATCAGGGCGCTGGCGCCAGGTCTTCATTGTACAGCGACGGCGATGCCGTTCTTGATCTCCAGGTTCTTGAAGTCCATGCCGGCCTCCCCAAAAGTGCGAGCCCGTGATCCCATCCCAGTCTGCAAATCTAATCACCGTTTGCCGGCACTCGCCAGCGCAACCGAATGGCATGATCGGGAAATGCGGAGACCTGTGCTCTTGAAGCATGATTTAGTTGGGTTGAGCTTGCGACTGCAACGATGCTCTTAGCTAAGCCGCGCTGTCGATCAGCGGATCGGCCGGGCGTCCTCACAACCCACCGTCATCGCCCGGCTCGACCGGGCGATCCAGTATTCCAGAGACGCTTGTGCTTGAGCCGAGAGGCCGCGGCGTACTGGATCACCCGGTCAAGCCGGGTGATGACAGGCGAGAGTGCTGCAATAGCGGTGGTCTAGTCTAGCTAGCACAACACGCGAAACGCTTGTGCCGATATCAGGTGCCGCGCGGCTTCACGCGCCTGGTCGGCATCGCGCTGGCGGGATCTTCCGGCCAGGGATGACGCGGATAGCGGCCGCGCAGATCGGAACGCACGGCAGCGTAACTGCCGCGCCAGAAACCCGGCAGATCGCGCGTCACCTGCACCGGGCGCTGCGCCGGCGACAGCAGTTCCAGCACTAGCGGCACCGCGCCCTTGGCGATCGAGGGATGGGTGTTGAGCCCGAACAGCTCCTGCAACCGCACCGCGATGGTCGGCCCCTGCTCGGCCTCGTAATCGATCGCAAGCTGCGTGCCGGTCGGCGCCTCGAAATGCGTCGGCGCCTCGCGATCGAGCCGCGCACGCAATTCCCACGGCAGCAGCGTCAGCAGCGCGTCCGAGAGATCACCGGCCGACAGATCCTTCAGCGCGGTCTTGTCGTAGAGTGCAGGCACCAGCCAGTCGTCGGCACGCGCGGCAAGCGCCGCGTCCGACAGATCGGGCCAGCTGTCGTCCTCGGCCTTGCGCAGGAACATGACGCGGTCGCGCCATTGTTTGGCTTGCTTCGACCAGGGCAGCCGGTCGAGCCCGGCCGCGATCAAGCCGTCGGCGAAGATGCGCGCGGACTCGGCCGATGGCTTGAGCGGCATCGGCGCCTCCGCGAACGTGATCGCATGCAGCGAACGGCGGCGCCGCGCGCGCAGCGCCATCGCACCGCGATCGAACGTCACCTCCTCGACATTCTCGATCTGGTCTGCGAAGCGCTGCTCGATCTCGTCCTGGGTGATCGGCGCCGCCAGCAGGATGCGGCCGTTCGCGGCCGTGCCGGTCAACTCGGCGACCGCGACAAAGGGCAGCCGTGCCAGCGCCGCGGTCTGCTCGACGGCGGCGCCGCGGCCATTGGCCAACACGAAGCTGCCATTGCCGCGGTTCTTCGCGACCCGATCCGGAAACGCGAAGGCCAACATGACGCCGGTCGAAAGGTCTGCGTTGGAGACGCTAGAGCGGTAGGGCTCCCCTCCCCCTTGCGGGGAGGGGTTGGGGAAGGGGGTGGCCCCGGCAGAAACTGCCCGTGTGGC
>NZ_JACMYK010000218.1 GCF_020889785.1 Bradyrhizobium acaciae
CGCGAAGAACGGCTTCGTGTCGCCGCCGATCCGCCGGCGAATTTCAGAGTGCACGCCGTCGGCGCCGACCACGATGTCGCCGCGGCGCCTCTCGCCATTGGCCAGCCGAAGCCAGATGCCGTCGGCGTCCTGATCAAAGCCGGCGCAGCGGCTGTCGAGATGGAGCCGCCCGGGTGCGCGCGCATTGAACGCGTCGACCAGCACGCGGTGAAAGTCGCCGCGATGCACCATCCAGTAGGGCGCGCCATAGATCGCGCGCGACGAGGCGCCGAGGTCGAACAGCTTCCAGGTCCGCCCGGTGCTGAACAGCCTGATCTCCTTGCCCGCAGGCTCGCAGGCAATCGCCTGCATCTGCTGCTCGAGGCCGAGTGCGATGAGGACGCGTGTGCCGTTGGCGCTGAGCTGGACACCGGCGCCGAGCTCGCGCAGCTCGGACGCCTGCTCGAAAATCTCGACCTCGATGCCCCGTTGCAGCAGCGATAGCGCCGCGACGAGGCCGCCGATCCCGGCGCCGGCAATCAGGACTCTTGGCTTGCGCTGTGAACTCACCCGACGTGTCCGCTGCTACCTGCGTGTGACCAGGAAGTCGTCGGTGAACTCGCCGCGCGACACCTTGACCGGGATCTCGCCCTCGCTGCCGATCTCGACGATTTCCGAGCCGGACTTGCTGTCGTCTGATGTCAGCAGCTCGATACGCGCGGCAATCCGTTCCGCCTGCCAATCCGTCAGCTTCCAGGCGAACCGCCCGCCGAGATCGCGCATGCCGAAGTCGTCGTCGGCAGGTGCCAGCACCAGCTCGTTGCGCGAGACGGTGCCGGGAATCCGTTCCGCCACCGCGATCGTTTGCGGTTTCTCGGCAAAGCGTCGCAACAGCTTGGCCAGCGCGGCGATATCAGCGGCTTCACCGAGGAACAGGAACAGCGGATGGAAATCGCTCGGCATGTATTCAAATCGCAGCATGATCACGTGTCCGTTGGGCCGGAACTATTCGCTAAGCACCTTGATGATGTCCTGCGCGTGGCACAGTTCCACGGTGCCGACGTCACCGGGCCGGGCAGGGCACTCCAGATAGCGCACCTGCAGCCACTGGCCGTCGTCCATGTTCTCCACCACCTCGGCGACGATGCCGGCTTCCAGCTTCAGCCGTGTGCCTACCTTGATCGCCATCACGTCAATCATCGCACCACACCTTGCTCAGAAGAACGTGGTGAGATTTTTGGCCAGCAGGATATTCTGTTCAAGCAATATCTCGCGCCGCGCGATCTTCCAGCCAGCGTCGGTCAGGCGCAGCGTGTCGTTGCGGCGGCCGACGAAGATGTAGGTCTCGTACTCGACGCGGTTCTGGTAGACGAGGAAGCGGCTGGCGACATCGAGCTCGCGCGCCGTGCCGATATCCGGCCGTACCTGCTTGATCTGAACATTGCTGACCATGTGCGTGATCCGCGACAGCGGCTCCTCTGCATAATGTACGCCGGTCAGGATCTGCTCGACCCGTTTGGTCAAGGTCCACTTGTCCTCGTCGAACCAGCTGATGCCTTCGCCGCGCTTGGTGTTCTCGCGTGCGGCCTGCTGGCCGAACTTCACATTGCGCCGGATCGGCATGAAATAGCTGATGTCCTCGGTGAGCAGCTCGAGCCAGTCGCGGAAGCGCCGGTCGTCGAGCAGGTCGGCCTCGTGGTAGTAGAAATCCTCGACATCGGCCTTGAGCCGGTAATAGGCCGCCGATCGCTCGATCGTGGCGTTGGCTGCGCGCTCTTGCCTGTCCTGATCCTGAACGGTCGTTGTCATGGTCATCTCCTCATCAGGCGTCGCGGGGTTCTCAGGTTGCGGGCTTGGGCGGGATCGGTCCGCCCTGCTGGGCGAAGCAGCCGACATCGATCACGGTGCCGGACAGCGTTTCCGCTTCCGGCGACAGCAGGAAGGCCACGACATTGGCGATGTCGTCGCCATCAGCGACGCGGCCGGCGGCGGTGCCGGGCGCGCTCCTGCCGAGGCGCGCCGCATCGCCGCCGACACGGCCGAGGCTCATGCCGCTGACGATGCCGCCGCCACCGGGGATCACGGTGTTGACGCGGATGCGCTGGTGGAAGAAGTCGTAGGCCATCGCCGCACTGAGCGCGACAACACCGCCCTTGCTTGCGCTGTAGACCGCCATGTTCGGCTTGCCCCAGCCGGCGCCGGAGCCGATGTTGACGATCGAGCCGCCGCCTTGCGCGATCATGTGCGGGATCGCGGCGCGGCTGGTCAGATACGGGCCCTTCAGGTTGACCGCCATGATACGATCGAAGAGCGCCTCGTCGGTGTCGAGCACGGTGCCGAGCGGGCCGATCGCTGCATTGTTGACGACCGCGTCGATGCGGCCGAATCGCGCCACGGCGTGCGCGACCACCCGCGCAACGTCGCTTGCTTTCGACACGTCGGCTTCCATCAGTTCGGCCGAGAGGCCTTCGCGCTCGAGTTCATCGCGCAGGGCCGGAATGGCGTGCTGCGCGATGCTCGAGACCTGCGGCGCCTCGAGACCGAATGCCACCACCGCATGGCCGCGCCGCGCGAGCCCGAGCGTGATCGCGCGGCCGATACCGAAGGTACCCCCGCTGACGAGGACCGCTTTTTGGGTTGCGCTCATTCTGCGGCCTGCCGGTTGCCCGCGGGCGATCCGAGCAATTCGTGCCAGTCGCCACCCTGCATGTAGGTGGTCCAGCGGCGGTAGAAGCCGCGTGCGATCTGCTCGGTGACTTGCTTGGAGACATCGCCGCCGAGCGGATGGTCGGTCACGTAGGCGCCCATCGACTGCTGATAGTTGAAGGGGTAGCGCCGCGCCACCGTGCCGGTGCTCGCCGCGGTCGCATAGAGCCAGTTCTCCATGTCGTCCTGCTCGGTCATGCCGGCCGGGCCGGAGTAGCGCATGTAGTAGCGGCGCAGATATTCCTTGGCTTCCTTCGGCGCGTCCTTGTCGACCAGGAAGAAGCGCCAGCCTTCGGTCGAGGTCGGGCTGTGCGGATGCCAGGCGCAAAGTCCGCGCGGCTGGCGGCCGTGATAGGAGGTGTTGGGGAAGATCGTGCCGACGAAGGGCAGCAGCCGCGCGCCTTCGCCGAGCCGTCGCTTGCGTTCCTCGAAGCAGTGCCGGAAGTATTTTTCGAGGATCGGGTTGTCGAGAAACGACTCGGTATATTCGTTGGCCTCCGGCTGGATCGCGCTGTGCACGCCATGGCCCGCCGGAAAGCTGATCCAGACGTGCTCGGCCTTCTCCAGTTCGTCGTCGCGGCGGCCCTTCTTGCCGGCGGCAGCGCTCGGGCCGATGCCGATCAGGTCGACGGAGCGGTGGCTCGGATTGTGATAGGTGTCGCCGAGGAAGTTCTCGGCGGCGAATTTCCAGTTGGCCGGGAACACCCATTTGTGGACGCCGATCACCTCGGAGCCGCCCTCGCGGCCGTCGCGGCAGTCGAGCGCCTGGTCGAGATGGATCTTGGCATCGCCGAGATAGGTGAGGAAGTCGGGCGCATCGTTGTCCCAGGTCGCCCAGATCGAGCCCTTGTAGTTGCAGAGCTTGGCGACCGAGACCAGCGAATTGGCTTCGCGGTCGAGCACGCCGTCATACAGCGTCCGGTGTAGCGGAACGCCCTGCAGCTTGCCGTCGGTGGTGTAGGTCCAGCTGTGATAGGGGCAGGTGAACAGCGAGGTGTTGCCCTGCTCGTAGCGGCACACCTTCATGCCGCGGTGCCGGCACGAGTTCAGGAAGACATGGATCTCGCTTTTCTTGTCGCGGCAGAGGATCACGGATTCCTCGCCCATCCGAGAGGTGTAGAAGTCGCCGGGATTGGGCACCAGGCTCTCGTGACCGACCAGGAGCCAGGCGCGGGTGAAGACCTTGTCGAGTTCCTGCCGGTAGATATCGGCATCCACGAAGATCTCGCGGCTGATGAAGCCACCCTTGATGTCAACAAGCTGATCGAAATCGTTGCGAAGCGGCATCGGCTTCTCCTTGTTTCGTATGCGCGACCGTGCGTCGCGGCGAATGATGGGGCTTCCTATTTGTCGAGCTTGCAGCCGCCCGTTTCCTCGGGGCGGAACGCCTGGTCGCCGGGGATGACTGCGATCCTCTGGTAGTAGTCCCAGGGATATTTGCTCTCTTCCGGCTTCTTCACGCGGTAGAGCGAGAGATCGTAGACGACGCGGCCGTCTTTCCGGATGTGCGCGGGGCGGCCGAAGAAATCGACCGGCAACTTGCGCATTTCGGCATTGACGGCCTTCGCCTCGTCGCTGCCGCCGGCCTCGATCGCTTTCAGATAGTGGCGCACGGCGGCGTAGGTCGCGGCCTGCAATTTGGTCGGCTCGCGCTTCTCGATCTCGATGAAGCGCTTGGCGAAGGTGCGGGTGCCGTCGTCGTCATCCCAATAATATTGGGATGCGATGTACATGCCCTGCGCGTCGCGCAGGCCGATCGAATGAACGTCGGAGATGAAGGTCAGCATGCCGACGATGGTCTGCCCGCCCTGTTGCAGGCCGAATTCGTGGGTCTGCTTGACCGCATTGACGGTGTCGGCACCGGTGCCGGCCAGCGCCACCACCTTGGCGCCGGAGTTTTGGGCGGCCAGCAGGAATGACGAGAAATCGGTGGTGTTGAAGGGATAGCGCACCGCGCCGGTCACCTTGCCACCATTATCGGTCACCGCGCGCGAGGCGTCCTTCACCATTGCGGTGCCGAACGAATAATCAACTGCGACAAAGAACCATTCCTTGCCGACGCGGCGGCTCAGCTCGCCGACCAGGCCGGCCGACAGCGCGTAGGTGTCGTCGGCCCAATGCGTGATGACGGGCGAGCATTTGTCGCCGGTAAGGTCTGACGTCGCCGCGCCCGAGACCAGCGCGGTCCGGTTGCTCTGTGTCGCGAGCCCGGCGACGGCAAGACCCACTGAGCTCACCGCAAGGTCGGTCACCGCGTCGACATGGTCGACGTCAAACCATTGCCGCGCGATGCCCACCGCGACGTCGGGCTTGTTCTGGTGGTCGGCCGCGATGATCTCGATCGGCTTGCCCAGCACCTTGTTGTGAAAATCTTCGGCGGCGAGCTTGGCGGCTGTCACCGAGCCCGGCCCGCCGAGATCGCGGCCGCTGCCGTAATCGCTGAGGACCGCAATCCGCACCACGCCGTCCGAAATGCCCGAGCCGTCGGGCGCAGCGTGCACCAGCGGCGTCGAGAGCATCACCGCGGCGATCCTGGCGGCCCATCTGCGCGAGACGTCTGTCCGAACCAAATCCAATCCTCCCGTCGCGTTTGCATGTCCATCTAGTGGACATTATTCTCATAATATGAGATAGTATCGGCGCGGACCGATCGGTCAAGCGCGCTGGATGCAGCGCGCCCTGCCGAATTTGCGGATGTGGACGGATGGCGAAGAAGCCGAAGGCGGAAACTCAGGACGCCGAGCAGGGGGCGTCTGGCGTGCGGGCGGTCGATCGCGCGATCGCGATCCTGCAATGCTTCACGCCGGATCAGCCGGCGATGAGCGTGATCGAGATTCAGAAGCGGGTCGGGCTGAGCCGTCCGACGCTCTATCGTCTGCTGCAGACACTGGCGCAGCGCGACCTGATCCAGGCCGAAGGCGACCCGCAGCGCTTTCGGTTGTCGTACGGCGTGATGAAGCTGGCCCATGTCTGGCTGAAGGGACTGGAGATCGTCGCGGTCGCGCGCCCGATCGTCGAAGGCTTGCGCGAGGCGACGGGCGAGACCGCAGCGTTGTTCCGCGAGCAGGACGATCGCGGCATCTGCATCCTCGAATGCGAGAGCCGTCATGTGCTCTCGATCAGCCGCGGCGTCGGCCACAGCCTGAGCCTGACCCAGGGATCGTCCTGCAAGGCGATGTTGGCGTTCATGGATCCGGCGCGACAGGCCGCACTGATCTCGGCCTCCGTACCGAGCACCGAGCGGGCGCGGATCGAGGAAGCCCTGAGCTTTGCACGGCACAACGGCTATGCGACCAGTCACAGCGAGATCTTCGCCGGCGCGGCCGCGGTCTCCGCGCCGTGTTTCGATCATCGCGGCAATGTCGTCGGTTCGGTCGGTCTCTACGGGCCGACCGCGCGCATCGATGAGCAGAAGCTGTTGGAATATTCCGGGCTGGTGCGCGAGGCAGGCCGGCAGATTTCAGTCTTGCTGGGATTTCAGGGCGCCGAGCCGGCCGTTGCTGGACCCGTGTGAACTGACGGGCACCGGCTATGCCCAGCTGGCGCGGGCGAAGCTCTGTTGGGAACCCGGACGATCGAAGGCAGGTCCGCTGCGGGAACCCGGCGCGGCTGTCGGAGCGCCTGCCGCAATCCCGGGGCGGTGGGCGACGCATCAGGCAGACATTAAGGAATCTTCACGATAATGCGGCTTCTTTCACAGTCGGCAGTGTTCGGTAAGATCGACACATGCCCCGAATTCGGTCAGAACTAACGCGATAGTAACGCATTTTATCGCCGGATTCGTCTCGATAGGACGCAGGCAATCTCGTCAAGACCGGCTTGGTCGACGGCAATCAGTTCGCGTCAAGATTTACGAAGGCTTCCATGACTGCAAGTTGGGTCAATTCGCTTGTCGACAGTGGCATCAAGTCCGACATGCTCAACTTTGCGGCGGACGGCGATTTCACCGACGCCGAAGCCATTCAGTTGCTGGCGGATGTCGCAAATCGCGGCAGTGTCACTGCGAATGAGTTGAACTCGCTGCAGGTGATTGCGGCCAATCTGAACAGCGGACTTTCCACATCGAGCTACGTCTTCCATCTTTTCGTCCAGCTCGTCGACGGCAACCCGGCGAATGCCACCTGGACGGGGGGCACGACATCGGTCGCGCTCGGCAATCTGCAGGTTGGCACGACATCAACGCAGATGTCCGAACTGATCGGAAAGTGGTTCCAGGGGACCGATCTGCCGGATCCGACTCTGCCGCCCGATGCGGCCTCGAGCGGCTGGACATTGCAGGGCTACAGCGCGGTTGTCGGACCGTTGTATTCTTCGGCGGGGGCAGCCACCGTCAACGATGTCTGTCAGGGAGCAAGCGGCGATTGCGAGCTGATGTCGGGCTTGATCGACCTCGTCGTCTTTCATCCTCAGGTCATGAGCTCCATGATCGTGGACAATGGAAACTGCACCTATGGCGTACGCTTCTATGTCAATGGTCAGGAGACATGGGAGACCGTCAACGACGAGTTTCCAGTCGTCAGTGGAACCGAACTTGATTACGGTCACAACTACAATGAGCAGCCCACCGCAATGTGGGTTGCCTTGGTGGAAAAGGCCTATGCCCAACTCAGTTCGTCGGGACAGATCGGGCACCCGGCCGTCAACAGCTACAACAACATCTCCGCCGATCCCCCGACGAATGTCTTCGAGAATCTGACCGATGCGACGAGCGTCAACTATTATCTGAGCACCGCGTCCTATTGGTACAGTGACAAGTCGATCTACACCGCTGCGCTCGCCGCCGGCGACGATGTCATCCTCGAGATCCCTTCGACGTCGCCGTACACCTATGACAGTGCGGGAAATATCCAGCTGGTCCCGGACCATGCTTTCGCAGTCATCGGATATGACAGCGCGACGGGCAACTTCATCGTTCGCAATCCCTGGGGAAACAGTTATCCCGGCCAGAACTGGGACGTGCAGTTCGAGGTTTCGCTCACGCAGATCGCCAATGAGCAAGGCGATTTCGTCATCGATAATTCCGCCGTCGTCGACGTCGCGCCGAATGTGATCGTGTCCAACGTCACCGGCCGGGCGCAGACTTCGATCAGCGCATCGTCGATGTTCTACGTGACGAGCGGTGGCCTGCCCGTGACCGAGTATGCGCTCTGGGACACCGGCGGCAATGGCCATTTCACCGTGAACGGGGTGGCGCAGGCGGCCGGGGTCGAGATCGACGTCGCCGCTTCGCAATGGTCCCAAATTAGCTATCAGTTCGGTGCCGCGAGCGATCAGCTGTGGGTGCGCGCGTATAACGGCGTATTCTGGAGCGCCTGGGCCTCGTTTACCGCGACTCCGGAAGGGCCCACGGTGACGGTCTCGAACGTAACGGCATCGCATGGCCAGAGCTTTGCGGTGTCGTCGCTGTTTACCTACAACGATCCGTTCGGCATGGCCGCCGCCCAATACGATGTCTGGGACGCCGGCACCGGTGGCGGGCACTTCGTTCTGAACGGGGTGGCGCTGCCGGCCAATCAGGACAATTACATCACGGCCGCCCAGCTGTCGTCGCTGAGCTATCAATCCGGCTCCGGCATCGACACACTCTGGATCCGCGCCAACGACGGCACGGCTTGGGGACAGTGGTCGAACGCGTTCACCGTCAACGCTCCGGTCGACACCGGTCCTGTCGAGGCCGTCTCGAACATCAATGCGTCTCACGGGCAGAGCTATGCGGTCACGTCCCTGTTCACCTACGGTGATCCGTTCGGTAGCGCTGCGACCGAATATGACGTTTGGGACAGCGGCACCGTTGGCGGGTCCTTCGTCCTGAACGGGGTGGCGCTGCCGGCCAAGCAGGACAATTACATCACGGCGGCCCAACTGACCTCGCTCAGCTATCAGTCCGGGTCCGGCGTCGACACACTTTGGATCCGCGCCAACGACGGAACTGTTTGGGGGGCATGGTCGAACGCATTCACCGTCAATGCGCCGGTCGAC
>NZ_JACMYK010000219.1 GCF_020889785.1 Bradyrhizobium acaciae
CCGCCCGCCGCGCCGGGGTTTCGCCGGGTGCGCCGTTCCGGCATTTCCCGAGCCGGGATGCCCTGATGAATGCGGTGGCCGAGGAGGCGCAGCGCCGCTTCCGCGCCGAGATCGAGGCGGCGCTCGCCGATGCGCCGCCAGGCGATCCGCTCGGCCGCTTCCGCTGCCTCGGGATCGCCTATCTGCGCTGGGCGATGAAGAACCCGCCCCATTTCGAGATCATCTCCAGCCGCCGCTTCTTCGACCACGACCGCTCAGCCGGCGTCTCCAGCGACAATGCCGAGCTGATCGGCCTGACCGAGCGCACGCTGGCGGAGGCATTTTCGGCCGGTCAACTGGGGAGACGCGAGCTCAAGCAGGTCCAGATCGCCGGCCGTGCGCTGGTCTATGGCTTTGCACGGATGCACATCGACGGCCATCTGCCGCGCTGGGGCGTCACTGAGGCGGAGGCCGAGCAGATGGCCGCTGACATCGTCGACCTCTTCATCGCCGGCGTCGCAAGGCCTGCGGCGAAGGTCTGAGGCGCGCCGCGCCGACCGGGCGTACCCGGTGCGGGCAAATTCATTGCGCGTTCATGACGATTCAATTACGATTTTATGACACGGCGCAGACACCGGCTGTGCGGTGTGCCTCCTGGCCATTGCCAGTCAAGGCCGTGGAATTGCGCCGGGTTGTATTGCGTCCCGCCCATGGCGCCCGCGCCTCAGCAAAACTCCTCGGTTGCCGCGCTGGCCGGCGGTCTCGTCGCAATCGGCATCTGGCGGTTGATGGCGGTCGCCGCACCGCATCTCGGCGCGCTGATCCTGATGCTGCGGACCGAAACCGACTTCGGCTCACGGCTCTGCTTCCTGCTCACCTGGGGGATCCTGAGCTTCCTGTTCATCGCACTGCTGCGCCGGCCGGCATTGTCGGGCGCGCTGTCGCTGACGCTGGTCGTGGTGCTGGTACTGCTGTCGCGCTTCAAGCACGACGTGGTGCAGATGACCGCGAACTTCGTCGACCTGATGGTGATCGATCGCGACACCGCGGCGTTCCTGCTTACGATCTTTCCGAACCTGCGCTGGTCGATCATCGGCGCCGGCCTCGTCACGCTGCCCTTGATGTACGCGCTGTGGTGGCTCGACCCGTTCCGGATCCGCCGCCTGCCGGCCGCGGCCGTCTGCCTGGCCTGCACCGCGGCGCTCTCCGGCTATGCGTTCGCCTGGCCGGAGGAAGCCTGGCGCGGCTATTACGACGACGGCTATCTCTCGAAATTCGCCCGCTCCGGCGTGACCGCGGTATCAGACTTCGTTGCCTATGGCTTCATGGAGTCGGATCCGAGCGCGAGCGATCAGCTCAAGATCCCCGCGGTCGACGCCTGCCATCCCGCCGGGCGGCGGCCGAACATCATCATGATCCATGATGAATCGAGCTTCGACATCCGCGCTGCTTCCGGCGTCAAGGTTCCGCCGGGCTATGGCAGCCAGTTCAAATCCTACGACGGTGTCGAACGCAAATTCCTCGCCGAGAGCAATGGCGGGCCGAGCTGGTTCACCGAGTACAACGTGCTTGCGGGACTGTCGTCGCGCTCGTTCGGCCGGTTCGCCTATTTCGTCACCCGGATCGCATCGGGCCGGGTCGCGCGCGGCCTGCCGCTGGCACTGCGCCGCTGCGGCTATGATACGCTGTCGCTCTATCCGGCGTTCGGCGCCTTCATGAGCGCGCGCAACTTCCAGGTCACGACCGGCATCCAGCAATTCTACGACGCGCATGATCTGCATGCGAAGGACGTCGAGCCCGACAGTTTCTTCTACGACAAGGCGTTGAAGCTGATGGCCGAACAGAAGGCATCAGGCACGCCGTTGTTCACCTTCGTCTATCTCGCCGCCAATCATTTTCCGTGGGAGACGAAGTTCCGTCCCGAGTTGCTGCCGTCGTGGAAGCGGCCGGGCAACACGCCGTCGGTCGACGAATATCTGCGCCGGCAGACCATGAGCGCCAACGACTATGCGGGCTTCGTCGCGGCGCTGAAGAAGAAGTTTCCTGCGCAGCCGTTCCTGATCGTGCGCTATGGGGATCACCAGCCGGAATTCTCACCGCAGCTGCTCGATCCCGAGCTCGACGAGGCCGGCATCGGCAAGAAGCTGATGGACTACGATCAGCGCTACTACGCGACCTACTACGCGATCGATGCGGTCAACTTCGATCCGGTGAAGAGCCCGACCGTGATGAACACGATCGACGCGGCCTATCTGCCGCTGGTGATTCAGGAGGCCGCGGGTAATCCGCTCGATCCGTCATTCGAGGAGCAGAAAGCCATCATGCTTCGCTGCAACGGTGCGTTCTATTCCTGCAAGGACGGCGCAGAGGCGCGCCGCTTCAATCGGCTGTTGATCGACGCGGGGATCATCAAGGGACTTTGAGGCGACGTCATTGCAAGGACGCGCAGCGACGAAGCAATCCATCTCTCCTCGTATGCAAAGAGGTGGATTGCTTCGCGGAGCCTGTCATCGGGCGCGCGTTCGCGCGACCCGTTGGCTCGCAATGACGGTAGAAATACTACTTTCCCCCGACCTTCTCCCACAGCCAGCGCGCCACGGCATCGGGCGATGATGATGCATCGTTGCCCGACGCGCGCAGGTTCGCCTCTCGCATCTCGGCGATGTCGATCCTGCCGAGCAGCGGCCGCAGCGCCGCCTTGAAAGCCTCGTCGTCGCGCCGCTTCGGCGACAGCAGCACGATCGCGTCATAGGGCGGGATCGCGTGCCTGTCGTCTGCGAGCGTGACGAGATCGTATTTCGCGATCAGCCCGTCGCTGGTGTAGCCCGCGATGACGTCGACCTCGCCGGAGGCGACCGCGGCATACATGAAGTCCGGCTGCATCTGGCGCTGGGCGCGGAATGTCAGCCCATAGGCCTTCTGGATGCCGGCCCATTCCGGACGCGAGAAGAATTCATAATCGCCGGCGATCGACATGGTCGCGGCGCGCGAGGCGAGGTCGGCGACGGAATGGATGCCGATCTCATCGGCGCCCTTTCTCGGCATCACCAGCGCATAGGCATTCTCGAAGCCGAGCTCGCCGAACAGTGTGATGTTCTGCTTCGCCAGCGTCGCCTTCAGCTCGCCGAGCAGCTCGGCGCGGGGCCTGATGTCGGTGTGGTGGAACTGGTTGGCCCACAGCGTGCCGGAATAGTCGACATAGACGTCGATATCGCCCGATGCGAGTGCGTCGAAGATCACGTTGGAGCCGAGGCCTGCCCGGGTCGTGGCCGACAGTTCGGCCGCTTGCAGCCGCTGCGCGATCAATGCCGACAGCACATATTGCTCGGTGAACGTCTTGGCGCCGACCACATAGCGCGCATGCGGCCGCGCGATCGCGGGCACCAGCATCGCCGCGATCAGGGCGGCAATGCCGAGCCCGCCGAGTGCGGTGCGGATGCGGCTGCGATTGCGCAGGCCGTTCTCGATCAGCGCCAGCAACTGGTCGACGACAAGCGCGAGCACCGCGGCGGCAAAACAGCCGAACAGCACGAACACCCAGTTCTGGGTCTGCAGCCCTGCGAAGATATAGTTGCCGAGGCTGGTCTGGCCGATCGGCGTCGACAGCGTCGCGGTGCCGATCACCCAGACGGCGGCGGTGCGGATCCCCGCCATCATCACCGGCAGCGCCAGCGGCAACTCGACCATGGTGAGCGATTGCCGCGGCGTCATGCCGACGCCTTCCGCGGCCTCCAGGACCGCGGGATCGACGCCCGACAGCCCGGTGATGGTGTTGCGCAGCACCGGCAGCATCGAATAGAGCGCGAGCGCCAGCACCGCGGGCAGGAAGCCGAAGGCGGAGAAGCTGAAGCCGAGCCACGCCGCGGTCAACGCTGCGAGCGCCAGCAACAATGGATAGAACAGCGCAAGCAATGCGAGACCGGGCACCGTCTGCACGATGCTGGCAAGCCCGAGCAGCGCCGTGCGCAGCACCGGCCGGTTGCGGGCGACGATCGCAAGCGGCAGGCTGATCAGGAGTCCGAGCGCCAGCGCTGACACGCTGACCCGCACATGACTGCCGAGATAATCCGGCAGATGTGACAACGCCTCGCTCCAGCGTGGATCGGCTGACGGGCTCATGCCGCGCCGTCCCGCGGCAGCAATGCGCCGAGGCGTTCCGCCTGTCGCCGCGGCGTGCGCATGAGTTCGCCGACATAGGCATCGGTGCTGGCCGAGAGGTCCGCCGGCGTGCCCTGCGCCAGCAACCTGCCGCCGTGCATGACAGCGACACGATCGGCCAGCAGCAACGCCTCGGTCATGTCGTGGGTGATCATGACCGTGGTCAGGCCGAGCTCGCGGTGCAGCGTGCGATAATCGTCGCCGAGCGCGTCACGGGTGAGCGGATCGAGCGCACCGAACGGCTCGTCCATCAACACGATGCGCGGCTTCGCAGCCAGCGCACGCGCGACGCCGACGCGTTGGCGCTGGCCGCCGGAGAGTTCGTGCGGCAGGCGGTCGCGATGTTGGGCGCGGTCGAGCCGCACGAGGTCGAGCAGCTCGTCCACCCGCGCCGAGATCTCCGCCTGCGGCCAGCCCAGCAGCTTCGGCGTGATGCCGATATTGCCGGCGACGGTGAGATGCGGAAACAGCCCGCCACTCTGGAAGACATAGCCGATGCGGCGGCGCAGCAGGATCGGGTCGATCCGGCTGACATCTTCGCCCTCGACGGCGATCCGGCCGCGGTCGGCCTCGATCAGGCGGTTGGCGAGCCGCAGCAGCGTCGTCTTGCCCGAGCCCGAGCCACCGACAACGGCCAGGAATTCGCCTTCGGCCACGTCGAGCGAGACGTCGTCGACCGCCACCACGCGACCATCGTCAAAACTCTTGCCGACATGCGCGTAGGCAATCAGCGGCGTTGCAGGCATTCTTGAGCCATTCCTGGGCGACCTCACGTCTCACCATCGTGAGCGACAGTGATAGCCCATAAAATGGACTTTGACTCGAGGTACACGCGCCTGCATCACGCGGTTTCGCAGGCTGTTCCAGCTGGGCACGCGAAGCGCGTCAGCCCCTTCCGGGGCTGTGAGCACACATCACACTTCGTTCTTGGGTACGTATTTGCCCATGATGCACTTGTAGCTCTGCAAGCGCCAATCGTGATACGGGCCCTTGGCGAGCCAGTC
This sequence comes from Bradyrhizobium acaciae, assembly GCF_020889785.1. Lineage (GTDB taxonomy): Bacteria > Pseudomonadota > Alphaproteobacteria > Rhizobiales > Xanthobacteraceae > Bradyrhizobium > Bradyrhizobium acaciae. Next base: position 5,142 of record NZ_JACMYK010000219.1, read on the forward strand.
GGCGATGCCGATTTGGGCATTCACAGCGCAGGCGCCCATGGTGATGCCTGATTGGTCGCTGTTGGTGACGACCTTTTCCATGCAGAGCTGAGCATTGCAGAGGATGGCGACGAGCGTAACGAGCATGATGGTCTTTATCCGTAGGATTAACCCGGTCTGAACCGAATCATGCACGGTTCATGCCACTATCAGTGACTTTGGTGTCGCAGCCGGCAAGCCCGGGATAGTACGGCTGAGCGAATCACACGCTCGCCAGCGCGTAGCCGCACGTCCGCAGATACGCTATAATTGCTCCCCAACTACGACGTGAGATCGGGGCGAGTGAGGAACGTTGCGCGGTCGGGGGCTGCATCGATGATGACGTTACCTGAGTTGGCGGCAGGTGCTTTGGAGAAGTTTCTCGCCACGCACGTCAGCCGCACCTTCGGGGCCTCGCAGGCGCGCTTTGGCGAGCTGCTGCCGGCCGCAGCCCGCATTGCGCTTGAATGCATCGGCAACAGCGATGCGCTCTACCACAATGTCGAGCACACGATGCTGGTCACGCTGGCCGGGCATGACATCATCCGCGGTCGCGCGCTGCACACCCACGTCACCGCGGAGGACTACACCCATACGATCATCGCCTGCCTGACGCATGACATCGGCTATGTGCGGGGTCTGCTGAAGGGCGACGGGCCGGATGGCTACATTGTCGATGCCTCGGGGAACAAGGTGGTGCTGCCGCGCGGCTCGTCGGATGCCGGCCTGATGCCGTACCATGTCGACCGCTCGAAGCTGTATGTGCTCGACAGGCTCGAGGCCGTGCTTCCGCTCGATCGCGAGCGCGTCGCGCGCAACATCGAGGGCACGCGGTTTCCGGCGCCCGAAGGCCAGCAATATGACGATGAGGCGGCGATCGTCCGTGCGGCCGATTTCATCGGGCAACTCGGCGATCCCAACTACATCAGGAAAGCCAACGCGCTCTATCACGAGTTCGAAGAGGTCGGCATCAACCGCCAGCTCGGCTATGAATCGCCGGCCGACATCGTCGATCGCTATCCGCAGTTCTACTGGAATATGGTCGCGCCGCACATCCAGGGCGCCATCAATTGCCTGAACATGACGGCGAGCGGTCGTCAGTGGATCGCGAATCTCTACAGCAACGTCTTCCGCGCCGAGCGCGAGGTGACCTTGTCCGGCCCGCAAATCTGACGCAGGACGTCAGCCGCGGCCTTTCAGCACGGACTGTGCTGCGCTCCCCGCCCGTTTGCGGGGCCTCCACATTTCGGCCTGCTTCATCGTTGCACAGTCCGTGGAAATCAGCGACGTTGCGCCATGGACCTCCCGATTGACCGCGTTTTCGGCCGTTTCAGCATGATCTCCCGTTTCGTTCAATTGACCGCGGCTGCCATCGTCTGCTGGCCTGCGTTCGCAAGTGCCGCCGGTCCGGTCTATGACGTCGATCTGTACGCGTTGATGTCGGGTACCTGCCGCAACGTCACCGTCGCCGGCCGCAGCTATACGTGCAAGGCGGTGGCCTACTTCCACACCCTGCGCGGCCGGTCGGAGTTCACCGTGGTGCTCGACGATCCCGCCGACAAGAGCCATATCGTCTCGTTCTCCGGCGAGAGCACCGAGCGCACCCAGGATAATCTGTTCGAGCTCGCGGTCGACCGCATGTTGTTGAAATCCAGCGACCGCCCGCGCGTCGACGGCCTGCCGGTGCCGCTGGTCGAGATGTCGACAGGCTCGTGCCGTCAGGTCGGAAGTTTCATCACGCGGCAGGTGTCCAGCATCACCTGTGCCGCCACCGACCAAACCGGCAAGAAGTACGAGCTGAGCTTCGAGTCGGACGGCTCGCCGATGACGCTGCGCCGGTTGCGCCAATCGACGCTGCCATCGGAGCGGCAGCGGGCGCGCCAGATCGCGCAGCTCGAATGCCGTCTCAAGGCGCGCGCCGCGCAGGTCCTGCCGCGGGACACGACGGCCTTCATGATCCGTTGTCTCGGCGAAGGCGACGGCAAGCCGGCCGACGAGCAGCGATAGCCGCGCGCGCGGGGGCGTCTCGGATCAAGCTTGAGGAGAACGCGATGCGCTTGAAACTCGTGTTGGTCGCCGCCGTCGCCGGTTGTCTCGCCGGACCCGCCGCCGCGCAAATGTACGATCCGAATTATCCGGTGTGCCTGGAAGTCTATGGCGGCAGGTTGACGCCGGAATACATCGATTGCAGCTACACGTCGCTTCCACAGTGCCAGGCGACGGCCTCGGGTCGCTCCGCGACGTGCTCGGTCAATCCGTTCTACAAAGGTCCGAAAAGGCCGCCAAAGCAACGGGAGCAGCGCCAACGCCGGTCCGCCAACTAGCGCGCTCAGGCTTGCGTGTGGTCGTTGTGTCGCCAGTGCGGTTGACTAACTCCGGCAGTTGTGAGGAAAGGGTCCGAGCAACAAGGAGAATCCGATGCGCCTGAAACTTTTCGCGATCGCGGCGTTCGCGGTCGCGCTGGCCCGACCTGCCGCCGGACAGGCCTATGATCCGAACTATCCGGTCTGTTTGCATCTCTATAACGGGCCGATGGCCGGAGACCACATCGATTGCAGCTACACCTCGATCCCGCAGTGTCAGGCGACCGCATCGGGTCTCTCGGCGATGTGCATCATCAACCCCTTCTTCGCTCCTCCGCCTCCACCCCCGGAACGTCCGGTGCGCCGTGGACGCCATCCCGTTCAGTGAGGCTGGCCTGCGAAGCTCGTCCGGTCAAAGCGGAACACGCAAGGCGTCGTAGGTGAACAACCAGTCATAGCGCTCGCGCACGCGGTCCGGGTGCCATTCGCGCGCGACATAGGCGTCGGCGTCTTCGGCGTCGGCGAGCGCCGGATTGTGGAAGCGCCGGGCATTCTCGGCCGACTTCGTCACGATCGTATTGGTCCGCGTCAGCCGCGCGGCCTGGTAGCGCTGCAGCGCCTCTTCGGGCGGAGAGCTTTCAAGGCAGCGCGCCAGCACCATGCCGTCCTCGATCGCCATGTTGGCGCCCTGCGCCAGGAACGGCAGCGTCGGATGCGCGGCGTCGCCGAGCACGCAGGCACGCCCGATGACGAAGCGATCGAGCGGGTCGCGGCCGAGCAGCGCCCATTTATAGGGAATATCGAGGCAATCGATGATGGTGTGGATCTCCGGATTCCATCCGGCGAAGGCGCCGCTGCACGCTTCTCGCGTGCCGCGTTCAGTCCACGACTCGACGGACCAGCTCTCGCCCTCGAAGATGCCGACGAAATTCAACAGTTCGCCGCGGCGAACCGGATAGGTGATGACGTGGCCGCCGGGGCCGACCCAGTTGGTGCCGACGTCGCGCC
>NZ_JACMYK010000220.1 GCF_020889785.1 Bradyrhizobium acaciae
GTGCCGATCGCACCCATGGGCCCCGAGCAAAAGGGTAGAAAGCTCGGGGGTAGGACCACAGGTGTAACCGGAGCAATCCGGCTTTCCCTGCGCGATGGGCTACGGCTTACTTCGTGCTCTCCCCGGCGAGACTGGGCTTTGTTGTCACCGCCGTTGCAAGACGCTTGGCGTCTTGCAGCAGGACACCTACCACTAGGGCGTCAGGACCACACGACTTCACCGTCCGCTTCATGCGCACTCGTCAGTTGCGCAATCCGCGTCCACCGCATCTCGACCCGCGTTCGTGACGACCGCGAAGCGCCCCTCGTGTCGGATGAGACGGCAGCATTAAACATCTGAGTTGGGTTCGGCGTCAAGTTAAAATTCTGAAAAGCCGAACGAATGGATTGCCGGTCCGTTGGAGGGGGAGAGCGCAGCAAACCCATCATTGGCGCCGCGGAGAGGCATTGATGGGTTTCGCGTCGCTCTACCCGCGCATTGAAAGCCTCTGCCGGACTGAGCGTCCGGCAGACGCTTTCTCGCCGTTACCTCACTTCAGCGCGGCCTGGCCGGCGAGCGAGATCACGTTGTCCTGCGAGCCCGAGCCGCCGCTGACGCCGATGGCGCCGACGATCTTGCCGTCGACGATCAGGAGATTGCCGCCGCGCGAGGCGATCACGTCGTCGAGGGTCGTGAGATAGTTGAAGTAGGCTCCCTTGCCGATCAGGTTTTCGAAGGTCAGCGTCGGCCGGCGATAGCGCGTCGTGGTGCGCGCCTTGTGCTGCGAGACGCCGATCGAGGCGTATTGGCAATTGTCCTGCTTCTCGAAATAGACGAGTTCGCCGGCCGGATTGACGATCGCGATGCAGAACGCATTCCAGTTTCGCTTCTGGGTCTCGGCGACCGCAGCGGCCGCAACCTTCTTGGCGGTTTCGAGATTGATCGGTTCGCCATAGGGCGGCGGGGCCAGGGCATCGGGGACGACGTCGTTGGGATTGTCGGGATTGGAGGGCACCTGGGCAAACGCGCCGGTGGCCGTGACGAACGCGATGCAGGCCGCGCCGATGAGCGCAGAGAGATAACGCATGGAGTGCTCCCGAATGGTTGTTGCTGCAAACCCCGGATCGATCGCCCGGGCGGCCGGAACGATAGCAACTGATCCATGGCGCACAAGGCGGGATCGGATTGGGTGCACCGCGATATTCGCTTGGCTACAATGAAAACCGCGTGACGCGCGGGAATATCGGGGTCGCGCAATGCAGCGATGGACGCTACAGTCCGCGCGCATCAGAAAGGATATCCGAATGGATCTGGGTTTGAAGGGACGAAACGCCATCGTGCTCGGCGGCACGCGCGGCATCGGGCGGGCGATTGCGGCGACGTTGGCCGGCGAAGGCGCAGGCGTCGCGGTCTGCGCCCGCAATGCCGAGCAGGTAGCAGCCAGCGTTGGCGAATTGAAAGCCAGCGGCGTGCGCGTCACCGGCGCGGCCGTCGATATCACCGACGCCGCGGCGCTGAAATCGTGGATCGCCGGTGCCGCGGCTGAACTCGGCAGCATCGACATGATGTTCTCCAATGCAGGCGCCATGGCGCAAGGCGGCGATCCCGCATCATGGGAACAGAACTTCCGGCTCGACGTGCTCGGCGCGGTGAATGCCTTCGAGGCGGCCCGTCCGTTCCTCGAGGCGAGCGGCGAAAAGACCGGCGATGCTGCCTTCATCATCATCTCGTCGATCTCGGCAGCGCAAGCGGATCGCGCCGGCTCCTACGGCCCGATCAAGGCGGCACTGGTGCACATGGCAAAGGGGCTGGCGCGGCAATACGCGGCGAAGAAGATCCGCGTCAACGTGGTGTCGCCGGGCACGGTGTATTTCAAGGGCGGCATCTGGAACACGGTCGAGCAGAACACGCCCAAGATTTATCAGGACGCGCTGGCCCGCAACCCGACCGGCCGCATGGCGACGCCGCAGGAGATCGCCAGCGCCGCAGTATTCCTGGCAAGCCCGATCTCCTCGTTCACGACAGGTTCGAACCTCGTCGTCGACGGCGCGATCTCGAACCGGGTGAATTTCTAGCGGAAAAATCACGGAAGCGTAGGGCGGATTAGCCGAAGGCGTAATCCGCCATTTCCCACCGGGATCATTGCCGTTCGCCAAAATCGCCGCTCATCGCGACGTCACCACCCCAGTCGTTCGGGAACAATCCTGCGCGGACGTCGCGATGAAACGAAGAGTGCGGCCAATCGCATACCCGTACGACATGCCGGTGCTTCAGTGGATTGATGTAGCAATACTCGATATGACGCGCATAATCGGTCTCGTCGCGGATCAGGTGTTCCCAGAACCGACGTTGCCAGATTCCGCGTTCGTTGCGGGCGATACGAACGTCGTTGAGCTTTTCATATCTTGGAAGGGCTCTTGCGAAACGGTTCTTGATTAGTCGCCAGCGAGTCGAAAAATCGGTGTCGCCGGGCGGCAAGGTCCAGACTGCGTGCAGGTGATCGGGCAGGATGACGAATGCGTCGATCGCAAACGAATAGTCCCGACGTGTCGCCGCCACTGCGCTGCGCAATTCCGCGATGTGATCCACGAGCAAGGTTTGTCGTCGGTCGAGCAGATTGACCGTGAAGAACCAACAGCCACCGGGGATGAAGGCGCGACGATAATTCGGCATGAACTTTCACGTTGAATGAGCGGCGGATTACGCCTCCGGCTAATCCGCCCTACGATTCTGTCGTCATCGCGCGACGACTAATGAAAATCCCGTGACGGCGGCAGGATGCGGACGTTGCGGGGGTGGCGGATCTTTTGCGGCGGGTTGTCGCCGTGATCGCGGCTGATGTCGTTGAGCGGCTCGATCAATGCGGGACCTGCCGGCACCGGAAGCTTACGGCCAGGGGATTCGTTGGCGAGGCCGATCAGATCGCAGGAGCGATCGGTCATGCGCTGCGCCACCAGATGCGTCACGCCTTCGGGGCTGCTCTGGATATAGCCCTCGACCAGGATCAGGCGCGCACCCATCACCTCCTTGCGGTACTGCTCCATCACCTTCGGCCATACCACGATGTTGGCGATGCCGGTCTCGTCCTCCAGCGTCATGAACACGACGCCCTTGGCGCTGCCCGGCCGCTGCCGCACCAGCACCACACCGGCGCAAGCGACGCGACGGCGATCGTTGCTGCGGTTGATGCTGTGGCAGGCGACGACGCGCTCCCTGGCGAACATCTCGCGCAAGAACTCCATCGGATGGCCCTTCAGCGACAGGCGGATGGTCTGATAGTCGGCGACCACCTGCTCGGGCCGCGGCATCTCCGGCAGCGGTTTTGCACCCTCATCCGGCTGCTCGCGCGCGGTGGCGGCCTCGAACAACGGCAGCGGCACGTCGTCCGGCAGCCGCCGCACCGCCCATAGCGCCTCGCGCCGGTCGAGCCCGAGCGAGCGGAATGCATCGGCATCGGCAAGCAGGATCAGCGCGCGCTTGGGCAGGCCAGTATCGCGCGCGAATTCCTCGAGCGAGGTGAACGGCCGGCGGTTGCGCGCGGCGACGATGCGGTCGGCCCAGTCGCGCTCCGTTCTGTTCGAAGCCGCGCGGGAGGTAGGCGGGTTCCCTCCCCCCTTGCGGGGTCCGAGGCGAGCGAAGCTCGCTCTCGAGGTTAGGGAGAGGGGTAAGCCGCACGGGCGGTGGTCGTGGCTTACCCCTCTCTCCAAGTCTCCCCCGCAAGGGGGGAGAGAGCCCATCCGTTCGTACCTCCCTGACTCACAAACATCTACGCTTTGCGCGCCCACGACGCGCAACTGCGCATCGGAGAATGACGACTGGAGAGCTTTCAGCCGCTCCTCATCCTCGTCCAGCCAGTGAAAGCCGTCGATCTGGCGGAAGCCCAGCCGCACTGCGCAGTGATCGCCGACCTTCTCCTCCAGCGTGTTCTGCGCGAAGCTGAAGGAGACATCGACCTCGCGCACCGTGACGCCGTTCTTGCGGGCGTCGCCGACGATCTGCGCCGGCGCATAAAAGCCCATCGGCTGCGAGTTGAGCAGGCCGCAGCAGAACGCATCGGGATGATGGTGCTTCAGCCATGAGGAGATGTAGACGAGCTGGGCGAAACTCGCGGCGTGGCTTTCCGGGAAGCCGTAGGAGCCAAAGCCCTTGATCTGGTCGAAGCAGCTGCGGGCGAAGTCCGGATCGTAGCCGCGCGCCACCATGTTGCCGACCAGCTTCTCCTCGTAGGTGCCGATGGTGCCGACGTTGCGGAAGGTCGCCATCGAGCGGCGCAGGCCGTTGGCTTCTTCCGACGTGAAATGGGCCGCCTCGATCGCGATCCGCATCGCCTGCTCCTGGAACAGCGGCACGCCGAGCGTCTTGTGCAGGACATTGTAGAGCTCGTCCTTGTCTCCCTTGTCAGGCGCCGGCGACGGATAGCTGACCTTTTCCTGGCCGTTCCGCCGCCGTAAATACGGATGCACCATGTCGCCCTGGATCGGACCTGGACGCACGATCGCGACCTCGATGACGAGGTCATAGAACCTCCGCGGCCTCAAGCGCGGCAGCATGTTCATCTGCGCCCGGCTCTCGACCTGGAACACGCCGAGCGACTCCCCGCGGCACAGCATGTCGTAGACTTCTTCTTCGTCCTGCGGGACGGAGGCGAGCTCCCAGCGCTTGCCCTTATGGTCATCGATGAGATCAAAACATTTACGGATGCAGGTCAGCATGCCCAGCGCCAGCACGTCGACCTTCATCATGTGCAGCGCGTCGACGTCGTCCTTGTCCCACTCGATGAAGGTGCGGTCGTCCATCGCGGCGTTGCCGATCGGCACATAGGTGTCGAGCCGGTCCTGGGTCAGCACATAGCCGCCGACATGTTGCGAGAGATGGCGCGGAAACTCGATCAGCTCGGTGGCGAGCTCGACCGCGAGGTTGATCACCGCGTTTTTCGGGTCGAGCCCGGCCTGCCGCACCTGCATGTCGTTGAGGCCCTTGCCCCAGCTGCCCCACACGGTATCGGCGAGCGCCGCGGTGACGTCCTCGGTCAGCCCGAGCGCCTTGCCGACGTCGCGGATCGCGCTGCGCGGACGATAATGGATGACGGTGGCGATAATCGCGGCACGGTGACGGCCGTAGCGGCGATAGACATATTGCATCACCTCCTCGCGCCGCGAATGCTCGAAATCGACGTCGATGTCGGGCGGCTCCAGCCGCTCCTTGGAGATGAAGCGCTCGAACAACAGATCGACCTTGGTCGGGTCGACCGAGGTGACGCCGAGCACATAGCAGACCGCCGAATTCGCCGCCGAGCCGCGCCCCTGGCACAGGATGTTCTGGCTGCGCGCATAGTGCACGATGTCATGCACGGTGAGGAAGTAATGCGCGTATTTCAGCTCGGCGATCAGCGCGAGCTCCTTGTTCAGGGTGGCGCGGAGCTTGTCGTCGATCTTGCCGCCGAAATATTTGTCGACGCCGGCCCAGGTCAAATCCTCCAGATGCTGCTGCGCGGTCTTGCCGGGCGGCACCGGCTCGTCGGGATACTGGTATTTGAGCTGGTCGAGCGAGAACGAGATGCGTTCGGCAAAGCGCATGGTTTCCGAGATCGCATCCGGCAGGTCGCGGAACAGCCTGATCATTTCGTGCGCCGGCTTGAGATGCCGTTCGGCATTGGCCTCGAGCCTGCGGCCGACGGCCTCGATCGTGGTCTTTTCGCGGATGCAGGTCAGCACGTCCTGCAACGGGCGGCGTGCGGGATGGTGATAGAGCACCTCGTTGGTGGCAAGCAGCGGCACGCCGGCATCAGCCGCGAGACCATGCAGCCGCGCGAGACGGCGCTTGTCGTCGCCGCGATAGAGCAGGCTTGCCGCGAGCCAGACGCCATCGGCAGCGCTCGTCTTCAGCTGCGCGAGCACGTCGAGCGCGTCATCGGTCTCGTACCGATGCGGCAATGCCAGCACCAGCAGCTGGCCTTCGGCGAAATCGACCAGATCGGACAAAGTGAGCCGGCAGTCGCCCTTCTCGACCAGCTCGATGCCGGTCCCGCGTTTGCCGCGCGTGAGCAATTGACACAGCCGGCCATAGGCGGCGCGGTCGCGCGGATAGACCAGGATGTCCGGCGTGCCGTCGATGAAGACGATGCGGGCGCCGACCAGAAACTTTGGCGGATGGGCGACCTTCTCGCTGTCGAGCTCCTTCCAGGCCCGCACCACGCCGGCCAGCGTGTTGTGATCGGCGATCCCGATCACGGGGATCCCGAGCTCGCTCGCCTGATGCACATAGGCGCGCGGATCGGAGCCGCCGCGCAGGAAGGAGAAATTGCTGGTGATGCCGATCTCGGCATAGTCGGGCATCAGATTCTCGTTTTGACGCGTTTTCTTCACGCGAACCCGCCTCCACTTCGCTTGAAAACGCTCTGCTTCATGCGAACAGCCCGTGCACATACCAATTGGCGGGGACCGGCTTGCCTTCTTCGTCCCGCAACTCGCTCTCGTAGAGACCATCGCGAAAGATCCAGAAGCGCTGGCCTTCGGCGTCCTCGACGCGGAAGTAATCGCGCGTCAGGGACGCGCCGTCCTGCTTCCACCATTCCATCGCGATCCGCTCGGGGCCCTCGACCCGCACCACCGCGTGCAAGGCGCGCCGCCAGGTGAATTGATGCGGCGGACCGTCCGGCACGCTCGCGAACGGCACCTTGATCGGCTCGGGCCGCTCGAACAACCTGAGCGGCCGCAGCGGCGGCTCCCCCGTGACGCGCTCCGGCCAGGCCGCGGCGCTCGCGGCGGCCAGATGATGCTGCGCCGGCAGCGCCAGCGTTGCGCGCTCGGGGATGTGGCTCTCGAGCGGCAGATGCACGACGACGCGTTTGCCGCCGATGCGGGCGGCGATGCGGTCGATAAGTGCCGAGATCTCGTCATTGTCGTGCACGGTCGTATCGAGATCGCGCTGCTGCTGTACCACGATCTCGGTACGCCCTGCGGCGAGACGAATGAGATCGAAGCCGAAGCCGGGATCAAGCGGATCGTTGAGCGCATCGAGCCGCTCGCGGAACAGGCGGTCGATCATCTCCGGCCGCGTCACCGGACGCCCGGTCTCGACCATGATCGTGCGCACAGCGCCGTCGGTACGAAAGAAGCTCGCTTCCAGCTGCCGCGCGCCTTTGCCCTGTCTGTCCATCGCCGCGACCAGCATTTTGGCGAGGCTTGAGAGCGTCAGCGCGATCACGGTGTCGGTCGCGATGGGTTCCGGGAAACGCTTTTCGACGATGTAATCGGGCAGCGGCTTGCGCGGGCTGATCGGGGCATCGCCCCGCCCGAGCGCGTGGCCGAGCAAGGTCGTGAAGGCTGCGCCGAACCGCGCCGAGATCTCATGCGGGGCGCGCGCGGCGACATCGCCGATGGTCTTCAGGCCGGCGCGGCGCAGGCCGGTGGTGATCGTAGCATCGGCGCCGAGCGCCGACACCGGCAGCGGGCCGACTGCCTGCGCTTCCTCGCCATCGGCGACGATCTGCCCGGACGTGTAGCGCGTCAGCGTGCGTGCCGCGATCGAGGTGCCGGCAATGGCCGCACTGACGGCAAAGCCGCGCCGGCTCAGCGCATTGGTGACGATCTGCAACAGCGCGCGCTCGCCGCCGAACAGATGCGCGCAACCGGTGATGTCGAGGAACAATCCATAGGGCGGATCGAGCGCGACCAGCGGCGTGAAGCGGTCACACCAGTCGGCGATGTCGTTCAGCGTCTTCAGGTCGGCGGCGGGGTCGGCATCATAGACCGTGAGCTCAGGACAGATCGCGCGCGCATTGGCGAGCGGCAGCCCGATCGACAGCCCGGCCCGCACCGCGACCTCGTCGATGGAATGGAGCAGGATGGCGTTGTGGTCTTTTGCGACGACGACGCTGGGGAGAACGTTGCTTTTCGTAAGGGACGCATTGGCAGACGGGTTCCCTCCCCCCTTGCGGGGGAGGGTGAGGGAGAGGGGTAAGCCGCATACGCCGGCGTCCGTGGTACCCCTCTCTCCAACTCTCCCCCG
>NZ_JACMYK010000221.1 GCF_020889785.1 Bradyrhizobium acaciae
CACCGCCGGCCGGCGTATCATCGACGCTGCGGTGCCTGTCGGTGGCCGACGCCCGGATGTCGCGCGCCTCCAGCGCCCAGAGGCCGCCTGCCAGCGCTTTGCCGGCCAGGCTCACGCCGAGCGGTCCCGGAAACATGTCCGGGAACAGGGTCAGCACGGTGGCGCGCCAGATCGTCGCTTGGGATGCAGGGTCTTGCCATATCATGGCCTCTGGTTACGGCACCACGGCCGCAAGGTCGAGGCTCTGCATCATCGCGGTGTCAGGCACCGGCGCGGTGCGTTCCGGCGTCATCGGCGAGATGCTGTGCGAGGACCATTGCGAGCGGACAGATCGCCAGCGCGGTGAGCGCGGTCGCCGTGGTGGCAAGCGTCGGGCCGAGCGCGTCGCCGAGCAGGCCGTAGAGCACAGGCGCGATCGCGCCCGATCCGATGGTGCCGGTATAGAACAATGCGAAGGCGCGCTCGGTCTGATGCGCCGGCGTCAGCTCGGGCACCGTGCCATAGAGCACCGAGGACGTGCCGTTGAGCATCACCCCGAGCAGCGGCAGCAGCACGATGGCCGGTGCGAGCGGCAACAGCAGCACCGCGACGATCAGCGCGGCCGTACCGCCTTCGGTGATCAGCACGGTGCGCAGCGTGCCGATGCGTTCGCCGAGCCAGCCGCAGGTGAATTTCCCGGCGGCGCCGCCGATGAAGACCAGCGCCAGCGCGAGGCCGTTGGTCGGCAGCGACGCGCCCTTGTCGCGCAACAGGAACGGCAGGAAGGTGAGGAAGCCCATCCTGGCTGCGGTATCGAGAATCCCGATCGCGAGTAGCCAGGGAAAGCCGCCGCCGGCGCCTTCGTGGCGCGACGCAGCCGCCGCCTTGTGCTCGGCGCCCTTGCCGACCGACGGCATCCAGAGCGCGATGCAGATCGCGACAAGCAATCCCGCCGATGCGAGCACGAGCAGCGCGTGCCGCCATGACATGATCACGAGCAGGACCGACGTCAGTGCCGGGATCGCGGCCTTTCCGAGATCGCCCGAGAAATTGTAGATGCCGAGCGGCCCGCGCGCGCCGGCACCATAGGCACGCGACACCGCTGATGATGCGATCGGATGCTGCGTGCTCGAGCCTGCACCGGAGAGCGCAAGCGCGAAGCCAAGCCCGATGACGCCGCCCGAAAATCCGGCGAACACGTAGCCGAGTGCCGAAAGCGCTGTGCCTGCGACCAGGATGACCTTGCCGTCGATGCGCTCGGCGATGCGTCCGACCGGGATCTGCAGCCCGGCCATCGCTCCCGCATAGAGACCGCGCAGCAGCGCCAGCAGCCCGTAGCTCAGCGCGAATTCGGCCTGCCAGACCGGCAGCAGCACGTAGATCAGGTCGGTATAGCCGTCGTGGAGGGCGTGGTTCAGCCCGGTCACGGCCAGCGTACGGGCCGCCCTGGTGCTGCCGGGAGAGGATGCGCCGGCTTCCGCGGACACGCTCATCGTCGCCATCCAAATCGAGAAAATCTAAAGGCAGGATGGCGGTGCATCGGAGGGGGCTTTCAAAAAATAGATATATGTGAGTAGCTTGCTGCGCAGCATGCGCCCGATCGGTCGTTGTCACAAATCAGTAATAATCGGATTATGTGTTAGAAAATCTGGTACCGAGGAATCATGTTCGTCCCACGCCGCAGCCTGCCGCCGCTCAATGCGGTTCGCGCTTTCGAGGCCGCTGCACGGCTCGGCAGCTTCAAGGAAGCCGCTGCCGAGCTCAGCGTGACGCATGGCGCGGTAAGCCAGCAGGTCCGCCTGCTCGAGGAATGGTTGGGCGCACCGGCGCTGTTTCGGCGATCGGTTCGGCGCGTGGTGCTGACACCGGCCGGCGCGGCATTGCTGGCGGAGTTCGCACCGGCGCTCGACCGGATTTCGGCGGCTGTGCAGCAGCATCGCGCGCGCCGCAGCGACGCGGCGGTCGCCGTGTTGCGCGTCAACGCGCTTGCGACCTTCAGCTTGCGCTGGCTGCTGCCGCGGATGAGCCGGTTTCGCGCCGAGCATCCCGATATCGAGGTGCGCTTGAGCACGTCGAATGATCCGGTGGATGCTCTGGCCGAACCGTTCGACGTCGTGATCCGCGGCGGGCCCGATACGTTTCACGGCTTCTCGTCACGTTTCCTGGTGTCGGAGCGGAGATTGCCGGTGTGCAGCCCGTCGCTATCGGCGCAACTGCCGCTGCATGAGATCGCGGATCTCTCGCGGCATACGCTGCTGCACGTCACGTCGATGCCGCGGCTGTGGCGCGACTGGCTCACCGAGGCCGGGCAATCCGCGCTGGAGCCGGCGGCGTCGCTGACCTTCGATCATTTCTATCTGACGATACAGTCCGCGCTCGATGGTCTCGGTGTGGCGATGGGTCCGACGGCGCTGATTGCCGATGACCTCGCGGCCGGGCGTCTGGTTACGCCGTTTCCGGATGTCAGCCTGCCGGCGCGGAGCTACTTCGCTTATTTTCCGGCAGGGCGCAGCAACGATCCGCACAGCGCGGTGTTCTGCGACTGGCTCGAGCAGCAGGGCCGGATGACTGGTTGAGAAATATTGATCAGGCAGCCGACGGATCGTCGCCGTCGATCTCCTGCGGCAGCTCGATCACGACGCGGCCGCCAGCAATGTCAACGGTCGGCACCACGGCGTTGGTGAAGGGCAGCAGCATCGTCGCGCCCTGCGGCGGGGCGATCTCGATGATGTCGCCGGCGCCGAAATTATGGATCGCGATCACCTTGCCGAGCGGTTGCTCCGATGTCGTCACCGCGGCGAGGCCGATCAGGTCGGTGTGGTAGTATTCACCATCGTCGGTTTCCGGCAGCCGGTCGCGCGGAACGTAGAGCTCGAGACCGTTGAGCCGTTCGGCATCATCGCGGCTGGCGACGCCCTTCAGCGTCACCACCAGATGGTCCTTGGCCTCGCGCAGATGCGTGACCTCAAACTGGCGCGCGCCGTCCTTGGTCATCAGCGGGCCGTAGTCCTTCACGGCCAGCGGATCTTCGGTGAAGGTCCACAGCCGGACGGCGCCGCGCACACCATGCGCAGCGCCGATACGGGCGACACAGACCGGTGCAGTCACCGTGGTCGCCGGTCAGCTTAAGCCTTGGCGGCGGCTTCGGCCTGCGCCTTGCGCTCCTTGCGCGGCACGGCCTTCTCCGGGTTGTTGCGCGCGGTGCGCTTCACGACGCCAGCGGCATCGAGGAAGCGGGTCACGCGATCCGACGGCTGCGCGCCCTTGGCGAGCCAGGCCTTGACCTTGTCCATGTCGAGCTTCAGGCGGGCCTCGTTGTCCTTCGGCAACAGCGGGTTGAAATGGCCGAGACGCTCGATGAAGCGGCCATCGCGCGGGAAGCGCGAGTCGGCGACGACGACGTGATAGACCGGACGCTTCTTGGTGCCTGCGCGAGCGAGGCGGATAACAACGGACATTTAGTTCTCCTTCAAAGGTCAATGTGTTCGATTGATCGGCATTCCGCGTCGCGCCGGCCGTATGCGAGCCGTCGCGACGAATTCCTCATTTCTTCTTGCCCGGGAAGCCGCCGAGGCCCGGCAGCATCGGCTTGCCGGAAAGGCCGGTCAGGCCCGGCACGTTCGGCAGGCCACCGCGGAGGCCTGCGGGCAAATCCTTCGGCAGATTGGGCAGGCCGCCGCCGGCGCCGCCCTGCATCTTCTCGGCGAGCGCCTTCATTTCCTCGGCTGACGGCGGCTTCATGCCGCCGCCAAAACCCATCGCCTGCGCGATGCCGGCGAGCGGGCCGCGCTTGCCGCTTCCCATGGCCTTCATCATGTCGGCCATGTTCCGGTGCATCTTCAGAAGCTTGTTGACCTGCTCGACGCTCTGGCCGGCGCCCGCCGCGATCCGCTTCTTGCGGCTCGCCTTCAGGATGTCCGGATTCTTGCGCTCGGCCCGCGTCATCGAATCGATCACCGCGACCTGGCGCTTGATGATCTTGTCGTCGATCCCGGCCGCCGCGATCTGGTTCTTCATCTTGGCGATGCCGGGCATCATGCCCATCAGGCCGCCGATGCCGCCCATATTCGCCATCTGCTGCAGCTGTTCGCGCATGTCGTTGAGGTCGAACTGACCCTTGCGCATGCGTTCGGCGGTGCGCGCGGCCTTCTCGGCGTCGATGTTGGCGGCGGCCTTCTCGACCAGCGAGACCACGTCGCCCATGCCGAGGATGCGGCCGGCGATCCGGTTCGGATGGAAGTCCTCCAGCGCGTCGGTCTTTTCGCCGATGCCGAGCAGCTTGATCGGCTTGCCGGTGACCGCGCGCATCGACAGCGCGGCGCCGCCGCGGCCGTCGCCGTCGACGCGCGTCAGCACGATGCCGGTGAGGCCGACGCGTTCATCGAACGAGCGTGCGAGGTTGACCGCGTCCTGGCCGGTGAGACTATCTGCGACCAGCAGCACTTCATGCGGGTTGGCGGCGGCTTTGATCTCGGCCGCCTCCTTCATCATGTCTTCGTCGAGCGTGGTGCGGCCGGCGGTGTCGAGCAGCACGACGTCATAGCCGCCGAGCTTGCCGGCTTCCAGCGCGCGCTTGGCGATCTGCGGCGGCATCTGGCCGGCGACGATCGGCAAGGTCGGAATATCGAGGTCGCGGCCGAGCACCGCGAGCTGCTCCATTGCCGCCGGACGGTAGACGTCGAGCGAGGCCATCAGCACCTTGCGCTTGTCGCGCTGGACCATGCGGCGCGCGAGCTTCGCGGTGGTGGTGGTCTTACCGGAGCCTTGCAGACCGACCATCATGATCGGCACCGGCGGCACGGAGTTGATGTCGATGGTCTGGCCGTCGGAACCGAGCGTGGCGACGAGCTCGTCATGGACGATCTTCACCACCATCTGGCCCGGGGTCACCGACTTGACGACGGTGGCGCCGATCGCCTGCTCGCGGACCCGGTCGATGAAACTGCGGACCACCTCGAGCGCGACGTCGGCCTCGAGCAGCGCGCGGCGCACCTCGCGCATCGCGGCATCGACGTCCTTTTCGGTCAGCGCACCGCGCCCCGTCAGACGATCGAGAATGCCACCAAGCCGTTCCGACAGATTGTCGAACAATGCCGTTGTCCTTCGTTACGCCCCTGAGAGCGCGTCACTCGTTGCTCGTCATACCCCGCGAAAGCGGGGTATCCAGTACGCCGCGGCCTCTCGGTTCAATCCGAACTGCTCTGGAATACTGGATCACCCGCTTTCGCGGGTGATGACCAGATAGTCAGCCTCGGTACCGTGCCAAGACGGCGCGCCAAGACGGTGGTCCAAACACTTTCGCGCCCGAGGGCGCATCGCGCTGTCGGGCGTTGGCCTCTGGCCTCCAGGACCAGTCGGCGGGTCGAAAAGACGGAGCTTTCCGAGAAAGTTGCGGCGTTAAACGCTGCCGGGGCGGCAAAGTCAAGGAAAGTTTCGCCGCCAAGCGCCCGGTCTGGTCATTAAGATACTGAAATTACGTCGATTTGTCGATCTGGTTCAGAATCTGCCGCTGCCACCCATATAACCGGAGCCCGCCTCCTGTTTGGGAACCCGCTCGCCCGTCACCCGCCGCCGCGTTCTCGCAACCTTGACCGGAGCCGCCGCTGCGATCGGCGTGCCCTCGATCTGGATGACTTACATGAAAACCTACGACGGCCCCGTCTCCGATCATTTCGACGGCCTGCACTTTTTCGACCCGGACGGAGCGCCGCCGAAGTCGCTCGGCGAGGTGCTGCGCTGGCAGTTCGGTGGCGGCCGCAAGCGCGCGGTCTGGCCCGAATCGGCGCCGAGCGCCTATGCCGATACGCCGCCGCCCCGTGTCGATGGCGACAAGGTGCGGTTCTGCTTCGTCGGCCATGCGAGCTGGCTGATCCAGACCGGCGGACTCAACATCCTGGTCGATCCGGTGTGGTCGATGCGGGCCTCGCCGTTCAGCTTCGCAGGTCCCAAGCGGCACAACGATCCCGGCATCGCGTTCGACAAGCTGCCTGGGATCGACGTCGTGCTGGTGTCGCACGGTCATTACGATCATCTCGACACAGCGACGCTGTCGAAGCTCAACGCCGCGTTTGCACCGCGCGTCATCACGCCGCTCGGCAACGACGTCACGATGCGCGCGGCCGATGCCGCGATCAAGGCCGAGGCGTTCGACTGGCATCAGCGCGTCGAGCTCGGCAATGGTCTTGCGGTGGTGCTGGTGCCGACGCGGCACTGGTCGGCGCGCGGCCTGTTCGATCGCAACAAGGCGCTGTGGGCGAGCTTCGTGCTGGAGACGCCGGCTGGCAAGCTCTACATCGTCTGCGATTCCGGCTATGGCGACGGTCGTCATTTCCGCCGGGTTGCCGAGGCGCACGGCCCGCTGCGGCTCGCGATCCTGCCGATCGGCGCCTACGAACCGCGCTGGTTCATGCGCGACCAGCACATGAATCCGGAGGACGCCGTGAAGGCGCTGGCCGATTGCGGCGCGGCGCAGGCGCTGGCGCACCACCACGGCACGTTCCAGTTGACCGACGAGGCGATCGACGCGCCGGCGATTGCGCTGGACGAAGCGCTCGATGCGGCCAAGGTGTCGCGCGAAAAGTTCGTGGCGTTGAAGCCGGGGCAGGTGTTCGAGATTTAGACGGTGTCGTCCCGGGCAAGCGAAGCGCGACCCGGGACCCAACCACAGGGCTTTGTTGTTGAACAAGGCTGTGGCTCCAGCTTGCCCTTTCACCACGCGCGGTGGTTATGGGTCCCTGCTTTCGCAGGGACGACAGCAATTGCTACTTCTCCTTGATCGCCCAGGAGACACTGACATTGACCGTCAGCGTTTCCTCGCCTTGCGCCACTGGCGTCGGCGCGGCGAATCCGGCCGTAGCCATCTTGGCGCGGAACACTGGCACCGGCGCCGAACCGACCTCCGCGATATTCAAGGGCGCGCCGAGCGTGACGCCGGCGGCCCTGGCGTAGATCTCCGCCTTGCGGCGGGCGTCGGCGACGGCCTTCTCGCGGGCGTCATCGAGCAGCTTGGAGGCCTGCGACACCGAGAAATTGAGCCCGCCGATATCGTTGGCGCCGGCACCCACCAGCACGTCGATGACGCTGGCGACCTTGCTCACATCGTGCAGCCTGATCGTGACGCGATTGCTGGCGTGATAACCGACGATGCTGGGCGGAGCGTTCGGCGACGACGGCGGGCGGTTGGCGAATTGCGGCTGCAACGACAGCCGTGAGGTCTGAAAATCTTTCTCGGCGATGCCGGCGCCCTTCAGCGCGGCCAACACCTTGCCCATCGTCACATTGTGGGCTTCGGTGGCCTCGCGTGCGGTCTTGCCGTCGGTCGTGACCCCTGCGTCAAGCTGCGCCTGGTCGGGCGCGGCCGATGCGGTCGCCTCGCCGGTGACCGAAATCGCCGGCGGAAAGTCGTTGTCGGCCAGTGCGGGCGCTGCCAGCAGGGTGGTCGCGATGAGGGCGGCAGCAAAGGGGAGGCGATGGGTCATGTGGTTCACTTCAGGGGTACGTAGACGTTGATCACAAGCTTGTCTTCGGCGGTCTTCAAGGGATCGGTGATGTATTCCTCGATGAAGGTGTCCTTGGCTTCGAGCTTCTTGTCGTCGAGGTGATTGGTGATCGCCTCATAGGTGTTGTCCATGTTGTCGTAGGACCCGCGATGGACGAACTTCAGCGCCTTGCCGTCCGGCGAGTTGCCCATGCTCATGTTCTTGCCGAGGTTCTTCGCGTCCTGGTCGACCGGGATTTCGGCGATGAAGGTGAAGCCGGTGTCGTCGGTCGAGGTGTAGACGATCATCGGATTGCCCGATGCCTTGATGCCGTCCTTGTCGAGCAGCGCGGTGAGCTGCTTGAACGCCTCGATCAGCGCGTCGAAGGCCGAATCCCAGTTGGCTGTGCCCTTCAGCATGACGACTTTCTTCGGCTCGAGCGTGAACGGCTCGCCGAAGGGGTCGGCGGTCTGCACCGGGGCGGCCGGCGGCGGCGTTGGGGACTGCGACGCAGCCGGGCTG
>NZ_JACMYK010000222.1 GCF_020889785.1 Bradyrhizobium acaciae
CTCCTGGGCACGCTGCCAGCACACCATGGTGCGGCGGGCGAGCGCCTGGACTTCGACGAACAGCTCGCTCCGCACCGGCACCGCCATTTCGGCAGCGGCAGTCGGCGTCGGCGCGCGCTTGTCGGCGACGAAGTCGATCAACGTGATGTCGGTCTCGTGGCCGACCGCCGATATCAGCGGGATGTGGCTCTCGGATGCGGCGCGGACCACGATCTCCTCGTTGAAGGACCACAGGTCCTCCAGCGAGCCGCCGCCGCGCGCGACGATCAACAGATCCGGCCGCGGGATCCTTCCACCCTCCGGCAGCGCGTTGAAGCCGCGGATCGCGGCCGCGACCTGCTCGGCCGAGCCGTCACCCTGCACCTTGACCGGCCAGACCAGCACGCGGCGGGGGAAGCGGTCCTCCAGCCGATGCAGGATGTCGCGGATCACGGCACCGGTCGGCGAGGTCACGACGCCGATCACCTCCGGCAGCCAGGGCAGCAGCTGCTTGCGGGCCTCGTCGAACAGGCCCTCGGCTGCGAGCTTCTTCTTGCGCTCCTCCATCAGCGCCATCAGCGCGCCGACGCCGGCCGGCTCCAGCGAATCGATGACGATCTGGTACTTGGACGAGTTCGGATAGGTGGTCAGCTTGCCGGTGGCGATGACCTCGAGGCCCTCTTGCGGCTTGAAGCGCATCCGGGCATGGGCGAATTTCCAGATCACCGCCTCGATCTTGGCGCTCTCGTCCTTCAGGGCGAAATAGCAATGGCCGGAGGAGTGGGGCCCGCGAAAGCCGGAGATCTCGCCGCGGACGCGGACATGGCCGAACCGGTCCTCCACCGTCCGCTTCAGGGCGGACGAGAGTTCCGAGACGGTGAATTCGGGCGCGTTGACGAGACTAGGCGCGGCAGCAGTCATTTGCAGGTGATTCGGCTGTTTGTGAGCTTCACCGCAACGTAGGGACTTTTGCCCGCCATCGCCAATGCGCGGGCTTGTTTGTCCATATACTCTGTGATACAGAGTTCTCTGTGTGAGATGATGGCGACCTGGCTGGAGGGCATGACCGATGATCCCGCAGTTGACGTTGGCGAGTTTCGTCCATTCCGCGGCAGGTGCGGTCCACGCCGTCGTGGCGATCCTGTGCATCGGTGTCGGACTGATCCAGTTCCTGCGCCCAAAGCGCGGCGCGGGCCACCGGGCGCGCGGCTATTTCTACGTCTACGCCATGCTGATCGCCGACGGGACCGCGATGCTGGTCTACCGGTTCACGGGCGCTCTCAACCTGTTCCATGTCGGCGCGATCGTGAACTTCGCCTGCATCGTGGCGGCGGTTGTTCCGCTGCTGCGTAGCCCGCGCCCGGCGAACTGGCGACTGAAACACTATTATTTCATCTCGTGGTCCTACGTGTCGCTGATGTCGGCGGCAGCAACGGAAATCACGGCGCGCCTGCTGCCGCTGACGACGCGCGGGCAGGTCGGGCTGCTGGCATTGGTGCTGTCGATCATGACCATGACGATCGCCTATGTCCTGATCGGCAAATATCGCCCGCCGGCGGAGGCGCCGCTGGTGTCCGTCAATCTCGTCGAGCAGAGTGGAATGCCGTCATGATCGACAGCCAGCAGGCCAGCGCGGCACTGAACGACATCAACGAAATCGTGCATCGCCTCCGCCAATCGCAGATCTACCAGATCGCCAGCCTGATCATCATCATGTGGGGCGTATTGGTATTCGCGGGCTACATCGCCAACTACACATGGCCACCGCAGGGCTATGCGATCTGGGCCGTCATCGATCTCGTCGGAATCGCAGGCTCGATCGGAATTGCTGCGTTCAGCAGCGTCGGTCCGGGGGCGGGCGCCTTCGCCATCCGATTGTTGATGGCGTTCCTGCTGTTCATCGCATTCGGCATTTTCTGCTCGGTGGTGTTGGGCCATTACGGACCGCGCCAGATGCTGGTGTTCTGGCCGGTCTTCACGATGCTGTTCTACGCGCTCGCCGGGCTGTGGTTCGGCTATGCCTTCATCGTGATCGCGCTCGGCAGCAGTGCACTGATCGTGATCGGCTATTTCTACGCCGGCCCGGCCCTGCTGCTGTGGATGGCAGCGGTGCATGGCGGCGCGCTGGTGCTCGGCGGCCTCTGGATGCGCCGGATCTGACGCGATGGCCGAGCTCGACGAGATCATCCACCAGCCGCTGCGGCTGCGGATCATGGCGGCGCTCAATGCGCTGCCGGTTTCGACCGGGCTCGAATTCGCCCGGCTGAAGAAGCTGACGGGCGCCACCGACGGCAATCTCGGCGCCCATATCGAGACGCTGGCCCGGGCCGGCTATGTCGCGGTCGACAAGGCCTTCGTCGGCAAGAAGCCGCAGACCACCGTGACCGCGACCGCGGCCGGCCGTGGCGCCTTCGCCCGCCATGTCGCGACCTTGCAGGAGATCATCGTCGGCAAGCAGCCGTGAGGCCGGAATGACGGGGGAATCGGCCCCGTCGCCCCTTGCAGGCCGGCGGGGATTCGTGCGACCGACACAGCTCTTGCACCCTTTTTGAGCCCGTCTCTGATGAACATCCTCCTGCTCGGTTCCGGCGGCCGCGAACATGCGCTGGCGTGGAAGATCGCCGCGTCCCCGCTGGTGACGAAACTCTGGTGCGCGCCGGGCAATGCCGGGATCGCGCGCGAGGCCGAATGCATCGCACTTGATGTCGCCGATCATCCGGCCGTGATCGAGTTCTGCCGGCGCAACGCCGTCGATCTGGTGGTGGTCGGCCCGGAGACGCCGCTGGCCGCCGGCATCGTCGATGACCTCGCCGCTGATGGCATCAAGGCCTTCGGGCCGAGCAGGCAGGCTGCGCAGCTCGAGGGTTCGAAAGGCTTCACGAAGGACCTCTGCAGCGAGTTCGACATTCCGACCGGCGCCTATCGCCGCTTCGACAACGCAAGGGACGCCGTGGCCTATGTCCGCGCCCAGGGCGCGCCGATCGTGGTCAAGGCCGACGGGCTCGCGGCCGGCAAGGGCGTCGTGGTCGCGCAGACGCTGTCTGAGGCTGAAGCCGCCATTGCGATGATGTTCGAGGGCGCCTTCGGCTCGGCCGGCGCCGAGGTCGTGATCGAGGAGTTCTTGTCTGGTCGCGAGATCAGCTTCTTCGCGCTCTGCGACGGCGAGACTGCGATCCCGCTTGCGACCGCGCAGGACCACAAGCGGGTGTTCGATCACGACAAGGGGCCGAACACCGGCGGCATGGGCGCCTATTCGCCGACGCCGTTCGTGACGCCTGAAATCCACGACCAGATCATGGCGCGGATCATCCTGCCGACGGTGGCCGGAATGAAGAGCCGCGGCACGCCGTTCAAGGGCGTGCTCTATGCCGGCGTGATGCTGACCGCGCAGGGCCCAAAGCTGTTCGAATACAATGTCCGCTTCGGCGATCCCGAGTGCCAGGTGCTGATGCTGCGGATGATGTCGGACATCGTGCCGGCGCTGCTCGCCTCGATCGACGGGCAGTTGAAGAACTTTGATCTCCGCTGGTATCCGGACCCGGCGCTGACCGTGGTGATGGCGGCCAAGGGCTATCCCGGCGACTACATCAAGGGGGCGCGGATCGATGGGCTCGATGATGCCGCCAAGGTCGAGGGCGTCGAGATCTTCCACGCCGGCACGGTGGCCAAGGATGGCGCAATCCTCGCCAACGGAGGTCGCGTGCTGAACGTCTGCGCGATGGGCAAGACGGTCACCGAGGCGCGCGACCGCGCCTATCAGGCGGTCGATCGGATCAAATGGCCGGAGGGGTTCTGCCGTCGCGACATCGCCTGGCAGGCGGTGGAGGCGGAGAAGGGTTGATCGATCCGGCCTCAGCGGCGACAATGGCTCGCCCCGGGGCCTTCGAATGACCGATTTCAGACTGCCCGAGACACACTACGCGCAAAGCGCCGACGCGAGCATCGCCTATCAGGTGATGGGCGATGGTCCTGTCGACATCATCCTTGTCCCCGGTCTGTTTTCGCACATCGAGTTCATGCACGAGATGCCCGGCTACACCGCCGTGCTGCGCCGCCTCTCGCGCTTCGCCCGGGTCGTGACCTTCGACAAACGCGGACAGGGATTGTCGGATCGGATGACCGGCGCGCCCTCCCTCGAGCAACGCATGGACGACGTCCGGGCCATCATGGACGCTATCGGCTCCGCTAAGGCGGTGTTGTTCGGCTTCTCCGAGGGCTGTCCGATGAGTGTGCTGTTTGCAGCGACCTATCCGGACCGCGTTTCGCATCTCGTTCTGCTCGGCAGCTTTGCCCGCTCCAAGGATCGCCTGCCGGACGACGTGTGGCAGCTGCGCTGCGACGAGATCGTGCAGAACTGGGGTTCTGGCGACACGGTCAAGACTGTCGCGCCGAGCCAGGCAACAAATGCGGAATTGATCGCGCAGATCGCGAAATTCGAGCGGCTGTCGAGCAGTCCGGGAGCGTTACGGACGCTGCTCGTTCTCAATCGCGCGCTCGACGTCACGACGATCCTGCCGATGCTCCAGACTCCGACGCTTGTCCTGCATCGGGCCGGCGATGCCCGCGTTCCCGTGGCGCTCGGCCGTGCTGTCGCGCGCTCGATCCCCGGTGCCAAATACGTGGAATATCCGGGTGGCGATCACTACTATTGGATCGGCGAGACCGAGGCGATGCTCGGCGATATCGAGGAATTCGTCACCGGCCATCGCGATGATGGTGATGCCGAGCTCGACCGTGTGCTTGCGACCGTGCTGTTCACCGATATCGTCGATTCGACCCGCAGCGCCGCCGCGATGGGTGATCATCGTTGGCGACGTCTGCTCGACGATCACGATCAACTCGCGCAGCAGATGATCGGCCGCCATCGCGGCCATCTGGTGAAGAGCACTGGCGACGGTATTCTGGCGACCTTCGACGGTCCCTGCCGCGCCGTACGCTGTGCGCTGGCGTTTGGCTCGGCCGCGCGGCAGATCGGCCTGCCGGTGCGAGCGGGCCTGCACACCGGCGAGATCGAGGTGAGGGGGGCGGATATCGGCGGCATAGCGGTACACGCCGCGGCGCGCGTGATGTCGCAGTGCGGCTCGAACGAGGTGCTGGTGTCGCGCGTGGTGACCGATCTGGTCGCGGGCGCCGGGTTGAAATTCGCCGACCGCGGCGCGTTCGAGCTAAAGGGACTGCCCGGGACATGGGAGCTGTTTGCGGCGAGCGGCTAGAGCATGATCCGGAAAAGTGTGAAGCGGTTTTCCCGCGACAAAACGCGAAGCGTTTTGCGCTGAGATCATGCTCAAACAAGGAGCCAAAGCGCGATGATGATTCAACCCAATCTGTCATTCCGGACGGCGCGCCTCCCGCGTCGTCCGGAATCTCGATGTTGCGGGCACCATCGTCCCTCATTGTGAGATTCCGGGTTCGGCGCGTTGCGCCGCCCGGAATGACGGAAAGTTACAGCAAATCGCCACCGGCCGCTGACGCCGTGGTGCCGTGCTCGCGGAACGCCTTGATGACGTTCTTGCCGATCTTCCACTTGTGCACTTCATCCGGGCCGTCGACCAGCCGCTGCGAGCGCACCTGGGTGTACCATTTCGCCAGCGGCGTATCCTGGCTGAAGCCGAGCGCGCCGTGGAGCTGGATCGCGGTGTCGATCACCTTGTGCACCATGTGGGCGTGGAAGATCTTGGCGATCGAATTCTCCTGGCGGATGTCGAGGCCCTTCTCCGCCTTGTAGGCGATGTGCAGCAGCATCAGCCGGCCGATGTAAAGCTCGCTCGCGCAGTCGGCGAGCATGAACTGCACCGCCTGACGGTCGGCCAGCAACTGGCCGAAGGTCGAGCGCTTGGTGACGTGGGCTGCCGCCATGTCGAGCGCGCGCTGCGCCTTGGCGACGTTGTGCATGCCGTGGCGCAGCCGGCCGTAGGCGAGGCGATGCTGGCCCATGTTGAAGCCGTTGCCCTCGCCGCCGAGCAGATTGTCGGCGGGCACCTTCAGATCCCTGATCTCGATCTCGGAGTGGCCGCCGTGGATCACGTCGTCGTGCGGACCCTCGATCGCCATGTTGGCGACGTTGCGCTTGATGCGGTAGCCGGGATTGGGCAGCTCGACGATGAAGGTCGAATACTGCTTGTGGCGCGGTGCGTTCGGATCGGTCTTCGCCATGACAAGCGCGAGGTCGGCGACGCTCGCCGACGAGGAGAACCATTTCTCGCCGTTGAGGATGTAGTTCTCGTTGCCGTCCTTCACCGCCGTGGTCTGCATGCCCGTGGCGTCGGCGCCGGCGGCCTTCTCGGTCATCGAGAAGCAGATCCGCTTCTCGCCGTTCAAGAGGGGCTTGAGGAATTTCTCCTTCTGGTACTCGGTGCCGTGCGCCAGGATCGTCATCATCGAGGCGTCGTCGGGCCCCTGCGTGTTCATCGACAGCGCGCCGAGCATGCTCTCGCCGAGCTCCATCTGCACCAGCGCATTGGCGAGCGGGCCGAGGCCCATACCGCCATACTCCTTCGGCACGAAGGGGCACCACAGGCCCTGCGCGCGGGCCTTCTTCCGCAGCGGGGCCAGCACCTCGGCAAGCGGCTTGGTGTCGAGTTCCTTTTCCGCCGGAATGCACTCGTCGTGGACGAACTTGCGCACCTTCTCGCGGATCGCCTTGGCCTCGGCGGGAATCTCGAAATCGATCGACATGGCACTTCCTCGTTTCGTGTTGTTGTTGGCAGGACCTCAGGATGGCATAAACCAGCCCAGCGGCAACGCCGAACAAAGTTTGAAGCACGGCGCACGCGACCGGGAGGAGCCTCCGATGCCTGATCTCGCTGATCTTTTTCCCGGCTATGAGTCGAAATGGATCAACACCTCGCAGGGCCGCATCTTCGCCCGCGTCGGCGGCAAGGGCCCGCCATTGCTGCTGCTGCACGGCTTCTCGTCGACGCATGTGATGTGGCACACGGTCGCGCCCAAACTCGACGACAAGTTCACGCTCGTCATCGCCGACCTGCCGGGCTACGGCTGGTCCGACATGCCCGACAGCGACAAGGACCATACGCCCTACACCAAGCGGGTCTGGGCGAAGACCATGGTCGAAATGATGGAGCAGCTCGGTCATGTGCATTTCGCGCTCGCCGGTCACGATCGCGGCGGCCGGGTGTCGTATCGGCTCGCGCTCGATCATCCCGGACGGCTGTCGAAGCTCGCGGTGCTCGATATCGCGCCGACTTATGACTATTGGCAGAAGCTCAATCGGCTCTCGGCGCTGAAGATCTATCATTGGGCGTTCCTGGCGCAGCCCTATCCGCTGCCGGAGACGCTGATCTCCAACAACGGCGAATTCTTCCTCAAGGAGAAGATGGCGAGCCAGACCAGGACCAAGACGCTGGAGGCGATCGATCCGCGCGCGCTCGCGCATTACCTGGCGCCGTTCCGCGATCCCGCACGCATCCACGCGATGTGCGAGGACTACCGCGCCGGGGCCTATGCCGACTACGAGATCGACAAGGCCGATGTCGATGCCGGCAACAAGATCACGATCCCGATGCTGGCGCTGTGGGGCGACGCCGGCGTTGCCAGCGCGGCAACGACCCCGCTCGACACCTGGAAGAACTGGGCCACCAATGTCAGCGGCGCGCCGGTGCCGTCGGGGCATTTCCTGCCCGAGGAGGCGCCCGATGTGACCGCGAAACTGCTGCGGGAGTTTTTCCTGGCGGGGTAGCTGAACCTAGCCCCGTCATCCTGAGGTGCGAGCCTTGCGGCGCAATTGCGCCGCTGGGCGAGCCTCGAAGGATGCCCGGCCCGGCCGGTGGCCGTCGATCCTTCGAGG
>NZ_JACMYK010000223.1 GCF_020889785.1 Bradyrhizobium acaciae
GGGCTCACTGAGCTATCAATCCGGGTCGGGCGTCGACACATTGTGGGTCCGCGCGAACGACGGCACCGTCTGGGGATCATGGTCAAGCGCTTTCACCGTGAACGCACCGATCGACACCGGCCCGGTCGTGAGTCCGACCAATTCAAGCACGCTGTCCGTTCAAGGCCAGACGTTCGCTGTGTCCTCACTCTTCACCTATGCGGATCCGTTCGGCAGTTCCGCGACGTCGTATGATGTCTGGAACACCGGAAGCGGGAACGGCTACTTCACGCTGAACGGCACGACGCTCGGAGCAAATCAGGGCAACATCGTCGCGGCCTCGCAGCTCTCGCAGCTTGCGTATCATGTCGGCTCGGGCACAGACACGCTCTGGATAAAGGCCAATGACGGGACCGTGTGGGGCGCCTGGTCCAGTGCCTTCACGGTCAGCGATCCCTCGATCATTCCAGCCGGACAGACCCTGGAGCTTGCGTCAGCAAGCTCAGCTCAAATCTCCTTTGCGTCAGGCTCCGGCACGCTGAAGCTCGATGATCCCGCTGGTTTCTCCGGCACCGTCGCCGGCATGACGGGAGCCGACGCGATCGATTTCGCCAACATCAATTTTGCGGCTGGGCAAACCGTCGCCTTCGCCGGCAACACGTCGGGCGGATCGCTGACGATCTCGGACGGCGTCCACGCCGCCAGTATCGCCTTGCTCGGAAACTACATGGCATCCACCTTCGTCGCCGCGAGCGATGGACACAACGGCACGACGATCACGGTGCATCCCGATCAGGTCGCCACGCTCGCCCCGTCGCAACATGCCTGAGCGCGGTTGCTCCAACGCGCGCAGCCCGCCTACGCCGGTGCGCCCATCGCATAGGGCTTCAGCACCGCATAGAGGAAATCGTGCGTCGGCGTCGGGATGCCGAGCTTGCGGCCGAGCTCGACCACCTTGCCGCTCAGCCAGGGCAGTTCGAGCCGGTTGCCGCGCTCGAGATCGAGCGCCATCGAGGCCTTCATTGCCGGCGGCGCGTGCCCGATGAAATCGAGCACTTTCGCGAGTGGGTCCGGCGGCAGCTTGATGCCGCTGGCGTGGGCGATGGCGATGATCTCCTCGCAGGCCGACACGAAGAACGGACGCAGGTCGGGATCGTCGCGCAGTCTGCCGATCGGCTGGCGCGTGACCGCGGTCATGCCGGCATTGGTGGCGAGGCCGACGAACTTCATCCACAGCTCGGTGTTGATCTGCTCGCTCAGCGTCGCATCGAAGCCGGCCTTGAGGCAGAGCTCGAGCAGCGCCCTGCCGCGCGGCGTGATGCGGCCGTCGAACTCGCCGAAGATCATGCGCATGAAGGTGCCGACCTGGTTGATTACGCCGGGCTTGACGATCGAGGCAGAAATCTGCGCCACGCCGCCCATCACGGCGTTGCGGCCCAGGATCGGGATCAGCCGGTCCGGCGCGTCGATGCCGTTCTGCAGCGGAATCACGGCGGTGTCGGGCCCGACCATCGGCTTGATGTGCGCCCCGGCGCTTTCGACGTCCCACAGCTTGACGCAGAACAGCACGATATCGACCGGGCCGACGTTTGCGGGATCGTCGGTCGCCTGGGTCGGGACCAGATGGGTTTCGCCGCGGCCGCCCTGAACCTTCAGCCCCTCGCTGCGCATGGCCGCCAGATGGGCGCCGCGCGCGATAAAGGTAACGTCGGCTCCGGCATGTGCGAGCGCCGCACCAAAGCCGCCCCCGACGCCTCCAGCGCCCACCACTGCGATCCGCATGATTGTCTCCTTGTCCACCGCGTCGGCCCGCAGCCTCGACGATGTCGTTGCTGTGCGCAACCCGATTTGCCTGAAAACCGCGTGACCGCGGCCTTGCGTACCTACGCCATCTTCCTGCGTTGAACTTGCCGGCCCGAACCGCTAAGCCATTTCCGAAAGTTCGGGAGGGATGGGTGGCGATGACGGAGCCGACGGCGGTCGCGCTTGACGGTGCGACGGTGGCGTTTCGGTTGGCGGATGGACGCGTCTACATCGCGGTCGAGCAGGCCAATCTTTCAGTTGATCATGGCGAGTTCGTCGCCATTGTCGGCCCGACCGGATGCGGAAAGTCGACGCTGCTCAACGTCACCGCCGGGTTGTTGAAGCCCGCCGCTGGGACGGCGCGGATCTTCGACCGGCCGCTGAGCGGCCTCAACCGCGACGCCGGTTACCTGTTCCAGGCCGATGCGCTGTTCCCGTGGAAGACCGCGATCGACAATGTGGCAATCGGGCTCGAGATCAGAGGGACGCCGCGCACCGAGGCGCTGGCGCGCGCCGGGAGGTGGCTGACCTCGGTCGGGCTCGGCGCGTTCGCGGGCCGCTATCCGCACATGCTGTCGGGCGGCCAGCGCAAGCGCGTCGCCCTTGCACAGGTCCTGATCCGCGACCCGAAGATCCTCTTGATGGACGAGCCGTTCGGCCCGCTCGACGCCCAGACGCGGCAGATCATGGGCAATCTGCTGCTGGAATTGTGGACCGCCGACCGCAAGGCGGTGCTGTTCGTCACCCACGATCTCGAGGAAGCGATCGCACTGGCCGACCGCGTCGTGATCATGTCCGCCGGTCCTTCCGCGCGCATCATCGGCGACTGGCGCATCACGCTGCCGCGGCCGCGCGACATCGCCGAGATCAGGATGGAGAAGGATTTCCATGCGCTGCACCGAGAGATCTGGGGCGTGCTGAAGGATGAGGTGATGAAGGGGTATGTCCAGTCGACGCAGGCGGGAGCCGCCTGATGTCGCGCGTCACGTTGCTGGCTTTGCAGGTTTTGGTCGCCGTCGTCACGCTGGTGTTGTGGCAAGTCCTTTCCACCGTGCCGGTGTTCGGCAAGGTGCTGCTGCCGCCGTTCTTCTTCTCCAATCCGGTCGACGTCTTCAGCCAGATTGTCAAATGGTTCTGGACCGGGGTGATCTGGAAGCATCTTGCGATCACGTTGTGGGAATCGATCCTCGCCTTCGTGATCGGCTCGGCCGGCGGCATTCTGGTCGGCTTCTGGTTCGCGCGGCAGCCGCGCGTCGCCGCGGTGTTCGATCCCTATGTGAAGATGGTCAACGCACTGCCGCGCGTGGTGCTGGCGCCGATCTTCGCGCTGTGGTTCGGGCTCGGCGTCTGGTCCAAGGTCGCGCTCGGCGTGACCCTGGTGTTCTTCATCGTGTTCTTCAACGTCTATCAGGGCGTCAAGGAAGTGCCGACCACCGTGCTCGACAATGGCCGCATGCTCGGCATGAACGAGCGGCAACTGATGCGCCATGTCTACTGGCCCTCGGCGCTGTCCTGGATGTTCTCCTCGCTCCACACCTCGGTCGGCTTTGCCGTGGTCGGCGCGGTGGTCGGCGAATATCTCGGCTCGGCTGCCGGCCTTGGCTATCTGATCCAGCAGGCCGAAGGCGTGTTCGACGTCGCCGGCGTGTTCGCCGGCATGTTCGTGCTGTCGGCCTTTGTCATCCTGATCGACATGGGTGTGACCGCGGTGGAGAAGCGGCTCCTGGTCTGGCGGCCGACGGCGGCGGCGCGGGATTAGCCCGCTGCCGGCGTTGCCCCCATCAGCCTGCGGATCTTCTCCGTCACCTCGGGGTCTACAGGATTGTAGACGATCATGCTGAGGTCGGGCCGGCCGTCGACTGCGAACGCCGAATATTCGAATTTCACCGGGCCAAGGATCGGGTGCCGGAGCTGCTTGATGCCCTCGCCATGGGTGCGCACGTCGTTGTCACGCCACAGCGCCGCAAATTCCGGGCTCAGCCGGCAGAGCTCGTCGACGAACGGTTGCACCTCGGCTGCAGCTCCTGCGCGTGCCGCATCGACCCTGAAGGCGCCGACCACGAAGCGCGCCACGCTTGCCCAGTCGTGTTGCGCGGCGCGGACGCGCGGATCGAGGAACATGAAACGCAGCACGTTGCGCTCGCGCGGCGGCAGCGATCCGTAGTCCGTCAGCATCACGGTCGCCGCCCGGTTCCAGGCGACGACGTCCCATATCGCGGTCCTGATGATCGCGGGGTGCGGCTCCAGCACGTCGAGCACGCGTTGCAGCCGCGGCGTCACGCCTTCGCTTCTCTGGTAGCGCACCTCGGGCGTGCGGCCGAGGCCGAGCAGGAACAGATGCTCGCGCTCGACATCGGTCAGCATCAACGCGCGCGCGATGCGGTCGAGCACATCGGCCGACGGCGCGCCGCCGCGACCCTGTTCGAGCCAGGTGTACCAGGTCGCTGAGATGTTGGCGCGCTGAGCCACTTCCTCGCGGCGCAAGCCCGGCGTGCGGCGACGCTCCGGCGGAAAGCCGAACGTGGCGGGATCGAGCTTGCTGCGGCGGTCCTTCAGGTAAGCGCCGAGCAGGTTCTCATGCGCGAGCGGTTCGCTCATCCTGTTAGCCATTATACCATGATAAGGTCACTACTTTACCACGATAGCGCAGCGACCCAGATTTGTCTCCAGCAAAACCTGGAGACTTGCTGATGCGTGTGTTTGTCACTGGAGCCACCGGCTGGGTCGGCTCTGCCGTTACCGACGATCTGATTGCCGCCGGCCATCAGGTGCTCGGGATGACCCGTTCCGACAAGGGCGCCGAAGCGCTCGCCGCTGCCGGCGTGGAGGTACATTACGGGACACTGGAAGATCTCGACAGCCTGCGCAGCGGCGCCGCGCAGGCGGACGCGGTGATCCATTGCGCCTTCAACCACGACTTTTCGAAGTTCGCGCAGAACTCCGAGGATGACCGGCGCGCCATCGAGACGCTCGGTGCCGTGCTCGAAGGATCGAACCGGCAGCTGATTACCACGTCGGGTGTTGCAACGATGGCGCAGGGCCGCGTCGCCACCGAGGAGGACGCGCCGCATCCGCCTTCGCCCGCATTGCCGCGCATGACCGAAGCGGCCACCTCGGCAGTGGCGGCGCGCGGCGTGCGCGCCGGCGTCGTCCGGCTTGCGCCGTCGGTGCATGGCCATGGCGATCACGGCTTCGTACCGCGCCTCATCGCCATCGCGCGGGAGAAGGGCGTCTCCGCCTATGTCGGCGAAGGGCTCAATCGCTGGCCGGGCGTGCATCGCCTCGATGCGGCGCGGCTCTATCGTCTCGCGCTCGAACGCGGCGTCGACGGCGGCCCCTTCCATGCCATCGCCGACGAGGGCGTGCCGTTCAGGGCGATCGCCGAGGTGATCGCGCGCCGCCTGAACATTCCCCTGGTCTCGAAGTCGCCGGAGGAAGCGGTCGCGCATTTCGGCTTCCTGGGCAGGTTTGCCGGCGCCGACGTGCCGGCCTCGAGTGCGCGAACACGGTCGCGGCTCGACTGGCAGCCGCAACAGCCCGGGCTGATCGCCGACATCGATCACCCCGCCTATTTCGCGCAGTGATGACGGAGACGAGACCATGACAAACGCAATGTCGCTCGATGGCAGGCGTGTGATCGCAATCGGAGGATCGTCGGGGATCGGCTTTGCCGTCGCCGCGCTCGCGCGGGAACGGGGTGCGGAGGTGGTGATTGCCTCCAGCAACCCCGCGAACGTCGATGCGGCGGTCGCGCGGCTGCCGGGATCTTCAGGTATGACTATCGATCTGCGCGACGAAGCCGGCGTGTCGCGCTTCTTCGATCAGGTGGGCAGCTTCGATCATCTCGTGATCACGGTGGGCGATCAGGGTCTCCCGGCGTTCGGTGCGACGCGTGATCTCGATCTCGCTGTTGCGCGCGAGGCTCTCGCGCTCCGCTTCTGGGGCTCGCTCGCGGCGGTCAAGCACGGCAGCCGCGCGATCGCTTCGAACGGATCGATCACGCTGACCGGCGGCATGCTGGCGCACCGCCCGCAAAAGAGCATGCCGTTCGTGACCGCGGCCGCGGGAGCCATGGAGAGCCTGGCCCGCGGCCTTGCCGTCGATCTTGCGCCCGTCCGCGTCAATGCCGTGTGCCCGGGACTCATTCTCACCGAGCGCGTCAGGCAGATGCCGGAGGAGAGGGTGCGCGGCTATGTGGCAGGCTTGCCGTTGCCGCGGGCGGCATCGCCGGATGAGGCGGCCACTGCCTACGTCTACCTGATGTTGAACAGTTACGTCACGGGGCAGACTCTTGCGGTGGATGGCGGTGGTCTGTTGGTGTGAGATCGGCAGCGTGAAATGTAGGGCGGGTTACGGCTGCGCCTGACCCGCCCTACGCAGGGAAGCATCCGGCTCAGAGCGGGAAGCACCGCATATAGGCTGCGAACAGTTTCTCATCGCTCACCCTCACCAGTTCCGCGGCAATCGCGTCGGCAAGCTCGAGGTCGCGGTTCTGGATGCGCAGCCATGCCTCAGTATCGGCGGTGATGTTCAGGGTTGCCTCTCCGACGTGTCGCCCGGGCACCACCTGGAGGTCCTTGCCCTTGATCGTCACCGTCATATCCAGCGCGCTTGCACCGGTGAAGCGCAGATGCGTCACGAGGTCGAGGCCGCGCGCCCTGCCGCGCTGGAATCCGAGCGACAGCGAGAAGATGTAGGACTGGACGCTGCCGGTATGGCGGCCGGACGTGACCTGCTGGACCTTCTTGTGCGGGAAGCGCCGCGTCACCGTGTCCTCGGCGTCGGTATCCGGGATTACGTAGACGAACTCATCCTTGTCGATCAGCGGCTTCACCACGTCGGCGAAATGGCCGTCGCGGTCTTCCAGAAAAGGCCCGATCACGTCTTCGCCGGCCGGGCAGGCCGAGATGCAATAGGCCGCCTTGTAGCCCGGTTTGAACGACAGCGATTGCCAGATGTTCAGCGTCTCGGTGCGGGGAACGCGGGCGCGATAATCCTTTGCATCCTTCGAATCCGCGACCTTCTCGACCCACTGCGTGAAGTTGCCGAGAAAGTCGTGATAATTATGGGTGTGGCAGGACAGGAAATCGAAGCCGCCGTCCGGCTTGATGGCGCCCACCGGGCAGGCGGCGACGCACAATTTGCATTCCAGGCAGGGATTGTAGTCGATCGGCTGGTCGTGGGCGTCGACCTCGCAGCCGAGCAGGACGGTGCCGAGCAGCACGAAGCTGCCGAATTTCGGGTGAATGACGCTGCGATGGATTCCCATCCGGCCGAGGCCTGCTTCCACCGCGATCGGCTTGTGCTGGACCATCATGATCCTGGGCAGGTCCATCTCCATCGGGAAAGCGGCGACTGAATTGCACGCCGGGATGCCGTGCTCGTCGAGCGCGCGAACGATGGCGCGCGCGGTTTCGTTGACGTGGTCGTAGGTGCCGTGGAATTCCTCGTTGGCGACCGAGCGCGACGGCGAGCGCACCGGCTCGCGGTTCATGTGGCAGGCGATCGCGAGCAGGGATCGGGTCCGGCCATAGACCTTCCGGATGAAGTCCCGCTGCGGCGCGATGGCGGCACGCTCGAATTCGATGATGCCGACGTCGTCGGCTCCGCAGTTCCGCGCGATCTCCTTGATGAGTTCGGACGAGACCGGCGCATCGCGGACGGGCTGGCTGTTGCGCGCACGCACGGCTCTGACCGTGGGGTGATCGTCCAGGCTCATGAGTCCTGCTCTCTATAAATGACGATCATCATATTATGGGACGAGCAAGTATGAGGCAAGTTAATTATCTGTTGATCGTCATGTAACGGAACTGGCGTCATGCGGGGTTTGCAAATGCCCGGATGACGCTCATGCACGACCCAACGAAGTCAGCACCGTCATCGCTGAGGTGCGAGCGGAGCGAGCCTCGAAGGATGCACGGCCCAAGCTGTGGCCGATTCATCCTTCGAGGCTCGCCCAGCCGCGCAAGAGCGCCGCTGGGCGA
>NZ_JACMYK010000224.1 GCF_020889785.1 Bradyrhizobium acaciae
CTCGAGATGCTCGCCGAGGCCGGCCCCGGCATCGATGCCGCGATCATCGCCGCGTTCGGCGACCCCGGCCTGTTCGGCGCGCGCGAGCTGTTCTCATATCCCGTCGTGGGATTGGCCGAAGCCGCGATGCTCACTGCCTGCATGCTCGGCCGGCGGTTCGCGATCGTGACCTTCGCCGGCGCGCTGGCGCCCTGGTACGAGGAATGCGTCGCGATGCATGGGCTGAGCACGCGCTGCGCCGGCATCCGCACGCTCGACGGCAGCTTCCAGTCGATCTCCGACGTACAGGCCGAGAAGGAGGAGCTGCTGGTCGCGCTCGCCAACCAGGCGGTCGCGCAGGACGGCGCCGACGTCGTCATTCTGTCAGGCGCGCCACTCGCCGGGCTCGCGGCAAAGGTCCGCGACCGCATTCCGGTGCCGGTGGTCGATCCGGTCGCGGCCGCCGTGCGCCAGGCGGAGACGCTTGCCGTACTGAAGCCGCGCAAGGCGGTGGCCGGTACCTTCCGCCGTCCCGATCCGAAGCCGACGATCGGGCTCGCCGAGCCGCTTGCCGCAATCATCGAACATCGTTCATCGAAAGGGGGGACCGCCTGATGTCCTTCGACACCATCATCCGCGGCGGCACCGTGGTCACCGCTGCCGACACCTTTGCCTGCGACGTCGGAATCCGTGACGGCAAGATCACCGCGCTCGGTCACGATCTCGGCGATGCGGCTACCATCATCGACGCGACCGACCGGCTGGTGCTGCCCGGCGGCATCGACAGCCACGTCCATTTTGCCCAGCCGTCGGGCGACGGCATCGTGATGGCCGATGGCTTCGCCTCTGGCACCCGCTCGGCGGCGTTCGGCGGCAACACCACCGTGCTGCCGTTCTGTCTGCAGGAGAAGGGCCAGACGCTGCGCGAGGCGCTGAAGCACTATCATTCGCTGGCCGAAGGCGAATGCCATGTCGACGTCGCCTTCCATCTGATCGTCACCGATCCGACCGAGCATGTATTGGGTCAGGAGCTGCCGGCGCTGGTCGAGGACGGTTACACCTCGCTGAAGGTCTTCATGACCTATGAGGGGCTGGCGCTGTCGGATCGCGAGCTGCTCGAGACCATGTCGGTGGCGCGCGAGACCGGCGCCATGCTGATGGTGCATGCGGAGAACTTCGATGCGATCCGCTTCCTCACCGACCGGCTGGAGCGCGCCGGCAACACCGCGCCGCGCTTCCATGCCACCTCGCGACCGATCCCGGTCGAGCGCGAGGCCACCCATCGCGCCATCTCGCTCTCGGAGCTTGTCGACGTGCCGATCATGATCGTGCATGTCTCGAACCGCGAGGCGATGGACGAAATCCGCCGCGCCCAGCAGCGGGGCTTGCGGGTGATGGGCGAAACCTGCCCGCAATATCTTGTCCTGACCGAGAAGGACCTCGATCAGCTCAACATGGAAGGCGCGAAATACGTCTGCTCGCCGCCGCCGCGCGACGTCGCCAGCCAGCAGGCGTGCTGGGAAGGCTTGCAGCAGAAAGTGTTCTCGGTGTTCTCGTCGGACCATTGCCCGTTCCGCTACGACGACCCGAACGGAAAGCTTGCGCCCAAGGGCCGCACCAGCTTCCGCTGGGTGCCGAACGGCATCCCTGGCGTCGCGACGCGGCTGCCGATCCTGTTCTCCGAAGGCGTGGTGAAGGGGCGTATCGACCTCAACAGCTTCGTCGCGTTCAGCGCCACCAACCACGCCAAGATCTACGGTCTCTATCCACGCAAGGGCACGATCGCGGTCGGCTCCGACGCCGATATCGCGCTGTGGGATCCGAAGCGCAAGGTCACGATCCGCCACGAGCTGATCCATGACGGCTCGGACTACACGCCCTATGAAGGGCTCGAGGTCACGGGCTGGCCGGTGCTGACCATGGTGCGCGGCAAGGTGGTCGTCGATGACGGCGCCCTTGTCGGCAGCAAGGAGCACGGCACATATCTGCCGCGTGCCAAGCCTCCGTCGGGGGCGACGATCCCGTAATACGCCAAGGAAGTAACCGCAAAGCAAGAAGGCTGGAGGACACCATGCCCTACGCGACAACAGATGATGGTGTGCGGCTCTATTTCGAGGAGACCGGATCGGGCCATCCGGTGATCCTGGTCCATGAGTTCGCCGGCGATTTGCGCAGCTACGAGGCGCAGATGCGGCACTTCGGCAAGCGCTTCCGGACCATTGCCTACAATGCGCGCGGCTTTCCGCCGTCCGATGTGCCGGAGCAGGTCTCGTCCTATTCGCAGGCGCGTGCCGCCGACGACATCCTGGCGGTGCTCGATCACATCGGTGCGCCGAAGGCGCATATCGTCGGCCTGTCGATGGGCGGCTTTGCGACGTTGCATTTCGGATTGCGCCACCCGACGCGGGCGCTGTCGCTGTGCATCGGCGGCTGCGGCTACGGCGCCGAGCTCGACAAGCGCGAGACGTTTCGCGCCGAGGCCGACGTGATCGCGGGCATGATCCTTAAAGAAGGCATGCCGGCCTTCGCCGAGCGCTACGCCTACGGGCCGACGCGCGTGCAGTACGAGAACAAGGATCCGCGCGGTCACGCGGAGTTCAAGCGCATGCTGGCCGAGCATTCGGCGGTCGGATCGGCCAATACCCAGCAGGGCGTACAGAAGGAGCGGCCCTCGCTCTACACGCTGGTCGACGAGATGAAGCGCATCAATGTGCCGACGCTGATCATCACCGGCGACGAGGATTGGCCGTGTCTGTTGCCGGGCATCCTGATGAAGCAGAGCATTCCGTCGGCCGCGCTCGCCGTGATGCCGAACTGCGGCCACGCCATCAACATCGAGGAGCCCGACGAATACAACCGCATCGTCGGCGATTTCCTCTCGCAAGTCGAAAGCGGCCGCTGGCCACAGCGCGATCCGCGCGCGGTCAGCGCCTCGATCACGGGAATCAAGGATTAGCTCCAACGACCGCCGCGCCGCGGCCGCGTCGAATGACGGGCCAGTTGCTCGCAACGCTGACGGCCATCGTCTTCACGCACGCGGTCCCGTTGATTTTCGCGTCATCAGCCGAAATAGACTCCGCGCTTTGCAGCATGAAGCGATCGAACAGCCGCGTGTGCACGCGAATTGATCGGCTCGATCTGTGTTGCAACCGATGTACAAACGCGCGCGTCAATCGTCGTCGCGTTGATTGGTGATTGCACAAGACTGACACAGACCTGTCACCGGTGATGGCTAACTTGTCGCAGGTCGACGTCACAAATCTGTAAAATCAAGGGGCACTACGGTGAAAGCCAAATTTTTTTCGACGGTCGGAGTCTGTCTGATCGCCGCGACTGCGGTTATGTGCGGTGCCGCGGCTCAGGACGACAATCGCGGCGATGATCATCATCCGCACTACATTCACACGCAAACTCCGATCAAGCATCTCGTCGTCATCTTCAACGAGAACCGCTCGTTCGATCATTATTTCGCAACGTATCCGAACGCCGCCAACCCGACCGGCTCGATTCCGTTCACTGCGAAGCCGCATACGCCGAAGGTCAACAACCTCGCCAATGCGAATCTGCTGACCAACAACCCGAACCTCAATCCGGCCAACGGCACGGGTGCGACCAATCCGTTCCGCCTCGACCGCACCCAGGCCAATACGCGCTCGCAGAACCACGCATACACGCCCGAGCAGCAGGCGGTCGATAACGGCAAGGAAGATCTGTTCCCCAAATTCACGGGGCGCGGCACTGCCGGCGGTGTCGGCGCATTCGGCACCAACGGGCAGGTGATGGGTTATTTCGACGGCAACACCGTCACCGCGTTCTGGAATTACGCACAGAACTTCGCCATGAGCGACAATAGCTGGACCGATACGTTCGGTCCGTCGACGCCCGGCGCGCTCGAGGTGATCTCCGGCCAGACCAACGGTGCGCAGAACATCGTCGGCACCACGTCGTCGATCGCCGACGGGCAGGGCGGCCTGACGCTGATCGGCGATACCGACCCGGCTTACGACTCCTGCTCGAGCACGACCAGCCAGGTCCTGATGACCAGCAAGAACATCGGCGACCTGCTCAATGCCGAACACATCAGCTGGGGCAGCTTCATGGGCGGCTTCGATCTGACGCTCAAGAACACCAACGGCACCACCAACTGTGCCCGCAGCACCTTCTCGAGCAACGTCAACGGCACCATCGTGGACTACATCCCGCACCACGCCTGGTTCCAGTACTACAAGTCGACCGCCAACCCGACCCATGCGCGGCCGAGCTCGATCAATGCGATCGGCCACACCTATGTGCCCGGCAGCAAGACGCTCGATCCTGCCAACCACGGCTACGATCTCGAGGACTTCTATGCGGCGGTGAAGGCCGGCAATTTCCCGGCCGTCTCATACATCAAGATGCCGGCCTATCAGGACGGTCATCCCGGCAACTCCGATCCGCTCGACGAGCAGGCGGGCAATGTCGAGCTGATCAACTTCCTGCAGAAGCAGAAGGAGTGGGGCGAGACCGCGGTCATCGTCACCTATGACGACTCCGACGGCTGGTACGACCACCAGTACCTTGCACCGACCAGCGCGTCGTATGATCCGACCGCCGATCAGGTCAACGGTCCCGGCCAGTGCGGCCTCGGTATCGGCAAGCAGACGCAGCCGAAGGGCCTCAACGGCCAGCCGGTGAACGGCCGCTGCGGCCCTGGCACGCGCATCCCGTTCCTGGTGATCTCGCCGTTCGCCAAGAAGAACTTCGTCAGCCACACCCGCATCTCGCAGGCGTCGGTCGTGCGCTTCATCGAAGACAACTGGCTGCACGGCCAGCGTCTCGGCGGCGGTTCGTTCGACGACAGCGTCGAATCGATCGCAGATCTGTTCGACTTCGACCACGGTCACGATCACGACGGTGACGATCGGCAGGACAAGCTGTTCCTCGATCCGACGGCCGGCACGGTCATCGTCAGCCCGTCTGACGATCATCACCATCACTGACGCTCTGGGATAACTGGACGACATATGAACGGCCGCATGTTGTGGCTTCTCGGCGCCGGCCTGCTCTGCATGGCCGGCGCCGTAGCGGCAGTCGAGACGCAAGGGCTTCCGGGGACCAATCCGAACCCGGTGCAGCTCCGGCGTCCGCCGGTCGCTCCGCTGTCCGGCATGGCCCAGCTCGGCCAGAAGATCTTCTTCGACGCGTCGCTGTCCTCGTCGGGCGCCTTGTCGTGCGCCTCCTGTCATAGTCCCGACCACGCCTACGGTCCGCCCAATGATACGGCGGCGATGTTCGGCGGACCCGCGCAATCGCGACAAGGGACGCGCGCCGTGCCTAGCCTGACCTATCACGAGCGCCAGCCGAATTTCAGCATCGGGCCCGAAAAGGACGAGGACGACACCGTCGTCGACTTCGCGCAACTGGCCGCGGCAGGCCAGCAGGCCGCGCGCGCCAGGAAGGTCGCGACCGGCACGGCTGCATCTGCGGTCAACATCGTGCCGCAGGGCGGACTGTTCTGGGACGGTCGCGCCGATACGCTCCAGGACCAGGCGATCTTCCCGCTGCTCGACCCCAATGAGATGGACGGCGGCAGCATCCAGGTGGTGGCGCGGAAGCTGCGTCAGGCGAGCTATGCACCGCGCTTTGCCGAACTGTTCGGCGCCGGCGTTTTCGACAATACGCGGCTGCTGATCTCGGAAGCGATGTTCGCGGTCGCGCGCTATCAGGTGGAGGAGCCGAGCTTCCATCCCTACAACAGCAAGTTCGACTACTGGCTGGAAGGCAAGGCGCGGCTGAGCGAGAGCGAGTTGCGCGGCCTGCAATTGTTCAACGATCCGGACAAGGCCAATTGCGGCGGCTGCCATACGTCGGCGCCGACCCGTGACGGCCTGCCGCCGCTGTTCACCGACCATCAGTATGAGGCGCTCGCCGCGCCACGCAACGCCGCACTCGGCAACAATCGCGATCCCAATTATTTCGATCTCGGGGTTTGCGGTCCGTATCGCACCGACGTTGCGGAGCAGACGCAATATTGCGGGATGTTTCTGACGCCGAGCTTGCGCAATACGGCGACGCGCCGCGTATTCTTCCACAATGGCGTCTTCACGAGCCTCGAGCAGGTGCTCGATTTCTATAACTTCCGCGATACCAATCCGGACAAGGTGTACCCGCGCGCGGCCGACGGAACGGTGCGGAAATACGACGATCTGCCGGAGAAATATCACGGCAATGTCGACGTCAGCGATCCGCCCTTCGAGCGGCATCCGGGCGATGCGCCCGCGATGACGGCGAAGGATGAAGCCGACATCATCGCCTTCCTGAAAACGTTGACCGACGGCTACCAGCCCGAGCGGTGAGCCGTCGCCATCGCCCGTTGCGGAACCGATACGTGAGTTGGCAGGTCTTCCCCATGCGCGCATAATGGCCGCATGAATGTCGTCGAAGGCAACGGTGCCAGAATCCCAGCGATCGGCCTCGGCACATGGGAACTGCGCGGGCGGACCTGCGCTCGTATCGTCGAGCAGGCGCTGCGGCTCGGTTACCGGCACGTCGACACCGCGCAGATTTACGACAATGAGCGCGAGGTGGGCGAGGGGCTGCGCGCGTCCGGCGTCAAGCGCGACGATGTGTTCGTCACCACCAAGGTCTGGACCACGCACTTCATGGCGAAGGATCTCGAACGGTCCGCCAAGGAGAGCCTGGCGCGGCTGCGCATGACCGAGGTTGATCTGTTGCTGCTGCACTGGCCCAATCCGCAGGTGCCGCTCGCCGAGACGCTCGGTGCGCTGGCGCGGGTCAGGCAGGCGGGACTGGCGCGGCACATCGGCGTCTCGAACTTCAGCGTCGCGCTGATCGAGGAGGCGGTGGCGACGTGTCCCGAGCCGCTCGCCTGTGACCAGGTCGAGTACCATCCTTATCTGGACCAGGCCGATGTGATCGAGGCCTGCGCACGCCAAGGCATGGCGTTCGTCGCCTACAGCCCGATCGCGAAGGGGCGGGTGAAGGGCGACCGTGCCCTGGCGCGGATCGGCGATCGCTATCGCAAGACGGCTGCGCAGGTCTGTCTCCGCTGGCTGGTGCAACAGAATGTGGCCGCGATCCCGCGCACCTCGAAGCTGGAGCGTCTCCAGGAAAACATCGACATCTTCGATTTCGAGCTGTCGGATCAGGACATGCGCGAGATTTCCGCGATGGCTGGTGCCGGCGCAAGTTGATCGGCCGATGCGCCACTTGTCTGGGCATCATTGCGCGGAAAATCGCTGGGCGGCGGCCCGGATCATGCTATTGCGCGCTGGCCGCTTGCGGATTTGAACCGAAGGGGGATTGAGGCAGGCGGGTTCCGACCGGTAATGTTGCCGGCGGGGAGACATCACTGATGTGATCGAGCGGGATGAAGTTTCGGCCAAACGCGGACATGTTGGCATCGGTGTTCGTGCACCTGATGCTGCTCGCGCTGATTTTCCTGTATTCGGAGGTCCATCAGTTCGATCCCGTCGCCGCTGACACGGTGCCGGTCGAGATCGTGACGCCGCAGGAGGTCGCCAAGAGCGAGGTCCAGCCCGAACCAGATCCGGTGCCGAGCCCGTCGCCAACGCCTGAATTGCGGTTGCCGTCGCTCGACAAGCCGGTCGACTCCGCCAAGCCCGAAGCCCAGGCGCAAGCGCCGCAGAAGCAGCAGACCGCTCCGCAGCCGGCGCCGCCGGCGCCCAAGCCCAGCTCGTCACCGCAACATGCCGCGGC
>NZ_JACMYK010000225.1 GCF_020889785.1 Bradyrhizobium acaciae
CGCGGGGCGGGCGAGCCGCTCAACCTCGGCAACACCAGCCCGCAGCGTGGTGCCCCCGGCGCAACCGCGGCCCTGACCACGTTGCCGCCGTCGGCGACGTCGAAGGATGAGTTCGACCTCGGCATCGGCTACATGCAGCGCAAGGACTATGCGCTCGCCGAAGAGACGATGAAGAACTTTGCCCAGAAATATCCGAGCGATCCCCTGGTGGCGGACTCGCAATACTGGCTCGGCGAAAGCTACTTCCAGCGCCAGCAATATCGCGACGCTGCGGAAACCTTCCTCGGCGTGACCACCAAGTTCGACAAGTCCGCGAAGGCGCCCGACGCCCTGCTGCGACTTGGCCAGTCGCTGGCGGCGCTGAAGGAAAAGGAGGCCGCCTGCGCCGCGTTCGGCGAGATCGCGCGGAAATATCCGCGCGCGTCCGGCGGGGTCAAGGCTACGGTTGACCGCGAGCAGAAGCGCGTGAAGTGCTAAACCAGCGCGGGGAGGCCGCTTCCGGCCTTTCCGCAACAAGCTGGTTTTGCAATGCCTGACGACCGATCGGCCATCCCGGCACGCGACGCCAAGCGCCTGTTCGCAGGCCTCGCGCGTGCACCGGCGATTGTGCTCGCGGTGTCCGGCGGTCCCGATTCAGTCGCGCTGATGTGGCTGGCCGCGCGCTGGCGCCGCGCGCTTGCGTCAGGACCGCAACTGGTCGCCGTCACCGTCGATCACGGCCTGCGTCCTGAAGCGGCGCGCGAGGCGCGCGACGTCAAGCAGCTGGCGCGAAGCCTCGACCTGCCGCATCACACGCTGCGCTGGCGCGGGCCCAAGCCGGGGACCGGCGTGCCTGCGGCCGCGCGTGAGGCGCGCTATCGCCTGCTCGCGCAAGCCGCGCGCAGGCACGGCGCTACGCATATCCTGACCGCGCACACCCGTGACGATCAGGCCGAGACGCTGTTGATGCGGATGCTGCGTGGCAGCGGCGTCGCGGGCCTCTCCGCGATGGCGCGCGAGATCGAGCGTGACGGCGTTTTGCTGACGCGGCCGCTGCTCGATATCTCCAAGGCGCAGCTGATCGCGACGCTGAAGAAGGCACGCATCGGCTTTGCCGACGATCCGACCAATCACGATCCGGCCTTCACGCGGCCGCGGCTGCGCGCGTTGATGCCGATGCTGGCGGAGGAGGGCGGCGATGCGCGGAACCTGGCACGGCTTGCCGCGCGGATCGCACGAGCCAATGTCGCGCTGGAGGTGCTGGTCGATGGCGCTGAGCGCTATCTCGCGTTGAAAGATGAGGATAACCCGCGCACCGGCTTCGACGCTGCGCTGTTTGCGGTGATGCCCGAGGAGATCCGCCTGCGTCTGCTCAAGCGCGCCATCGATCGTACCGGACATGAAGGGCCGGCCGAACTCGGCAAGGTCGAAACCCTGCTCGCGGCGGTGGATGAGGCCTTGGATGGGACCTTCGGACAACGCGAATCCAAGCTGAAACAGACCCTTGCCGGAGCGGTTATCAGCGTCGCCTCCGGCCGCATCAGGATCGAGCCGGCGCCGCCGCGCCGGGCGCGTTCCCGCTGAGCCGGGTTCGATTGTTTCAATCGCTGTCATAAACCGGCAAGGAGGCTTAACCACCCCGGAAAAACACCGGATTCGACGCCATTTTTTGACCGGGAATCGGGCTAGGATGCGGTAAATAGTCGTGCGTGGTTCCCTTGGCATCGACCCCAGCGGCACCTAGATTGTAGGCATCGACGGGATGGATTCCCTGGGGATTCCCACAGAGCCTGCCCAAGGATAGAGAGAGGCCGCGATCCGCGCGACCACGAAGGAAGACCATGAACGCCAATCTGCGGAATTTCGCCCTCTGGGTCATCATTGTCCTGCTGTTGCTGGCGTTGTTCACGCTTTTCCAGAATCCCGGTCAGCGTTCGTCGTCTTCCGACATCTCGTTCTCGCAGCTTCTCACTGAAGTCGATCAGGGCCATGTCCGCGACGTCGTGATCCAGGGCCCGGAGATTCACGGCACCTTCAACAACGGCACGAGCTTCCAGACCTACGCGCCGAGCGACCCGTCGCTCGTGAAGCGCCTCTATGAC
Organism: Bradyrhizobium acaciae; assembly: GCF_020889785.1. Lineage (GTDB taxonomy): Bacteria > Pseudomonadota > Alphaproteobacteria > Rhizobiales > Xanthobacteraceae > Bradyrhizobium > Bradyrhizobium acaciae. Next base: position 2,082 of record NZ_JACMYK010000225.1, read on the forward strand.
GCCAAGGTGCAGATCACCGCGAAGGCGCCCGGCGACAACGTGCCGTGGTTCGTCTCGCTGCTCGTCTCGTGGTTGCCATTCATCGCGCTGATCGGCGTCTGGATATTCCTGTCGCGGCAGATGCAGGGCGGCGCCGGCAAGGCGATGGGCTTCGGCAAGTCGCGCGCCAAGATGCTGACCGAGGCGCATGGCCGCGTCACCTTCGAGGACGTCGCGGGTGTCGACGAGGCCAAGCAGGATTTGCAGGAGATCGTCGAATTCCTCCGCGACCCCGGCAAATTCCAGCGGCTCGGCGGACGCATTCCGCGCGGCGTGCTGCTGGTCGGCCCTCCCGGCACCGGCAAGACGCTGATCGCGCGCGCGGTCGCGGGCGAAGCCAACGTGCCGTTCTTCACCATCTCCGGTTCTGACTTCGTCGAAATGTTCGTCGGCGTCGGCGCGAGCCGTGTCCGCGATATGTTCGAGCAGGCCAAGAAGAACGCGCCGTGCATCATCTTCATCGACGAAATCGACGCGGTCGGCCGTCATCGCGGCGCCGGCCTCGGCGGCGGCAATGACGAGCGCGAGCAGACGCTGAACCAGTTGCTGGTCGAGATGGACGGCTTCGAGGCGAATGAAGGCGTGATCCTGATCGCTGCGACCAACCGTCCCGACGTGCTCGATCCCGCGCTGCTGCGCCCGGGCCGCTTCGACCGCCAGGTCGTGGTGCCGAACCCGGACGTCGTCGGTCGCGAGCAGATCCTCAAGGTTCACGTCCGCAAGGTGCCGCTGGCGCCGGATATCAACCTCAAGACCATCGCGCGCGGCACGCCGGGCTTCTCGGGCGCCGACCTGATGAACCTCGTCAACGAGGCTGCGCTGACCGCCGCCCGCCGCAACAAGCGGATGGTGACGCAGGCCGAGTTCGAAGAGGCCAAGGACAAGGTGATGATGGGCGCCGAGCGCAAGTCGCTCGTCATGACCGAGGAAGAGAAGTTGCTGACGGCCTATCACGAGGGCGGTCACGCCATCGTCGGCCTCAACGTCGTCGCGACCGATCCGATCCACAAGGCGACCATCATTCCGCGCGGCCGTGCGCTGGGCATGGTGATGCAGTTGCCGGAGCGCGACAAGCTCTCGATGTCGCTGGAGCAGATGACCTCGCGCCTCGCGATCATGATGGGTGGCCGTGTCGCGGAAGAGCTGATTTTCGGCCGCGAGAAGGTGACCTCGGGCGCCGCCTCCGACATCGAGCAGGCGACCCGCCTTGCTCGCATGATGGTGACGCGCTGGGGCCTGTCGGAAGAGCTCGGCACCGTCTCCTATGGCGAGAACCAGGACGAGGTGTTCCTCGGCATGTCGGTCTCGCGCACGCAGAACGCGTCGGAGGCGACCGTCCAGAAGATCGATTCCGAGATCAGGCGTCTGGTCGAGGAGGGCTACCAGGAGGCGACCAAGATTCTCACCGAGAAGCGCGACGATCTCGAAGCGCTGGCCAAGGGCCTGCTCGAGTTCGAGACGCTGACCGGCGACGAGATCATCGACCTGCTGAAGGGCAAGAAGCCGAACCGCGAGTCGGTGCTGGAGCCGTCGACGCCGCGCGCATCTGCCGTGCCGCCGGCCGGCAAGCCGCGCCCGCGTCCTGATCCGGACACCGGCATGGAGCCGCAGCCGCAGGCGTAAGCCTCGCCTGCCGTGGCCGGCAGCTCCGGCAAACCGATAGTGCAAAAGCTCGGCCTCAAGCCGGGCTTTTGTATTTTTGTCGACGGGTTGTCCGTCCCCTATGGCGATGTCGTCGGCGCATTGCCCGCCGATGTGCGGATCGCGAAGACGGCGCGCGCGCCGCTCGATGCCGTGCACCTGTTCGCCGCCGAGGCGAGGTGGCTCGCCGCCAGGCTGCGGCGCTACCGGGAGGCGATCGCGCCGGACGGCATGATCTGGGTATCGTGGCCGAAGAAGAGCTCAGGCGTCGCGACCGATCTCGACGACAGGGCCGTGCGCGAGGCCGGGCTCGCGGCCGGCCTGGTCGACATCAAGGTCTGCGCCGTCGATGCGGTTTGGTCGGGGCTGAAATTCGTGATTCCGGTGAAAGAGCGCGGCAAGAGCCTGACATAATGTAGGGTGGGCAAAGGCGCGCTTGCGCCGTGCCCACCATCCAGAGCATTGCTCGTGAGGCTGAGCACGCTTCGCTTTGCCTACCATCCGACGTTGCCGCTATTGGCATGCGCACAGACCTCGTGGCATCCTCGCGCCAAACGGCATCGCCGCGTCGTCCCGGACGTGCGGCAAGAACAAGGGGAGGGAGGCCGATGCGCAAGGCATTCGGCGCGCTTGGCGTCATTTCATTCCTGCTGCTGCCCGCCGTTTCATTCGCCGCCGAGATGCGCGGCGTCACATCGACCGAAATCAGGATCGGCCAGACCATGCCCTATAGCGGGCCGGTGTCGGCGTTCGGCGCGCTCGGCAAGGGCGAGGCCGGCTATTTCAGGATGCTGAACGAGCGCGGCGGCATCAACGGCCGCAAGATCAACTTCATCTCGCTCGACGATTCCTACGCGCCGCCGAAGACGGTGGAGCAGACCCGCCGCCTCGTCGAGAGCGACGAGGTCGCGCTGATCTTCTCCTCGATCGGCACCGCGCACAACACGGCGATCGCAAAGTACCTGCAAGGCAAGAACATCCCGCAGCTGTTCCTGGCCTCCGGCGCCTCGAAGTTCGGCGACATCGCGCAATTCCCGCAGGCGACGATGGGCGTGCAGGCGCCATTCCGCTACGAGGCGCGGCTTTATGCGCGCTACGCGCTGGCGAAGAATCCGAACGCAACATTCGCCGTGATCTCGCAGAACGACGATTACGGCCGCGACTATCTCGCTGGCCTCAAGGACGTGCTCGGCGAGAGATACGATTCCGTCGTCACGGTTGCGACCTATGAGATCACAGACCCGACCATCGACTCCCAGATCGTCAAGCTGAAGGCCACCAATGCCGACGTCTTCGTGATCGCGGCGACGCCGAAATTCGCGGCGCAGTCGATCCGCAAGGCCTATGAGATCGGCTGGCGGCCGATGACCTTCCTGTCCAACACCGCGGTGTGGATTTCGACCGTGATGCAGCCGGCCGGCGTCGAGGCCGGCACCGGCATCATCTCGACCGCCTATGTGAAGGACCCGGACGATCCGGCCTGGAAGGACGATCCCGGCATGAAGGGCTGGCGCGACTTCATGACCAGGTACGTGCCTGAGGGCGATCAGCACGACACCAATTACGTCAACGCCTACAACAGCGCGATGGCGCTCGAGGCCGTGCTGAAGGCCTGCGGCGATGATCTGTCGACCGAGAACATCCTGCGGCAGGCCTTCGCGATCAAGCAGCTGGAGCTGCCGATGCTGCTGCCGGGCATCAAGGTCAATACCTCGCCGTCCGACCACGTGCCGGTCGACCAGATGCAGCTAATGCGCTTCAACGGCAAGACCTGGGACCGCTTCGGCGAGCTTCAGACGGGGAATTAAGTCGAGCCTGATCGTGCGTTGGACTCGGTGCCGTAGCGGACCCATCATCCTCAGGATGACGGATAGACATCTCGATCGGAACAACGTTGCAGCTAAGGCTGGTTCAAACCCGCAGCCGCCGGCTCTGCGCCCGCCCTCTCGTCCGACCGCACATGGATGACGGCGATGTCGTCCTTGTACAGCCGTTTCCAGCCCTTGAGATGATCAAGCGCGTTTCCGGCCGGAGAGTCCGAGCTCAGCAGCGTGGCGTCGATCCGGTATTTGTCGAGCAGGTCGAGCAGCTGTCCGACATCGCGGGCGTCGAGCGCGGCGTAATAGTCGAGCACGAATTGCTCGCCGTACAGTTCGGCGCGGCCGTCGATGAACACCTTCATGTCGCGGCTCACCATGTAGCCGCCGAACGGCGCGGTGCTGAACACGCGCTGCGCCTTGTGCTGCTGGAGGACGTCGACCGCGGCAACGGGCGAGACCGCCGGCAGGAACTTGAACTCGTGCTGTGCGACGAACATCGTCGTCGTCACCCACGCTCCGATCACCATCGCGATGACGGCCAGGATCGTGATGACAGGGACCGAGCGGGTCTCCTCGAAGCGGGAGGCGGCGGCGCCTGCATGTCCCCATTGTTCTGATATCGGCTTGGCGAGCACCAGCGGCGCGATGAACGCGAACACCTCGATGTTGCGGACGTGGCTCAGCGCCATCCAGATCAGGCCGAGCAGCAGCAGGATCCGCGGCACTGACAGGGTCAGCCTGCGATAGGTGATGAGCCCGATCAGGCCGAGCAGCGTGGCTTCGAAGAAACTGGGCTTGCTGAAATCTGCGGGCTTCCATTCCCCGATCAGCGTCAGCAGCTTGCCGAGGCTGAGGATCTTGGTCGCGCCCATGAGGCTATTCCAGCCGTAGGGCGTCACGCAGCTCGCAGCGAGGGCGGCGAGGCCGAACAGTCCCCATCGTGCGACGAGCTGACGGCGGCGGCTGGGCTCGGCGCTCCAGATCGCCTCCAGTCCGATCGGTCCGATCAGCGCCAGGCCGAGAACGAAGCCGCCATGCAGATTGGCCCATAGTGCCATCAGCGGCAGCAGCCACCATGACGGCGAGGTGCGACGATCCGCAGCCGACATCAGGCCGCCGACGAACGCCAGCAACACCGGCAGCGCCAGCATGTGCGGCCGCGCGAGGAAGTGGATCGTCGACAACAGCAGCGCCAGCGCGGCGATCAGCAGCGCACGCGCCGGATCGAAATGCGGGCTCAACAGATGCAGGAAGATTGCGACCGTCGCGCCGATCGCGATCGACGTCAGGATGACCGGCCCGGCCCAATCGCCGCCGTACACGAGGGCGTACACCACCTGCGACAGCCACGAGCTCGAAATCCAGGGCTCGCCGAAACGGGTGAACGAGAACACGTCAGAGGTCGGCATCGCGCCGTGGTCGAGAATCCATTGGCCGACCCTGATCTGCCACATCGTGTCGGTATCGCGCAGCTGGATCTCGCCGGCCGAGAGATAGAACAGATAGGCGCCCACGGCGGCGCAGAGCGGCAGCAGTCCTCGCGCCGCATTGCGGCTGCTCACGCTGCTGGTGACGGACAGTGACATGCGCTTTCTTGGTTCGGCCGGGGACATCCAGAGGCAACGCCACGCGTGACGCTAGCGGCGCACTCGACCACGGCTTCCGATAAATTCGGGTAAATGCGGCCGAGGTATCGCGCGGCCTGCGTGAGATCGGATGTCTCGATTGCGAGCAATCATCTTGGCTTGCGATTTACCATCGCAGTCCTGATCCGATCCTGCGGATTGCCGGCAGCCGGCGATATCCCGGCGATTTCGGTCGGGCAGGGCCTCGCTTGGGCCGGAGTGCCGCCGGCGCAATCCGGGGTGGCATGCGGCTGTCGCAAAATCCTTACAATTCCAGCTTGTCATTCAGTCTGAATAGTTGTTCACTTCTTCAGACGGTTGCGGGATCAATCGTTCAAAACATTGAAGACGCGTGTGTTCTGCCGGTGGGCGCCGGCCGGGGCGCACGGTGGGGGGACGGAACGCCATGGTCTATCGGCGAACTCATCAGGTCGTGAAACGGCTGGCTGCCCGGCGCAGCGCCATCCTGTCGGCTGCGCGCGACGCGGCGG
>NZ_JACMYK010000226.1 GCF_020889785.1 Bradyrhizobium acaciae
CGGCGGTGGTGGCACGGCGGGTGGCGGTGGCGGCCTCGGCGCCGGCGGCACCGTCTTCGTCGAGCAAGGCGGCTCGCTGACCTTCAAGGGCGGCTCGCTCTCGAACGATTCCGGCTTCAACGCGGTCAAAGGCGGCACCAATGGCGGCGGCCAGACCAGCGGCTCGGCATACGGCTCCGGCATCTTCATCCAGGGCAACAACAATCTCAGCTTCGTGCCTGGCAGCGGCCAGACGCTGACTGTCACCAACGACATCGCCGACCAGAGCGGCAATGGCGGTACGGGCGCCAATGCGGGCGTCGGTGGCCTCGCCATCGGCGGCGGTGGCACCGTCATTCTCGGCGGCAACAACACCTATATCGGCAACACCACGGTCAGCGGCGCCGGCACAAGGGTGTCGATCTCGTCCAACGTCAATCTCGGCGCGCTCACCAGCATCCTTAAGCTCGGCGACGGCACCGGCATCAGCTTCACGGACGGCTTCACGCAGACCCGCAACATCACCGTCGCGGGCGATCCCGTCTTCAATGTCGCGGTCGGCGAAACCGTCACCCAGAGCGGCGTCATCTCCGATGGCGCGACGCCGGGCGACGTCGAGGTGACCGGTGGCGGACGGCTCGTGCTGTCGGCACACAACACCTATTCGGGCGGTACCGTCATCAAGGGTTCGATCCTTGAGCTCGCCGCGAACGGCGCGGTCGGGACCGGCGCGATCGCCTTCACCGACGGCTCTACCGAGAAGCTCGTGCTCGATGCCGCCGCATTCTCCGGCACCTCGTTCGGCACGTCGATCACCGGCTTTGCCGGCGGCGATACCATCGACTTCGGCAATCTCGCCTATAACGCAACGACAACGCTGTCCTATTCGAACGGCGTGTTGCTGGTGAAGAGCAGCGGCGGCACGACGCTCGCCTCGCTGAACCTGAGTTTTGGGGCGGGTGCCTCGTTCGGCTCGCTGATGCTTGCGTCCGACGGCTCGGCCTCGCCGCATCTCGAAATCCGGTCGCAGGCGAGCATCGCGTCGGTCACGGCGGATACCACCGGGCACCTCTCGACGCTGAACACCGGCAAGGTCGTCACCATCACGGTTGATTTCAGCAACACGGTGAGCGTGACCGGCGCGCCGCAGCTGCTGCTCAACGACGGCAAGGCCGCGACCTATCTCAGCGGCAGCGGCTCGCACACGCTGGTGTTCGGCTACATCGTGCAGGACGGCGACAACACGTCCGATCTGCAGGTGCAGAGCCTTTCGCTCAATGGCGGCACCATCAAGGATCCCGGCGGCCAGGACGCCGACGTGACCCATGCGGCCACCGACCTGCACCTCGTGGTCGACACGACGGCGCCGACCGTCTCTGTGGCGGCGACCCCGACTTTGCTGCTGGCAGGACAGACCTCGACCGTCACCTTCACCTTCTCCGAGGCGGTTACGGGTTTCGCGCTCGCGGATACGACGGTGAGCGGCGGTGTGTTGAGCAACCTCGTCCATGTCGGCCTCAATGCCGCGCACCAGGATATCTACACGGCGACCTTCACGCCCGATGTGACCAACGCCGAGGCAGGTTCGGTGCAGGTCAACGCATCGAGCTATACCGACAGCGCCGGAAACGCCGGTGCGGCAAGCAGCGCGATCACTTTCACGGGCGACACCAAGGCGCCGACGGTGCAGGTCGCCGCCGATCACAGCACGCTGACCGCCGGCGATAGCGCCGTCGTCACCTTCACCTTCTCCGAGGTCGTCAGCGGCTTTGGGCTCGGTGATGTCACCGTCCATGGCGGTACGCTGGGCAACCTCATCCATGTCGGCGTCGATGGCTCCGGCCATGACGTCTACACCGCGAGCTTCACACCCGACGTGACCAACACCGAGGCGGGCTCGGTACAGGTCAACGCGTCCAGCTATACCGACGTCGCCGGCAATTCCGGCGCGTCGAGCAATACGATCGATTTCACCGGCGATACCAAGGCGCCGACAGTGTCGGTTTCGGCCGACCACAATGCGCTGCTTGCCGGCCAGACCGCGGTGGTGACCTTCACCTTCTCCGAGGCCGTCGCGGGCTTTGCGCTCGGCGACGTCAGCGTCAGCGGCGGTGCGCTCGGTAATCTCGTCCATGTCGGCGTCAACGGCGCCGGCGAGGACACCTATACCGCGACTTTTACGCCTGATGTCAGCAACGCCGAGGCCGGCTCGGTCAAGGTCAACGCATCCAGCTACAGCGACACGGCAGGAAATGCCGGCGCGGTCAGCAACACGGCGGGCTTCACCGGCGATACGCAGGTGCCGACGGTCTCGGTCACGCTCAATCCGGACACGGTGCTGGCGGGCGACCTCTCGGTCGCGACCTTCACCTTCTCGGAGGCTGTTTCTGGTTTCACCCTTGCTGGCACCGCCGTCCATGGCGGCGCGCTGACCAATCTCGTGCATGTCGGGCTCAACGGCTCAGGCCACGACATCTACACCGCGACCTTCACGCCCGATGTCAGCGACACCGAGACCGGCTCGGTGAAAGTCAATGCATCGAGCTACAGCGACATCGCCGGCAATGCCGGTACGGCGAGCAATACCGCCACGATCGGCGGCGACACGCTGGCGCCGACTGTGTCGATCGCGGCGGATCGTAACGCGCTGCTGGCCGGCCAGACGGCGCTGGTGACGTTCACCTTCTCCGAACAAATTGCGAGCTTCGCGCTCGGTGACGTCACTGTGCATGGCGGGGCGCTGGGCAATCTGGTCCATGTCGGCGTCAACGCGTCGGGCCAGGACGTCTACACCGCAATCTTCACGCCGGACGAAAGCAACGCCGAAGCAGGGTCGGTGCAGGTCCGGGCGTCTTCTTACACCGACGTTGCCGGCAACACCGGTGCGGCGAGCGGCACCGTCAATTTCACCGGCGATACCAAGGCTCCGACGGTGTCGGTTGCCGCAAGCCCGAGCACGGTGCTGGCCGGCCAGACTTCAGTCGTCACCTTCACCTTCTCCGAGCACGTCATGGGCTTTGTGCTCAACGATACCGTCGTCGCCGGCGGTGCGCTGAGCAATCTGGTCCATGTCGGGCTCAACGTGTCGGGCCACGACGTCTACACCGCGCTCTTCACGCCAGATATCAATGACGTGCTGCTGGGCTCGATCCGGATCACGGCCTCGAGCTATGCCGACGATGCCGGCAATGCCGGGGCTGCAAGCAACACCGCCACCATCGGTGGCGACACGCATTCGCCGACGGTGTCAGTGGCGGCCGATCATACCGTGCTGCACGCCGGCGACGCGGCGCTCATGACCTTTACCTTTTCCGAGGCGGTCGCGGGCTTCGGGCTCGGCGACATCACCGTCCACGGCGGCCTGTTGGGCAGCCTGGTTCATGTCGGCCTCAACGGATCGGGCCATGATATCTACACCGCGATCTTCACGCCTGACGTCACCGACCATCTGTCGGCCGATCTGGCGGTTGCCGGGGCGAGCTACAGCGACGTCGCCGGCAATGCCGGTGCGGCAAGCGGCACCATCACCTTCTCAGGCGACACCAAGCCTCCGGCGGCGCCGCGGGTGACGCTGCATCAGGACACCGGTTTCTCGGCTTCCGATCACATCACCAACAATGCACTGATCGACTACACCAAGTCCGATGCGGCCGACACGCTGCGATTCAAGGCCGACGGCGCTTCGAGCTTCTCGGCCGTGGCGCCGGTCTTCACGACAGACGGCGTGCACACCGTGACGGTGCAGGAGGTCGATGCCGCCGGCAATGTCAGTGTGTCTTCCAGCCTGACCTTCACCCTCGATACGACAGCGCCGCATCTGACCGGGATCACCGCGACCCCCTCAGGGGGCGTCGGGGCAACGGGCTCGCTGGTGCAACTGACCGTAGGCTTCAACGAGACGGTTCACGTCAATGGCGGCACGCCGACACTGACGTTGAACGATGGCGGCAGCGCGATCTACGATGCCGCGGCGACAGCGCTGCTCGGCGATCCGTCGAAGCTGGTGTTCGATCACATCGTGTCGTCGACATGTCGTGCCGGCTCGCTGGCGGTGACCGGCTTCGTCGCCAATGGCGCTAACGTCGTCGATCTGGCCGGCAATGCGGCCTCGCTTTCGGCCGTGTCCGCCGCCTTCGATGCGCTGCACATCAACGAGACCATCGCCCCAGCCTACACGATCGGAGCGATCACCCGGCCGGAACTGCATCTGGATCTGGGCGGCCACGTCATCATGGATGCGACGGCATCGGCGTTCGCCGGACAATACGGCATGCAGTATTTGTTCCTCGGCCTGCCGGCGGGAACGCCCTACCAGACCGTTGCCGACTTCCATCTCTGATCGCAACGCGTCATTCCGCTTAGCGGAAAACAGATTGCTGCCGCTGCGGCTTGCTGCACTGCGGGCCATGCGGCATGATCCGCCCCTCGAAACGGACCTGATGGAATGAGGTCCGCATCTCCAGGGGAGGGTTTGAATGAGACGAGTTTTGGCCGGCGTGTTGGCCTGTGCGTTTGCGATCTCGGCGAATGCGTCGCTGGCGCAGGACAAGCCTCCGCTGAAGCTCGGCGGCATCCTCGACATGTCGAGCCTCTACGCCGACATCACCGGCTCGGGTAGCGAAACTGCCGCCAAGATGGCGGTCGAGGATTTCGGCGGCACGGTGCTCGGCCGCAAGGTCGAGATCGTGGTCGGCGACCATCTCAACAAGGCCGACCTTGCCGCCAACATCGCCCGCGACATGATCGACAACCAGGGCGTCGAGATGATCTTCGATGTCGCGGCGTCCGCGACCGCGCTCGCCGCCGGCGAGATCGCCAAGGCGCGCGGCAAGATCATCATCTTCAACGGCCCGGGCTCGATCCGCCTCTCCAACGAGGCCTGCGGTCCCTACACCGTGCACTACGTGTTCGACACCTTCGCGCAGGCCAATGTGACCGGCCTTGCCGCGGTGAAATCCGGCCTCGACACCTGGTTCTTCCTGACCGCGGACTATGCGTTCGGCCAGGACCTTGAAAAGGACACCAGCAATGTCGTGGTGAAGTCGGGCGGCAAGGTGCTCGGCAGCGTGCGGCATCCGATCAACACCTCGGACTTCTCGTCGTTCCTGCTGCAGGCGCAGGCCTCGAAGGCCAAGGTGATCGGGCTCGCCAATGCCGGCGGCGACACCATCAACGCGATCAAGCAGGGCGCCGAGTTCGGCATCACCAAAGGCGGCCAGAAGATCTCGCCGCTCCTGGCTTTCGTGACCGACATCGACAGCGTCGGGCTCGAGACCGCGCAGGGGCTGCTGCTCGCGGAGGCGTTTTACTGGGACCTCAATGACGACAGCCGCGCGTTCTCGAAGCGTTTCATGGAGCGCGTCAAGCGGGTGCCGACCTCGGCGCAGGCCGGCGTCTACTCCTCGGTGACGCACTATCTCAAGGCGGTGAAGGCTGCCGGCACCACGGACGCGGCCGCCGTCATGAAGGTGATGAAGGAGACCCCGATCAACGACATGTTCGCCAAGAACGGCAGGATCCGAGAAGACGGCCGCATGGTGCACGACATGTATCTGTTCGAGGTCAAGAAGCCCTCGGAATCGAAGGGCCGCTGGGACGACTACAAGCTGCTCGCGACCGTGCCGGGCGACCAGGCGTTCCAGCCGCTGGAAGCCTCGCGCTGCCCGCTGGTGAAGAAGTGACGAAGTCATCCAGGGCGTCATTGCGAGGAGCGATAGCGACGAAGCAATCCATCCAACCGCGGATGCGGAAGCGTGGATTGCTTCGCTCCGCTCGCAATTGACGGTGCGGACGCAGTTTGTGCATAACCACAATAACGAAAGGCAAAACGCCATGAGCGACAATCAGATGGTTCTCCAATCCCTCGACAAGGGCCTGCTCACCATCACCATGAACCGTCCCGATCGGCGCAATGCGCTCAATCCCGACATGACGCGCGGTCTGGTCGAGGCGGCGCGGCGTGCGCAGGATGATACCGAGGTGCGTGCGGTGCTGATCAGGGGCGCCGGCGGCACCTTCTGCGTCGGCGGCGACGTCAAGTCGATGGCGGAAGGCCGGGCGCCGCTGCCGTTCGAGGCCAAGATGGCGAATCTGCGCCGCGGCATGGAGGTCTCGCGCATCCTGCACACGATGCCGAAGCCTGTCGTGGCGCAGCTCGACGGTGCGGCGGCCGGCGCCGGACTTTCGATCGCGCTGTCCTGCGACCTGCGCGTCGCCAGCGCCTCCTGCAAGATCACCACCGCCTTTGCCAAGGTCGGCTTCTCCGGCGACTACGGCGGCACCTATTTCCTGACCAAGATGCTCGGCAGCGCCAAGGCGCGCGAGTTCTATCTGATGTCGCCGGTGCTGTCGGCGCAGGAGGCCTATAACCTCGGCATGGTCTCCAAGGTGGTGCCCGATGCCGATGTCGAGGCCGAGACGCTGGAGCTCGCACGCTCGCTGGCGCAGGGCCCGTCGGTGGCGCTCGGTTACATCAAGCGCAACATCAACAATGCCGAGACCATGACGCTGGAAGCCTGCTTCGACGGCGAGGCGATCCACCACACCCGCGCCGGCGAGACCACCGACCACAAGGAAGCGGCGAAGGCCTTCGTCGAGAAGCGCAAGCCCACCTTCCAGGGGCAGTAGACCGTGACCAATCACATGGCCGATTACATGCGGCTGCGGCAGATCTGCCTGGTGGCGCCGCAGCTCGCACCCGTGATCGCTGATATCTCCGCCATCATGGGCCTCGATGTCTGCTACCGCGACGGCAACGTCGCCAAATACGGCCTTGAGAACGCGCTGCTGCCGGTCGATACGATCCTCCTGGAAGTCGTCGCACCCTTCCAGCCCGGGCCGGGCACCGCGGCCGGCCGCTTCATCGAGAAGACCGGCGGCCACGGCGGCTACATGGCGATCTTCTGCTGCGAGGATCCCGACGCGCGCGGCGCCAAGGCCAATGCGATGGGCGTGCGCACCGCGAATGTCATCACGCACGCGCCGTATCATGGCGTGCAACTGCATCCGCGCGACTGCCGCGCCGCCTTCATCGAGTTCAACCACACCGACGGCAGCGACGATGTGCTTGGGCCGTATCCACCGGCCGGTCCAGACTGGCAGAAGTCGATCCGCAAGGACACGACTTTGGCGCTGACCGAGGTCGAGATGCAGAGCCCCGCGCCGCAGGCACTGGCCGAGCATTGGGGAAAGATCGTCGGCGTTCCCGCTGACGGCACCGTGGTGAAGCTGCCGAATGCCATCTTCCACTTCGTCAAGGGCGACAGCGAGATCATGAGCGGCTTGACGTTCAAGGTCGTCGACAAGGCGAAGGTGCTGGAGGCCGCGAAGGCCAGAGGCTGTGCGGTGAAGGGTGACGCGTTCCAGCTCTGCGGCGTGACGTTCAAGCTGACGGCGTGATGTTGTAGCCCGGATGCAGCGCAGCGAAATCCGGGACCGCGCTCTCAGCGGATAGACGGTCCCCGGATTGCGCTGCGCT
>NZ_JACMYK010000227.1 GCF_020889785.1 Bradyrhizobium acaciae
CAGGGAAGCTTGATTTGGGACGCGGCGTCAACAGAACTCGTCGTCCCTGCGAAAGCAGGGAACCATAACCACCGGCCGCGGTGATGCGGACGGTGTCTGCCACTGTCTCTCACCGATAGGTCACGCGGTATGGGTCCCTGCTCCCGTGCGCGATTGCGCACTCGGCAGGGACGACAGCGATGTCCAGGCCAGATCGTAGCCCTATACTACATCGTTGCGCCGAGCACCCACGGCGCAAACTCGGCGCCGCCAAAGTCAAAATTCTCGCTCTTGGTCGGCTGGCCCGAGGCGGTCTTGAGGATGAGGTCGAAGATGCGCTGGCCGCATTCCTGCACGCTCTCCTCGCCGTCGAGGATGGTGCCGCAATTGACGTCCATGTCGTCTTCCATCCGCTTGTACATCGGCGTGTTGGTCGCGAGCTTGATCGACGGCGCGGGCTTGCAGCCGAACACGCTGCCGCGGCCGGTGGTGAAGCAGACGAGGTTGGCACCGCCGGCGACCTGCCCGGTCGCGGCGACCGGGTCGTAGCCGGGCGTGTCCATGAACACGAAACCCTTCTTGGTGACGGGCTCGGCGTAATGCAGCACGTCGACAAGGTTGGTGCTGCCGGCCTTGGCCATCGCGCCGAGCGACTTCTCCAGGATCGTGGTGAGGCCGCCGGCCTTGTTGCCGGGGCTCGGATTGGCGTTCATCTCGGCGCCTTCGCGCTGGGTATATTCCTCCCACCAGCGCATCAGGCCGACCAGCTTCTCGCCGACCTCGCGGCTGACCGCGCGGCGGGTCAACAGATGTTCGGCGCCATAGGTCTCGGGCGTCTCCGAGAGGATCACCGTGCCGCCATGGCGCACCAGCAGATCACTCGCAGCGCCGAGTGCCGGATTGGCCGACACGCCGGAGTAACCGTCCGAGCCGCCGCATTGCAGCGCCACGGTAAGCTCGCTCGCCGGCACGGCCTCGCGCTTGACCTTGTTGGCGTCGGCAAGCGCTTCTTTCACGAACGCAACGCCGGCTTCCACGGTCTTGCGGGTGCCGCCGACCTCCTGGATGTCCATCGCGCGCAGGCGGCCGGCGAGCTTCTGCTCCTGCATCAGGCCGCCGATCTGGTTCACCTCGCAGCCGAGGCCGAGCACGATGACGTTGGAGAAATTGACGTGCCGCGCATAGCCGCCGAGCGTGCGGCGAAGCAGCGCCAGCGGCTCGTCCTGGGTCATGCCGCAGCCGGTCTTGTGGGTCAACGCGACGACGCCATCGACATTCGGAAAGTCGGCGAGCGGGTTGTCGCCGGTGAACGGGTTCTTCTTGAACATGTCGGCGACGATGCCGGCGACATGGGCGCTGCAATTCACCGAGGTTAGGATGCCGATATAGTTGCGGGTCGCAACGCGGCCGTCAGCGCGGCGGATGCCTTCGAAGGTCGCCGGCAGATCGAAGTTCGGCACCGGCTTGACGTCGACGCCGTAGGCATAGTCCTTGGCGAAATCGCCCATGCCGCAGTTCTGCGTGTGGACGTGCTGGCCGGGCGCAATCGGCTGCGTCGCAAAGCCGATGATCTGGCCGTAGCGCCGGATCGGCTCGCCTTGCGCGATCGGCTTGATCGCGACCTTGTGGCCAGCCGGAATGCGATCGACCGTGGTGACACCTTCGGTCACCTCCAGCCCCGGCGGCAGGCTCGCGCGCGCAATCAGGACGCTGTCGTCGGCGTGCAGGCGGATCACTTGTGCCGAGGCCATGGGAGTCTCTCCTTTGGAGGCGAATAGCGAATGCGAATGGAATAGAAAGTAGCGCTATTCGCTACTCCCTATTCGCCATTCGCGAAGGTGTTTACGCCTTGCCGCCGGACTTCTCGCGGGTCTGGTTGACCTGCATCCTGGCGTAGACCTGCATCAGGCCGACCTCGTTCGACAGCGTCACGAGCTTGAAGCCCATGTTGATCGCACGCACCGCGCCTTCGGCGCCGGAGCAGTGGATGCCGGGGTTGAGGCCGCGCTTGCCGCACTCCTTGATGATCTTCTCGTAGATCTTGAGGATCTCCGGCTCGTCGCGATCGAGCTTCGGCACCAGGCCATAGGAAAAGCCGAGATCGGACGGGCCGATATAGACGCCGTCGATGCCTTCGACATCGAGGATCGCTTCCATGTTCTCGACCGCGGTCTTGGTTTCCATCATCGGCAGCAACACGATCTCGTCGTTGGCGGTCTGCTGGTAGGTGCCGGCCGAACCGTACATGCCGGCGCGGATCGGACCGTTGGAGCGCACGCCCTTCGGCGGATATTTTGCGTAGGAGACGAGGTTCTTGGCTTCCTGCGGCGTGTTGACCATCGGGCAGATCACGCCATAGGCGCCGCCATCCAGCACCTTGCCGATGATGCCGGGCTCATTCCAGGGCACGCGGACCATCGGCGTGACCGGATGGGCATGCATCGACTGGAAGCATTGCACCATCGACTGATAATCCTGCACGCCATGCTGCATGTCGACGGTGACGCTGTCGAAGCCGCACTGCGCGATCACTTCGGCCGAAAACCCGGAGGGGATCGCGAGCCACGCGTTCACCACCGCCTTGCCCGATGCCCAGACCTGCTTGACCTTGTTTGCCATTGATTGCGTTTCCTTTTGTGGTTCTCGGAGGTTTTCTTGAAGGTTTTCTTGGAGAGCGGACCTCAGCTGGTCGCCCGCTGGATCGAGACTTCACTGACGCCGACTTCGCGCGCGGTATTCACTATCGCCGCCCAGGTGTCGTCAGGCAAGGGGATGCCGTTCCTGGTGCGATCGGCGCGGGTCTTGCGCTCGGGATCGCCAGGAACCAGCACGGAATCCGTGCCCGCGATCGGCTTCGTGGCGCGGATGAAATCGGTGTAGCGGGTGATTTCGCCGTCGAAGAAATTGCTGGTGTCGATCACCTTGGGATCGATGTAGAACGCCATCATGCCGTTGGCGAAACGCCGGTCCGACGAGGTCGCGCCGGTGCCGGTCAGCGCACCGCCGAGCAGCTCGCAGATGAAGGCGAGACCGGAGCCCTTGTGATCGCCGAAAGCGCGGATCGCACCGGTTCCCTTGGTGTGGTCGCGCGGCCCGTCCGGCGTGTACGGCCCATACAGCACCTGCGGGTCCTCGCTCAACGTGCCGTCGGCATCGACCAGCGCGCCGATCGGCAGCTTCTTGCCACCGCGGCTCGCCACCAGGCACTTGCCTTCGGCGACGACCGATGTGGCGAAATCCAGCACGATCGGGTCCTGCCCCTGGCGCGGAATGCCGACGCAATACGGCGCGGTGGACAGGCGCTTCTCGACGCCGCCATAGGGCGCGACCAGCAGCGAGCCAGCCGCGGTCACGAAATGAATTGAAACGAGGCCTTCGGCGGCGGCCATTTCGGCCCAGTCGCCGACGCGCCCGAGATGGCCGGAGTTGCGCAGCGCGACGGCGGCAAGCCCCGCCTTCTTGCACTTCTCGATGCCGAGTCTGACAGCAACCGGCGTAACCGTCTGGCCGTAACCGAACTTGCCGTCGACCACCGCGAGCGAAGGCGTGTCGACCACCACCTCGGGGGTCTGGTTCGGCACGATGGAGCCCATCTTCTTCCACCTGACATAGACCGGCACGCGGATCACGCCATGGCTGTCATGCCCGGTGAGGTTCGCCGTCGTCAGGTAGGTCGCAATGCGCTTCGCCTCTTCCGGAGAAGACTCCGAATGGGAAAACACCTCGGACACGAAGTTGATGAGATTATCGACCTTGATGGTGACCATGAGAAACCAGCTCGTTCAGTTATTGGAGCGCGATCTGATCGGAAAACCGGTATCCACTTTTCCGGATCATGCTCAGGCGTGAGTTTTGGCGTGGCCGCCGAGATAGGCCGCGGCGATGGCTTCATTGCCCCACAATTCGTCGGGCTTGCCGCCGAGCACGATCCGCCCGGTTTCCAGGACAAAACCGTGATCGGCGACCGAGAGTCCCATGCGCGCATTTTGCTCGACGAGCAAGACCGTGGTGTCCTTCCTGATCTGCGAAACGATGCGGAACACCGCCTGCACGATCACAGGTGCAAGCCCGAGCGAAGGCTCGTCGAGCAGCAGCAACCGCGGCTTGGCCATCAGGCCGCGCGCGACCGCAACCATCTGCAACTGGCCGCCGGACAGCGTCCAGCCGAGCGCATTGGAGAAGGCGCGAATGTCCGGAAACAGGTCGAACATCGCGTCAGCCTCACGCGAGATCTGCGCGGCCCCAACCTTCCGGTTCGACGCGCCGAGCATGATGTTCTCTTTCACGGTGAGGCCGGGAAACACGCGGCGGCCTTCCGGCACATGCGAGATGCCGAGCCGCACGATCGCTTCCGGCCCGAGGCCTGCGATCGAGTGACCGTCGAACAGGATGTCGCCGGACGTGGGTTTGGCAAGGCCGGAGATCGCGCGCAGCGTGGTCGACTTGCCGGCGCCATTGGCACCCAGCAGCGTCACCACCTGCCCTTGCTCCACGGCGATGGTGACGCCGCGCAGCGCCTCGATCTCCCCGTAGCGGACCACCAGATTGCGGATTTCGAGCAGCGGCATCATTCGCTCCCGAGATAGGCGGAGACGACGTCGGGATGGCGCAGCACCGCCATGGACTCGCCATCCGCGATGCGGCGTCCGAAGTTCAGCACGGTGATATGCTGGGCGGCTTCCGAGACCAGCGTCATGTCGTGATCGATGATGAGAATGGTGAGGCCCTGGGCTGCGATGCGCTTCAGTAGCTCATGCAGCTCCAGCTTCTCGGTCGAGTTGAGGCCCGCGGCCGGTTCGTCGAGCAGCAGCAGTGTCGGGTTCGACGCCAGCGCCCGCGCGATCTCGATCAGACGCTGGTGGCCGTAGGAGAAGCTCGAGATCAGCTCATTGGCGCGGTTGCCGAGGCCGACGAAGGTCAGCGCCTCCATTGCCCGCTCGGTCAGCGCGTCGTCGCCCTTCCCGATCATGCTGTTGCCGGGCCGCTCGGCGCCGATTTCGACATTTTCCAACGCCGTCATCGAGCGGAACAGGCGGATGTTCTGGAAGGTACGTCCAAGTCCCGCAGCAGTACGCTGATGCGGCGCCATGCTGGTGATGTCGGTGCCGTCAAGCACGATCTTGCCTGATGTGGCCTTGTAGAGACCCGACAGCACGTTCAGCGTCGTGGTCTTGCCGGAGCCGTTGGGTCCAATCAGCGCATGCACGCTGCCGCGCTTCACCGCGATGTCGACGCCGTCGACCGCCTTGAGGCCGCCGAAATGCTTCGACAGCCCGGTGACTTCGAGCACGATGTCGCCGCCAGTCGTCGCAGGCTTGAGGTGAAGCGCTCCGGCAACAGGCGGCGCCTTGGCGTGCGCGCGCCAGCGCGTGAACGCGTCCGACACGAAGCCCCAGATGCCGTCAGGCATGAAGCGGATGATCAGGATCACCGACAGGCCGTAGATCGCAAGGTAGAGACCCGGCACGCTCTTGAGGAAGCGCAGCCATTCCGGGATCACGATCAGCAGGCCGGTGCCGATCACCGAGCCGATCGGCGAGGCCACGCCGCCGAGCAGCGACATGGTCAGGAACTGGATCGATTCCGCGAACGAGAACTGGTCCGGACTGACATAAGCGAAGCCACCTGCGAACAGGCCGCCCGCGAGGCCGCCGAGCACCGCACACACCGCAAAGGCGGAGACCTTGGTGCGGAACACGTCGATGCCGTTGACGCCGGCCGCGAGCTCATTGTCGCGCACCGCACGCATGGCACGGCCAAGCTTGGTGTCGGGCAGATGCCAGACCAGATAGCCGACGATGGCGAGCATCGCGACGCAGAAAGCCAGATAGCTTTGCGAGGATTGGAACAACTCGGGCCGGCGAATGTTGGCGACGCCGTCCGGTCCGTGGGTCACACCGACCGCATTGATCATGACCAGCGTCACGATCTGCTGGAACGAGATCGTGACCATCGCAAGGTAATGCCCGCCGAGTCTGAGCGTCGACATGCCGAGGAATGCACCGGCAACCAGCGTGATCGCGCAGGCGCCGACCAGGCAGAGCCAGAAGTTCAGGTGCAGGTCGGCAGTGCCGAGGCCGACGGCATAGGCGCCGAAGCCGAAGAACGCAGCCTGCGCCAGGTTGATCTGGCCGCACAGGCCGAGCACGACCGAGAGCCCGAACACCGCGATCGAGAAGGTCGTGGCCTGCAGCAGGATGTTGAGGATGTAACCGTCGAACTGCATCGAGGCGGCGAGCGCCACCAGCACCGCGGCGCCGATGAAATACGGCAGATGACGGATGATCAGCGGCTTCGAGCGCACGGCCGGCGCCGGAATCATGTTGGCGCTGGCGCTCATGCTTTCTCCGCGACGCGTTCGCCGAAGATGCCCTGCGGCCGGAACACCAGGAAAGCGATCAGCACCAGGAAGGCAAAGCCGTCCTTGTACGGCACCGAAATATAGGCGGCGCCGAACGTCTCGATGACGCCCAGCGCGAGGCCTCCGACGATGGCGCCGGCAACGTCACCGAAGCCGCCGATGATGGTCGCGGCAAACGCCTTGAGCGCAATCGTCGAGCCCATCTGGATCGAGACGAACAGCACCGGTGCCACCAGGATGCCGGCGAGACCGCCGAGCACGGCCGAATAGATGAAGGTGATCATGATCATGGTGGAAACGGAAATGCCGAGCAGCGAGGCCATTTCCTTGTCCTGCGAGGTCGCCTGCAGCTTCTTGCCGAGCAGCGTCTTCTCGAAGAACCAGAAATTGAACAGCACCAAAAGGATCGTGACGCCGATGATCAGAAGATACTGGCTGTCGAGATAGACCGGGCCGAGCTGGATGCCGGGCGTGTCGAACCAGCCCTGCAGCACCTGCGGCTGCGGACCGTAAATCGCGAGCACCGAGTTCGACAGCAGGATCGAGGCGCCGATGGTGGCGATGATGACCGGCAGATAGGTGCGGTGGCGCAGCGGATAGTAGACGCCGAGATTGAAGATGACGCCGAGCAGCGCCATGCCGGCAAGCGCGATCACGAACGACAGCCAGTAAGGCAGGCCGAGCTCGACGCAGACCACCATCAGATAGGCGGCCACCATCGAGAACTCGCCTTGCGCGAAGTTCACCACATTGGTGGCGCGGAAGATCAGCACGAAACCGAGCGCGACCAGCGCGTAGACCGCGCCGATGCCGATTCCGGTGAACAGCAGTTGAAGGATGAGATCCATGACGAGCGTTCGATTGAGGATGAAGCGAAGATCCCAGTGGCGGGCCGGGTCCGAATGGCTGTCGTATTCACAGAATCGCGTTGAAGGCCATGCGGGAGGTGGCTGGGCTCTCTCCGCCCTTGCGGGGGAGAGCTGGAGAGAGGGGTAAGCCGCAAACACCGCCCGCGCGCCTTACCCCTCTCCCTAACCCTCCCC
>NZ_JACMYK010000228.1 GCF_020889785.1 Bradyrhizobium acaciae
CCGGGCGATCTAGTATTCCAGAGGCAGTAGTGCTTGAGCCGAGACGCCGCGGCGTACTGGATCGCCCGGTCGAGCCGGGCGATGACAGGTGAGGACGGGGACGCAGCTTTGCAACACCGCCGGCGAACGCCGTGGCGCGTGACGCGTTTCCTCCGCTGCGCTATGGTGAGAAAGCCTTGGTCAACGATGGATTGGAGCACCGCAGAATGATTACCTGTTACGTGCGCTACGAGATCAGGTTGGGCAAGCTCGCCGATTTCGAGGCCTATGCCGCCATGTGGCTCGACCTGCTGCCGCGGTTCGGCGGCATCCATCACGGCTACTTCCTGCCGTCCGAAGGTGCGAGCGACGTCGCGTTGGCGATGTTCAGCTTTCCGAGCCTTGCTGCCTACGAGCAATATCGAAAAGATTCCGCGGCCGATCCGGACGTTCAGAAAGCAATAGCGTTCGCAAAGGAGACCGGCTGCTTCACGCGGTATGATCGGTCGTTTTTCCGACCAATGTTTCCGAAGGCGGCTTGAGTTCCAAGAACGGCTGGCACATTTGGCCGGGCAACAAGCGCGGTAACCGAATTGAGTGAAGCAAGTGCAGACGTACCGCCCGGCGCGCAGCTCCTTGGGCGCGAGTGGTTGGGCTTCGACGGCGAGATCACCTCGATCCGTTTCGAGGCGAAGCCCTTATTCACCAACCGGCATGGCACGATCCAGGGCGGCTTCCTCGCCGCGATGCTGGATTCGGCCACGGGCCTCGGCGCGCTTGCAGCGCTTGCCGCAACACAGACGGTGGTGACCAAAACCCTCGCCACGCGATTTCTCAAGCCTGCGCGCGTTGGTCCGATCACGGCCAAGGCGAAGATCATCTCGCAGACCGGGCGCGACATGATCGTCGAGGCCGACCTGATCGATGCGGAGAACGTGATGGTCGCCACCGCCACCGCCGAGTTGCGAATTCTCGACAAGCGATAGCCCTATGCGTTGGTCTCCCTTCCTGTTGTCCGCTCTGTTGTCGCTCGGGCTTTCGGCTGCGCAGGCGGCCGGACTGCGGGCTTTCGACGTTCCCGCGAGCACTGACGGCCCCGCGATCCGAGGGGTGGTCTGGCATCCCTGCGCCGAGGCTCCGCACGAGATCGATGCCCGCGGCGGCAGAACGTTCTTCGGCGTGAACGACTGCCCGATCGTAGGAAACAAGCTGCCGCTGATCGTGATCTCGCATGGCAGGCGCGGGTGGCTCGGCGGTCATCATGACACCGCCGCGGCGTTGGCGGACGCCGGCTTCATGGTTCTGACGATCAATCATCCGACCGATACCGAACGCGACACCAGCGGCACCGACAGTCTTGCCGTCACGGTCGAGCGGCCCGCCGACATCAAGCGCGCGATCGACTACGCGCTTCAAGGCTGGCCTGATGCTGCTTACATCGACGCCGGACGCATCGGTCTCTACGGTTTTTCCTGGGGCGGTTATACGGGTCTCGCGGCGATGGGCGGTGAGCCCGATCTGCGCAAGGGCCTGCCGAACTGCCAGACATCGGCCTTGCGGACCTGCAAGGAACTCGAAAGCGGAGAAAAGCCGAGCGGACCGATCGTTCACGATCCGCGGATCAAGGCTGCGATCATCGTCGATCCCTATCCTGTGTTGTTCTTTGCGGCCGAGAATCTGAAAGCCGTGACGATCCCGATCCAACTGTGGAGCTCGGACCCTGCGCAGAACAGTGACGGTCTCTCCGGGTGCTGTGCTGCCGCCATCAACGACAGGCTTCCATCCAAACCGGACTTTCACCTGGTGAAGGATGCCAAGCACTTCTCTTTCCTCGCGACATGCACGCCGGACGAGACGGCGAAGATGGCCGGCATCTGCACCGACGCCCCGGGCTTCGACCGCCTCGCCTTTCATCGGCGCTTCCACACCGAAGCCATTGCGTTCTTCAGGGCGCATCTGGGCGAAGCCGGGACGCGATGAACACCGCTACACCCTGAGCCGGTCCCGCGTCCCCTGCGGTCAATACGGCGGCTGTGATGCGACCTGGCGGAATGTCTGCAGATCGAGGAGGATCGGCCTGCTTGCGGCCGGGCGTGGGCGCTGTCCGATCAGCAATCGTTACATCGCGCCAGCAGGGTGACTTCGTTCATTCCGTAACCGTCGATCGTCTCGACGGTGCAGCCGAGGTCGCGCTCGCAATGGTGGATCCACGGCTCGGGGCTGGTGCAGTAGAGCTGCACCGGCGCGCCATCGGCGGCCGCGGTGCCGTCCGCACCGCCGGTGACGAAGTTGACGCTGAAGCCGCGCAGGCTGGCGCGGCGCAGGTCGGCCAGCATCTCGGCGACAAACCCCTCCCAGGATGCGCGGGAGCCGCCGACATTGACATTCATGATGCCGCTCGCGACCGAGTAGGTCGCGCGGCGCGGACTGGTTTTGCCGACCTTGAAACGTCGTCCCGGTGCCGAGAAGCGGCGGCGCGCGCGGCTGACCATGGCGAGCGACAGATCGATCCCCAGATAGTCGATCGCCGCGTGCGGGTGACGCCTTGCGAGATAGCCGCACAGCGCGCCGTATCCGCAGCCGATATCGTTCAGGCTGAACGGCGCGGAAAAGTCGCAGAGCTTCAGCAACTGGACGAAACGGAGGTCCTGGGTGGCCTGGCAGGACCAGTCCACCCCGCGCGGGGTGGCGCCGTATTTGGCGACCCGCGCGCTGTAGTAGGATTCGACATCGGCATACAGGTCGGAGAACCGCGCCCGGTCGCCTTCGGCGCCGGCGCCCGCGGTCTCCGCTGCGATGCTCATGCCCTGCTCATTTCCTGGTCACTTCTTGGCCTTCTTGGCCCGTCGCTGCTTGGCTGCCGCCGCAAGCTCCTTGCGCGCGACCAGGCTCGGCTTGGTCGGGATCGACAGAACCCGATACGACTGTGTCGAGTAGATCAGCGGCGTGCTGCCATCGGCTGCAAACGTCACCTGCGGATTTTCCTTCATCGCGTGAGCGGTGACGAGCACCGGCAGATACGGGCTCTGCGTGAGCGCCTGGCGGAACGCCTGGACCACCCGCTTGTAGCCGCTCACATTGGGCTGATCGGAAGGATAGTCCTTCAGCGTGCCGAGGAAGGTGTACCAGCGCTGGCGCTCGGCCCGGTCGGCCGGCTCGATCCCGATCAGCCTGAATGACTGCTCGAGGGGATGATTGGGGGAGAAGATGTCGAACTCCTTTTGCAGCTCGACCATCTCCATGATCCCGCCGGGACCAAACCGCTTGTTCAGCAGATCCAGGACATCGCGCGTCGTATCGTCTTGAATCATCCGTCCCATCAAAACCCCCTCAGTACCTTGTTTCCAGAAATGAAAATATCGTCGCGACTAGCGACGTCGCTCAAGATGCAATCGAAGCTGATCGAGTTGTGGCGTGAAGTAGACTGCCCCGGAGACATCGAGCAGATTCTGAGCGCAGCCGACAATCTCGTCAAGCTCGTCATGTGACGTGCTGCCCAAAGCGCAAATGATCAAGCCACGCAGGACCGTCGCGTGGAGTTCGGCGATGCGATCGGTCCTTCGCCGCGCGACGGTCAGCGCCTCGTCCACCGCTTGCAGCGCCGCATGATGGTCGGCGGACCGATAGAGCGCTTCGGCCAGATCCGCCAGCATGCGGGCCTCGAACTCCAGGCCGGCTCGCGCAGAGCGCGCAAAGTCGATCGCCTCCCGAAGCTGGGCGGCGGCAACCTTGAAGTCGCCTGCGGCGCCGCTGGCGAGGCCGGCGCTGGCAACAGCGGCGACCCGCAGATAGGGCGTTCCCGACTGCTCGGCCAGCTCGGCGATCCTCGCCGCATGCGGCTTTGCGAGCTCCGGCCGGCCGCGGCTCCAGCCCATCTCCACCATTGCGAAATGCGGAATGAACTGCACGACAGCCGCGAAGCGTTCCGGCTCGGCCCGCAACACCTCGGCGATCCGCTGTTCGGCCTCGTCAAATCGACCCAGGCGCACCAGTATTCTGGTGCCAAGGCAGTTGATCCAATGCTCGACGTCGAAGCCGAGGATCTGGTTCGGGTTGAGGCCGAGTGTGACGTTGTTGTGAAAGCCACCCTGCTCCGCAATAGCGGCAACCGCCACCTGCCCGGCGTCCAGCGCCTCGGAAAGACGGCCCGACAGGAAGAACGCCTGGCTCAGCATGGCATTGACCGTCGCAAATCGTCCGACGTCCCCGGTGCCGGAGGTGAGCTTCACGGCGTCCTGCACGAGATTGACGTAATCGTCGGCCGCCGCGGTCGCGGCCAGGATCCGGCCGTAGGCGCCGAGCAGGATCGGCTCGTGCACCGGGTCCGCTGCGCGTGCGTATTTGATCGCCTCTTCGGCGTAGGGCTTGACCTCGTCGGCGGACATCCCCTCACGCCAACCGAAGTTGAGGATCTGGCCGCTCGACATCGCCCGCAGCCGGTCGACATATTCGGACGAAGGCAGCTCCTGCAGCAAGGCGCGAACCTTTTTCCAGCTCTTCATCGCCTCGGCGGAGTTGGTCTTGCCGATCCAGCGCGCCGCACGCTGCAAATGCGTGACCGCCTCCAAAGGCTGACCCGCGGCTTCGTAGTGATAGGCAAGCAGCCCGGCAAACTCGTCGAGCTTGCCCCAGTCGAAGCTCTCGATGGCCTTGGCGACGGTCGCATGCAGCGTGGTCAACCGCGACCGCAACTGGGTCGCGTAGGCCACCTCCTGGATCAACGGATGGCGAAACGCCAGCAATCCCTTGTCGTAGGGCGGCAGGTCGTAGAGCAGCTCGGCCTGCCGGAGCTGCGCGATGGCGTTCAGCAGATCATCGTTCGGCAGCGCCGCGACCGGACGCAGCACCGACATCGCGACAAGCCGGCCGATCACCGCCGCGGTTTCGAGCACCTGCTTGGCGACCTCCTCGAGATGATCGATGCGGGCCGCCACGACGGCCTGCACCGTCGCGGGCAGCGGCACCGCATCGACGCCATGCTTGAGCCGGTAGTTGCCGCGCTCGCCCTCCACATTGCCGCGCTCCACGACGGAGTTGGCAAGCTCCTCGATGAAGAACGGATTGCCCTGCGCGCGTTCGATGACATTGCTGCTCAGCGAGGCCAGCGAGGGATGCTTGCCGAAATGCTCGCGGAGCAGCTCGTTCGAATCGGACCACGGCAGCGGCGGCAGTGCGATCTGACGGTAGTGCGAACGCTGCATGAAAGCGGCGGTGAACCCCGGCCTGAAATTGACCAGCAGCAAGGTCGCGGTGCCGACGATCGCATCGACCAGCGTCTCGACGAACTCCTCGCTCGCGGCGTCGATCCAGTGCAAATCCTCGATCAGAACGACCGTTGGCGTGTCACCGGACCGCGCGCGCACCAGCGTTCGAACGAGCTCGAGCAGCTGCAGCCTCAGCGCGCGCGGATCGAGCTTCGGGGCCGGATGCTCCGGATCGGCGAGCCCGAGAAACTCGAGCAGCACCAGCAGCTCCTGATCCGATGAGGACATCTGGGCGAAGCGGTCGATGACGCGACGCCTGGAGGTCTCGACCGGCTCCTTGACACGGATGCCGAAGATGTCGCGCAACAGCTCGAGCACGGGCTGAAACGGTGTTGCGCGCCCATGCGCCAGCACGCGGGCCTCGTAGACGCGTATCCCCTTGCGGCGGCAGTTTTCCGCGAACTCGAAGCAAAGCCGGCTCTTGCCGATGCCGGCGTCGCCGACCAGGCCGACAACCCGGCCGTCGCCGCCAACCGCGCGCGACAGCTCATGGTCCAGCGCCGCCAGCTGCTCGGTCCGGTTGACCATCGAGGTCAGGCGCCTGCCGCTGCGGAAGACGTCGCTCGCGGGGGCGCTGAGCAGCCCGGTCAGCCTGAACACCTCCACCGGCGTGGAGATGCCGCGAATGGTCTGCATGCCGAGCGGCAGAACCTCGACGAACTGCCGGGCGCCGAGATAGGTGTCGCGCGTGATGAGGATCGTTCCCTCATCCGCCATCTGCTCCATCCGGTTGGCGATGTGGACGTTGGCGCCGGCGGCGTCGTAAGTCTGATAGATGGTGTTTTCCACCGTCTGAACGACGACTTCTCCGGTGTGCAGCCCGACCCGGATCTGCATGCCGGGATCGGCAAGCCTCGCAACCGAATCCTGCATGGCGAGAGCGGCGAGACAGCCGCGGACCGCGTGGTCCTCGTGCGGGCGCGGCGGTGCGCCGAACAGCGCCATCACACCGTCGCCCTGGATCTTGTTGACGATGCCGTCGTAGCGATGGACGGCCTCCTTCATCAGGTCGAGCACCGGCTCCAGGCGCCGCATCCCGAGCTCGGGATCGCCGAGGCTGTCGATCAGATTGGTCGAGTTGCGGATATCCGCAAACAGCAAGGTGAGGTTCTTGCGTTCGCCGCCCTTGCTGCTGAGCGAGCGGAGCATCCGCTGCGAGGGCGCGTCGGGACGGGTGGCTGCCGCGGCGAGCGCGGTCCCGCAGCGGCCGCAGAAGCGGCTGGAGGGCCCGTTCACATGGTGACAGGAATCACATTTGAGGCCTAACGGCGCACCGCAATCTTCACAATAATCGTTGCCAGCCCGGTTCGCATGACCGCATCGCTCGCACTGCATGAACAGCCTTTCAATGAAGACTGCGAATATATCCGACGCGTCAGATTAGCCCAGCACATTCTACAATTGTATAAACTGCTTCACACACCGAGCCGGTCCCGCACCCGGCCGGTCAGCACGGCCGTGGTGACGCCGACCCGCCAGAAGGCGTGCATCGGGATCGGCTTGATGCCGGTCACGGGCATATCGATCTCGGCCTCGGGACCTCCGACCAGGCGGCGGGCCAGTTGCGCGCCCATCGCGGTCGAGAGCGCGACACCGCGGCCGTTGCAACCCAGCGATATCAGCAAATTCTCAGCCGGCGCATGGACATGCGGGTAGTGATCGGCGGTAATGGCGAGACGGCTGTTCCAGCCATGGGTCCAGCGGACGCCTTTAAGCTGCGGCCACAGCCGCTCGGCGTAGCGGATCAGATAGGAGATGTCGGACGGGCCCTTGATCCAGCGCATCGGGCCACGGCCGCCCATCAAGAGGCGGTTGTGCTGGTCGATGCGGTAATAGACCGTGATGTGGCCGCTTTCGTACAGCACCGGGCGGCCCGGCATGATCGTGCGGGCCACCTCGTCGGGCAGCGGCGCGGTCGCCGCGATCGACGAGAACACCGGCACGATGGTCCGGCGAAGCGCCGGCCACAGATCGTCGGTAAAGCCGTTGGTCGCAAGCAGCACCTGGTCGGCATGCACGATTGCCCGCGGGGTCTCGATCCGCCAACGGCCGCCGTCGCGGCGGAGCGAGAGCGCCGGCGTCTCGCCATGGACG
>NZ_JACMYK010000229.1 GCF_020889785.1 Bradyrhizobium acaciae
GCGGGTTCCGTCCTGGTCGTGCCCGCACCCGTCTCAGCCGAAGGGCTGTTCGACTTCTTCTTCGGCGGTTCCCAGAAGCAACAGGGCCGGCAGGCCCCGCCGCAAGCCAATTTCTTCGCCGATCCGTTCGGCCTCAACCAGCAAACGGACCGGCAGACATCCGCACCTCAATCGGCAACGCGCGTGGCCGGTTCCGGACCGGCCTATTGCGTGCGCAGCTGCGACGGCAAGTATTTTCCGCTGACGATGCGCGGCAACGCGACGCCGGCGCAGCTCTGCCAGGCCTTCTGTCCGGCAAGCGCCACCAAGGTCTATTACGGCAGCCATATCGACAGCTCCGCCTCGAGCACCGGCGAGCGCTACGCCGACAGCGAGAACGCCTTCGCCTATCGCAAGGCGCTGCGCGCCGACTGCACCTGCAACGGCCGCGACCCGGCAGGGCTTGCGCCGGTCGACCTCACCCTCGATGCCTCGCTGAAGGCTGGTGACGTGATCGCGACCACCGACGGCCTGGTCGCCTATACCGGCGTCCGTGTCGGTAACGAGCAGTCGTTCGACTTCACCCCGGTCGCCTCCTATCCCGGGTTGACCGCGGCGGTGCGCGCCCGGCTCGGCGAAATGAAGGTCGCTCCCATCAGCGCCGAGATCGCGAGCGACGCGCCGTTGCCGGAAACCAGCCGCGATGTCGCGCCGCAGGCGCCGTCGTCGGTTGTGCCGAAGGGCAACGCCGCAAAGCCCGCCAAGCGGGCCGAGGCGAACTGAGGGTTGCGAGCTGTGCGGGCGCCTGTCAGCGCGCCACGATCACGCCGATCACGTTCGGCGCGGCCATGTATTTCTCCTCGATCGCGGCCCGCGCGGCGGCGCGGTTCTCCGGATTGAGGACGCCGCGCTTCTCGGCGAGGATCATCCAGCAATAGCCCCACCAGTCGGTCAGCATGCCGTGATCATCGACCAGATCGTAGCCCTGCTCGCCGGCGAAGATCCGCGCATGCGCTTCGTCGAGCGTATCGAGCCAGGCGTGATCTTCGAGCGAAAACAGCTCGTCGCTGAAATCGTCCGTGGTGTAGCCCCAGATCGACATGCAGACCGCGTTGAACTCGCGGTCGAGTTGGTCGTCGTCGATCGGCTGGCGCCGCGAGGCCTGGTGCAGCCGCGACAGCGAGCGGGCGAAATCCGCGATGCGGGTGAGAGCAAACTGATCGAAGGCGATGGTGGACATGTAGTCCTCGCGAAGGCTGGGAGACCCTAGATATTGTATCGGCGCAGCGCCGAATCATAATGATATATCAAAGACTTGCTAAAGTGTTCTTAATTCGTTCTGATTGGTTATGGATCATTCCAGAGCGTCGCCCCGGCGAAGGCCGGGGCCCATAACCACTGCTATCCGACATCTCGCGTGATCGGTGCCCCGAAATGAATGCCACGGCTTATTACGTTTACATTCTCGCGAGCCGCCGCCACGGGACGCTCTACATCGGTGTCAGCAACGATCTCCGCAATCGGCTCACGCTCCATCGCTCCGGACGTGGCTCGAAATTCGTCAAGAAATACGGCGTCACGCGACTGGTTTACGTAGAAGTCTACGCTTCCCCGCAGGAAGCGATCGCACGTGAAAAAGCGCTCAAGGAATGGCGCCGTGACTGGAAGATTCGCTTGATCGAGCAAGACAACCCGGAGTGGGGCGACCTGTCCCATCTTCTCTGACGGTTGTGGTTATGGGCCCCGGCCTTCGCCGGGGCGACGAATGCGGTGACTATTTTCGCTTCATGAAAAAGCAACCGCTGTGAAACTCGCGCCGTCCCCAAAAGCAATTCGGGCCGCTGACTAGGTCAGCGGCCCGTTGAAAATTGCTTCGGTATGAAATGCGTCGGAGCTGAAAAATGTGCCCGCCCCACGAGCGACAGGTGTGGTTGTAAAGGACTTGTTAAGCCTTGGAAATCCGTATCACCACGGTGTCCCAACCAGCGCATGGAAGCGCGCTGCGCGGTGTTCAATTCGCGGCCGACAGCAGCCTGTCGCCGCAGGCGTTCGCGTCAAACTTGCCACCGCATTGATGCTTGATGGCGGCGCAGCGCGCGGCGGGCGAAGTGTTCTGCGCCACGCTGAAGCTGCACGTCAGGCCGTCGGCGCTGCGGCCGCCTCTGCCTGCTGCGTAGGCTGCGCTGGTCGCCGTGATGCACACCACGAGCAATGCTGCGGCCGCGATTTCGATCAACAATCTCATCACGCATCCTCCGCCGATTGTCGGAAAATTCCGGCTTTCTCAGCGCGATCGTAGCACCCGCGATGGCGGGTCCGGAAGGTTCCCGAAGCGGCCCGGTCCTTGCATAAAATCGAGGCAGCGCCGGGTTTGGCCTTGTCCCGGACAGTTTCGATTGCCATGCAAGGCGCGTATCATTGCGTTGGAACATGATCGGGAAACCGTGGACACCGGATTTCCGAGGGGATCATGCTCAAATCTGAACGGCAGGGATTGGGCGTTGCAGGAACAGACAAACTACCCGGCATTGAACCAGCCGATCGACGAACTGGCGCTGACCGAGATCAAGGGCGCGATCCTGGCCAAGCTGCGGCTTGCGATCGGCAAGGACGCCACGGTCGCAACCAGGCGCGACTGGTACAAGGCGGCGGCGCTGACACTGCGCGACCGCATCGTGCACCACTGGCTGACGGCCGAGAAGCAGACCTACGACGCCGGTGCCAAGCGCGTCTATTATCTCTCGCTCGAATTCCTGATCGGCCGCCTGTTCACCGACGCGCTGAATAATATGGGGCTGCTGCCGCTGTTCGAGGCGGCGCTCGGCGACCTCGGCGTCGATCTCTCCGACCTGCGCAAATGCGAGCCGGATGCTGCGCTCGGCAATGGCGGCCTCGGGCGGCTCGCGGCCTGCTTCATGGAGAGCATGGCGACGCTGGCGATCCCGGCGACCGGCTACGGCATCCGTTACGATTTCGGCCTGTTCCGCCAGATCATGAACCACGGCTGGCAACAGGAATATCCCGACGAGTGGCTCGCCTTCGGCAACCCCTGGGAATTCCAGCGGCCGGAGGTGGTCTACAACGTCCATTTCGGCGGCCATGTCGAGCATGTCGACGATCGCGGCCGCGACCGCGCCACCTGGCATCCCGCGGAAACCGTCGAGGCGATGGCCTACGACACGCCGATCGTCGGCTGGCGCGGCCAGCACGTCAATGCGCTGCGGCTGTGGTCGGCGCACGCGCCCGATCCGCTCCAGCTCGACGTCTTCAACTCAGGCGACTACGTCTCGGCCAGCGCCGAGCAGGCGCGCGCGGAAGCGATCTGCAAATTCCTCTATCCGAACGACGAGAGCGCGGCGGGCCGCGAGCTCCGGCTGCGCCAGGAATATTTCTTCGTCTCGGCCTCGTTGCAGGATCTCGTCAAACGCCATCTCGCCTCCGACGGCGGCCTGCGCAACCTCGCGCAGAAGGCGGCGGTGCAGCTCAACGACACCCATCCGAGCCTTGCGGTCACCGAGCTGATGCGCATCCTGGTCGACCTGCACAGTTTCCGCTGGGACGAGGCCTGGAAGATCACGGTCGCAACGCTGTCCTACACCAACCACACGCTGCTGCCGGAAGCGCTGGAGACCTGGCCGGTCGAACTGTTCGAGCGGCTGCTGCCGCGGCATCTCGAGATCATCTACCGCATCAACGTGGCCCATCTCGCGCTCGCCGAGGAGCGCTTCCCCGGCGACATCGAATACCGCGCTTCGGTCTCGCTGATCGACGAGCGCAGCGGCCGCCGGGTGCGGATGGGCCAGCTCGCCTTCGTCGGCTCGCACCGCATCAACGGCGTCTCCGCGATGCATTCGGACCTGATGAAGGAGACCGTGTTCCACGACCTCCATCATCTCTATCCCCAGCGCATCACCAACAAGACCAACGGCATCACCTTCCGCCGCTGGCTGATGCTGGCCAATCCGCGGCTGACCGCGCTGCTGCGCGAGACCTGCGGCGAAGCCGTGCTCGACGACTTCTCGCTGCTCGAGCGGCTGGAGACCCATTCGAGCGACCTGGAATTCCAGAAGCGCTTCCGCGACGTCAAGCATCACAACAAGCTGGCGCTGGCGCGGCTGATCGGCGAGCGCAACCACATCAAGGTGGATCCGTCGGCGCTGTTCGACGTGCAGATCAAGCGTATCCACGAATACAAGCGGCAATTGCTCAACATCCTGGAGACGATCGCGCTCTATCATGCGATGAAGGACGATCCGGGTGCGAACTGGGTGCCGCGGGTCAAAATCTTCGCCGGCAAGGCGGCGGCGAGCTACCGCTACGCCAAGCTGATCATCAAGCTGATCAACGACGTCGCCGAGGTCGTCAACAATGACGCCTCGCTCGGCGGCAGGCTGAAGGTCGCCTTCCTCGCCGACTACAATGTCAGCCTCGCCGAGGTGATCATCCCGGCTGCCGATCTCTCCGAGCAGATCTCGACCGCCGGCATGGAGGCCTCCGGCACCGGCAACATGAAGCTCGCGCTGAATGGTGCGCTGACCATCGGCACGCTCGACGGCGCCAATATCGAGATCCGCGACGCGGTCGGCGAGGAAAACATCGCGATCTTCGGCCTCGAAGCCGGCGACGTCATGGTCCGCCGCAAGCAGGGGCTCGATGCCAGCGACGCGATCCGCAACTCGCCGCGGCTCGAGCGCGCGATCCGCGCCGTCGAGAGCGGCGAGTTCTCGCCCGGCGATGCCGCGCGCTTCGCCTCGATCGGGCACGCGCTGCGCTACCTCGATCACTACATGGTCTCGGCCGATTTCGATTCCTATTACGACGCGCAGCGCGGCATCGACGCGCGCTGGCAAGTGCCCCCGGCCTGGACCCGCGCCTCGATCCTCAACGTGGCGCGCATGGCGTGGTTCTCCTCCGACCGCACCATCCGCGAATATGCCGAGGACATCTGGCACGTGCCGGTGCACCCAGGCGCCTCGCCGCTATTGGGCACCCAGCGTGAGGCGAAGGGGTAATCCCGGGGCACGGAAATCGATGACGTTCGACGTCATTGAATTCGGCGTGGTCGCCGGGTTACTGCTTGTCCAAACGCAAACGTCGTTGCGAGCCGACGGGTCGCGCGAACGCGCGCCCGATGACAGGCTCCGCGAAGCGATCCATCGCACAGCATATGCGGAAGGATGGATTGCTTCGTCGCTTCAGCGCAAAATTGCTTTGCAATTTTGTCGCGAGCTCCTCGCAATGACGGCTGGACAGATTTGCCGCTAGGAAATTACATGCTCACCAAGACGCCGCACCTTTTCGATGAAGCAACTGCCGTGACTGCCGGCGACAGCCGCTGGCAGGGACGGACCAGCCCGGATTACTGGGCGTTCGTCGGCCCGTTCGGCGGCTGCACGGCGGCGACCATCCTGCGTGCGCTGATGCAGCATCCGCAGCGCGCCGGCGATCCGCTGGCGCTGACGGTCAATTACTGCGCGCCGGTCGCCGAGGGCGCGTTCGATCTCGATGTCCGGCTGGTGAAGGCCAACCGCTCGAGCCAGCACTGGTCGGTCGAGATGACGCAAGGCGGCGGCGAGGTGGCGACGCTGGCGACCGCCGTGTTCGCCGAGCGCCGGCCGTCATGGTCGCACCAGCCGGCCGTGTTTCCCGGTGCCGTGCCGTTCGAAGAGCTGCGGTCCTATCCGAAGCTCAAGATGACCTGGGCCAACCAGTATGATTTCCGGTTCGCCGCGGGCGAGCCGAAGCTCGGCGGCGCTGCCGCGAGCGAGCCGTCGAGCCCCTATTCGAAGCTCTGGATCGCCGATCGCGTGCCGCGCAAGCTCGATGCGCTGTCGCTGATGTCGATGTCGGATGCGTTCTTCGGCCGCGTCTTCCATGCAAGGCACGAGCTGGTGCCGTTCGGCACGGTGTCGCTGACGACTTATTTCCACGCCGACGCGGCCGATCTCGACGCCGAGGATACCACTCGCGTGCTCGCCACCGCCGACGCCAAGGTGTTCCACAAGAGCTACGGCGACCAGCACGGCGAATTGTGGTCACCCTCCGGCCGCCTGCTCGCGACCACGACGCAGATCGCCTATTTCAAGGCGTAAGCGGGCCGCGACTATCCACATGGCCGGATTGGACCGGGTTGCCTATTTCAAGGGTTGAGGGAACATTGGCGTGTCGCTTCTGTTCCACGCCCTTGGGAGCTCAGCCGCATGTCCGAAGCCGACAATTCCAAACCGTCACGCATCGCGCTGCTTGGCGTTCCCATCGAGATCGGCGCCTCGCAGCCCGGCCCGCTGATGGGCCCGGACGCGCTGCGCACCGCGGGCATCGCGCGCCTGCTCGAGCAGCTCGACTTCCGCGTTGACGATCACGGCAACCTTGCGATCCCGCAGGTCGTGGCCGACGGCCCGGTGCCGGCCAACACCAAATTCTACGACGAGGTGAAGACCTGGACCCGCGCGCTGTCCGAGCGCGCCTACTGGCTGGCGCATTCCGGCGCGATCCCGATCTTCATGGGCGGCGATCACTCGCTGTCGATGGGCTCGATCAACGGCGTCGCACGCTACTGGCAGGAAAAAGGTCGGCCGCTGTTTGCGCTGTGGGTCGACGCGCATGCCGATTACAACACGCCGGCCACGACAATCACCGGCAACATGCACGGCATGTCGGCAGCCTTCCTGTGCGGCGAGCCCGGCCTCGACGATCTGCTCGGTGGACTGCCGCGCGCCTCGATCCCGCCCGAGCAACTCGACCTGATCGGCACCCGCTCGGTCGATCCGCTGGAGCGCAAGCTGCTGCGGCAACGCAACGTCTCGATATCAGACATGCGCCAGATCGACGAGTTCGGGGTCGCCGTGCTGACCCGCCGCGTCATCGACCGCGTCAAGGCGAAGAACGGCGTGCTGCATGTCTCGTTCGACGTCGACTTCCTCGATCCGGAAGTTGCACCCGGCGTCGGCACCACGGTGCCGGGTGGTGCGACCTATCGGGAAGCCCATCTCATCATGGAGCTGCTGCACGATTCCGGACTGGTGCGCTCGCTCGACATCGTCGAGCTCAATCCTTTCCTCGACGAGCGCGGCCGCACCGCGCGCGTCGCAGTCGAACTGATCGGCAGCCTGTTCGGTTTGCAGATCACCGACCGGCAGACGCCGAGCAACGCCGTGCTGCCGGAGATGGGCGAGTAGCGAACGGCGAAGCGCGCGCCGCCTCTGAGGACGGGACTGAGGCGTCACAACATGTCCGACGTCGTCCCTGCGAAAGCAGGGACCCATAACCACAGGGTTTGGTTGTTAAGGAAGGCTGCGGCCCCAGCCCTGCGCAACAATGGCCTTC
>NZ_JACMYK010000230.1 GCF_020889785.1 Bradyrhizobium acaciae
CGAGCCGCTCGAGCAGCCATTTGCTGGCGCGCGCGAGCGCGGCGTGGGCGTCGCGCAGCTTGGCGCCGGTGGTGCCGAACGCCGGATCGTTGGAGGTCTCGACCTGCTTGATGGTGGCGGCGAGTTCGTCGAGCAGCGCCCACACCGAGGCGCCGCCATTGGCGCCGAGCTTGCGGGTGACGAGGTCGATCGACTGGATGCCGTTGGTGCCTTCGTAGATCGAGGTGATGCGGGCGTCGCGGTAATGCTGCGCGGCCCCGGTCTCCTCGATGAAGCCCATGCCGCCATGGATCTGGACGCCGAGATAGGCGACCTCGTTGCCGACGTCGGTGGAGAAGGCTTTCGCGATCGGGGTCAGCAGCGCGCCGCGTGCGGCCGCGTCGGCACGGACCTTGGCGTCCTTGGCGCGGACCGAGACGTCGAGCGCGACCGCGGTGGCGTAGCAGATCGTGCGCGCCGCCGCCGTCATGCTGCGCATCTGCATCAGCATGCGCTTGACGTCGGGATGCACGATGATCGGATCCATCCCGTCGCCCTTGTGGCCGAGCGCCTTGCCAATAGCTTTTCCTTGGCGGCGCTCCTGCGCATAGGCCAGCGCCTGCTGATAGGCGCGGTCGGCAATGCCGACGCCCTCGAGGCCGACACCGAGGCGCGCCTGGTTCATCATCGTGAACATGCAG
This sequence comes from Bradyrhizobium acaciae, assembly GCF_020889785.1. Classification (GTDB taxonomy): domain Bacteria; phylum Pseudomonadota; class Alphaproteobacteria; order Rhizobiales; family Xanthobacteraceae; genus Bradyrhizobium; species Bradyrhizobium acaciae. Next base: position 681 of record NZ_JACMYK010000230.1, read on the forward strand.
CGCATGCCCGCATTTTCCTCGCCGATCAGGAAGCCGATCGCGCCACCCTTGTCGCCCATGGTCATGGTGCAGGTCGGCGAGGCGTGCATGCCGAGCTTGTGCTCGACGCCAGAGGCATGAATGTCGTTGCGCGCGCCGAGCGATCCGTCGGCATTGACCAGGAATTTGGGGACAAGGAAGAGAGAAATGCCCTTGGTGCCGGCAGGCGCATCGGGCAATCGTGCGAGCACGAAGTGCACGATGTTGTCGGTCATGTCGTGCTCGCCATAGGTGATGAAGATCTTGGTGCCCTTGATACGGTAGGTGCCGTCATCAGCGCGTTCGGCGCGGGTGCGCAGCGCGCCGACGTCGGAGCCGGCATTGGGCTCGGTGAGCTGCATCGTGCCGGTCCATTCGCCGGTGACGAGCTTCTCGAGATAGATCTTTTTCAGTTCGTCGTTGCCATGGGCATCGAGCGCCTCGATCGCGGACAGCGTCAGCAGGGGGCAGAGGCCGAACGCGACATTCGACGCGCTCCAGATCTCGGTGCAGGCGGCGTTGATCGCGAGCGGCAGGCCCTGGCCGCCGAACGCTTCCGGCCCCGACACCGCGTTCCACCCGGCCGCGGTCCAGCGCTGATAGGCGTCTGGCCAGCCCGGCGCGGTCGTCACCTTGCCGTTGTCGAGCTTGATGCCGTGCTCGTCGCCGACCTTGTTCAGCGGCGCCAGCACATCGGAGGCGAACTTGCCGGCTTCTTCCAGTACCGCAGCGGTAATATCGCCGTCGAAATCGCCGTAGTGGCCGGCTTCGACGGCGGCGGCGAGCCCTGCGCCGTGATTGAGGGACAGCAGGATATCGTTGATCGGTGCGCGGTAGGTCATGGCGTTACTCCCGACGAGGCGTTTGGAAATTGTCTTCCCATGAAACCGGCGGCCTCTCAACTGTCCGAGCGGACACCGCGCGGTCTGTTTCGGTCGCCGCGGCGTCGGCCCCATGGAAAGAGCGGCGGCATCAACCTGCGGCTTTCCTGCCTTTTCGATCGCCGCCCTGTTGAAATGGCCTGTTGCACCCTATAGACCGACGTTGCCCTCGATCGGCGCGTTGGGGCGTAGCCAAGCGGTAAGGCAGCGGATTTTGATTCCGCCATTCGGAGGTTCGATCCCTCCCGCCCCAGCCAGCAAACAAGCTGTTGATTTCGATAGAAGAATCGATTTCTCCCGATCGAGTCTCTGCCGGCATTCGGGGCGGGCTGGGGCCGGCTGTCTGGAAATCTGTGCCGCTTTCGTTTCCATGCCGGTTGGCGACAAGCCCCGAGTCGCCCCGAGATGCATGTCGACGGGCGATCGACTCACGAAATAACGACGGATTTGACGTGGCGAATACCAAGAAGGCCCGCGCCGCTGTTGGCGCGAAGAAGAAAAGCAAGGGATCGGTGCGCTCCGGGATCTCATCTTCCTCGCCCCTCGGCATGCTGGCACTCCACCTCCTCGAGCAGTGGAAGAAGTCCGGCCGCGACGGCATCGTTTTCCTTGCCGAGAGCGAGAACCGGGCTGAGCGCCTCGGCAGCGTGCTCCATTCGCTCGATCCCTCGCTCGAGGTGCTGGTGTTCCCGAGGCTGAATACCTTGCCCTTCGACGGACTGGAGCCGTCTCGCGAGATCGCCGGCCGTCGGAGTTCGGTGCTGCGGCGTCTCGCCAGGAGCAAGAAGCCGGTCTTCTTGGTGTCTACGGCGGAGGCGATCATGGAGCGGCTGCCGTTGCCCGCCAGTTGGGCGCGCCTCAGCATCAGCCTGAAGGTGGGGGCGGACTATTCCGAGCAGGATCTCAAGGATCGTCTGGAGGCTCTCGGCTACGATCTCGACGAAGAGGCGGATTTTCCCGGGAGCGCGCTGTTCCACGGCATGACGTTCGAAGTCTTTCCCGCCGGCGCCCTCGGGCCGTTCAGAATCGAACACTCCGGCGGCGTGATCCGCAGGATCGCCGGCGTCGATCCGGACGAGCACGACGTCGTCTTCGACGCGCAGGAACTGCTGATCGACCCGATGTCCGAGCGGATCGCGTTGGGAGGCAAGCGGGCACAGCGCGCAGCGCTGCCGGATTATTGTGATCGCGCCCACTGGATCGCGGACGCCGGCGTGTCGGGCCATGCCGAGAGCTGGCTGGGCACGATCAAGGAGGCAGCCGGCCGCAGGGAGGCGGAGCGCGAGTATCTCGGGCCCGGCGACTGGAAGCGGCTGACCAAACGCATGAGCGCGCTGCCACGAAAGGCGGCGTTCACCCCGACGCCCGATTTCTCGAAGGTCGCCTCGTCACGGAAAGCTCTCCGCGCATTCGTCGCCGACACCGAGCGCGCCGGGTCGCGGCTGTTGTTGGTCGCGGCGGTGGAGGACGACCTGCGCGCGATGGAGCGGATGAGCGGCATCAAGGCGGAACGCTGTGCCGATTGGGACGAGGCAGCGAAGGGGCGGGGTGGCGAAGCGGCATTGCTGGCTGACTTCGACACCGGCTTCATCGGTTCTGGCCGCAAGCCGCTTGTCGTCGTGACGGCGACCGACGTGCTCGGCAGCAGGGCGCATCATCCGCAGCCGATGGCCAAAGCCTGGGGCGCGGCCTTCGAGCATCCCGACGTGCCTGAGCGGGGCGCGGTCGTCGTCCATCTGCAGCGCGGGCTGGCGGTGCTCGACGGCTTGCAGACCTACGACATGGGGAAAGGATCATCCCGCGAGATGATCAGGCTGGCATTTGCGGGTGATGATGCGGTGCTCGTTCCACCCGCCGACCTTGCGCTGATCTGGCCGTATGCAGCGGAGCGCGGCAGGCTGACATTGGACCGGGCCGATGGAAGCACGTGGTGGGCGCGCCGCACCGAGGCGGAGCGGGACATTCAGGTTGCCGCCAAGCAGCTTGCCAGGCACATCGCGCAACGACGTCGCCGGCGCGCGCCCAGGCTGGTTGCTCCCGGTCCGGCATACGAGCGGTTCGTCGCGCGCTTTCCATATTTCACGACGGTCGACCAGGCCAGGGCGATCCGGGACGTGCTGGATGATCTTGCGTCAGGTCATCCGATGGATCGGGTCGTCTGCGGCGACGTCGGATTTGGCAAGACCGAGGTCGCGTTGCGCGCCGCGGCCGCCGTTGCCCTGTCCGGCAAACAGGTCGCCATCGTCGTGCCGACGACCGTTCTGGCCAGGCAGCACGTCGCGACGTTCCGCAAGCGGTTCGCGCCGCTTGGCATCGAGGTCGGAAGCCTGTCGCGAGCGACGTCGGGTCAGGAGTTGCGGGAGACGAAGGAGGGCTTGCGGAGCGGCAAGATGAAGGTGGTGGTCGGCACCCATGCGATCGCATCCAAGGACGTGAAATTCGCCAAGCTCAGTCTGGTCGTCGTCGACGAAGAGCAGCATTTCGGTGCGGCGGAGAAAGCGAAGCTCTCGGGCCTGGCGAAGGGCGTCCATACGCTCTGGATGAGTGCCACGCCGATCCCGCGCACGCTTGCGGCAGGTCTCGCGGGCTTCAGGGATCTCAGCGTGATCGCATCTCCGCCTGTGCATCGGCTGCCGGTCGTGACCAAGACCGCGCCGCTTTCGGACGCGGCCATTGCCGCTGCATTGCTGCGCGAGCAGCGACGTCACGGCCAAAGCTTCCTGATCTGTCCGCGCATCCAGGATCTGGAGCCGATGCTGGCGCGGGTGCAGGCGGTTGCGCCGGAGCTTCGCATCGTTTGCCTGCACGGCAAGCTGCCTGCCGACGAACTTGACGACCGAATGATGAGTTTCGTCGAAGGCGAGGCGGACGTGCTGCTCGCGACCAACATCGTCGAAAGCGGCCTCGACATTCCCCGCGCGAACACCATCGTGGTCTGCTGGCCGGAAAAATTTGGCCTGGCACAACTCCACCAACTCAGAGGTCGGGTGGGACGCGGCGGAACGCGCGCCTTCGCCTATCTGCTGACCGAATCCAGTTCGGAGCAATCCGGCAAACGTCTGGCCGTTCTGGAGGAGTTCAGCAGGCCGGGCGCCGGTTTCGCCATCAGCGAGCGCGATCTCGATCTCAGAGGCGCCGGGGACCTGCTCTCCGAGCAGCAGTCCGGCCATGTGCAGGTGTTCGGGCCGGTGCTCTATAGCCATCTTCTCAAACAGGCCTCGGAGAAGGCCAACGATCGGGCCGCCGATCTGTGGGTTCCCGATCTCAACCTTCCGCTCGCCGATTTGCTGCCGAAGAGCTACGTGCAATCGGAATCCATGCGTCTTGAGATCTATGGCCGTGCCGCCAGGTGTCGGAGCGAGGACGATCTGGAAGATCTAGAGGAAGAGACCTCTCGTCGTTTCGGCAAGCTGCCGCCGGCAGCCCGCGATTTCTTCGCGGCGGCGAGGCTCAGGATCGACTGCAAGCGGCGCGGGATCGTGAGGCTCGACGTCGGGCCGGAGGCCGTCGCGGCGACGTTCCTCCCTGGAAGGCTGCCCAAATCGAGGGCACGGTCGCTCCAGCGCGACGGCGATCGCATCTTCTATTCAGACAACACGCAGGCGCCGCCTTTCGAGCGGATCGACGATCTCATGGACATTCTGGACGAGTGAGACGCGACGATGCGGCGGCGGTCCCGATTCTGTCGCGTGCGCTGACATCTCAGTGACATCTAGCTTCGCTACTGGACATCGCTCGTGATCCGTTCGCTGTCCTTTGGCCTGCTCCGAGCAATCGGAATGCCCCCCTTCCAGGCCCGAGTCGGCGGTATCCGAGGCGGGCTATCTCGTTCAGATGCCGGTATTTTTGGGCCCAAAAGACAGGCAGGATGGCGGAATCAGCCGCTCCGGGATCGTCCCCCAACTTTCGCTTCCTCCGTAGGACTACCCGTTTTGCACACCGTTCCGCCCGGTGTTGCCCAAATTTGTGCCCGCCAACGGTAACTTAGATATTAGATATACATATCAATGGCTTGCGATGGCGTCGCAGTTCAAGTGTCCGTGATATTTGTGCAACATTTGCCCGAAAACAGCCGCAACTCCTCCCCAACCGAGCGGTCTTTTGTTGCGTGATCGGGGGCCTTCTGTCTCATATGGAACTGCGACGGAGGGGGGCATCCCAAGGTCGTCCCGTTTTAGGTGGTTCGCTTAAGTCCCTCGCGTTCATGCGGGTGTGTCCGAAGGCGCGAAGCGACTGAGCGGGTTTAAGGGACAAAGGGAACCAACCTGAGGGTGTTTTACCCGGCGGATCCGGAACCTTCCCTGAGATAGAGCAACTTGGAGGTTTAACATGAAGATGGTTAAGAGCCTTATCCTCGGCTCGGCGGCGGCTCTCGTCGCGGTCGGCGGAGCTCAGGCGGCCGATCTTCCCGTCAAGGCCAAAGCGGTCGAGTACGTGAAGGTTTGCTCCCTGTATGGTCCCGGTTTCTACTACATCCCGGGCACCGACACCTGTATCAAGCTGGGCGGCTACCTGCGCGTGGACGTTCTCGCGAACACCAACTCGGACAACACGGGCAACACCTCGGGCGCTGGCGGTGCGGGCAACCGCTTCACCAACGGCTACACCTGGCGCTCGCGTGAAGACCTGAACATCGATACCCGCACCGCGACCGAGTACGGCGTGGTCCGCACCTTCTTCGATGCGACGTTCTCGTGGACCTCGGACACCTACGCCGGCCAGGGCAACGGTGCGACCGTTTACTCGCCGATCGGGACGTTTTCGGCTCCGAACAACGCCAACTCGGGTGCTGTCGCTGGTGGTACGGTCGGCGTCTACTACGCCTTCATCCAGTTCGCCGGCTTCACCATTGGTAAGGCGGTCTCGCAGTTCTCGGCTCCGTGGGCCAACTATCCGGGCAACAACTTCGACGGTCTTGTCGGCGGCGGCGGCACGATCACTGGTGTGAACCAGTTCACCTACACCGCGCAGTTCGGCAACGGCGTGTCGCTCTCTCTGTCGGCGCAGGATCAGTCGGCCTACTATCAGGCTGGTGTCTTCAACCTCGGCGCGCCGGTCACGATCGCTCCTCCCGGCGCGCTCGGTATCGTCGGCGTCAGCGACTATGCTGGCACGGTTGCTCCGGACCTCGTCGCGATGCTGCGCGTCGACCAGGCTTGGGGTCTGTTCCAGGCGTCGTTCGCGGCGCATGACAACCACGTCGCTTACTACGGCGGCAACGAGTTGACCGGTCATCCGGACGACAAGTGGGGTTGGGCAGGTCAGTTGGCCTTGTCGATCAAGAACATCCCGACCGGACCTGGTGACACCATCAACATCCAGGGCGTCTACACGGACGGTGCGACCCGCTACAATATCCAGGATCTCGCCGGCTCGGCTGGTGCCAACACCGTCTTCGGTAACACCGGTATTCCCGGCGCCTACCAGAGCATCGGCTTCGGCTTTGCGCCGGACACCGTGTTCGTGACCGGTGGCTCGCAGCAGTCGGTCAAGACCTGGGGTATGCGCGGTGCATACGTCCACAACTGGAGCCCGAACTGGAACACCAGCATCTACGGCGCTTACGCTGGTGTCCGCTTTAACGACACGTCCAAGGGCTACATCTGCGGTCCCGGTCGTACCGGCATCGGTGGTACGTTCCAGCCGCTGCTAGGCGGCGCTGCGGCCCTGACC
>NZ_JACMYK010000231.1 GCF_020889785.1 Bradyrhizobium acaciae
ACGGGAACGTCAACTCGCTGAACACGTTCGAGGCCTATCTGTCGGCCTCGACCAATGCCGGCATCAATGGCTCGACGCCGGATCTGGTGGCGACCCAGGGCCATACGCTGGATACCGAGAGCTTCGCCAACGCGTTCACGGTGAAGACCGGCGCGGACGGTCTGCAGTCGCTGACCTACGCGCTGAAGATCGCGGCCAACGGCACGTTGACCAACCTGATCGACAGCAACTCCGGTCTCGGCGTCGTGCTGGACCAGAGCGGCAATACGGTGTCCGGCTATGTGGCCGGCCACGACAACCAGGCCGCGTGGCTGGTGTTCACGCTGACGGTCGATCCGGCAACGGGCAATGTGACGCTGACGCAGGATCGTGCGGTGCACGAGAACACCGCCTCGAGCCCGGACACCGGCGAGGGCATCAGCCTGACCGGCGGCCTGGTGACGCTGACGGCAACCGTGACCGACAAGGACGGCGATACGGCGAGCCAGAACCTCGATCTCAGCACCCACGTCACGTTCCACGACGACGGTCCGCATTTCGGCACCATCGACAACGGGATCATCGCGGATGCGGCAGGACTGTCCCTCGTGGGCAACCTGCCGGTGTTCTCAGGGGCCGACGGTTTCGGCGCATACGCGCTGACTTTGGCCGGGGACACCGCACCGGCGGGCCTGATGTTCAACGGCCAGGCGGTGCATTACTCTGTCGACGCGTCGGGACACATCCTGACCGCCTATATCGGTGCGGCTCCGTCGCCAGCGAACGATATCTTCACGCTGACGGTGGATACCACGACCGATCAATACACGTTCGACTTGTTGCAGCCGTTCACGGCCACAACGATCGAGAACGTCGGCAGCGCAACCTCGTTTGGCTCCGGACCCTCCACAGAGCAGATCCTGGGTTCGGCTGCCGACCAACTGGCGGTTATTTCGGGCACGGCCGCTGGCGGTGGCCAGGGTGGCGTGAACGGATCCACCGCCGGTTGGGGCGTCGGCAACAACAACTTCGATGTCAATGAGAAGCTGCTGTTCGATTTCACGAACGGCGCAATCGCCAGCCCGGTCCACAACGCATCGTTCCATCCGCCGGCAAACGAATCGGTGGCGAACTATACGTTCTCCAACTACTCGGCCGGAAACGACATTCACTACGTCGTTTCCTATTGGGACGGAGTGAACGCGGCTTCCATCGTGTCGGTATCGGGTGATTTCGATCCTTCCACACACACTTCGGTTGCTAACGAATGGTCGACGCCCGCGGCGCCAGCCGGCTTGCAGCTCTACACGGTCCAGTTCACGGACGTGTCGGGCAGCGGCAAGGTCGACCTGGTCAGCGTTGGAGTTTCGTCGACCACGAATCTCTCCGAGAATCTGAGCTTCAACGTGGCGACCACTGACGCTGACGGTGACACGGCGGCGGGAACCATCAACATCAACATCAATGGCAGCACGACCCTTCAGGGTACGGCGGGCAATGATGCGATCCAGGGCAGCTCCGCCAATGAGACCCTGATCGGTGGTGGCGGCAACGATACGCTGACGGGTGGTGGCGGCAACGACATCTTCGTGCTGCCGGGTTCGGGAGGCGGACACGACACGATCACCGACTTCTCCGCCCTGGCCGACAAGATCTTCGTCGACGTCGCCAGTCAGAATCTCACGATCGGCACATCGACGGCGATCACGGCTGGTCAATTCACGTCGTCGGCCACAACGGGTGGAACCGAGGCTGCGGCGAGCGCCTGGAACGAAAGCGCCAGCACCAACAAGTTCTTCTTCAACAACACGACGGGAGAGCTCTGGTATTCGGCGAACGGCACCGGCAGCGACAAGGTGGACCTTGCCCATGTGAGCACCGGCGTGCCGGCAGCGGCGAGCATCCACACCTTCTAGGCCACGCCAGCCACAAAAGTGAAAATCCGCGGAGACCAACTCCGCGGATTTTTTTATTGGATCTGGCTTTGCCCGCGTCGCTACATGAGTACGGTCAGGAAGCCCGGGAGCGGGCTTGCCGCGTCAAGCGACTCCACGCCGGTCCATCCGGCATCTGCCGCATTGGCGGCAGCCGGTGCCGCGTCGAGCTCGTCGCCGAGCGGCAGCCGCTTGGCGTAGGGCGCCGCAAACAGCTGGACGCCACGGTCGTTGATCGCAAACATCGGGGTGAAGTTGCCGAGCTCGCCGTCGTCGATCAGCTCGGAGCGGCGGCTGTCCAGGATCAGCCAGTGGCCATCGAGGCGCGCCGCCAGCACGGCATGATCCTGGCGGATGGCGCGATCGCGGCCCAGCACAAGGCGCAGGTCCTCGTGCGGGAAGCCGGCCTCGCTTAGCGCGATGTATTTCGCGATCGCATAGTCCTCGCAATCACCCTTGCCGGTTGCAAAGGTCGCGAGCGGGGCGCTCCAGCGATCGGCCTCGCCGTACTGGGCGAAGTCGCTGACATAACGGACCGCCTGGTTGACGGCCCGGTTGGCCTCATCCAGCCGGTCGCGTCCGGATTTGGACTTGACCGCATTGATCAGGCGGAGGAACTGCGCGGCATTGGGCGGGCAGCCGGTCGCGTTCTCGTGGCATTGCACGAGCACGGTCTGCTCCTTTGCCAGGTCGGCTTCGAGGCCGCGCCATTTGCGCCAGAGGCTGCTCTCCGGCGCGCGGAAGGTGAACAGGCCGAACGGCTCGGTGCCTTCGGGCGGAAGCGGCTTCGCTGCGGGCAAGGCGTCGGTCGCCGTATTCAACGGCGTGAGCGAGGCAGTGCGGATGGCGTTCGGGCCACGGCCGCGCTGCCGGTCGAGCTTGGCGAGGACGTCCGCGATGGTGAAGAAGGTGGCCGGCGGGCGGTTCGATGCGGCGTCCGACGCCGGCGCGAGCTCGGCGGCAGGGTTGCCGAGAGAGCGTTCATCCGCAGCAAACGCGGAATGCGCTACGCAAAGACTTATTGAAAATGCAGCCGCGGCCATGACCGCCGACGAAGCAAACTTCAGCGACTTCATATGACGTCCCCAATACCGGGGACCGTCAACGTCTGTGCGTCGATCTGCGTCCCCGCTGTTATCGGGACGCAAACTGGTGCCTTGGCCGCTTAAGCGGAGTTAAGTGGCGGTGTCAGCTCCGGGGATTGTCGAAAAGGCGGTCAATCCAGGGTTTGCCGGTTCGTTCGAAATTGAACGACCGGGGATCACGATCGGTTAACCACGGTATCCGTGGCACGATCAGCGTTCGCGCAGGGCCTCTTCGCGCAGCAGGCGGGCGGGCTTCACGATGTAGTCCAGGACCGATTTCTCGCCGGTCAGGACTTCGACCGTGGTCACCATTCCCGGAATGATCGGCAGCGGATGCTGCTCGGTGCCGAGGTGGTTTTTGTCGGTTCGCACCATGACCCGATAGAAGGTCTCCGGGCGCTCGGTCTTTTCCGCCTTGTCGTCGACGATCGTGTCGGCGCTGATGCGCTCGACCTTGCCTTTCAGAGATCCGTAGACCGAGGAGTCGTAGGCGCTGATCTTCACTACCGCGTCCTGGTCGGGACGGATGAAGGCGATGTCCTGGGGACGGATCCGGCCTTCCACCAGCAGCGTGTCGTCCAGCGGCACGATATCCATGAGGTTGGCGCCCGGCGCCACCACGGCCCCGATGGTGCTGACATTCAGTTTGTTGACGATGCCGTGGACCGGTGCCTTCAGATCGGTGCGGCGCACCCGATCCTGGGCGGACTTGATATTCTCGTCGAGCACCGCGAGGTCGGCGCGCGACTTGGCCAGATCCTCGTCGGCCTGCGAACGGAAGGACGCGGTAATGTTCGCCATCTTCGATTGCGCTTCGGCCAGCTGCCCCTTCATCTCGGTTGCCTGCCGGTCAAGCCGCAGCATCTCGATCTCGGGCACGACCTTCTGATCATAGAGCTTGCGCGTCAGCGTCTGCTCGCGCTCCAGCAGCTTGAGGGAGCCGGTAAGGCGGGTGACCTGCTGATTGAGGACGTCGATATCCTGCGCGACCTTCTGACCCCGCATCTTGAACACGCTGGCCTCGGTCGCGACGGCGGCGGGAACCATCTTGTCGAGATCATCCGGAAAGGTGATCTCGCTTCGTCCCCGCGCCTCGGCCTCGAGGCGGGCCACCCGCGCCGCCATCGCCGCGCGGCGCTCGCGGATTTCGCCGAACTCGGAGGCGAACTTCGTATCGTCGATGCGCATCAGCGACTGGCCCTGCTGGACGATGTCGCCTTCCCTGACCAGGATGTCGCCGACGATGCCGCCCTCGAGCGATTGCACCACCTGCATCTGCCGCGACGGCACGACGCGGCCGCTGCCGCGCTTGACCTCGTCCAGCACGGCAAAATGAGCCCAGATCAGAAACGTCGCAAGCAGCGCGCACGAGGTCCACAGCAGCATGCGAGAGGTGCGGGGCGTGCGCAGCAGCGCCGCGGACCGGATATCGTTTGCAAATGCAAAATCGGAAGACGCCATAATATTCGCTCGTTATGCAGATTTCGGCTGGATCGTATTCTCCGGCGACGGAGGCGTGGACGCTGGCTTTCCCTGGAGCAGGGCGAGCACCTTGTCGCGCGGGCCGTCGGCAACCAGGCGGCCATTGTCAAACAGCAGCAAGCGATCGACCATGTTCAGCAATGACAGACGATGCGTCGAAATGATGATGGTCATGCGCTCGTCACCGAGGCCCTTGAGGCGTTCTAGGAATTCCTGCTCGCTGCGAATATCGAAGTGCGCGGTCGGCTCATCGAGAAACAGCACGCGAGGCTTGCGGATCAACACGCGCGCGAGCCCGATGGCCTGCTTCTGGCCGCCCGACAGGCTGCGGCCGCCTTCCGAGATCGGCATGTCATAGCCCATCGGGTGGCCGGCGATGAAGCTCTCGACGCCGGAGAGCCGCGCGGCAAGCAGGATTTCCTCGTCGGTCGCTTCGGGTTTGCCAAGGGCGATGTTGTCCCGCAGCTTGCCGAAGAACAGGTCGGTATCCTGCATCGCAAAGCCGATGCCGGTGCGCAGATCCGAAGGATCGTATTGGCGCGAGTCCACGCCATCGACCAAGATGCGGCCTTCCTTCGGCTCGTAGAATCCGAGCAGCAATCTGCCGACCGTGGTCTTGCCGGATCCGACCCGGCCGATGATGCCGACTTTTTCTCCGCCCTCGATCTTGAAGCTGACTTTTTCGAGCGCGTTGCCCGGCGCGTTGGGGTAGGCGAACGACACGTTCTCGAAGGCGACCTTGCCGTCGTCGATCCGTCTCGCGACATAGGATCGGGTCGGCGATCGTTCGCGCTCGATCGACATGATACGGTCGATGGCCTTGAGGGACGACAATGTCTGCGTCCCCTTGGTGATGACGGAGGCGATGCCGGCGATCGGCGCCAGGATGCGGCCGGCGAGCATGTTTGCAGCGACCAGCGCGCCAACGCTGAGCTTGCCGTCGAGGATCAGGAAAATGCCGACGACGACGAGCAGCAGGCTCGTGATCTGCTGGGCCGTGCTCGCGCTGGTCAGCGACATCGACGACCAGAAATGAACGTCCTCGCCGGACCGGGCGGTGGCCGCGACCGAACGCTCCCACAAGGTCTGCATGCGGGCCTCGGCACCGGTCGCACGGACGGTTTCGAGACTGGACAGGGACTCGACGAGTACGCCGTGCCGGGCCGCGGATTCGGCTTGCAGGCGCTTCATTGCGCGATCCAGCGGACGCTGCAGCAGGAAGCCGACCAGCATCACGAGAGGGAGCATGACCAGCGGGATCCAGGCCAGGGGCCCGGCGATGATGAACAGCACCCCGACAAACAGGATGGCAAACAGCAGGTCGGTCGCCGAAACCACGCTGCCGGACGTGAAGAACTCGCGCACCGAGTCGAAGTCGCGGAGCTGATTGGCGATGATGCCCACGGAGGTCGGCCGTTGCGCCATCTTCACCGCCATCACATGCTCGAAGATGTTGGCGGCGAGCACGACGTCGATGGTCTTGCCGGTCACGTCGATCATGCGGCTGCGGACCATGCGGAAGATGAAATCGAAGACGATGCCGAGCCCCATGCCGATCGAAAGGGCGATCAAAGAGGGGATCGCCCCGTTGGGGATGACGCGGTCATAGACGCTCATCGTGAACAGCGGCGTCGCCAGCGCCAGGATGTTGGTCAGGAAGGCGGCGATCGCGATGTGCCCGTAGCTGCGCCAGTGGGCCTTCACCACCGACCAGAACCAGTGGTTCTTGGGGATGTCCCCTGCGGCGACGGTGCGCGCATCGGCTTGCGCAGCGCTTCGCACCAGAAACGCGTAGCCGGTGTAGTCGCCGGCGACCGCGGCAATGTCTGCGACGCGCGGGGCCTTCGGCGTCGCCGGATCAACGATCTTGATCGCCTTGTTCGCTGCATCCACGCCAAGGAGGATAAGCGCAGAGCCGTCCTTCATGATCAGGACGGCCGGCAAGACCAGCGCGGGAATGTCCGAAATGCTGCGCTTGACGGCTTCTGTCTCCAGACCCGCACGTCTGGCCGCGCGATCGTAGAGCGAAACGGACAAGCGGCCGTCCGTGATCGGAAGTCCGCCGAGCAGAGCCTCGCGGCTGACCGCGCGGCCGTGATGGGCCGCGAGATAGCTCAACGACGCGGTGAGGGGATCGTCGCCCAGTGTGCTCGGCCGACTGGTCGCGGCAGGTTTTGAGTTTGAATCGTCCGGCGAGGGGCGGCCGGCGTCAGCCGCCGTGCTGGGGGTACGAAATAACAACTGAAACCTCGACAACCAAAATGGAAATGCAGCAATCGCGTTCGAAGATTTCCGCGCAGACTACAACAAATGGCGAACAAAATCAGCGAAACTTGCTTTAAGTATTAATACGGAATCGAAAGGGCCCCGTTTGGGGCCCTTTCGGAAGTCCTGACCTTGGCCGGCTGGCTTCTATTGAGCGGAACTCGGGAAGGCCGACAGCAGCCAGTGCGGCTTTGTCGATGCATAGGAGCTCGCGTTCGCCGTGACGGACGGATCCGCGTAAATCACGTTCGGGCCGTCCGCAGCGTTCTTTTGCTGCTGCATCCATTCCGAGGAGCCAGGCACGGCCGCGG
>NZ_JACMYK010000232.1 GCF_020889785.1 Bradyrhizobium acaciae
CGGTAGCTTGCGGATCGGCGCGCTGGTCCGCAACGCCGATCTCGCGCACGACCCGGAGTTCGCCCGCAACTATCCCGCGGTGGCCGAGGCGTTGCTCTCGGGCGCTTCCGCGCAGCTGCGCAATGCCGCGACCGTCGGCGGCAATCTGATGCAGCGGACGCGATGCGCTTATTTCTACGACGCCGGCAGTGCCTGCAACCGGCGCTGGCCGGGCGCCGGCTGCGATGCGCTGAAGGGCGAGAACCGCCTGCACGCCGTGCTCGGATGGAGCGAGGGCTGCATCGCCACCCATCCGTCGGACTTCTGCGTGCCGCTGGTCGGGCTCGACGCCATCGTCGAGATCGAGGGCAAGGACGGCCGGCGCGAGTTGCCGCTCGAGGCACTGCATCGTCTGCCTAAAGAAACGCCGGATCGCGAGACCGCACTGGAGCGCGGCGACCTGATCGTCGCGTTGCGGCTGCCGACTGATGCGCAAGGCTTCGCCGGGCATGCCCGCTACATCAAGGTGCGCGAGCGCACCTCCTATGCCTTCGCCGTGGTGTCGGCTGCGGCCGGGTTGCGCATCGAGGACGGCAAGATACGCGAAGCGCGGGTCGCACTCGGCGGCGTTGCCGCAAAGCCGTGGCGGGCCCGCGAGGCAGAGCAGGTGCTCGCGGGCGCCGCGCCGGATGCGGCGGTCTATCGCGAGGCTGCACGCGCCGCGCTCGCGGATGCAAAGCCGTCCGGCGACAACGCCTTCAAGATCGAGCTCGCGCAGCGCATCGTCGTGCGCGCGCTCACCCTTGCCGCCGCTGGCACGCCGGACCGGATTCCCGCGCTGCCCGGCTCTCCCTTCTCATCCGTTGCAGGAGCGTAACGCATGACGGTTGAACTCAGTCTGACCCGCGACCCCGCCCATATCAGGCATGGCTCGAATATCGGCCAGCCGCTGACCCGCACCGACGGCGTGCTGAAGGTTACCGGCAAGGCCCGCTATGCCGCGGACAATCATCCGCCCGGCATGGTCTATGCCGTGATCGCGACCAGCTGCATCGCACGCGGCCGCGTCAAATCGCTCGACGTCGCCGCTGCCAAGCGCCATCCCGGTGTGATCGACGTGATGACCCCGGCGCACAAGCCGGAGCTGGCGGAAGATCCTGACGCCAAGGGCAATCCGTTCGCCTTCCGCATGGAGCTCCTGCAGAGCGACGAGGTGCGCTACGCCAACCAGGCGATCGCGGTCGTGATCGCCGAGACGCTGGAGGTCGCGACCGAAGGTGCGGCCTTGCTGTCGCCGCGCTACCAGGTCGAGATCGCGCGCGTCGGCCTCGATGCCGGCGAGGCCTATGCGCCGCCGGTGGTCGGCATCGGCAATCCCGCCGAAGTCCGTCACGGCGACATCGACGCCGGGATGGCTGCGGCTACGAAGCTGACCGATGCGACCTACGAGACCCCCGCGCAATATCACAACGCGATGGAGCCGCATGCGATCGTCGCGGTGTGGGATGGCGACCGGCTGTTCATCGACACGCCGAGCCAGGGCATGGGATTCGCCCAGATGCGCATCGCCGGGCTGTTCGGCATTCCGCCGGCGAATATCCACATCAACAGCCCGTTCCTCGGCGGCGGCTTCGGCTCCAAGGGACTGATTTCCGGGCCGCAGGTGCTCGGCATCATGGCCGCCAGGCTGATCGGGCGTCCGGTCAAGCTCGTGCTGCGCCGCAGCCAGATGTATGGCCCGGTCGGCCATCGTCCGCCGACCCGCCAACGGATCCGGATCGGCACCGACGATGCCGGCGTGCTGGCCGTGATCAATCACGAGGCGCGCGTCACGACGTCGAGCTTCGACGATTTCTACGAGCCCGCGGCGGACGCCTCGCATACGCTCTATGCCAGCCCCGCGATCCGCACCGCGCATGAAGCGGTGCGTGTCGACACCGGCACGCCGCTGTTCATGCGCGCGCCGGGCGAGGCCACCGGATCGATCGTGCTGGAAAGCGCGATCGACGAGGCGGCGTTCGCCTGCGGCATCGATCCGCTGGAGTTTCGGCTGAAGAATTATGCCGAGGTCGAGCCGACCACCGGCAAGCCGTTTTCCTCTAAGGCGCTGCGCCAGTGCTACGCGAGAGCCGCCGAACGCTTCGGCTGGGCGGGTCGTCCGCTGCAGCCGAGGCAGATGCGCGACGAGAACGGCTTTCTGGTCGGCTGGGGCATGGGGACCGCGACGTTCCCGGCCATCATGTTCCAGGGCAATGCGCGCGCGGTGATCCGCGCCGACGGCAAAGGCGTGATGGAGACCGGCGCGCACGACATGGGGCAGGGCGCCTGGACCGCGCTGGCGCAGATCTCGGCCGACTCGCTCGGTCTCGATTTCGACCAGCTGACGTTCCGCTCCGGCAGCTCCGATCTGCCCGATGCCGGCATCGCCGGCGGTTCGGGGCACACCGCAACCGTCGGTGCCGCGATCCACAATGCCGGTGCCGCAGTGATCGCCAAGCTCGCCGAACTCGCCACCTCGGACCAGCGTTCGCCGCTGTTCGGCGCCGGCAATGCCGGCGTGGTGGCGCGGGCCGGTCGGCTACATCGTCGCGATGACGACGCGCGCAGCGAAAGCTACGCCGAGATCCTGGCACGCGCCGGCGTTGCCGAGGTCGACGCCAGCGGCACCGGCGCGGCCGATGCAGCGGCGCAGTCGCAATATGCGATGCATGCGCATGGCGCTGTCTTTGCCGAGGTCAAGGTCGATCCGGAACTCGGCCAGATCCGCGCCACGCGGCTGGTCGGTGCGTTCGCGGCGGGACGCATCATCAATCCGTTGATGGTGCAGAGCCAGCTGCGCGGCGGCATGATCTGGGGCCTCTCCTTCGCGCTGCATGAGGAGGCGGTGATGGACAAGCGGTCCGGTCGCATCCTTAATGCGAACCTCGCCGAGTATCATGTGCCCGTGAATGCCGACGTGCCGCCGATGGATGTGATAACCGTTGACGAGCACGACCCGCATGTGAACCCGCTCGGCATCAAGGGGGTCGGCGAGATCGGCATCACCGGCAGCGCCGGCGCCGTCGCCAACGCCGTCTTCCACGCCACCGGCATCCGGGTGCGCAATTTCCCGATCAAGATCGAGGAGTTGGTGATGGGGTTGAGGTGATAGGACCCAACGCGATCGCGGTCTAAACATCATCGTCGTCCCGGCGAAGGCCGGGACCTATAACCACAGGGTCGTGTTGTTTAAGAAGGTGCGGCCCCAGCGTCGCGCATAACTCCCGCAAGTGGTAATGGGTCCCGGACTTCGCCGGGACGACATCTGATAAATAAGTGCTTCACCCCGCCGCCGTCACGCAGTTTACCCACAGCACCACGGCCTTCGCATCGCGTGCTGGATTGGAGAAGCGATGCGGCCGGCGGCTGGCGAAGCGGAAGCTGTCGCCTTGTTTCAGGGTCCAGGTCTCGGTGTCCACCGTCAGTGTCATCTCGCCTTCAAGCACGAGGCCGGCCTCTTCGCCGTCATGGGTGTAGAACTCGTCGCCGGTGTTGCCGCCGGGTTCGAGGTGCACCAGGAACAGATTGAGCCGGCTCTCGCTGCCGGCGGGGCTCAGCAGCTGCTTTGATATTCCGGTGCGCCATAGTTTCAGCTCGGCGCGCTGCACCTCGCGGGTGACGACGCCGCCGGCGCTGTCGTCTTTCGGTGCCGCGCCGAACAGCGCGGCGATGCCGACGCCGAGCACGTCGGCCAGCGTTGCCAGCACCCGCAGCGAGGGCGACGACAGGCCGCGCTCGATCTGGCTGATGAAGCCGATCGAAAGGTCAGCGTGGGCAGCAACGGTTTCCAGCGACATCTCCTTGGTCCGGCGCAGATCGCGGATGCGGCGTCCGACCGTGAGATCCATCGCCGGTTCGGCCGGCTTCCTGTCCAGTTTCTTGGCCGGTCGTTTGGCGGCGCCGCGTGCTGTCACGGGCTTCGCTGCCGCGCCTTTGCGCATTCTCTTGCCGCCGCTCACGTCAGTCCGCTTCCTTCATGTGCATGAAAACCGCTTGCATTGGCCGCGGTTTCGTGACCACAATTTCATATTGGTGAAAATAGGCCGGAACGGCGTCGCCCGCAACCAAAAGCGCTGACACAGCGGGCGATGCGGTGCCAAGGCCAGCTTCGGGAGGTGTTGCGATGTCGTTTCAGCGTCTCGTTCAGGCCGCGGTCGCGGTGCTTGCCCTTGCCGTGAGCACGCCGTCGGGCGCGCAGCAGGTGCTGAAGGTCGGCTCGACGCCGACCGGCATCCCCTTCACCTTTCTCGACACCAAGACCAATTCGATCCAGGGCATCATGGTCGATCTCGCCACCGAGATCGGCAAGGACGCCGGATTCTCAGTGCAGATCGAGCCGATGCAGTTCTCGGCCCTGATCCCCTCGCTGACATCAAACAAGATCGACATCATCGCCGCCGCGATGTTCGCCACCGCCGCGCGAAAGGAAGTGATCGACTTCTCCGAGCCGGTCTATACCTATGGCGAGGGCCTCGTGGTGCCGAAGGCCGACACCAAGGCCTATGCCTCGCAGGAGGATCTGAAGGGCACCGTGGTCGGCGCCCAGGTCGGCACTGCATTCGTCGATGCGTTGAAGAAGACCGGGCTGTTCAGCGAGGTCAAGGTCTACGACACCATTCCCGACATCTTGCGCGACGTGAATGCGGGTCGCCTCAAGGCCGGCTTCGCCGACTATCCGATCCTCGCCTACAATCTGCAGCAGGGCAATTTCGCGGATGTGCGGCTGGTCGACGGCTACAAGCCGGTCACCGTGGGTACGGTCGCGATCGGTGTGCGCAAGAGCGACACCGAGCTGCTCGCGAAGGTCAACGCCTCGCTGGCGAAGCTGAAGGCCAACGGCACGATCGCAAAGATCCTCGAGAAATGGGGCCAGAAGGCCAGCGCGTCCTGAGCGTGCGCTCCGAGGTGATCCGTCATCCTGAGGAGCGGCGTCTTCGCCGCGTCTCCAAGGATGCACGGCCCGGCTGGTGGCCGTCGACCCTTCGAGACGCGCTGCGCGCTCCTCAGGGTGACGGAAGCAGTATTCGAAGGTGACGGAACTGGATACGTTCAGCTAAGCCGATGCAAAAATTCTTCCATGACGCCGTCGAGTTCGTGCCGATCCTGCTGCAGGGCGTCTGGCTGACCATCGTCGTCACGGTCGGCTCGCTCCTGCTCTCGACCGTGCTCGGCCTGGTGTGGGCCTTGATGCGGGTGTCCGGCATCGGCATCCTGGTCGGCCTCAGCGCCGCGCTGATCAATGTGATCCGCGGCATCCCGATCATCGTGCTGCTGTTCTACATCTATTTCGTCATGCCCGATTTCGGCATCGCGCTGTCGGCGTTGCAGGCCGCGGTCATCGGGCTCGGCATCGCCTATTCGGCCTACCAGGCGGAAAACTTCCGCGCCGGCATCGAGGCGATCGACAAGGGCCAGATCGAGGCGGCGCAGACCATCGGGATGGGCTGGTGGCTCACCATGCGCCGCGTGGTGCTGCCGCAGGCGGTCAGGATCATCCTGCCGCCCTACGGCAACATCATGATCATGATGCTGAAGGATTCCTCGCAGGCCTCCACGATCACGGTCGCCGAGCTGGCGCTGCAAGGCAAGCTGATCGCCTCCTCGACCTTCAAGAACACCAGCGTCTTCACGCTGGTGGCGCTGATGTACCTCACCATGAGCATTCCGCTCATCCTGCTGGTTCGGCACTTCGAGAACAAGGCGAACCGCAAATGATCGAGCTTCGCGACGTCCACAAGAGTTTCGGCAAGGTCGAGGTGCTGAAGGGCATCACCGCCTCCGTCGCCAAGAGCGAGGTGGTCTGCATCATCGGCCCGTCCGGTTCGGGCAAGTCGACCATCCTGCGCTGCATCAACGGGCTCGAGAGCTACGATCGCGGCGAGATCAGCGTCGAGGGCGCGCGCGTCGACAGCAATGATCGCTCGATCGTTGCGATCCGCACCCGGGTCTCGATGGTGTTCCAGCGCTTCAACCTGTTTCCGCATCGCACCGCGCTCGAGAACGTCATCGAGGGCCCGCTCTATGTGAAGAAGGAGCCGCGCGAGCAGGCGATCGCGCGCGGCCGCGCGCTGCTGGCGCAGGTCGGGCTCGCCGACAAGGCCGAGGTGCACCCGCCAAAACTCTCCGGCGGCCAGCAGCAGCGCGTGGCGATCGCGCGGGCGCTGGCGATGCAGCCGAAGGCGATCCTGTTCGACGAGCCGACCTCGGCGCTCGATCCCGAACTGGTCGGCGAGGTGTTGTCGGTGATGCGCAAGCTCGCCGACGACGGCATGACCATGGTGGTCGTCACCCACGAGATGGGCTTTGCCCGCGATGTCGCCGACCGCGTGCTGTTCATCGATGGCGGCGTCATCGTCGAGCAGGGCGCCGCCAAATCCGTCCTCAATCAACCGCAGCACCCGCGCACCCAGGATTTTCTGCGCCGGGTGCTGCACCCATTGTGATCCGGTACTTTCCATGAACGCGCCCACACGCCTTCCTCTCCCACCGAGCATCTATGCCGATACCGCGGTCGAGGCGACGCCAACGCCGCCGCTGACGTCGGACAAGAGCGTCCCGGTCGCGATCGTCGGCGGCGGCTTCACCGGTCTGTCGACCGCGCTGCATCTCGCCGAGCAGGGCGTTTCTGCGACCGTGCTCGAAGCGCAGGAGCCGGGTTGGGGAGCGTCCGGCAACAATGGCGGGCAGACCAATCCCGGGCTGAAGCACGACCCCGACCAGATCGAGCAGGATTTCGGCGTCGATCTCGGCCGCCGCATGATCGAGTTCTCCTACGGCACCACCGACTTCACGCATGATCTGATCCGCCGCTACCAGATCCCCTGCGAGGCGCGGCAGAACGGCACGCTGCGCGCTGCCTACAATGAGGCGAGTGCTGCAGCGATCGAGACGACGGCGAAGCAGTGCATCCGGCGCGGCATGCCGGTGAAACTGCTCGGCGCCGCCGAGATCCGGGAGATGACGGGCAGCGACCGTTATCTCTGTGCCATGCTCGATGCTCGCGGCGGCGACCTGCACCCGCTGAGCTACGCCCGCGG
>NZ_JACMYK010000233.1 GCF_020889785.1 Bradyrhizobium acaciae
ACGGATAATCTCTCTCACGGACGGCTCCCTTGTCTGAGATTTGCAACAACCTCATTCTGGCACACTGATGCCGTAGGGGGCCGTCCACCCCATCAACCACAGGATTGAATTGTTGAAGCGCGCTGTGGCCCCAGCGCGTCGTAATAATCACCGCTGGTGGTTATGGTCCCGGCTTTGGCCGGGACGACGTGCTGAGAGATTGTGTAAAAAATCCTCGCTCTCGATCTTTGCAATACTCGCTCGATCGAGCAGATGCGCGCCAAAGCCGCCGCGGGCCAGCGATGAGGCGATCGGAGGCGATGCCAGCAGCAGTGCGGTGGTCATCGCCAGCGGCACGGCACTGAGCCAATCGAGCCGCACCGGCGTCAATTCCTCAGTGCTACCCCGATAGAGGCCTTCACCCGTGGCGATGCGGCCGCATTCCCTGATCAGGTCGCGGCGGGTGCCGTCGCGCGACGCGCTGCCGAGCAGTGCCTGCATGGCGAGATGAGTCCGCACCCCGGCGCGGCTCTCGGCCAGCGCCGCCGGCGTCTCACCAAGAGAGACGCGCACCAGCAGATCGACCAGATCGATGCCCGACTGATACGCGTTCATGGGCTCGACCAGCCGCGGGTTGCAGTCGATCAGGAGCGGCGTTGCGCTGTCGAGCGGCATGATGACGTCGACCGAGAGCGCGCCGTGCCAGCCGAGATGCGCGCCGATCGCCTCGACACAGGCGCGGATCGCCGGCCGGCTCACGCTTTCCTTGATCGCCTCGCCGCCGCCGATGCCGGCCGCGATCTGCCGGTAGGCGTGGAAGCCAGTCAACGTGCCGCGGCGGAATACCGACTGGGCTTTCTCGACCGTGCCGGTGATGAGATCCTGCGCCAGCACCTCGCCGGCGAAATCACCGGATGATTCCAGATCGTAGAGTGCGCGATTGAGATCGCTGGCGTCGCGCACGAACCAGATGCCGCGGCTTGCGGTGCCGACCGACGTCTTGACCACGGAAGGAAGCCGCAGGCCATCGCGCAACCCCTCGGCCGAGCTCACGATCCGGGTCGGCGGCTGCGGCAGGCCGAGTTGGTCGAGCAGACGGCTGAAGCCGGCCTTGCTGTGCACGGCGCGATAGGAGGCGAACTCCGGCAGCGCCAGGCCGATACTTGGCGTCAGCCGCGCCGCGGCGCGGGCGAACAGGAATCCCTGCTCGTGGGTCGGCAGCAGCACATCGAAATGCTGCGACGCCAATAGCCGCTCGACGAAGCGCAGGAAGCCGGCCGGATCCGACCGCAGCGGCGGACAATGGTGATATTTGCGGACAAAGCGCGAATAGCGCGCCAGGCACCAGCGCGAGGGATCGCAGACCTCGACGTGATGGCCGGCCAGCCCCAGGATCGTGATCGCCTCGCGGCCCGAGGTGCTGGAGCCCTCTGACACAAGCACCTTGAGCTGCTTTTTGGCGTCGATCATGACCGATCATCACCGCGCCGCCGCACTTTGTCGCCGCCTTTTATGCCGCATGTGTCGATCCGGCACGTCCGCGCCGGGGGCAGCCATGCGCCTGCGTTCATGGACAATTAGCGGCCAGTCTCTATTTTCGGCGGGCCCTCGCCGGGTATTCCTTTTGTTTGACGGGTTTTCTTCACGCGAACCGGTGCCCACTTCGCTCGAAAACGCTCTGGAAGAACGGGTTGTTCCTGAAATGGTTGACATTCTGGCCGCACCGCAGCGAGCGAGAGCCGACAGCGCAGTGCGCACCCTGACCGGGATCTCGGTCGCCCATTGGGTCAGTCATTTCCATATCTTCGTGCTGCCGATGCTGTTCCCGTTCCTGAAGCAGCAGCTCGGCGTCGGCTATGTCGAGCTGGGCCTGGCGCTGACGGTGTTCGCGGTGGTCTCCGGCCTGACCCAGGCGCCGATCGGCTACCTCGCCGACCATATCGGCGCACGCAAGATCCTGCTGATCGGGCTCACCATCGGCGGCTGCGCACTGATCGGGCTCGGCCTGCATCTCAGCTACACCTCGCTGATCGTCTGCGCCGTGCTGCTCGGCCTCGCCAACAGCGTCTATCATCCGGCCGACTACGCGATCCTCTCGGCCCATATGGACGAGGCGCGGATGGGTCGCGCCTTCTCGATCCACACCTTTGCCGGCTTCCTCGGCGGTGCGGTGGCGCCTGCGATCATGGCGGCACTCGTCGCCTCGATCGGCGGCCTCGGCGCGCTGATCGTCGCCGGCGCGGTCGGCCCGCTGGTGGCGCTGTTCCTGATCGTGCTCGGGATTCCCGATGCCGGCGCCAACAAGAACAAGCCGACGGACGACACCGCGCAGAAGGCCAGCGTGATCACGCCGGCGCTGATGGTGCTGACGGCCTTCTTCACGCTGCTCAGCCTGTCGACCTCGGGCATCAACAATTTCGGCGTGGTCGCGCTGATGGGCGGTTACGGCGCGTCGTTCTCCAACGCCAACATCGCGCTGACCGCATTCCTCGGCGCCAGCGCCGCAGGCGTGCTCGCCGGCGGCTATCTCGCCGACTGGACCCATCGCCACAGCCAGGTCGCCGCGGCCTGCTTCGCGGTCAATGCCGTGCTGGTGCTGCTGATCGCGCTGATGAACCTGCCGCCGGTGGCGCTGACGCTCGCGATGGGGCTTGCCGGTTTCCTTGGCGGCGTGATCGCGCGTCCCGCGACATGATGGTGCGCAACGCAGCGCCTCCCGGTGCTGCCGGCCGCGCCTTCGGCATCGTCTCCACCGGCTTCAATTTCGGCGGCATCGTCAGCCCGCTGCTGTTCGGCTGGATCATGGACCAGCACATGCCGCATTGGGTGTTCGGCGCCTCGGTGGTCTTCATGGTGCTGACCGTGCTGCTTGCGCTGGTCACCGAAAGCAAGCCGCAGGCCTCCGCGGTTGCAGTCCAGCCGCAGCCCCGTTAGCGCAAACCGCGCGGAGCGGCTGCCGCAGCCGGACTCACCGGCCCCAGAATGCCGGCGTCGTCTTGAACCGCCGCCAGCTCTTGCGCAGCGCTTTCGCGACCGCGATCTGATCGCGGGCCAGCCAGCCGGCCATCGCGCCGATACCGAGATGAAGCTCAGGCCGGTCGTCCTGCGCGATCATATGGAGCAGCACGCGCGTGCTTCCGATGTCGCACACCCGCCCGAGACTGGCCTGCAGCCCGGCGAGCCGCTTCACATAGCGTTTCGCCGGCGCGTGGGCGGCATAGAGCGGCAGGAAGAACTCCGCCGCATAACGCAACTTCTTGAGGTTGATCCTGAGATTGTGCTGCGCGTGGATATCGAGCCGCCGGAAGCGCGCACCACGCTTCAACGTCTTGCGATGCAGCCGTTCCAGGATTTGCTCGGCAAGCACCGGCATGGGCTGCGACAAGATCGCCAGCGCTTCGCTGTCGATCTCGTTGCGCCAGCTGCGGCGCTCCACCAGCTGCCCAAGGGAGAGCAGGAAGCGGCTGCATCGGGGATCGGCCAGAACGCCTTGCAGGTTACCGTAGCTTGACTTCTGGCGCTGCTCGACCGCCTTGCGGAGGCCATCCAGGTCGATGTCCGGGACCGCACTGACCAGGCGGGTGATCGTCGTTTCGGCGAAGACGTCCCAATCCCGGGCCTGGCCCAGTTGGCGCATCAGCCATTTTGCTTCGCTGTTGACCGCCAGGAATGCCGGCGATGGAATATCGCGCCGGAACAGCGCACAGATCGTCCGCAAGCGCCGCAAGGCCACGCGCATCTGGTGCACGCCTTCGGGATCCGATCCCTGCTCGGCCACCGCGTGATTCTTCAAAAGATGATGCCAGCAGGAACCGACCAGCAATGCGATGACGTCGTCGACCGCAAGCTCCGCGGTGATGCCTGACAACTCGGCCTTCGTTGCCGATGGCGCGGCATCGAACGCGAGCGCATAGCCACGTTCCGCCTTGCTGCGTGTGCCGATCTGCAACGGCGCAGCATCGAGCAACTGCGTTCCCAGGTCGAACAGGACAGCGGCATTGCCGCTCTTCAGTTCAAGCTCGATTTCCGACAGGACTTCCTGACGCGCATCGGCCTCGATCGTTCCCTCGTCGAACGCGACTTCAACCGATGCATCGGGCAGATCGAGCTGCCGCGCGTGCCGGCGTACCTTGGTCGCGAAAACCGCTACCAGCGCGTCGTTGCTCAGCGCCGCCACGGGATCGCCGACCTCGTCGGCGGGGAGCAGCCTCAGGTCAGGGACGATGCCGTCAACCGGCATTTCCCATTGGCGTCGCATCAGAGGCTGCGCGGGATCGGGGGCAAGTTTCAGCGTCTGGATGAAGTTCTTGCCGCTGCGTCGCACGCGCAGCGACATGCCATGCTGAAACAGCAGACGCTCCGGCGTGTCGTAATACACCGTTTCCAGCCGATGAAAGGCGCCGCGATTGCGCGCATGCTGCACGATGCAAGGTGCCTCGCGCAGCTTTTCGAGGCTTCCTTGCGGCGCAAGCAGCTTGAGTTCGACTTCCGCCTGATCGCCATGCCTGACGGCAATGGCATTGCCCGCATCGGTCACGACCGGCCGCCGTTCGCCCAATGATATCGTCCCCGCATGGTTTATGAAGTATTCATGACAATGACAAGGCATACCGCCGTATCGCAGCGTGCATTAGCCGCGCATTTTATCTGAACTTACGCGGTCAAGTTGTGTGTGGCTACTCCGCCAGCCAAGAGCGAAGGACTCCTGCTGCGCGACGTCGTGCGCGCGACGCATTCGTTCCGATCGTCGCGACAGCATCTGCTTCAAGAGCGGCTCTGTCCGCCGTCCGTGCTGCGCTGGCGCCGCGCGGGCAAGCATCGCACCGCGACGCTGAAGCAGCTGCTGGCGGGGAGCAAGATCACCGTCGCCTATCCTGACGAATATCTCGACCGTCTCGCCGATCGCCTGATGCAGGTCAACGTCTCGCATCTGCCTGTCATCTCGCGCGAGAGGACCAGCGCCTGGTCGGCTATATCGGCTGGAAGGATTTGATGCGGATGCGCGCCGGGCTGCAGGCCGAAGAGACCCAGAAGACGGCTTTCTTCGGCGCGCGTTAGGTTCGCCGCTGCGCTTGCCCGGCGGAACAAATTTCCGCCGGGCGCAACGTTCGTTCTCGCTGGCAAAATCGCTGCCAGCGCATCCCAGAGCTTCACCGGCGATGGTTGACAGCATCAAGGGCTCACCCATGATGCCGGACAACCAAGAACAGCCTCGGGATGAAACGCCATGACCTCGACCCCAGACCTCGTGATCCGCGGCGGCAACATCGCCGACGGCAAGGGCGGCGACTTCTATGAAGCCGATGTCGCGATCTCAGGCGGCAAGATCACCGAAGTCGGCAAGGTCGCAGCGAAAGGCAAGGAAGAGATCGACGCCCGCGGCAAACTGGTGGCGCCCGGCTTCGTCGACGTCCACACCCATTACGATGGCCAGGTGACCTGGAGCCAGGACATCACGCCGTCGTCGCAGAACGGCGTCACCACGGCGATCATGGGCAATTGCGGCGTCGGCTTTGCGCCGTGCCGGCCGAGCGACCACAACAGGCTGATCCAGCTGATGGAGGGTGTCGAGGACATTCCGGAGCCGGTGCTGAGCGCCGGCATTCCCTGGGCGTGGGAAAGCTTTCCCGACTACATGGAGTGGCTGTCCAAACGTAGCTTCGACATGGATATCGGCGCGCAGCTGCCGCACGCGGCACTCCGCGTCTATGTGATGGGCGAGCGCGGCGCGCGCCGCGATCCCGCAACGGCGGAGGACAACAAGGTTATGGCGGCGCTCGCCGGTGATGCGGTGCGTGCGGGCGCGCTGGGCTTCTCGACCTCGCGCACGCTCAATCACCGCACCTCGACCGGCGACTACACGCCGACGCTGAAAGCGGGCGAGGATGAGTTGACCGCGATCGCCGGCGCGATGCACGGCGTCGGCCGCAGCGTGCTGCAATTCGTGCTTGACCAGAGCACCGTGCACGAAGACCTGCCGATGATGCTGCGGGTCGCCGAGAACACCAGATGCCCGATCTCGTTCTCGGTCGCGCAGGCCGACAAGGCGCCGCGGCGCTGGCGGCAGACGATGGACACCATCAATGAGGCCGCCGCCCGCGGCCTGTCGATCACGACCCAGATCGCGGCGCGCCCGGTCGGACTGCTACTCGGGCTGGAATTGTCGCGCAACCCGTTCCAGACCCATCCGAGCTATCGCGAAATCGCGAAGCTGCCGCTGGCCGAGCGACTGACACATCTGCGGCGGCCCGAGGTGCGCGCCGCGATCCTGAGCGAGAGCGCAACCGCAACCGACGATCCGCTGTTCTTCCGGCCGAACTACGACAAGATGTATCTGCTGGGCAATCCGCCGGACTATGAGCAGCCGCCGGAGAACGCGCTCGGCCCGCAGGCGCGCCGCCAGGGCCGGCAGCCGGAAGAGCTCGCCTATGATGCGATGCTGACCGACGAAGGCCGCGGCATGCTTTATGTGCCGTTCCTGAATTACGCCGACGGCAATCTCGATGCCGTGCATGAGATGCTGCGCGAGCCCAGCGCGGTGCCCGGCCTGTCCGACGGCGGCGCGCATTGCGGCATCATCTGCGACGCGAGCTTCCCGACCTATCTGCTGACGCACTGGACGCGCGACCGCAGCCGCGGCGAGAAGCTCTCGATCCCGTTCGTGATCGCGGCGCAGTCGCGCAAGACCGCGCTGTCGGTTGGTCTCACCGATCGCGGCGTGATCGCGCCGGGCTTCAAGGCCGACGTCAACGTGATCGACTACGACCGGCTGCATCTGCATCCGCCGAAGGTGCATTACGACCTCCCGGTCGGCGGCCGGCGTCTGTTGCAGCAGGTCGACGGCTACGACGCGACGATCGTCTCGGGCGTGGTGACGCAGCGCGCAGGCAACGCCACCGGCGCGCGGCCGGGCCGGCTGGTGCGCGGCGCGCAGGGAATGAATTGAGCGCGTATCCCGGATGAAGCGAAGCGCAATCCGGGACAGGTCCATCCGCGGATCGAGTTGCCCCGGATTTCGCTGCGCTT
>NZ_JACMYK010000234.1 GCF_020889785.1 Bradyrhizobium acaciae
CGCCATGGCCATGGCCGCCGCGCGCGGCGGCCGGTGGCATCGCGGCCGCAACCAGCGTCAGCAGCCCAACCATCATGATCGTCCGCATGGTGTCCTCCTCGTCGCGGCAAGATACCGTTGGGGCTGAGTCAAATCGGTGTCGGCCATCTTCACAATTTCGCGTGACGGCAATGGGGGGCGATTCTCGCGGGCGGTTCCCCGGAGCTGCCGGTGCGCCGCACATAGGCCGTCCGGGGATGGCTTCATGCCGACAATGCAGTGCTCGCGGCACCAAAATGGTGTATCCGCTGGCTCTGGCGCGCCGCGAACTCGGGCAGGGCCCGGTCCGGCGCCACATAATCAAGATTTTCAAGATATCGGAGGAATGCTTCATGTCGGCTCTGCCACTCTCGGGCATCAAAATTCTCGACCTGACGCGGGTGCTCGCGGGGCCGCTGTCGGCCCAGATGCTGGCGGATCTCGGCGCCGAGGTGATCAAGATCGAGCGGCCCGGCGGCGGCGATGACGCCCGCGCCTTTGGTCCGCCCTATCTCGCCGATCCCGAAGGCAAGGCGAACAACAACAACTCGTTCTACCTCTGCGCCAACCGCAACAAGAAGTCGGTCACGGTCAACATCGCCAAGCCCGAAGGACAGGCCATCATCCGCGAGCTCGCGAAGTCGGTCGACGTGATGATGGAGAACTACAAGGTCGGCGACCTCAAGCGCTACGGCCTCGATTACGAGACCATCAAGCAGCTCAACCCCGGCATCATCTATTGCTCGGTCACCGGCTTCGGCCAGACCGGTCCGTACGCTACGCGCGCCGGCTATGACGCGATCCTGCAGGCGATGGGCGGCCTGATGAGCGTGACCGGCCATATCGACGGCGAGCCCGGTGCTGGCCCGATGAAGGTCGGCCCCTCGATCGTCGACTACATGACCGGCATGAACACCTCGATCGGAATTCTTTCGGCGCTCTACCATCGCGACGCCAACAATGGGGAGGGGCAGCATGTCGACGTCTGCCTGTTCGACACGGTGATCGCCTCGTTGTCGCACTGGCTGCAGATCTATCTCGTCAACGGCAACATGCCGCCGCGCCGCGGCACCTGGGGCAATGGCGGCATGCCGGCCGGCGTGTTCCGCTGCACCGACGGCGAGCTGATGCTGGTGGTCGGCAATGACGGCCAGTTCCAGCGCACCTGTGCGGTGCTCGGTGAACCCGAGCTCGCCAACGACAAGCGCTTCGTCAAGAACAACGACCGCGTCGTGCACGGCAAGGAGATCATGGCGATCTTCGCCGGCCTGTTCCTGAAGCAGCCGGTCGCCTACTGGCTGGAGAAGCTCGAGGAGGCCGGCGTGCCGTCAGGCCCGATCAACAATTTCGAGCAGGTGTTCAGCGATCCGCACGTGCAGTCGCGCGGCATGCGGGTGAAGGTCGACCATCCCTTCGAGCCGAACCTGTCGCTGATTCGCAATGCGCTGACCTTCTCGGGCACCCCGATCACCGACTACCGCGCGCCGCCGCTGCTCGGCGCCGACACCAAGGACGTACTGGCGACCATCGGCTACGACGAGGCCAAGGTCGAAGGCCTGAAGGCGCAGGGGATTTTGTAGGCGGGATTGGAGTCGTATCAGCGCATCTATCACCGTCATCCTGAGGTGCGAGCGGAGCGAGCCTCGAAGGATGAACGGCCCGGCTGGTGGCCGTCGATCCTTCGAGGGCCGCTGAAGGAGCGACCACCTCAGGATGACCGCGATGGAGCGGTCCGCTGCATCAACACTTCGACGTCTATCGAAACATCATTGACATCCAACTGCTAGATTGGCGCCATCGATCCCCCATCGAAGGTGCCAATCATGAAACGGGAAGTGGTCCGCGTCGAACCGATATCGAGCTGGCTGGAGCGCTGGAAGGCGCCGGCATCGGCGGTCACGCGCGCCGGCAACATGGTGTTCGTCTCCGGCCTGCCGCCGTTCGATCCCGTAACCGGCGAGATCGCCACCGGGGCGTCGATCGAGCGGCAGAGCGAGCTCGTCATGGAGCAGCTCAAACAGTGCCTCGCTGCCGCCGGCGCCTCGTTCGACAACGTGATGAAGTGCAGCATCTTCTGCACCTCGGCGAAGCACTTCGCGACGTTCAACGCGATCTACCGACGATATTTCGCGGATGATCTGCCGGCGCGGATCTTCGTCTGCATTCCGGAATGGACCGGACCGTTCGACATCGAGATCGACTGCATCGCGATGGTGTAGGGCGGGAAGTCCTACAGATCTTGGCGCGTCAGCCGGCCGTGCACCAGGACCGGCCGCGCGGCCGGCTTGCTCGCCACGTCACCCATCGTCAGCGCCATCACCGAGACCGTGACCACGCGGTCGATGATGGCGCGGACGTCGTCGAGGTCGCATTTGCCTTCCGACAGCCGCAGCAGGCGCTCCTTCTCGCGGATGGTGTGGTGCGCCATCGCGAGCGCGAAGTGCAGGCCCCAATAGAGTTCGGTGTCGTCGCGGCCGGGCATCGCGCGGCGCATCGCCGCGGCGAACTTGCGCAGATGGTCGACCTCGCGATTTTTGATGCGGCGGATAGGCGGCACCGATTCGATCGAGGCGCGGATCATGAAGCGCGCCGCGGTCGAGCCCTCGCGGTCGGGCCCGAGGCAGCCGCGCAAAGTGGGGCCGACGAGGGCGCGCATGATGTCCTCGATCACGGCGCGGCCGCCGCCGGCATCTTCCGCCGCCCTCAATTCATTGAGACGCTCGCGGTTGGTCTGGATGCTGCGGGTGACGAACAGCTCCGCGATCAGTTCATCCTTGGAGCCGAAATGGTAGTTCACCGCCGCGAGGTTGACGTTCGCCTCCGCGACGATGTCGCGCAGCGTGACGTCGCCGAAGCCGCGGTCGGCATAGAGCCGCTCGGCGGCGGCGAGAATGGCGGATCGGGTGTGGTCGCTGGCCATGGCTGAGAGCCTTTCAGTCAGTCCGCGCGCTGCGCGGGAACGACGAAGACGACAGGGAGTTGCATTTCAAACATTTGTATGAAACTATCGTTTGAAGAGCCGGAAATGTCAATCCGCTGCGCGCGGGGCGTCATTCTGGCACACCACCTCCGCCCGTTCCGCGAACGCCCTTGCGAGCCGCGGAGGCGGGGTCGACAATGTTGCCCAACCGGCCCAGTCCAAGGCCCAAGTCTAGGAAACGAGGAGCGTCCCATGGATTTCACGATGTCGCCGAAGCAAAAGGAGTGGCTGGAGCGCGTTCAGGTTTTCATGAAACGCATGTCCGCCCGGCCGTGCCGATCTATGACAAGCAGGATGCCGAAGGCCCGCGCTGGAAGGTGATCCCGATCCTCGAGGATCTGAAGAAGAAGGCGAAGGCCGAAGGTCTCTGGAACATGTTCATGCCGCCGTCCTCGCATGAGGATGACGAATTCCACGGCGCGGGACTGACCAATCTCGAATACGCGCTGCTGTCGGAAGAGATGGGCCACATCTCCTGGGCCTCGGAGGTCTTCAACTGCTCCGCCCCCGATACCGGCAACATGGAAGTGTTCATCCGCTACGGCACCAAGGAGCAGAAGCGCAAATGGCTGCGCCCGCTGATGGACGGCGAGATCCGCTCCGCCTTCCTGATGACCGAGCCGGCGGTTGCATCCTCTGACGCCACCAACATCGAGACCCGCATCGAGAAGGACGGCGATCACTACGTCATCAACGGCCGCAAATGGTGGTCGTCGGGCGTCGGCGATCCCCGCTGCAAGGTCGCGATCCTCATGGGCAAGACCGACTTCAACGCCGCCAAGCATCAGCAGCAGTCGCAGATCCTGGTGCCGCTCGACACCCCCGGCATCAAGGTCGAGAAGATGCTGCCGGTGTTCGGCTTCGACGATGCGCCGCACGGCCACGCCCAGGTGCTGCTCGAGAACGTCCGCGTGCCGAAGGAAAACATCCTGCTCGGCGAAGGCCGTGGCTTCGAGATCGCGCAGGGCCGTCTCGGCCCGGGCCGCATCCATCACTGCATGCGCACCATCGGCCAGGCCGAAGAGGCGCTGGAGAAGATGGTGAAGCGGCTTGCCTCACGCACCGCGTTCGGCAAGAGGATCATCGAGCACTCGGTCTGGGAGCAGCGCATCGGCGAGGCCCGCACCGACATCGAGATGAACCGCCTGCTGTGCCTCAAGGCCGCAGACATGATGGACAAGGTCGGCAACAAGACCGCACAGGCCGAGATCGCGATGATCAAGGTCGCAGCCCCCAACATGGCGCTGAAGATCATCGACCAGGCGATCCAGGCGTTTGGCGGCGGCGGCGTCTCCGACGAAGCTGGGCTCGCGAAGGCCTATGCTCACATCCGCACGCTGCGGCTCGCCGACGGTCCGGACGAGGTGCACAATCGCGCCATTGCCAGGCTTGAACTTCGGAAGTATGCAAACACGTCGCACTGAGCATGATGCGGAACGCATGGCGTTCGCGCGCACATCGTGCTCAGAATGAAAAGCGAGATCAGGCTGGCGTGCCAGCCTGATTGAGGGAGCGCCGGACGGCTCTCCATAAAAACTGAGGGAGCGTCATCGTGGCGGACGGCGTCAGGAAAGACGAAGAATTTTCCGGAACACGGGAAGTCGAGGAGCGTCATCGCGTCAACGAGGCGAGCCTCGGCGCCTGGATGAAGGAGCACGTCGAGGGCTATCAGGGCCCGCTCAAGGTCCTGCAGTTCAAGGGTGGCCAGTCCAACCCGACCTACAAGCTCGAAACCCCCGGCCGCAATTATGTGATGCGCCGCCGGCCGTTCGGTAAATTGTTGCCGTCGGCTCATGCGGTGGATCGCGAGTTCCGCGTGATCGCGGCGCTCGGCAAACAGAATTTCCCGGTCGCGAAAGCCTACGCGCTGTGCACCGACGATGCGGTGATCGGCTCGGCCTTCTACATCATGTCGATGGAGGAGGGACGGGTGTTCTGGGATCCGACGCTGCCGAGCCAGGAGCCGGACGCGCGGCGCAAGATCTTCACCAGCAAGATCGAGACGTTGGCCAAGCTGCACATCCTCGATCCCGAAAAGATCGGCCTCGGCGATTTCGGCAAGCCCGGCAATTATTTTGCGCGCCAGGTCGATCGCTGGACCAAGCAGTACCGCGCGTCCGAGACGCAGCATATTCCGGAGTTCGAGAAGCTTGCGGAGTGGCTGCCGAAGACGGTGCCGGAACAGAAGCGCGTTTCGGTTGTGCACGGCGACTATCGCCTCGACAACATGATCTTCCATGCAACCGAGCCGCGGGTGCAGGCGGTGCTGGATTGGGAATTGTCGACGCTCGGCGATCCCATGGCCGACTTCACCTATCTGCTGATGCAGTGGACCATGCCGGGCCTCGCCAACGCCGACCTCAAGGCGTTGAACATTCCGAGCCAGGACGAAGCCGCGCAGATCTATTGCAACGTCACCGGCATGGCCGTGCCGGATCTCAACTGGTACTTCTCCTACAATCTGTTCCGTCTCGCCGGCATCACGCAGGGGATTGCGGGCCGCGTCCGCGACGGCACCGCCGCGAATGCCAAGGCCCTCGAATCGGCCAAGCGCACCGTGCCGCTGTCGCAGGCGTCATGGGAATACGCGCAGAAGGCCGGCGCAACCTGATCCGAGAATGCGGCGCGATCCCTTAGGGTTCGCGCCGCTTTTCTTTTTAGCCTCGCCCCGCTTGCGGGGAGAGGTCGGATCGCATCTTAGATGCGATCCGGGTGAGGGGGCTCTCCACGATTCCGACTTTCGCCGCGTTTGCTGAGACAGCCCCTCACCCCAACCCTCTAAGAGCAAGCTTCGCTCGTCTCGACCCCGCAAGAGCGGGGCGAGGGAACAAAAGGATTCCGGCGATCGATCTGGCGTTGCGCCACTTCTGCAAGATGCGGCATGTTTCCGCATTGTAGCCATCTGTGACTTGAGTTCGCGGCGCCGCTTTGGCAAGTCAGTCCGGTCAACGCCCGCCCTGGTCCTGATCGGACGCTTTCACTTTGCCCCTTTCCTCGAATCTTCGCGGCAGCCTGTTCATGGCTGCGGCCATGGCCAGCTTCACGGTCAACGACACCATCACCAAAGCGGTGTCGGTGGAGCTCAACATCGGGGAGATCCTGCTCGTCCGCGGCCTGGTCGCAATGGTGTTGGTCGCAGCGCTCGCCTGGTACCGCGATGCGCTCCGGAGCTTCAGCGCGTTGTTGATCTGGCCGGTCGGCCTGCGCGTGCTCGGCGAGATCGGCGGCACGCTGACCTATCTCTCGGCGATCGCGCAGATCCCGCTCGCCAATGCGTCGGCGATCTTCCAGGCGCTGCCGCTCGTCATCACATTGGGCGCGGCTCTGGTGTTCGGCGGGCCGGTCGGCTGGCGGCGCTGGCTTGCGATCGCGGCCGGCTTCATCGGCGTGCTGGTCATCGTCCGTCCCGGGGCGGAGGGGTTTAGCCAGGCTGCGCTGCTCGCGCTGGCCTCGGTCGGCTTCTGCGCGGTGCGCGATCTCGCAACCCGCCGCATTCCGAAGAACTTGCCGACCGTGTTCATCACGCTGCTCACCACCGTGACGGTGACGACGGCGGGCGCCGTCGTGCTGGTGCCGCTCGGCGGCTGGAAGGCGCCGTCCGGTCACGCGCTCGGCCTGCTCGCATTCGCGGCGGTGCTGATCCTGATCGGCTACCAATGCATCATCGTGTCGCTGCGCACAGGCGACATCTCGGCGGTGGCGCCGTTCCGCTACACGGCGCTGCCGTGGGCGATGCTGACAGGCTATCTCGCCTTCGGCCACAGGCCCGACGGCGCGATGCTCGCCGGCGCCGCGATCATCGTCGCCTCCGGCCTTTATGCCTTCTACCGCGAGCGCAAGCGCGACAAGTTCCGACCCGCCGCGACCGGGCCCGGCCTGCCGCCGGATGGGTTGTGAGAAGGGTGTAACCTTGT
>NZ_JACMYK010000235.1 GCF_020889785.1 Bradyrhizobium acaciae
ATCGAGCACGCCGGGCAGCGAGGTCGCGATCGCGTTGACGCGGCTGGAGAGGAACCGGTTGGCGCGACCGAGCACCGCGTTGGCATCGTGAATGATGCCGGGAACGCCGAGCATCCGCGCCGCCACCAGCGGCGGCAAGGTCGGGTAGCCGCCGAAGCCGACGACGGCCGCGGGCTTCAGCCGGCGCACCAGGTTGGCGGCAACCAATGTGCCGTAGCCGAGCATCAGCACGGTCTGCGCCAGCGAGATGGGATTGCGACCGCGCACCGTGGCGCTCGGCACCAGGTCGATGCTCTCCCGGCCGAACAGGCCGGAGTAGCGCAACGCGCGGCCGTCAGTCGCGAGCCGGACGCGCAGGCCACGCCTGAACAGTTCCACGGCGAGCGCTTCGGCCGGGAACAGATGGCCGCCGGTGCCACCGGCCGCCAGCAGAATCAGGGGCGCGTTGTCCATGACCGCCTTTTATATCGTCATTGCGAGCGAAGCGAAGCAATCCATAGCGCGGCAAAACGGACGGATGGATTGCTTCGTCGCTTCGCTCCTCGCAATGACAACAAGAGCCACCTACGCGTAGGCGCGCTGAGCACTGGCGCCTTCCATCGATTCGATCTCGGTGCGCGGTCGCTGCCGAGTCAGCGCCAGCATCATGCCGACGCCGTAGGCGAGCGAGACGAAGGACGAGCCGCCATAGGAGATGAACGGCAGCGTCATGCCCTTGGCCGGGATCAGTTGCAGATTGACCGCCATGTTGATGGTCGCCTGCACCCCGAACAGGATCGCAAGCCCCGACGCCGCAAAGCGCGAGAACATGTCCTCGGTGGCATAGGCGCGGGTCAGCGTGCGGATCACGATGAAGCCGAACAGCGCGACCAGCATCAGGCAGAGGATGATACCGAACTCTTCCGCCGCGACCGCGAACACGAAGTCGGTGTGGCTGTCGGGCAGGCTGCGCTTGGCGATGCCCTCGCCCGGCCCGAGCCCGAACCAGCCGCCGTTCCAGAACGCCTCCATCGCGGTGTCGACCTGGAAGGTGTCGCCGGAAGCGGGATTCATGAAGCGCTTGATGCGGCCGGCGACGTGCGGCACCAGCAGATACGCGCCGAACAGGCCCGCGCCGGCGGCGCCGGCGAGCCCGAACACCCAGATCATCCGCATGCCCGCGATGAAGAACAGCGCGCCCCACACGGTGAGGATCAGCATGGTCTGACCGAAGTCCGGCTCCATCACCAGCAGCGTGACGAGCGTCATCAGCAGCACCAGCGCCATCGAGGTCGCCGGCATCTCCGGCCGCTTGGTCGATTCCGCGAACAGCCAGGCCGCGACGATCACGAAGGCGGGCTTGGCCGCCTCGGAGGCCTGGATGTTGACGCCGAGCAACGTGATCCAGCGCCGCGAACCCTTGACCTCGGGCCCGATCAGCAGCGTGAGCACGATCAGCACGATCGACACCGCGAACACGATCAGCGCAGTGCGCCGGATCTGCCGCGGCGTCATGAACGACACGCCGATCAGCACGATCAGCGACGGCACCAGGAACATGACGTGGCGGTTGAAGAAGTGGAACGGATCGAGCCCGATCCGGGTCGCCACCGGCGGGCTCGCCGCCAGCGACAGGATGACACCGGCCAGCATCAACGCGGCGATCGCCACAAGCAGCAACTTGTCGACGGTCCACCACCAGTCCGAGAATGGGGTGCGTTGGTCACGGGCGAGCATGGGTGTCCCCAGATGGCAGAGAGAACGTCCATTCGTGGCGCAGGATGGTTTCCAAGCGGTTAACAGGTTGGGTAACTTTTGGGGGAGTTGGTTTGCCATCCCAAGCACACTGTCGTCATGGCGAAAGCCAGGACGACGATGGGGATAGTTCGCGATTCAAGGCGTCAAATATACGGCGTCATCACCCGCGAAAGCGGGTGATCCAGTATTCCAGAGACGGCTGTGCTTGAACCGAGAGGGCGCGGCGTACTGGATCGCCCGGTCGAGCCGGGCGATGACGTGTCGTCACACCACCGGCTTCACACCCGGCAGTGCCCGTACGATGTCGCGGAAAGCCGCGCCGCGGATTTCGAAATTGCGGTACTGGTCGAACGAGGCGCAGGCCGGCGACAGCAGCACGACGGCTTCAGCAAGACCCGAGGCCTCCGCATCGCGCGCGGCGCTGGCGATGGCGACGTCGAGCGTGCCGGACATCTCGTGCGGGACGCGCTCGCCGAGCGTGCCGGAGAATTCTTGCGCCGCCTCGCCGATCAGATAAGCCTTGCGAATGCGCGGGAAATAGCCGGTCAGGCTGGTGATGCCACCGGCCTTCGGCTTGCCGCCTGCGATCCAGTAGATGTCGGCGAACGACGACAACGCATGCGCGGCCGCGTCCGCGTTGGTGCCCTTGGAGTCGTTGACGAACAGCACGTTGCCGCGGCGGCCGACCTGCTCCATGCGGTGCGCGAGGCCCGGAAAGCTGCGCAGCCCGTTCTGCAACACATCCGTGGCGATCCCCATCGCCAGCGCGCAGGCAGAGGCGCAGGCCGCGTTCTGCGCATTGTGCAGGCCGCGCAGCGAACCGATGCCCCCCAGCCGCGCGATCTCGCTGCGTGCGGCACCGGACGCGCGTACAATGGTCTCGTGCTCGACATAGAGGCCGTCAGGCAGCGGGTTCCTCACGGAGATGCGCACCACGCGCTTGCCGGCGCGATCGAGCCGGTCGGCGATGTTGCGGCACCAGATGTCGTCGACGCCTGCGATCGCGGTGCCGCCTTGCTGTACGCCCGCGACCAGCCGCTCCTTGACCGCCGCGTAGTGCTCCAGCGTGCCGTGGCGGTCGATGTGATCCTCGCTGATGTTGATCAGGATGCCGACCGAGGGATCAAGCGACGGCGCGAGGTCGATCTGGTAGGACGACATCTCGATGACGTGGACGCGGCCCATCCGCGGCGGCTCCAGCGACAGGATCGCGGTGCCGATATTGCCGCCCATCTGGGTGTCGTAGCCGGCAACCTTCATCAGGTGCGCGATCAGCGCGGTCGTGGTCGACTTGCCGTTGGTGCCGGTGATGGCGACGAACGGCGCGTTCGGCGCATGACGGCGCCGCTCGCGGCAGAACAGTTCGACGTCGCCGATCACCTCAACGCCCGCCTCGCGCGCCTTCAGCACGCTCCAGTGCGGCGCCGGATGGGTCAGCGGCGCGCCGGGGGTCAGGATCAGCGCGGCGAAATTCGCCCACGACACGGTGCGCAGGTCAGCGGTGGTGAAGCCGGCCTGTGCCGCCCTGGCGACATTGTCGGCATTGTCGTCGGCCGCGATCACCTCCGCGCCGCCCGCCTTCAGCGCCTCGCAGCTCGCGAGCCCGGAACCGCCAAGCCCGAACACCGCGACCGTCTTGCCGGAGAAGGAGGTGACCGGGATCATGATGGCGCTCAGCGCAGCTTGAGGGTGGAGAGGCCGGCGAGCGCCAGCATCACCGAGATGATCCAGAACCGGATCACGATCTGCGGCTCGGTCCAGCCCTTCTGCTCGAAATGATGGTGCAGCGGCGCCATCCGGAACACGCGTTTTCCCGTGAGCTTGAACGAGGTGACCTGGACGATGACCGAGACAGCCTCGAGCACGAACAGGCCGCCGATCACCGCGAGCACGATCTCGTGCTTCACCGCAACCGCGGTGGCGCCCAGCATGCCGCCGAGCGCGAGCGAGCCGGTGTCGCCCATGAAGATCGAGGCCGGCGGCGCGTTGAACCAGAGGAAGCCCAGGCCTGCGCCCAATACCGCGCCGCATAGCACCGCCAGTTCGCCGGTGCCGGCGACGTAATTGATCTGCAGGTATTCGGCGAACACCGCGTTGCCGGTGAGATACGAGATCATGCCGAAGCTCGCGGCGGCGATCATCACCGGCACGATGGCAAGGCCGTCGAGGCCGTCGGTAAGGTTCACCGCGTTGCCGGCGCCGACCATGACGAAGGCGCCGAAGATCACGAAGAACCAGCCGAAATTGATCACGAGGTCCTTGAAGAACGGAATCACAAGCGAGGTCGAGGAGACGTCGCGGCCGAGCCGGACCAGCGCGTAGGTGGCGGCAAGCCCGATCGCGGCCTCGATCAACAGCCGCAGCTTGCCGGCGAAGCCACTGTGTGACTGCTTTGTGACCTTCAAGTAATCGTCATAGAAGCCGACGAAGCCGAAGCCGAGCGTCACCGCCAGCACGATCCACACATAGGGATTGAGCGGATTGGCCCAGAGCAGCGTCGACACCACGAGCCCGGACAGGATCATCAACCCGCCCATGGTGGGCGTGCCCTTCTTGGAGATCAGATGCGACTGCGGCCCGTCGGTGCGGATCGGCTGGCCCTTGCCCTGCCGCAACCGCAAATGATCGATGATCCATGGCCCGAACAGGAATACGAACAGCGCGCCGGTCACCATCGCTCCGCCGGTGCGGAACGTGATGTAGCGGAACACGTTCAGCGCGCTGCGGAATGCCCCAAACCCCGGAACGGTGTTGGACAGTTCGATCAACCAGTAGAACATTCAAAAAGTCCTATACCGCTTCTTCGTGCGCGGCCTTGTCGGGGAAGCGTTTTTCCAGCGCGCTGACAATGAGCTTCATCTTCGATCCCAGCGAGCCCTTCACCATGATCACGTCACCGGCACGGACCGCGGCGACCGCCTGCGGTTCGAGCGCCGCCGAACTCTCGGCATAGCCTCCCCGCTTGCCGGTGGAAAGGGCATCCCACAAATTCCGCATCAGCGGACCACAACAATATACGAGGTCGACGCGGTTGGCCGCGACGGCTTCGGCGAGGCCGCGATGCAGGTCAGGCCCGGTCGGCCCGAGTTCGAGCATGTCGCCGAGCACGGCGATACGCCGGCCATGCGGTCCGACCTTGGCCTGGCCCAGCACGTTGAGGGCTGCGCCCATCGAGGCCGGGTTGGCGTTGTAGCTCTCGTCGATCAGCGTCGCCTCGCCATGGCCGACCTCGACGGTGCGGCGCAGACCACGACCGGTCGGCGCCTCGAGCTGCGACAGCGACAACGCCGCGCGCGCGATGTCGGCACCGAGCAGCGAGGCGCCCGCGAGCACCGCGAGCGAGTTCATCGCCATGTGGCGGCCGGGCATGCCGATCTTGTAGGTGATGTCATGGTCGAGGATATCCGCGTGCACCGCCGAGCAGGTCGCGTGCAGCGAGAGGTCGAGCAGCCGCGCATCGGCGCGCTTGTCGGTGCCGAACGAGACGATGCGGGAGATGCCGGCCTTCTTGGCCTGCTTCTGCAACCGTGCGAATTGGCCGTTGTCACGGTTCAGCACGACGGCGCCGCCAGGTTCGACGCCCAAAAAAATCTCCGCCTTGGCGTCTGCAATCGCCTCGATGCCGGCGAAGAATTCCAGATGCACCGGCTCGATCGTGGTGATGACGGCGACATGCGGCCGCACCATCTTCACCAGCGGCGTGATCTCGCCGGCATGGTTCATGCCGATCTCGAACACCGCAAAGCGCGTGCCCGCCGGACAGCGCGCCAGCGACAGCGGCACGCCCCAATGATTGTTGAACGACGCCACCGATGCATGGGTCTCGCCCTGCGCCGACAGCACACGCCGCAGCGCCTCCTTGGTCGAGGTCTTGCCGACCGAACCGGTCACCGCGATGATCTGCGCGTTGAGCCGCGCGCGCGAAGCGTGCGCGAGTTCGACGAGCCCTGCGAGCACATCGTCGACCACCAGCAGCGGCGCGTCGGCGGGAAATTTTGCGCGCTGCGCGGCCTCGACCACCGCAAGCCCGGCGCCGGCCTTCAGCGCCGTCTCGACGAAGGCGTGGCCGTCATGGACGTCGCCCTTGATCGCGAAATACGCCTCGCCCGGCGCGATGGTACGGCTGTCGATCGAGAGTCCCGTGACACCGTCCGGCAGCGTGCCTTGCGTCGCGGCGCGCATCGCCGTCGCCATCGCATCAGACGTCCATAACAGCGTGCTCATGCGCCCTCCGCAGCCAAAGCGGCAGCAACCGCCTCATGATCGCTGAACGGCAGCGTCGTGCTGCCGACGATCTGCCCGACCTCGTGGCCCTTGCCGGCCACGACCAGCGCATCGCCCGGCTCGAGAGCCGCGATGCCGGCACGGATCGCGGCGGCGCGGTCGCCGATCTCGCGCGCGCCCTTTGCGGTTGCCATGATCGCGGCGCGGATCGCCTCGGGCTTCTCGCTGCGCGGATTGTCGTCGGTGACGATGATCTGATCGGCATTCTCGGCCGCGATCGCGCCCATGATCGGACGTTTGCCGGCGTCGCGGTCGCCGCCGGCACCAAAGATCACGACCAGCTTGCGCCTGGCATAGGGCCGCAGTGCCTGCAAAGCCTTGGCGAGCGCATCGGGCTTATGCGCATAATCGACGAAGATCGGCGCGCCATTGTGCTCGCCGACGAATTCCAGCCGGCCTTTTGCGCCCTCGAGATGTTCGAGGCAGCCGAACACGTCTTCGGTGGCGCTGCCGGTAGCGATCGCAAGACCCGCCGCGACCAGCGCGTTCTCGATCTGGAATTCGCCGACCAGCGGCAGCCGGATTGCGTGCCTGCGGCCGCGATGTTCGATCGCGAGCTTCTGGGCAAAGCCTTCGATCGCGGCGTCCGTGAGCTTGATGCCATCGGCGGCATCGGCGTTGCGGCCGACCGTGATGATGCGCAAGCCGCGCTCGCGCGCTGCGCCGATTACCTCGGGCGAGCAATCATGATCGGCCGAGATCACGGCGGTGCCGCCGTCGACGACAAGATCGCGGAACAGCCGGAGTTTTGCGTTCAGGTAGTGCGCGACATCGGGATGATAGTCCATGTGGTCGCGCGACAGATTGGTGAAGCCGCCGGCGGCGATGCGCACGCCGTCGAGCCGATACTGGTCGAGGCC
>NZ_JACMYK010000236.1 GCF_020889785.1 Bradyrhizobium acaciae
GCATTGCTGGTCTGGGTCCGCTGGCGCACCACAAGGTCACGAACACGAAACGCCATGGCCGCGGCTTGTTGCCCTTCGCTCTTCACGGCAACGAACCGCATGGTCGGCCGCCGGGCGGCTTCGCAGATCGCTTCGGCGTCAGCGGCATCGTTCTTTTGCCGCTTCGCGAAAGGCTTGACGTAACCTGGGGCGATCAGCCGGACAGCATGCCCCACCTTCGCAATCTCCCGCGCCTAGTAATGGCCGCCGGCACATGCCTCGATGGCAAAGGTACAAGTCGATTGCGTGGCAAGGAACCTAAGCACCTAATCGCGGCGAATCTTTTTCCTGAACAGCACACTTCCCCACGCATCCCCGCCATGCACCTGGAACACATTTTTCGCCAGATCCAACCGATTGTGTTAATTTCCAATACAGACGCCTCCGTTCAAGTGATGATCAACGACACCGCGTTGGCACAGCGATGCCGTCAGGGGGCGTCTACCCCATCAATTTCGCGACCTATACGACGTCGCTGATCCGTAACTGGCTGGCAAAGCGGCCGCGCTCCATCTGACGCCAACCAGTCCATCCTCGCTAAATCAGGTCGAACGCTTCTTTGCCCTCATCACCGAGTGCAAAATCAGGCA
The DNA here is from genome assembly GCF_020889785.1 of Bradyrhizobium acaciae. GTDB lineage: Bacteria > Pseudomonadota > Alphaproteobacteria > Rhizobiales > Xanthobacteraceae > Bradyrhizobium > Bradyrhizobium acaciae. The sequence continues at coordinate 630 of NZ_JACMYK010000236.1, forward strand.
CCGCATCTACCGCAGCGTGGCGGAGCTACGTACTGGAATCACGTCTTTCATCAAACAGCACAACGCCGACCCCAGCCCATTCCGATGGACAAAATCAGCCGAAGAAATTCTTAGCTCCATCGGACGCTTCTGCGCTTACAATGCGCCAGCCAAAGCCTAAAACGCCATGAATTTCTGGTTCAATAGGCTTCGTTCCTGCCATGGCGCGAAGAGCGCTCATCACATGCGAAAGCCTTATAAGCTGGCGTGGCCGCCGACGCAGAACTTAGATGCGCGTAGAATATTTAAACTGGCTTTAACAGCTATCGCCGATAGGTGCAGTCAATCTGTCGCGGCTATTGGCGCCAAGACGGTGTCGCGGACATGCTGCTAGCGGCTGCGCCGCTGTGCCCAATCTGCAACCAGCTTGCCGTTGCCCCGGACCTCCTCGCACGAGCTTCAGCGTCTCGCGCAATGACTAGATAGCCCAGCTGGCGCACGAGCCGGCCTTGCCGATCGAGTTCATTTTCGCCGCGGCCTGCGACGAGCGCGCGGTGCGCGCCCTGAATCGCGGGTTGATGCCCTCGATGGAGAAATGCCGCAGTTGGCCGCGATATGATTATTCGACGTCGCGGCCACTCGCGTTCACTAACGACTCTCGGTCGAGTGCGTCGAAGACGTCCTGCACCTTTGGCTTTGACGCTCATCAGATAGGTTGAAATCCTAGCGCCGAACGAAATCGGCTCTTGATGTAGGATCCGTCGCGAGGCGGGGGAACTCGCGGGAAAGCCTTGGCCGCTATCTTGATCACAGAAAACTTCACACCACATCGGCTATAGAGCCGATCGCGCAGATCGTCGACACCGGCGAGATTCGTGATTTTGACGCTCCACGAGAAGCCGCAGACCTTCGCGACTTGCTCAAGCGCAAGCCCGCGCGCGGTGTGGCTTTCCTGCCAACCGGTTTGACCGAAATGGCCGTTGTCGAGGACGGCCACGGTCAGGTTGGCAGGGTTACGGACCGCGATGGTCGCAAGCGCCCCAAAGCTCATGAGCATATCGCCGTCGCCAGTGAGGACAAGCACCGAGTGGTCGGGTCGGGCCGTCGCGAGTCCGAGGCCGATCATGGCGGCGCTGCCCATGGCACCCCACAGGTAATAATTGTTATCGTGATCGCCGGCCGCCATGACGTCGAACGATGCCCAACCGATACCACCGACGACCAACAGCTTCTTCCGGCCAGCAAGCAGCCGTGCTACCGCCTCGCGGCGGTCGAGCGTACCGTACTGAATTACTTCACGCATTACGTTCCCCCGATCAATCGCTGTCCGAGCAGTACGGCGCACGCATGATCCCCGTTGAATGCCATAGTGGCTGCGCCATGCAAAAGCGGTGCGACATCCTTGGCACGGTCCACGTGCCAAGTCATGACGTTCATAAGGTTCAGCGCCTTCTCGGTTACGCGCCCCATGGGGCACTGCCATGGATTCAACTCTGCCCAATCTCCGCGCATGCCGACGACCATCAGAAGTGGAAAGCGCACGCAGGAATGGAGTGCCAGCATGTTGATGCAGTTACCCACGCCGCTCGACTGCATGAGAAGCGCGCCGCGTTCGCCTCCCAGCCAGGCGCCGGCCAGATAGGCGATGCCTTCCTCCTCTGTCGTCAGGACGATCGCGTTGATCTCGTTGTCCGCCTCGGCTAAGCGGATCGCCGTGGAATGGCTGGTATCCGGAACATAGACGACGTGCTTCACGCCATGCTGTCTCAGTACGCAGAACACGTCTTCTTGCCAGCCTTCCTGGCCAGCCACTGCTGTACCCATCTGCATTGCTCCCTTTGGGGGGGGGGCGGAGGCCGCTCGTCGCACGGAGAGACACGCCCTTCGCAGCTCGGATGTTTGGCTTGCCCGCCCGATAATTTCGAGACGATCTTCGACGGTGATCGGACCTCCGTCCAACGTCTGCACTCCAGAAGTGCAATCCGAACTTGCAGAGGCGTTCTTGAGCGTCACAATGACCAGCTCAACTCTTAGTAACGAGTTTCAGTGCAGTCCAAGGGCGCGTAGGCTACGTTTCGTGGACGAGACTGGGTCCAAACGACGAGACAGGTCACCGACTTGCAGACATTGCATGCGGCGATCCCCGCAAAGTGTGTAGTTTGTGTCAGCTGGATCTCTGTGAAATCTGCGAGCTTGCTCGACGACGTTCGCGGGGAACCGGTCGATGATCTTGACGCGCGCTACCCTGCACCGGCCGACATCGACCTGCTTCCAGTTCCAGCGCACGGTGTTTTCCGGCGTGGTGACATGAGCCTCGAATAGATCGAACAACCACTGGCCGTCATGTTTCGCGATGTCAACAAGGCGGTTCACATAAGAGCCGAGCACCAGCGTGCGCTCGCCGGTCTCCGGGTGGACACGTACAACGGAATGCTCGGTCTCGAACCTCGTTCTGGTAAGGAGTTCCTCATCACGCTTCTCATCGGCTTCGCTGGGGCACGCGGTTACGGCGAAATTGAACGCGCTGCTGTGAACAGCCCAGAGCTCGTTGGCAAGCCGTTGCAGCGGTGGCGCCAGGTCGAGATATGCGGCCGCAGTGTTTGCCCACACCGCGTCGCCGCCGATTAGTGGGATCACAACGCTTCGCCGCAGCACCGCAATCGTGGGATTGGCCTGCAGGCAGGACACATCGATGTGCCAATTGTCAGCGCGCACACCTCCACGTGCGGAATCAATCTCGAGGATGGATATGGTTCCCTTAGCAGCACCCGGCGGCGGTTGCATAAGCATCCTGAAACGAAAAGCAAAGCGCTCCTGCTCGGCATCGTCGAGATGACCCTGATCGCGAAAGAAGATAACCGTGTGCTCTAGCAGCAGGCCTTTGATCGCAGCGATGGTCTGGTCCGGCAAATCGCTCAACAGCTTGATATTCTCGATCTCAGCGCCGATGCACGCCGTGCGTCTGACGACATCGGGACGGGGAATGACATTTTCGATCAAAGCCGTTTCAGCCATGGTACTATTCTCCAACATTACGCTCTTTCGGCATACCGAGTTATTCACTCGGCTGTGACACGAAAGCATCCGTGGCACTGCTACTGATCAGTCCAACATGCAATTCGGCTATCGTGTGTCACCAGGCTCTTCTCGATAGTTGAAAACTCTTGTGCTGCACGACGAATGTCTGCGCCTGCCCGAAACCGCCGCAGCACCCGATGATCGCAATCGATCGACCCCCAGCGAACGCGCGTCAACCCGGCGATTGCGAACTCGCCGGCGTATAGCCTTAAGCCGGGCGTCAAGGTCGGCACTTCTCTCTGGCTCGTGGTCGATCACTATCGCTCGCTCAGATCGATGGCTTGCAGCATATCGCGCTCGCGGCTAGCGTTACATCTTTCCAGCGCTTACGCACCTATCGTTCCTGGTGGGCTGATATCACCCGATCCAGGTCGGCGAGACGACAGCTCACAATAGAATTGCCAGTTTTCGGCCTTGCGCCAACGCCTAGGGACCGGCGAAGCAACTTGCATTCATTCAAAGCTTGTTCAGTTTCCCGGGTAGTCGAACCTAATTCGATAGTTCAGTGTCGCCCACGACCGCCAGGATCCGGCTGGTCCCGCCGGCCGATACTTGTGCTGTGCGGTAGGTCTCCTCTCGCGTCATCGCTGCCCAGATGATCGTCGCCGTTTGGCCAGAGCGACTGCAGCGAGCTTGATCGGCTTGCGAGCGATAATGCGCCCTAGCCAAACTTTGAGTGAAGTTCTGCTTACCCCACGACCAGCGTATCGTGGATATAGCGCCAATGACGAGGAGCCGGCGGATAGTGCGATCGCCCATCTTCGTGATGCGGCCCAATCGTTCTTTACCACCGCTCGAGTTCTGCCGTGGCACAAGGCCAAGCCATGCCGGCGGCAAGGACGACAAGCGCGCAACGCGCACCGCGGCCGCACGATCAGATCGAAACGATCCTGATCGACGCATTCAGGAGGCGCTCTCACTCGTGTTCGCCAAGTTCGCCAGATGCAGACGCTGCGCCAGGTCTACCTATGGTTACGGCAAGAGGGAATCGCCTTGCCTGCAGTCAGCCGTGGCCCCGAGGGCCGTCGCGTCGAATGTAAGTTACCGTCTACAACACTCTCCGCCACATCCTGACCAATCCGATCTATGCTGGCACCTACGTCTTCGGGCGCTCTGGCCGTCGGGTGACGATCGAGGCCGGCCGCAAGAGAATTGTTCGGAGCTTCCGCCGGGAGCCCAGCACCTGGGAGGTTTTGATCAGGGACCACCATGAGGGCTACATTACATGGGCGGAGTTCGAGAGGAATCAGCGCTTGATCACCGATAACGCCAATGGGAAGAGCTTCATGAGTCGTGGCTCGGTCCGCTGCGGTGAGGCTCTTCTTGCGGGGTCCTTCGTTGCGGTCACTGCGGTCGTAAACGTCACGTTGCCTACAGCGGCACGCGCAGCAATGTCGGGCGCTATCATTGCCGCGGTTGCCAGATCAATCATGGCGGAGAGCCATGCATCTCATTCGGCGGCCTGCGTGTGGATGCCGCAATCAGCGCCGAAGTCATCGCTCGCCTGCAGCCGTTTGGAGTCCAAGCTGCGCTGTCTGCCAAGGAGGACCGCGGCCACAAGCACGCCGAGAAGCTCTTGAGCAAGCGCGCTATGAGGCCACTCAGGCTCGTCGGCGATATGAGACTGTCGATCCCGACAATCGCCTAATCGCCGGCGAGCTGGAGCGACGTTGGATGAACGGCTGCTGACCGCGGGCGCGCTCGAGGAACAACGCAGTGCACTGTTGGCCAAGCCGGAGAGTGCTCTAAGCGTGGCGGATCGCGAGCGGTTTCTTGCGCTTGGCTCCGATTCGGAGCGAGCCTGGAACAGTCCTGGGGCGACGACTGCCACGCGCAAGCGGATCATCCGAATCTTAGTCTACGGAGTCGTTGTACCCGTCGGCGATGTGGCAATTGAACTTGTGAGTCACTGACAGGGCGGCGATCACGCAGCGCTAAAGATCAGAAAGAACTGCGCGGGCCAACACCGCTGGAGCACATCCGCAGATGTGATCGACCTCGTGCGTGTTTTGGCACGCCAGATGCGCGACGGCACGGTCGCGGCGGTCCTCAACCGAGCGGGCAAGTCGACGGGGCGGGGCAGCAGCTGGACCCGCGCCCGCGTTCGCCACTTGCGCAACCAGCAATCTATCGAGCCCTACCGGGAAGGCGAACGCATGTAGAGAGGAGAAATCACTCTGGACGAAGCCGCCGCTGTGTTGAAGGTCAGCCCATCGACGGTTCGCCGTCTGATCGCGGAGCGAAGCTTGCCCGCGCACCAGCTGTGCAAGGGCGCACCCTGGGTGATCAAGGCGCTTGACCTGGAGCATCCCGAGGTCAGGAACGCCGCTCAGGCGCGGCGCGTCCGGTGCCTGTCGTCTAGCGATCTCCGCCAAAGAGAGCTTGAACTATAACGGCGTAGCGAGGTGGGCAGTATGAATCGGACTCGGGTGAGCCGAGGAAGTGAATCACCTCATGGCAGTCGACAAAGTCGAGGAGGCCAGCGCGAGAATGCGATTGCGATCAAGCGACGGCTAGAATCCTGCGAGCGTGGTCGACGGTTTGGTCATCCGCAGCGCCATCTTAATTCGGCGGTTCTCGCGCAACGTCAGGTCCAAGGTGTCGATTACCTGCAGTGCACCGGCTCCGCCGCGCTCGAGTTGACGTACGGTTGGTCCAGCACTTTCAAAGCTCTTGGCATCTTCAAGCCGACCAGGGTCTTGTGGATCCGGTCGACGATGGACGGTACAATCTCGTATTTCCTCCAGATCGAGATCGACTCCGGCCTCAAGACGGACGAACAGATGAAGCGAGCAAGGTTCATGGAAGAGACGATTATCGTGCTGTTGGAGGAGCAAGAGGCTGGGACGAAGGCAGTCCTGGCTCGCAAGCATGCTCTGCTACCAGCTTACCGAGCACGGAGCGACGCTTGGTCCGATAGAAGGTCGAGCGAGCCGCCCACGCTGACGCATTGTGCGAACTCATCGTCACTGGCACCAGCATCGGGGCCATGCCAGCAGCCGTCGAGCAACGTCGGGGCAATCGATTCAAGCGGGTGTATTGGACGTCGATGGCTGCCCTCCGAGCTAACGCTTTCAACCGTACGCAAGCAAGAGTTTGGTAATTGTCCACGTTCGGAAGAGCGGCAAGTTCAATGATTTAGCA
>NZ_JACMYK010000237.1 GCF_020889785.1 Bradyrhizobium acaciae
GGCTCGGCGGCGCCGAGCCCGAGGAGGCGGCGCGCGCCGGCCATCGCCTCGCCGGTGTCGTCGTGTGCTATCCCGGTGCGATCATTCCGCGCTACGCCATGCCGCCGAAGAAGGCGCCTCGTCCCCCACCATCCCGCAAGGCCTCGCAATGACAACGACTTCAAAGCAGGACCAGATTGCCGAGTTGATCCGCCAGGCCACCGTGATCCCGGTGCTGACCATCGAGCGGCTCGCCGACGCGGTGCCGCTCGCCAGGGCGCTGGTCGCCGGCGGTGTCCGGACGCTCGAAGTGACGCTGCGGACGGCGGTCGCGGTCGATGCAGCCAAGGCCATCATTGCCGAGGTGCCCGATGCGGTGGTCGGGATCGGCACCATCCTCAACGCCGACGATCTGGCGCGCGCCGAGGCGCTCGGCGCCAAGTTCGGCATCAGCCCGGGCGCAACGCCCGAGCTGTTGAAGGCGGTTGCTGCCAGCCGGCTGCCGTTCGCGCCGGGGATTGCGACCGCTTCCGAGCTGATGCAGGCGCTGGCGCACGGCTTCGACGTCGTCAAATTCTTCCCCGCCGAGCAGGCCGGCGGTATCAAGGCACTGCGGGCTCTGGCCGGTCCATTCCCGAACGTCAAGGTCTGCCCGACCGGCGGGATCGGCGAGGCCAATGCGGCGACCTGGCTGGCCGAGCCCAATGTGCTGGCGGTCGGCGGCTCCTGGCTGTGCCCGGCGGCGGATATCCGCGCCGGCAACTGGGCGGGCATAACCGCCATGTGCGCCAAGGCGATGAAAACGCTGAAAGCCGGCTAGAACTCCGTTCCGATAGAAACGGGGTTCTGGATTCTGGTTTTGACGCGTTTTCTTCACGCGAACCGGCGTTCACTTCGCTCGAAAACGCTCTCGAGATACGCTACATAACTCCCGAACAGGAACAGGGAGATACGGCCATGACAGCAGCCAGCATCGTCGGTTGGGCGCATACGCCATTCGGAAAGTTCGACGCGGAGACTGTTGAAGGTCTCGTCGTCAAGGTCGCCAACGAGGCGCTCGCCGATGCCGGCATTGCCGCGTCCGATGTCGACGAGATCATGCTCGGTCATTTCAACGCCGGCTTCTCGCCGCAGGATTTCACGGCCTCGCTGGTGCTGCAGGCCAATCCGGCGCTGCGCTTCAAGCCGACGACGCGCGTCGAGAACGCCTGCGCCACCGGATCGGCCGCGGTGCACCAGGGTATCCGCGCCATCGAGGCGGGCGCCGCGAAGATCGTGCTGGTGGTCGGCGTCGAGCAGATGACGAAGACGCCGGGCCCGGAGATCGGCAAGAACCTCTTGAAGGCATCATATCTGCCCGAGGACGGTGACACCGTCGGCGGCTTCGCCGGCGTGTTCGGCAAGATCGCGCAGGCCTATTTCCAGAAATACGGCGACCAGTCGGACGCGCTGGCGATGATCGCCGCCAAGAACCACAAGAACGGCGTCGCCAATCCCTACGCGCAGATGCGCAAGGATTTCGGCTTCGAATTCTGCCGCGCCGAGAGCGAGAAGAACCCGTTCGTCGCCGGTCCCCTGAAGCGCACCGATTGCTCGCTGGTCTCCGACGGCGCCGCCGCGCTGGTGCTTACCGATGCCGAGACCGCCAAAACCATGGGTAAGGCGGTGAACATCCGCGCCACCGCCCATGCGCAGGACTTCCTGCCGATGTCGAAGCGCGACATCCTGCAGTTCGAAGGCTGCACCACCGCCTGGCAGCGCGCGCTGCAGACGGCCGGCTTGCAGCTCTCCGATCTCTCCTTCGTCGAAACGCATGACTGCTTCACCGTCGCCGAGCTGATCGAATATGAAGCGATGGGCCTGACGCCGAAGGGCCAGGGCGCGCGCGCGATCATGGAAGGCTGGACCCAGAAGGACGGCAAGCTTCCGGTCAATCCGTCCGGCGGACTCAAGGCCAAGGGCCACCCGATCGGCGCCACCGGTGTCTCCATGCACGTGATGAGCGCGATGCAGCTCACGGGGCAGGCGCCCGAGGGCATGCAGCTCAAGAACCCGCAGATCGGCGGCATCTTCAACATGGGCGGCGCCGCCGTCGCCAACTACGTCTCGATCCTCGAGCCGGCCAAGTAGCTTGAACATTGCCGAATGGTTGGCGGCAACGGCGCGGGCGCGTCCCGATGCGCCGGCGCTGCTGACCGGCTTCGACCTCGACGCCGACTATGCAACCTTTGCCCGCCGCGCCGCCTCGATCGGGGCGGCGCTGGCGCGCGATCACGGCGTTGCCGCCGGCGATCGCATCGCGCTGTTTGCGACCAACTGCACGCAATATCTCGAATGCCTCTACGGCATCTGGTGGATCGGCGCCGTCGCGATCCCGATCAATGCCAAGCTGCACGGCCGCGAGGCGGCGTGGATCTGCGGCAATGGCGGCGCCAAACTCGCGTTCGTGTCCGATGACACGATCGGTGCGCTGACCGAAGCGAATGACGATTGCCCCGCCGGCATGATCATGCTGCCGGTCGACAGCGACGCGTACAGGGCGATGCGGAGCGGCGAAGGCGCACCGGCGCCGCTGCCGCGCGAGAGCAATGATCTGGCCTGGCTGTTCTACACCTCGGGCACGACAGGCCGTCCCAAGGGCGTGATGCTGAGCCACGGCAATCTGCTTGCGATGTCGCTGTGCTATCTCGCCGACGTCGATCCGGCGACGCCGAACGATGCTTCGCTCTATGCCGCGCCGATCTCGCATGGCGCCGGGCTCTACAATTTCCCGCATGTCCGGATGGGCGGTCGCCACGTCATTCCGGAGTCCGGCGGCTTCGATCCGGACGAGGTGCTCAATCTCGGCCGGCAGCTCGACAACGTCGTGATGTTCGCGGCGCCAACGATGGTGCGTCGTCTGGTCGATGCCGCGAAGAAGCGCGGCGAGAACGGCGAGGGGCTCCGCACCATCATCTATGGCGGCGGCCCGATGTACACGGCCGACATCCTGGACGCGATGGCGACGATGGGCCAGCGCTTCGTGCAGATCTACGGTCAGGGCGAGTCGCCGATGACCATCACGGCGCTGTCGCGCGACTGGCATCGCGCGAGCGATCATCCGCGCTATCTCGAACGGCTGGCCTCGGTCGGGTCAGCGCAGAGCGTCGTCACCGTGCGCATCACCGACAAGGACGGCACACCGCTGGCCGCGGGCGAGACCGGCGAGATTGAGGTCAAGGGCGCGACCGTGATGCTCGGCTACTGGAACAATCCGAGGGCCAATGCCGAGACGCTGAAGGACGGCTGGCTGCGCACCGGCGATGTCGGCCGGCTCGACGCCGACGGCTTCCTGACGCTGTCGGATCGCTCCAAGGACGTGATCATCTCCGGCGGCACCAACATCTATCCGCGCGAGGTCGAGGAAGCCCTGCTGACCCATCCCGATGTCAGCGAGGTCTCGGCCATTGGTGTGCCGGATCCGGAATGGGGCGAGATCGTCGTCGCCTGCGTCGTGCTGGAGGACGGTGCCGCGGCCGACGACGGCAAGCTCGACGCGCATTGCCTTGCCTCGATCGCCCGCTTCAAGCGGCCGAAGCGTTATGTCTATCTCGATGCACTGCCGAAGAACAACTACGGCAAGGTGCTGAAGACCGCGCTGCGGGAGATGATGGCCAAAGACATTGGCTAAAAGGCATGGGCTCAAGCGCGACGAGGAGGCGTTGAATCGAAAAACTCGAAAACAACCCCATGCACAGGTGGGATTGGGGTCACTCATGCGGTTAAGGGATAGGCCATAGCCTCCCACCGCGCTAAGCTGGCTGCGCCTTGTCACCGGGAGAACGGACCATGGGTATCGAGACGTCCCTGTCGCTGTCGGAAGTGAACGATCGCATCGCGATACTCCGGGACAATATCAGGCAGCTGATCGAGCAGGCCGCAGGCGCAGCCGGCGCCGAAGTCGAGGAGCGTATCGCCGAGCGCCTCGAGCAGCAGAATGCGGAACTGGAAAAGCTGCTGGCGGCGCGCGAGGCGATGACGGGGCAGTAACTGACATCGGGGGCGGTGGGCATGCTTCGCCTCGCCTGCCGTTCCGCCGCGCGGAAGCGGTCCGGCCACCGCCGCGCATACGCCCATACCCCGGGCGCAGCTTGATCTCGGCGGAGACCTCCCGTTACTAGCTCCATAACCAGTACATCCGGGAGCGAACAGGACGATGGGACCACTGCAAGGTATCAAGGTCGTGGATATGACGACCGTGCTGATGGGACCCTATGCCACGCAGATGCTTGGCGATTATGGCGCCGACGTCATCAAGGTAGAATCGCCCGACGGCGACGTGACGCGGCAGATCGGTCCGACCCGGCATCCCGGCATGGGGCCGGTGTTCCTCAACACCAACCGCAGCAAGCGCTCGGTCTGCCTCGACCTGAAGAAGCCGGCGGGGCGCGAGGCCGTGCTGCGGCTGATCGCGAAGGCCGATGTGCTGGTCTACAACGTGCGCCCGCAGGCGATGGCGCGGCTGCAACTCGACTACGACGTCGTCGCCAAGGTCAATCCGCGGCTGATCTATGCCGGCGTGTTCGGCTTCGGCCAGGAAGGGCCATATGCCGCCAAGCCCGCCTATGACGATCTGATCCAGGGCGCAACCGCGCTGCCGGCGCTGATGGCGCAGACGTCGGACGGCGTGCCGCGCTACGTGCCGAACGCGCTGGTCGATCGCATCGTCGGCCTCACCGCAGTCGGCGCGATCTGCGCGAGCCTCGTGCATCGCGATCGCACCGGGCAGGGCCAGCGCGTCGACATTCCGATGTTCGAGACCATGGCTGGCTTCGTCATGGGCGACCACATGGGCGGCCTGACCTACGATCCGCCACTCGACAAGGGCGGCTATGCCCGCCATCTGTCGCCGGACCGGCGGCCGTACAAGACACAGGACGGCTATATCTGCGTGATCGTCTACAACGACAAGCAGTGGGAGAATTTCTTCAAGGCGACCGGGCGGGACGATCTGCGCAGCGATCCGAAGTTCGCGACCTTCGCCGGCCGCGCCACCAACATCGACGTCGTCTATGCCGAGCTTGCGCGCATCCTTGAGACCAGGACCACGGCCGAGTGGAACGCAATCCTCGAGAAGGCCGACGTGCCTGTGATGCCGATGCACGATCTCGAGAGCCTGTTGGAGGACCCGCATATGGTCGCGACCGGCGTCTTCCCCGTGATCGATCACCCGACCGAGGGCCGGATCCGCAGCATGACGCCGTCGGCGCGGTGGTCGGAGACCAAGGTCGAGCCGAGCCGGCTGGCGCCGCGGCTCGGCGAGCATAGTGAAGCGATCCTGCGCGAGGCCGGGTTCTCGGCTGAGGAGATCGCGGCGATGGTCCGCGATGGCGCAGCCAAGACGGCGCAGGCATAGGAGCACGACCGATGGATTTCGCACTCTCCGCCAACCAGGAATCGATCCGCGACGCGGTCGCAAAAATCTGCTCGCGCTTCGACGAAGCCTACTGGCTGAAGAAGGACAAGGAGGGCGGCTATCCGGCCGACTTCCACCGCGCGCTGGCCGATGCCGGCTGGCTCGGCATCTGCATCCCCGAGGAGTATGGCGGCTCCGGGCTCGGCATCACCGATGCCGCAATCATGATGCGCACGATTTCGGAATCCGGTGCCGGCATGTCCGGCGCATCCGCGGTGCACATGAACGTGTTCGGGCTCAATCCGGTGGTGGTGTTCGGCACCAGGGAGCAGTGCCAGCGCATGCTGCCGCCGATCATCGACGGCCGCGACAAATCCTGCTTCGCGGTCACCGAGCCCAACACCGGCCTCAACACCACGCAGCTCAAGACCCGCGCGGTGCGGCAGGGCGACAAATACATCGTCAACGGCCAGAAGGTGTGGATCTCGACCGCGCAGGTCGCCAACAAGATCCTGCTGCTCGCGCGCACCACGCCGCTGGAGGAGGTGCGCAGTCCGACCCACGGGCTCAGCCTGTTCTATACCGATTTCGACCGCAAGCGCGTCACCGTGCACGAGATCGAGAAGATGGGCCGCAAGCCCGTCGACTCCAACGAGCTGTTCTTCGAGAATTTCGAGATCCCGGTCGAGGATCGCATCGGTGAGGAAGGCCGCGGCTTCGAATATATCCTGCACGGCATGAATCCCGAGCGCATCCTGATCGCGGCGGAAGCCGTCGGCCTCGGCCAGATCGCGCTGAAGCGGGCGTCGGAATACGCCAAGGGCCGCATCGTGTTCAACCGCCCGATCGGCATGAACCAGGCGATCCAGCATCCGCTGGCGAAATGCTGGATGGAGCTCGAGGCCGCCTGGCTGATGGTGCTGCGCGCCGGCTGGCAATACGACCAGAACCTGCCGTGCGGTCCCGCCGCGAACTCGGCGAAGTATCTCGCCGCGGAAGCCGGCTTCCACGCCTGCGAGCAGGCGGTGATGACCCATGGCGGCTTCGGTTACGCCAAGGAATATCACGTCGAGCGTTATCTCAGGGAATCGCTGATCCCGCGCATCGCGCCGATCAGCCCGCAGCTCATCCTCAGCTTCATCGGCGAGAAGGTGCTCGGCCTTCCGAAGTCGTATTGATGAGATCGGCTTCGCGCAGACAACGCTTTCTTTACCCTCCCCCTGAAAGGGGAGGGTAGGGTGGAGGTCAGCCACAGGCGAGAGTGAACGGTGCGGAGACAGATCCCCACCCGGCTTGCTCGCGCAAGCCGACCTCCCCTTTGCAAGGG
>NZ_JACMYK010000238.1 GCF_020889785.1 Bradyrhizobium acaciae
CGCAGAGCCATTGGCGTCGCGGGCGCCCCTTGCCGCGGGGGCAAAGGATAGTTTTCAGCTCCCGCTCCGGCATGCCGGCACCTTCCTGTGCGAGCCGCTGCTCGGTGACGGCGGCATGGCGCCGACGCGGCCGCGCCCGCTGATCGTGACCGGCACCTCGCCGGTCGCGGTCGATCGCGACGAGGTCTTGCTGATCGAGGAGTGGCGCCTCCGGTCGGATGGAACCGCAATTCCGGCAGGCGGCGATCCGAAAGATTCAACGCAAATCCATACGATTAACGGGAAAACCTCATACGACATCTCGGCGCCGGCCAACACCCGTCTCAGACTCCGCTTTATCAATGGCGGCCCGCGCAGCGTGCTGGCGGTCAAGCTGGAGAGCCTCGACGTCCGGGTGATGGCCATCGACGGCCAGCCGGCCGAACCGTTCCCGGCCCGGAACGGTGCGCTGGTGCTGGCTCCCGGAAGCCGCACGGATGTCTTCGTCGATGCGGTCGGGCCGGCCGGGACGAGCTTTGCGATCCTCCTGCACGACGGCAAGCAGGCCCGCCCGGTCGGCAAATTGGTCGTCTCGAGCGAACCGCCGGTCCGAGCGGCGCCGTTTCCACCCGCGCCACCGCTTCCGGGCAATGACATGCCGGCCGCGCTCGACCTCAAGAGCGCCGCAAGGTTCGATCTGGCGCTCGGCACGCCCACCGACTGGTCCCGCCCGGCGGAGTTCAAGCCGTCGGCCGCTCCGGCATTTCAGGCCAAAACCGGGCGGCCTGTCGTGCTGACACTGACCAATCACGGCGCGATCGCCAGCGTCTTTCATCTGCACGGCCATCACTTCCGACTGCTCGACCGGCTCGACGACGGCTGGAAGCCGTTCTGGCTCGACACGCTCGCGGTCGAGCCCGGCCAGACCCAGCGCATCGCCTTCCTCGCCGAATATCCGGGCCGCTATCTGATCGAGCAGGTTGCGACCGATTGGGCCGCGCCGAGGCTCGTCCGATGGTACAGTGTCCAATAACAACAAGAGGAAACGCCCATGAGTCAGACAGTTGCAGCGATCCGCGGAGTGCGGGCGCGAAGCGTGGTGGTGCCGCTCAAGCGTCCCGTGAAGAACGCGTTCGGCGTGATCGATTCCGGACCGCTGGTGCTGATCGATGTCGAGACCGATCAAGGCGTTACCGGGCGTACCTACATCTTCGCCTACAGCAAGCTCACGCTTAAACCTCTGGTCTATCTGATCGAGGAGATCGGCCGCGAGCTCGTCGGCAAGCCGGTCGCGCCGTTCGACCTGATGAAGGCGATGGATGCCAGGTTTCGTCTGCTCGGCTGGCAGGGCCTGGTCGGCATGGCTGTGTCCGGTCTCGACATGGCCTATTGGGATGTGCTCGGCCAGCTCGCCGGCCGGCCGTTGGTCGAGTTGCTTGGCGGCTCCGCAAAACCGATCAAGGCCTATGACAGCTACGGCGTGGTCGATCCTGCGGCCGATGAGCGCGCGCTGCGCCGTTCGCTCGATCAGGGCTTTCGCGGCATCAAGATCAAGGGTGGCGACGGCGATGCCGCCAATGACGAGCGCGTCGTGAAGGGCGTGCGCGCCCTGCTCGGCCCCGACATCGCGCTGATGATCGACTTCAACCAGTCGCTCGATCCGGCCGAAGCCACCCGCCGCATCTCCCGCCTTGCGCCCTACGATCTGCACTGGATCGAGGAGCCGGTGCCGCAGGAGAGCCTGTCCGGCCATGCCAAGGTCCGCGAGACCTCGCCGACTCCGATCCAGGCCGGCGAGAATTGGTGGTTTCCGCGCGGCTTCGCCGAGGCGATCGCGGCCGGCGCATCCGACTTCATCATGCCCGACGTGATGAAGGTCGGCGGCGTCACCGGCTGGATGCAGGTCGCAGGACAGGCCGATGCCGCGTCGATCCCGATGTCGAGCCATCTGTTCGCGGAGGTCAGCGCGCATCTGCTCGCGGTCACGCCGACCGCGCATTGGCTCGAATTCCTCGACTTCGCCGGTGCGATCCTGGCAAAACCCGCCGAGATCATCGATGGCGCCGTGACCGCGCGCGGTCCGGGGCTCGGCATCGAGTGGAACGGAGCTGCGGTGACGAAATATCTCGTCAGCTAAAGCGCGATGAGATCGGTTGAATCGTCATCGAGCGTTAGCACTTTGTTGGAGCATGGTCTTTTCGGAAAACCGCTTCGCACTTTTCCGGATCATGCTCTAGCAAGCAATGGATGGCGCGCTGGGTGCGCTTCACCTTCGCGACGCATTGATGTAGGCCAACGGGACATCGGAGCGCTCAATGTCCACCAACAACAAGCTGACGCTCAAATTCCGTTGCCCGACGGAGCTTGAGGGACTGATACCGCAACCCATCCCGGCTGCGCAGGGCGTTCCCGACTGGCTCAAGGCGATGCCGGCGACGGCGTTCTCTTCAATCAACCTGCACGACGAGGATACCATCAAGCGCTGCCCGCCGTTTGTGGACGCGATGACCTGCGGATTCCTGCTGCCGCTGGTCTGCGATCTCAATATCCAGAACGGCGAGATCACCTGGGACCACGACCTGCCGCCGGGAGGCACGCCCGAATTCCCGCGCTCGCCGATCGGCTTCCACGATCCCGGTCAGGTCACCGGTACGCCCCTGTTTGAGGAAGGACGCTTCTTTCTCAAATTTCATAATCTGTGGACCGTTGAAGCCCCGGAGGGCTACGCGGTGTACTTCACGCACCCGGTCAACCGTTTCGACCTTCCCTTCACCACGCTCAGTGGCCTGGTCAATTCCGATCTCTATACCGACAATTGGGTGCATTTCCCCGCGTACTGGCACGACAAGAATTTCAAGGGTGTCCTTCCCAAGGGGACGCCGATCGCCCAGTGCATTCCGGTCAAGCGAGACAGCTGGAGCGCGCAGGCATCGCCGTTCACCGCCGAAGAAGCCAAGCGCGTCGGCGAATTCCGCGGTGAACTCAGGCGGCAGCCCAATCTCTATCGGAGAAACTTCAGGGCGTGAGCCGCGGCGAGATTTCGTCCGGCGCCCCCGACCTCACTCCGCACCGAGGAATTTCGCAACGTCGCTCCGGGCGAAGAAGAAACGGCCATGCGAGCCGGCGGCCATGACGAATGCCGCGCGTCCCAGGAGCTGGGGCTGCCCCTGCGTGACGGCGCGGAGCGCCGCCTGGGCGGCATCGCGCTCACCCCGCTCGAAAAGCGATGTCGCGAGGTAGGCGCGGGTCGAGCGATCGTCCGGATACATCGCGAGCACGCGGCGGAAAGCCTCCGCAGCTCCGGCGTAGTCGCCATGAAGAATTAGGACTCGCCCGAGCTGGTTGAGAACGTCGGGGCGTCCCGGCGCAGCATCACGCGCAGCCGTCAGGACGCTCGCAGCCCGTGCGATGTCATTGGTCTCATGTAGCAGGCGTCCGAGGTCGAGCTTCAGATCGACGCTGTCAGGCGCAAGCTGAAGGCCGCCCTCGATCGTGCCGATCGCCTCGTCGTACTCACCAGCCTTGGCGAGCTGTCCGGCGAGCTCCTGAAACGAAGGCAGGTATGGCGGCCGTCGGGCAACCGTGCGCCGAAGCTGCGCGATCCCGTCCGTGACGCGCCCCGCGCCACACAGCAACGCGCCGAGCAAGGTCTCGACCTCTCCATCCTCGCCGCGCCGCGCAATCCTCTCAAGCGGTGCGATCGCCTCGTCTCCCCGCTTCTGCCCCATCAGGGCATGCGCCAGCAGGAGCGCGGCATGTCTGTCCGTGCGACTTGATTTCAGGATGTTCGTAGCAATCTGCTCCGCCTGAGCAAATTGCTGCGCCCGCAACGCCAATGCGCCTTGTTGCAGCGCCTGAGCGAGGAAATTGTTCTGCCTGCCACTCACGAGCGAGATTCACGGGATGCCAAAGAATGTCATTGGGCTTTAGCCCGCATCTCCCCACGCGTCCACCGAAACTCTCGTGAGAGGCAACATGCGCTTCCCCTCAAGCGAAGCCCCGCTACGCGGGACAAGTGCTGGATCAATCCTGTATCGTGGGGCTGGTCGGCCTGCCGCCGAACGAACCTGACACCATGTCGCTCAGATCGGAGAACCAGGATGGCACAGTGCGTTGTTATCGTACAATTCGACCTTCCGAAACGAACCGAGGAACAGGCCATCAGGGGCGGCGTGGGTACCGCGCCGATCTATCGAAACCTCGCGACACGGGGGTTGATCCGGAAAGACTACCTCAACGGCGAGGCCGGCACCGGAGGCGTCTATCTGTGGGAGACCCGAGAGGCGGCCGAGGCATGGTTCACCGAGGCCAAGATAGCCGAGCTCACCGACCGGTTCGGAGTCCGGCCGCGGCTGACCTGGTACGATACGCACGTCACCGTCGACAATCTCAAGGGCGAGACGCGCGTGAACCCAACCACCCTGAACTCCGCAGCGGAATGAACCGGCCAGAGCCATCCGCCGAACGTCCGCACCTGACCGCAGTGCGGGCGCTCGACGTGGCGAACGCGGTTCGGTCTTTGTCGCGGCCGGGGTTCGCCTTGGCCTGCCTCATCGGATCGTGCCTCGCCGGACCTGCATTCGGCAAGGACGGCGATAGCGACGCCACGAATACGGCAAACGCATCGCCGAACATCTATCTCGATTTGCGAACCAGCTACGCAACGGTGCCGGCCGGCGCCTTACCGATCGGCTTCGGCGGCTCGGCGCGGCTTACCGCGCTGCAATCGCTGGCGCTGGCTAACGGCACGACGCTGTCGTCCCGGCAATCCCTCGCCGTCGATCTTCCGATGACGGTGGATGTCACCGATAAGGTCTCGCTCTACGCCGGTGTTTCCGGCACGTCGACCTACGCTCAGACGCAGGGCTGGTCGTCCTTCGACGTCACCAGCTGGAACATCGGTTTCCAGGCAGAGCTCTACAGCCAGAATGGCGGCTCGATTCCGACCGTCACGTGGCAATCCACGATCACCCAGTCGATCCCCAACGGGCCGACCGGAACAACGACATTCAACAATATCTTCGAACTCAGCTACGCCTTCGACAAGGATGAAACACGCGGGCTGCTGGCCGGCATCCAGGATACCCGGGTCGAGGTCGCGACCGCGCTCGCCCGCATTCATCCGAACATCATCGGCTATGTCGGCGGCTATTATCAGTGGCCCAACAACTGGAAATTCACCGGCCGCGTCGGGATCCAGCATTTCGGCGGCGCGCAGATCCTGAATCTCCCGCCCGTTCAGTCCTTCACCGAGCCGATTCTCCGGCTCGATCTCGATCGGATGGATGACAACGACAATCGGTTGTTCGGGGTCACGGCCCAGATATTGTGGGTGCCTAAGCCGTCCTACCAGCTGACGCTGAGGACGCCGCTTTACTTCGTGCGCAATTCGACGCCGTCGCCGTAACGCCACGGTTGCGCGGCGATCGCCGAGATGTGAGCCGGCGTCCACTCCCCGCCAGACACGCCGGGACTCGGTTGCAGCTTGCCGCGCGCCCGTGCGGGCGAGCTATCCCGGCATCAACATCAATCGGCGCGAGCTTGCGGCCGAGGACATGGCCGGCGAGCGCCGGGCCGCACGAATCCAGAGATAGCGCACGTCCGGCTCCTTCTCCTCGTTGCGGCTGCCGTCGGTTTGCTCGACCGGCACAAAGCCGTGCGCGTCGTAGAAGCGGCGCGCCCGTGCATTGCGCTGGAAGGTCCAGAGTTGCAGCCGGTCGCGGCCCTGTTTCGCGATATCGAGCAATGCGCCGCCGATGCCACGGCCCTGCGCGGCCG
The DNA here is from genome assembly GCF_020889785.1 of Bradyrhizobium acaciae. Lineage (GTDB taxonomy): Bacteria > Pseudomonadota > Alphaproteobacteria > Rhizobiales > Xanthobacteraceae > Bradyrhizobium > Bradyrhizobium acaciae. The sequence goes on from NZ_JACMYK010000238.1 coordinate 5,758, forward strand.
GCAGCAAGTAAAGCTGCTCGATCCAGTCGTCATGGAACGCGATCACGCCGCGCATCGCCTCGCCATCGAACGCACCCCACAGCGTGCAGGTCGCCAATATCCGCTCGCGGTAGAACCAGCGGTCTTCGTCAGGCGTATGCAGGCCGGCGAGCCAGGGCAGCGCATCGTCGAACGCCGCACGATGCACGCGCGCGGCGGCGTCCATGTCGGCAAGGGCGAGCCGCCTAATACTCAATCCCGAACTCGTCATAGAGGCGGCGAAACACGGCCGGCAGCACCTCGGTGAGATCCTCGGCGATCAGGCCGGGTCCCGCTTCGCCGGCCGCCTCGCCATGCAACCACACACCGATGCCGGCCGCCTCGAAGGCCGCAACGCCCTGCGCCAGGAAGCCCGCGATGATGCCGGCCAGCACGTCGCCGGCGCCGGCGGTGGCAAGCCAGGGCGGCGCATTGGCGGCGATGATGGCGCGACCGTCCGGAGAGGCGATCACCGTATCCGCGCCCTTCAGCAGCACCACCGCGCCGGAGCGCTCGGCCGCCGCGCGGACGCGTTCGAGCTTCGAGCGGCCGGGGTGCTTGTTGGAGATATCGCTGAACAACCGCGGAAACTCGCCCTCATGCGGGGTGAGCACCACCCCAAGGCCGTCGGATGCCTTGATCGCCTCGAACAGGCGGTCCGGCGTCCCGGCAAAACTCGTCAACGCGTCGGCATCAAGCACCAGATGCCGCCGTGCCGACAGCGCAGTGTGAACGAAGTCGCGGGTGCGCGCGCTGACGCCCGCGCCCGGTCCGATCACGCAAGCATTGAGGCGCTTGTCGTCGAGCAGTTCGGCGAACTGGATCGGATTGTCGACCGCGCGCACCATCACCCCGGTCAGCGCAGCCGCGTTGACGGCAAGCGCGTCGCGCGGCGAGGCCAGCGTCACGAGG
>NZ_JACMYK010000239.1 GCF_020889785.1 Bradyrhizobium acaciae
AAGGCGATGCTGGCACTCCTGACGGGTGACGTCTTGTCGGCGATCACCTCAACGTCCTTTTGTTGCGGATTTGGCACGCTGAATTGTCCGACGGCGAAAGCGTCGGTCCGACCGCCCAGGACTATCGCAATGCTGGGCTGAATGTCCGGAACACGCACAAGCTGATCGAACTTCACTGCTTGTTTGACCGCGTACTGGGCCAAGCCCGTGAGTGCTGCAAGCTTGATATTTGAGCTTCGCGTAAACTGAACATAGCCGGCAAGGCGCTTCGGGTTCTCGGGCAGTACATACAGGGCGTCCTGCCGCGCCGAGATAGCGCCGAAAACAAGACTATTATGCAGCGGGCTGCGGTGATAAGGAGGCCGCCCGGCGCTAAGTCGAAACGGTGTGCTTGCAGTCCGGGAATCTCCGAACCCCGCGCCACAAGAATTGTGCAAAGCTTTACCACGACCATGCTCTTAGAGAGCGAATTTCGTCACTTCAATGAGACATCCCTGCGGCTCGTCCGAACGCAAAAGGTGGAGCTGAATTGATGGCCGTCGTTCCTTCTCCAGCCCTGCGCATCGATCCGAGAAGAGAGCCTGCGTTCCGCGCTAACGTCGAAAGCGCATAGCAGGATACGAACAGCAAATCCAGCAACTACCACGCCTATGTGGCAGGCATGCCGTCGCCTCACTTCTTTCATCGCCTCACTTCTTTCATTGATGAGTTCGGATGAGGGCAGTTCGTCATCTTTGATCCATGAGCCAAGTGATCATCTATCTTAATTGGGTATGCAAGGACGAAATCTGGTTTCGTTCTTGGGCACGAGACGGCTTTCGTGCTGCTTACCCAAGTGCGGAGTTCTCGGACTTTACTCATCGCGTGCCGGCGCCCGAAGGCAATCGCCACTTCCGTTGCCAAATCTCGATAACTTAGGACGAGATCATTATCGAAGTGGACTCTTAGCCGCTTGCTATGTCCATGCCTAGACATGTACGTCGACAAACACGAACGAGACATTTTTACGATTAAGATTTGTCCAAACTGCACTCGCGCAACTTCGGATGCACAAAACCCGACTGTCAATGAATCTGACCATAGTCACACGGTCCGATTGGCTGCACATCAACCGTAGATCGCAGACTGGCATAGGCACGACCAAGCCGGTCGATGCCTTCCGTGATCCGAGCGGGCGTGCTGAAACTATAGGCGAGACGTAGGAACGAACCCGGCGCTTGTTCAGCGAAGCACCGTCGGCCCGAGAGGATGGAGACCCCCAACTTTGTGGCGCGGCGCACAAGTTCGTCGGCGTCGATCTCAGGCGGCAACTGTACCCACAGGAAATAGCCACCCTTGGGAGTACTGACCGATGTACCGGGGAGATGGTCGTGAATAGCGTCGATCATCGCGTCTCGATGAAAACGCAGGACGCTCGAGAGCCTTGCGATGTGCTGGTCCATCTTCCCATTGCGGAAGAGCTGCACAGCGATTCGTTGTAGGAACGGGCTGGTGCCGCCATCGGATTTATGCGAGGCCATTCGACGGACGATGGAGGGATCGGCGTTTACCCAGCCAATGCGCAGTCCTGCCGCCAGAATCTTGGAGGCGGTGCCTAGGCCGATTACCCTGCCGCTCTTGTCGAAGGCCTTGATCGGGGGCACCGGCTCGTCCTCGAACCGGATGCGGCGATAGGGGTCGTCTTCGATGATAACGAAGTCATACTCGGTGGCCAGCTCGACCAGTCTTTCACGGCGAGCAGCCGACATCGTGACCCCGATGGGGTTGTGGAAGTCCGGCATATCAAAAAGCAGCTTGGGCATCGGTTCGCTGGCGTCGCGCCGTGCCTGCAGTCGGTCCCGCAGGATCTCCGTATCCATGCCTTCTTCATCTTGTGGTATGGAAACGAAGTGCGCCTCGGCATGGTTGAGGATGTTGACGGCGTTCAAGTACGTTGGCGCGGTAACGATCACAGGGTCGCCAGGATCGAGGAAGGCCCGGCAGGCCAGCTCTAGCCCTTGTTTGGCGCCGTTGACGATCAAGATGTTCTCTCGGGTCGCTGCGATCCCATCCTGGCGAAGGTAGTCGACGAGAGCGTCGCGCAAGTCCTCCAGTCCATAGAGCGGTCCATATTGCAGCGTCTCGCCCTTCGACTCGGCGGCCGCCACCGCTTCCGATACGATGTCCAGCAACGTGTCGGGAAACTCGTAGCCGCCACCAAGCTCAATAACAGAGCCGTGCTTCGTCGCCGGAGCAGTAACAGAATCGCGAGCTCGTTTGGCCCAGCGATAGCGCGATGCAAGCTGATTCATATTTCTTCCTTCCTTCAGTTGTATGAGGCTGCTTGTTGGTGCCGAGCAGCTCCCCCGTCCGAATCTAAGGTCCAGAGGCCGTCCAGCCAGTACGCAGTTGCTCCTAACTTGCGATACGAGGTTTCTGCTTCTAGTGAGCGCTGCAGAGCGTCGTGAGTTGAGATCTACTGCAAAGCTCCTTTCGTTGGGATCGTGCCGACGCAGCAGTGTAGCAGAGATCCGCTACATACGGAGAGTAGATCTTCCGGCGATAAGTTGGCTTCCTGGAGCGTGTTGGCGTCGTAGTAGCCGGTAGAGCGAGCAAAGGATTGACCGATGCTCAGAGAACGCTTGAGCATACGTGCTTTGCGATTGCGCCCGGGAGCCCTTATGAATCTGAAACGCAGGAGCTGTCGCTATTGGAGTAGATCTGCAATTTACCCTCATGTGCGACGCAAAATTCGTCGGGACCGTCAGCGAGAACAGATTGTGATTGATGATCATGTTGAGCTCCTTGCGGTGGTAGCGATGGTCATCACCCAAATAAAGTGACATGTTGTCGGACAGATCAATTTACCAACATTGGTAGTTGTGGCCTCTCGTCATAGGCTCAATGTAGAAGCGCTAAGCTATGAGACACGGGGGCTCGTTGCGCGCGGCACGTGGCCGCTGGCCTCGATGAGATCCGCGGAACGAGGAGCTAAATCATGTTTGCGCGCTTGAGTGCATTGGGGGCAGTAGCTTCAATCGTTTCGGGATTTCGTCCGGTGGGTTCATCGCCTGCTGTTGCACCCCTCTGCCGGCCTGCGCCGGTCAGACCGCTGTGGCGGTCACTGCGTCCATCAGACCGCGTACCGCGGTAATCGCCAGTGGGTCGGGGCGCCAACAAATTTCGCCCTCGTTTAGAAGCGCCCAGATGATCCGCGCCGTCTTGTTGGCCTTTGCGACAGCGGCAACCTTGAAGGGCCGTCTGGCGAGAAGTGCCTCAGTCACGGCCTCGCCCGAGCATCGTTTCGGACAACCCGCAAGGCGGCGGTTGCCCGACAACGAGGAGGGAGCGGAGTTTCGGATTTTCCATCTTCGATATCCCCCAGCCGCTCTTTGCCTCCGCTTGAATGGGGTCGCGGCGTCAATCCCAGCCAGGCGGCAAAGTGGCGAGCCGACTTGAACCCGCTGGGATCCGGCACAAGCGCCTTGCTGGTCGACGCCCTGATGACACCGACACCGGGGATCGTGGTCACCGACGCATGTCCTTGTCACGCTTGGCCTCCACTTCGTCCCGTACGATCGCGACCGGCGCCTCAAGCTTTTGCTAGGCTAGCGGTGGCGATGATGCCCAATTCGGCCAGATGCGCGCGCAGCGCGTTGACCGCCTGTGTTCGCTGCCGGACCAGAAGCGCGCGAGTCTTTAGCACCATCGCGGCAGCCTGTTGCTCGGCCGTCCCAATCGGCACGAAGCGCATGGTCTTTCGGGTCACCGCTTCCCCGATGGCCTCCGCGTCGGCCGCATCCGTTTTGCCTCGCTTGACAAAGGATTTGACATAAGCCGGCGGAATGAGCCGCACCTCATGACCGAGAGCTGCGATCTCGCCGCCCAATAGTGGGCGCTACTGCAGGCTTCCCTGCCCACCCAAGCACCGCGGCAGCCTCTCAAAAACCGTAAACGTCGCTGCGCCGAAGCTTCCGGTTGAAAACGGGCGAGCCCTCGGCATCCGCCCGTGAACCGGGACAAGCTGCCTGACCAGATCCGGCCCGATGGTGATGACGTCCTTCACGGAACGGTCCCGCCTTTGTGGTGTTCGAACAACGACCACGTTCTGGCACTTTGATGCTGTTGGAGCGGGTCGGCGCGGGTGACAGGTGAAGGCGAACTCGGAGGGCGTCTTCCATCTGAGCTGCGAGTGTGGTCGTGCATCGTTGTAATCGGCCCGCCAGCATCCGAGTGCGACGCGAGCCTGGGCCAGTGACGTGAGCAGCGTCTCGTGCAATAGTTCATCCCGCAGCCGGCCGTTGATGGGAAAGACGGCCTCGCTCCCTCGGAGACGGCGATATACTGGCGATGGGCAAACCCCGCTACCAGGAGCAATTCACCAATGGAAGCCGCGACAATTGGGTCGGATATTTCGAAGCACGCATTTCACATCCATGCAGTTCATGGCCAAGGCCAAGTGACCGCTCGCCAGCGCTTTCGGCGAAGCGAAGTGATCTCGTTCTTCTCCTCACTCGCACCCTGCCTGATCGGCACCAAGGCCTGCGCCACCGCCAACCATTGGGCGCAGGAGATTCGGCAATTTGGACATGATGTAAGATTGATTCCGCCAGCCTATGTCAAACCTTATGTGGGACGGGGAGCCAAGAACGACGCCGCTGACGCGGCCGCGATCGGCGAGGCAGTCAACAGTCCCAAGATGCAGTTCGTTCCGATCAAGAGCATCGGAACCAGGGCTTCCTGATGCTTCATCGTGCGAGAGGTCTACTGGTTCGACAGCGAACAATGAGGGCTTGTACTATTCGAGCGCACTTCGAGGAGTTCGGGATCATTGTTGGGCAAGGCCAGCAAAGGGTGGATGGTCTGGTGGACCTGCTAGATGGCGAGGAACTGACGCTACCTACCAACGCCCGCATGGCACTGGCTGCGCTTGTCACTCAAGTGAAGGCGTTGGACCAGCAGGTGGAAGCCATCGAGCAGGAGATCGCTAAGCTCCAGAGGACGCAACCGATGACGAAGTTGCTCTCGTCAATTCCTGGCATCGGCCCGATCACGGCCACAGCGCTCGCCGCGACCGTTCCGAATCCAACTATGGTTCGCTCAGGGCGGGAGTTTGCGGCCTGACGCCAAAGCAGAATTCCACCGGCGGTAAGGATCGGCTCGGCCGCATCACAAAGCAGGGCGATGCCTATCTCAGGCACCGCAACGTCGTTCGGTATCCAAAGGCATTCTCACGGGTCGTATGTGGCTGGATCGAAGCTCTGCTTGGACGACGGCGACCCATGATCGTCGCTGTCGCAGTTGCCAACAAGTTGTCAGGATCGTCTGGGCGACGATGACGACCGGGAATTCTATCGGCCTAAGCGCGCGGCCTGACTTATGGTGTAAGGCAAATGACAGCGTGATGGAGTCCGGCAGAGCTGGCGATCGAGCAAGCCCGAAGAGCTTTAGGCGCAGCAAGCGCGACCCGTTGATGAGGCTTCGATTCGCGATCTCCATCAGGACCGGCGGCCATAGCATCGGTCGCACTAACAGGCCGTATACATGAACGCATCCGACCGGTATCCAAAGCGCCGCTGAAATCCCTTGCATCCGCGGGGCACTCTATACATGAAACTCTCGATGAAGGCATTCTGCATGGGCTTGCCCGGCGCAATGTAGTGCCATGCGACGCAGCTCTGATCCGCCCGTGTCACCGTTGTGGTCAGCTCGCTGCCGTTATCGCTGACCACCATTTTCGGCTTGCCGCGCTCGATCACCAGCCGGTCCAGTTCCCGCGCCACCCCGGTGCCCGAGAGCGAGGTATCGGGCACCAGCGCCAGGCACTCGCGGGTGCGGTCATCGACCACGGTCAGGATGCGGAAGCGGCGGCGGCAGGTCACTTGATCCGACATGAAGTCGAACGACCAGCGGTCGTTCTGCGCTAGCGGCTCCGTCATCAGCGCCCGGGTCCCGATCGCCCGCTTGCGGCCGCCACGGCGACGCACCGCAAGCTTCTCTTCCCGGTAGAGCCGGAACAGCTTCTTGTGGTTGATTGCATGGTCCTCCCGCTTGAGCAGAAATGCAGGCGCCGGTAGCCGAAACGGCGGCGCTCTTGGGCGATCGCTCGCATGCGTTGGCGAAGGCCGCCATCGTCCGTCCGGATCGCTCGATATCTCATCGTCATGCGGCAGCTGCCGATGGTTTTACACGACCGCCATTCGCTCATCCCCTTCAGTCGCGTGTTCTCATCCTCCAGTGCCTTCAGCCGCTTGGCCTCCGACACCTCCATCCCGCCAAACTTCGTCTTCCATTTGCAGATGCTGGCGTGGTTGACGCCGTGCTTGCGGCACAGGTCGGCGACCGAAACGCCGGCCTCGTGTTCCTTCAAAATCTCGACGATCTGCTCTTCCGAAAAGCGGATGGGCTTCATGCACCGGTCCTTGTC
>NZ_JACMYK010000240.1 GCF_020889785.1 Bradyrhizobium acaciae
GACCGGCCGCAACGAAGCCTTCAATCACGCCGGCAATGCGGTGGCGGCGGCGATCGCCGGCGGCACCGCCTACTGGTTCGGCCCCGTCGTGGTGTTCTGGCTGCTGGCCGCGATGGCGCTCGCCAGCGTCGCCGCGACGCTGTCGATCCCACCCAACGCGATCGATCATCAGGTCGCGCGCGGGCTCGACGACGTCGCGGAGGAACACGGCACACGGCATGACCGGCCGTCCGGCTTTCGTGTGCTGGTGACCTGCAAGCCGCTGCTGATCTTCGCGGTCTCGACCGTGGTCTTTCATTTTGCCAATGCCGCGATGCTGCCGCTGGTCGGCCAGAAGCTCGCATTGGTCAATCGCAACCTCGGCACGTCGCTGATGTCGGTCTGCATCATCGCGGCGCAGATCGTGATGGTGCCGGTTGCGATGCTGGTCGGACGCAAGGCCGACGTCTGGGGCCGCAAGCCGATCTTCGCGACTGCGCTCGCGGTGCTGGCCGTGCGCGGCGCGCTCTATCCGTTGTCGGACAACCCGTACTGGCTGGTGTCGGTGCAGTTGCTTGACGGCATCGGCGCCGGAATCTTCGGCGCGCTGTTTCCGCTCGTGGTTGCCGATCTCACGCACGGTACCGGGCATTTCAACATCAGCCAGGGCGCGATCGCCACTGCGACCGGTGTCGGCGGCGCGTTGAGCACAGCGGTCGCCGGATTCATCATTGTCCACGCCGGCTACGGCGCCGCATTTCTGTTCCTCGCCGCCGTCGCTGGTGCCGGGCTGATCGGTTTCTGCGCGTTGATGCCGGAGACGCTGCGAACGGCGACGTCAACATCACACACATCCACTTTGGCGTCGCAAAATGGATGACCTGATTCGCCGGCGGCGCGCCGCGGATCACCGCGTGTGAACCGATCTGATGTCCGACAATGATGCAGTTCCGCATCTGCATCGACGCAGCACCACAGTCATTAACGTCGTCTCTCGATGACACACGCGCGCAATGTTTCTGCATACGTCCAGAGTCGAACGCATTCGTGCTCACGAAGGTCAGATGACGCATTTGTTGCACGGATAACCGCGGCGAAATGCGCCGATTCCGGGATCATTTGATTCGAATTGAATCCTTTAAGGTTAGCGAGCCAATCAATGTATGAACCAGAAATTTCCATGATTGCCGGGGTTCTTGGATGTACGAGTCAAGCCGGGGTAATTACGGATAAGGCGGGGCATGAATCACATCAGCCACATCACACAGGCACGAGCCGGATGGTTCGGACATCGCAAGCTGACCCCGCGCGCATGCATTGCGGACAGCAAAAAGCACCTTCGGACCTTCCTCGCGGAGGCGCTGGAAGACCTCGGCTTCATCACCAGTGAATGCGGCCAGGCATTGGAACTCGACACCGTGCTGGACGCGGAACGGCCCGATCTTCTGGTGCTCGGCGTGTCCGTGGACGGCATCGAAGTCAGTAAAATTCTCGAGACTTTGGTGAGAAAGGACTATGGCGGCAAGGTCCTCGTCATCGGGCAACCGGACTCGATCATCGTCAAGGCGGTCCGGCAGATCGGCGATGAATACGGCATCGCCATGCTGCCGGCCCTGTCCACGCCGTTCAGCGCCGGAACGCTGCGTGACAGTCTTGCGTCATTGCTTCCGCTCGAACCCGCGCCGAGTCCGGCGGTGGACGTACCCGAAGCGCTGAAGGCGGGCTGGCTCGAGCTATGGTATCAGCAGAAAATTCATCTCCGGACGCTGGTTCCGAGCGGCGCCGAAGCGCTGATCCGGATGCGCCATCCGGCATGGGGCGTGGTGCCGCCGGCCTATTTCATCCCCGATGAGGGCGATCCGCATTTTCATGCGCTGTCGGAGTTCGTGATCGCGCGCGCGATCGAGGATTGGCGCTATCTCGTCGAGCAGATCGGACCGGTCAATCTCTCGATCAACCTGCCGATCTCGTTTCTTGCCGACGATGGAGCGGTGCGCGAGCTCTGTTACCGGATTCCGGATCATGCAGCCTTTGCCGGCCTGCTGATCGAGATCGACAGCACCGAGCTGATCGACAATCTGGATCTGGCGATCGATGTCGCGAGACGGGTTCGCCTGCACAATATCGGCATCTCGATCGACAATGTCGGCGCGAACTGGCCGTCCTTGCTGGGACTGCCGAACTTTCCGTTCGTCCAGCTCAAGGTCGATCATCAATACGTCACCGGCTGCGCGGATCAGCGCCTGAAGCAGACGGTATGCCGGCGTATCGTGGAGCTCGCACACGATGCCGGCGCGCAGGTCGTAGCCCAGGGGGTCGAGACGCGCGCGGACTTTCTCGCCACGCATGAGATGGATTTCGATCAGGTCCAGGGCTACCTGTTCGGTAAGCCGATGGGCGTCAAGAAATTCGCCCGCTCGCGCATGCACTTCTCCGAGAAAGAGCCGGCCTCCTGAGGAATGGCCTCGCGTCAGGCCTAGGCTTGGCGATCGATCGCGCGCAGCGCCTCGCCGCGCGCGATCAGGCGCTTTGCGTTGGAGTAGGTGGGGACTTCGAGCAGCGAGCCGTCGAGTTCGACGCGGCCGAAGCCCTGCGTCCGCGCCGCCTCGAAGGCAGCTACGATCCTGCCCGCCTGGTGCAACTCATCCTCGCTCGGCGTGAGGACGCGGTTGACGATGGCGGCATGCGCGGGATCGACCAGGCTCTTTGCGGTGTAACCCAGCCGTCGCGCCCAGATCGTGTCGCGTTCGACGCCCGCGGCGTCGCTCCAGGTGTAGGGACAGTCGACCGCGACGACACCGGCGGCGCGGCATTCGACGATGAAGCGTTGCCGCGCATAGGCCAGCTCGAGGCCATCGCTGCCGCGCTCGGCGCCAAGGTCGGCGGCGAGGTCTTCGGAGGCCATCAGGCAGCCGATGGTACGTCGGCTCACGACTGCGATCGCGCCGGTCTGCACCAGGCCGCGTGCGAACTCGATATTCGGCAGCAGCGCCGTCGATCCCTCGGCGATGCCATAGTCGCGCTCGAACCGCGTCACCGCCTGGTCCAGCCTGGCGACATGGTGCGGCTCGGCGACCTTGGGCAGCGCGACGATGTCAGGACGTCCCCGCATCACGGCGGCGAGATCGTCCATGCCGTCCTGATCCAGCGGATTGACGCGCACTGCGACCACCACGCCCTGGTCGCGCCAGGCCGCGTAGAGATCGGCCGCAAGTCGCCGCGCCTTCGGGCGCAGCGCCGGCGGGGTGAAGTCCTCGAGCTCGTGGATCAGCACGTCGGCGCCGCTGGCGGCCGCATGCAGGACCGCCTCGTTGGCGCCTTCGAGAAACAACCAGGAACGGCACAGCGGGGCCGGGCGAAGCTTGTGCATTACGCGGCCCGCGCGTCGGTCACTGAAACTTCATGTCGAGGCATTTCGAGATGTCGGAGCCGAGGCCGGATGAGATGGTGATGCAGCCGCGGATCTTCTGGGTGTTGGCGTCGCTGGCCCAGATCGCATAGCCGCCCGGACCGAAGAACGAATTGGTGTTCGGCGGCTCGGTCTCGGTGGCGTCGAACGTATAATTGCCGTCGGTCTCGAAGATGCGCGGCTTCTTGGTGCAGCCGCCGTCGGCCTGGACGTTGATGACCTCCTTGTTGTCCCGGGTCAGCGCCAACGAAACCTGGCAGCGGAAGTATTCCGAGGTCTTGGCGTTGAACAGATAGGCGTAGGACTTGCACGTCGACGTATTGAGCTTGCCGGCCGAGAGGCCGCGGCTGCAGGAGATCCGCTGGTTGTTGGAGAGCTTGAACTCGTCCGCCTGCGCGACTGACGCCAGCGCCATGAACGACAGAGCGACACCGATACCGATCTTCATGACGTGATTCATCGCGATCATCCCCAGGTAGTGTTTCCGCCGATCAAAGCGTTTGTAAACGGTAACGCGAAGATAGTCGCCAAGCTTGATACGGGAAATCACAAAGTCGCTGATCTGCACCAGAGGTCTCGCCGATTGTCGTATTGACGCGCGAATGGCGTTCGTGATTTGTTCAGAAGCGTGGGGACGATGCCGTTTTTTTTCGGCCGGAGGTGGATCATGACGCATTTTTTGACCAAGACCTTTATTGCGACCGCGACCCTTGCTGCGATGGCGACATACTCATTCGCGCAGGAGGCTGCGCCATGGGAGCTGAAGTCCGACATGGGCTACGCCTATGACAAGGACGGCAAGACCTGGGCCTACAAGATGGGTACCAACAATGCCGGCACGCTGCTGAAGGGTGCCAAGAAGGTGCCGAAGGGGACACTGTTCTTCATCGGCCAGAACGGCCAGCTCTACATGCGCTCCGGGCCCTATCTCGAGGGCGACGGCAAATTCATGTTCGGCTCGAAATGACGTGTCCGGCAGGCGTCAGAACGCCGCGGCCAATTCCCTTGCGCCGGGCTTGTTGCTGTTGAAGTCCATCCGCTCGTTGGTGACGGCAAGCAGCTTGGCCACGGTGTTGTGGCGGATCGCGACCGGGTTGCGCTCGTAGCCCGAGCGCTGGAAGAAGTTCGAGGTCGGCACCTGTTCGCGCATCGCCTGCGGCATGGTCACCATGTCGAGCCCGGTGCCGTCGCCGGTCAGGTTCATCATCTCGAGCTCGGCCGCGGTCAGCGGCCGCGAATAGCCCTTGTTGCGCGCGAAGATCACCGAGGTCAGCAGCTTGTGGGTCTGCAGCATCGGGCCGACATCGATGTCGAGCACCATGGCGTGGCACGCCCAGCCCTGCGGCGTATCGGCGAGGCGCTGATGCGCGGACCAGTCGTCGGGCACGGTGAGCGTGAAGGCGACCATCTTCTTCAGCACCGCGAGCTTGTGCTCCATCGTCTTGCGCGCCGGCCCTTGCGTCCGCGCCACCCGCTCGGTCAGGTCCCGCACGAATTCATGGCCCTGCTCGGCCAGGAGCTCGACGGTGTTGGTGGTGAGCAGCTGGTTGTAGCCCATCGCGGTCGAGATGGCGCGCTTCCCGCCGTGCTCGATGCCCGCCTGCACGTCGTAATTGCCGGTGCCGCCGGTCTCGAATGAATAGACCCGCACCGCCTGCTCCGGCGTCAGCCCGGCCGCGCGTGCGTAGCGGGCATAGGCGCGCTTGAACTCGACCTCGCTCGTCGGCCGCTGCGGCGTGAACTGGAATTGCTCGGCGGCCGCCCTGACCAGATCCGAGACCACCGGTATCGTCTTGGGCGGACGCGGCGGCTTGGCGCCCTCCTCTTCGGGAGCCGGATTGACCGGCCGCTTCGGGCCCTCATAGACCGGCGGCTGCTGCAGCACGTAGTCGTCCAGCCCGATCTGCACGCGGTCGCGGCGCTTGGCGTTGCGGCCGCGGCGCTTGTCGGCGATCGCGGTCCAATAGGCGCTGGCATCCTGCTCGAAGGCGTCGCGCGCCTCCTGGTATTCCTGCAGCTTGCGGCGATAGTCCATGATCGCCTGCGGCGATGCCTGTGCCATCGCATTGGCGACGGACGGTGGCAACGCATCGGCCTCGCCGGCCGATACAGACGGCGCGCCGGCGACGAGCGCGAGCGCGAGCGCGACAAATCCAGGACACAGGCGAATCAATTGCGGGCGCATGACCTCGTTGTAGCAAGCGCCGCCGCGAAGTCAGCCCGCAATTGTCCGGATCGAAGGCGGCCGGATGCCGCGATCAGCTCCAGAATTTTCGCCACAATGCGGTGGTCTCCGAGGCAAGCCGTGGAGGCCGACGGGTTGATGACGGTCACTTCCACGCGAACACCGGCTGCTCCAGGTCGGCGACGCGGGTGCTGCGGCCGGCGAGCACCTCGCGGAACTGATAGATCAGCGCGGCGGTCGGCGCATGAATCTGCTGGCCGCCGAGGCGGAAGCGGATCACGCGCCGCGAGCTCTCGGGGATCGTGACGAAGGTGAACGCGTCCTCCAGCTCGATCGCATCGAGGCCGATGCGGTGGACGGAAGCGACCTCGTCCGGGTTCGGCACGAGCGCCGCATGCGCGCCGGCCCAGACCACAACCGGGGTGATCAGATAACCGGACCGCGTCGGATAATCGTCGAGCATGCCGATCACATCAGGCTCGGACAGCTTTAGCCCAAGCTCCTCGTGCAATTCGCGCAGTGCGGCTTGAGGCTGCGTCTCACCGGCATCGCAGCGTCCGCCCGGCAGCGCCCATTGCGCGCTGTGGGAACGCAGGTTGGCGCTGCGCCGGGTCAACAGGAAGGCCGTGCCGTTGCCGTCCTCGCCTTCGGTC
>NZ_JACMYK010000241.1 GCF_020889785.1 Bradyrhizobium acaciae
CACCACGGGCGTGTAGTTGGTCAGGCAGCGCTTGCCGGGCGCGAGCGAGTTCGGTGCGCCTTGGGTCGGATCGAACCACATGATGCCGTTGTTCATGGTGAGGCCGGTATTCGGCGTCACGAACTTGGAGCCGAATGTCGACAACAGGGTCTGCGTCACCGCGGCCATGTTGCCGTCGCGGTCGACCGCGGAGAAATGCGTGGTGCAGGATGGAGCGATCGCCTCGGCGCCGAGCGCGCGGCGGCCGTCGACGTCGCCCATGTCCTTCAGCCGTTCGCGATAGGCCGCTTGCAGCGCCTCGGCATACGCCGCGTAGGCCATAGCATCCGGACCGCCTTGCGCGGGCGTGAGCGCCTTTTGCAGCAGGCCGAGCGTGCGCGCCATGGTCGGACCCGCGGTCAGTTCCGGCGTCGCATACACCGTGCCGCCGCGATAGGGAATTTTCAGCGGCTCGCGCAGATGGGCGCGGAAGGCGGCGAGATCGCGCACCGACAGCGCGCCGCCGGCGGCCTGGATATCGTCGGCGATGCTGCGCGCCAGGTCGCCCTCGTAGAAATCGCGCGGACCGGCCGCGGCAAGCTGCGCCATCGCCGCCTTCAGCCTGTCCTGCGGCATGCGGACCTCAGACTTGATACCCCATTGCGCATTCGGCGGCAGGCCATCCAGCAGATACGCCGCGGCACTGGCGCCATAGCGCCGCAGATCGGCGGCCGAGCTTGCGATCATCTCGGTGGTCCACCAATCGACCAGCAGGCCTTCGCCGGCGAGCTCGACGCTCGGCGCCAGCAGATCCTTCCACGGCATCTTGGCGTGGCGGCGATGCGCCTCTTCCATACCGGCGACGACGCCGGGCACCGCGATCGAGCCTGGGCCGTGCAGGTTGCGGTCGTCCTTGACCCGCGCCCACGGGAACAGGTCGGAGGCCGCGCCGCCGGTCAGGGGGTAATCCTCGATGCGCAGGCCGTCGGGCGCGCGCATGCCGTAGTCGATCACCTCGACGCGGTTCCCCTTGGCGCGATAGAGCACCATGGCGCCGCCGCCGCCGGCGCCGCTCATCCAGGGCTCCAGCACCCCGAGCGCGAAGGTGGTTGCAATGACAGCGTCGACGCAATCGCCGCCCGCTGCCAATACCTCCGCGCCGACCTCCGCCGCTCTGCGCGATTGCGCGGCGACGATGCCGCCCTTGGCGCTGACGGCCGGTTTGCGGATCACTTGCGAGTTGGAGAACTGGTCGGACATGGCGTTGCTTTCGCTGTTCTTGTTGCGGGCGGGGCACGTTGGCGTAGCATGCCAAGCATGGCACTGTCAGTGCAACAAGAACCGGTTTCAGGGGGCGGAAAATGAGCAATGTGAAGCGTGAACGGGACGGCAAGGTCGGGATCCTGACGCTCAACGACCCCGCAAGCCTGAACGCGATGACGCCGGAACTGCTCGGCGATCTCGCGCGCGCAGTGGGCGAGATGAGCAGCGACCCCGGCATCCGCGCGCTGGTCCTGACCGGGGAGGGACGCGGCTTCTGCTCCGGGCAGAACCTCAAGGCGTTCAACTCGCTCGGCGACAATATCTACACCGGCGTGATGACGCATTACTGGCCGGCGATGCAGGCTTTGCGCGAGTGCCGGATGCCGGTGGTGGTCGCGGTCAACGGCGTTGCCGCCGGCGGCGGCTTCAGCCTTGCGATGTCCGGCGACATGATCCTGGCCGCGCGCTCGGCGAGCTTCATCCAGGTGTTCAGCCGGATCGGCCTCGTGCCCGATCTCGGTTCGACCTGGCTGCTGCCGCGGCTGGTC
Organism: Bradyrhizobium acaciae; assembly: GCF_020889785.1. GTDB lineage: Bacteria > Pseudomonadota > Alphaproteobacteria > Rhizobiales > Xanthobacteraceae > Bradyrhizobium > Bradyrhizobium acaciae. The sequence continues at coordinate 1,791 of NZ_JACMYK010000241.1, forward strand.
GGGCGCCAGCGCGCGCTCGACCTGATGCTGCTGAACGAGCCGCTGTCGGCGGAGCGGGCCAAGGAGTGGGGCCTGGTGCGCGATGTGGTCGACGATGCAAGGCTGCTCGACGAGGCGAAGGCGCTCGCCGGCCGCCTCGCCGACGGCCCGACCCGCGCGCTGGTCGCGACGCGGCAATTGCTCGAGGCGAGCGAGCACGCAAGCTACGCCGAGCAGTTCCGCCGCGAGATCGAGCTGCAGCAGGTGATCCGCGAAAGCGCCGACGCGCAGGAAGGCCGCAAGGCCTTCGTCGAGAAGCGCAAGGCCCAGTTCACGGGGCGCTAGGCCTTGGTTATCGGCAGTCTACCCGATCGCAATCGCGATCTTGCCGAAATGCGCGCCGCTCGCCATGTGGGCGAACGCGGCCTTGACCTGGTCGAAGACGAACACCTTGTCGATCACAGGCTTGACGCCGTGCAGGCTGATGCCGTCGCACAGCGCCTGCAGGTCCTCGATCGGGCCGACGGTGACGCCTTGCAGCCGCTGCTGCTGCATCACCATCAGCGGCAGCCGCGTGTCGGACGATGCCGGACCTGCGAGCACGCCGATGAAGGCGATGGTGCCGCCGATCCTGGTGGCGCGGATCGACTCATTCAGCGTGCCGACGCCGCCGACCTCGACGACGAGGTCGACCCCGCGCCCGGTCAGCTCGCGCGCCTTCTTGCCCCAATCGGGCGTGGTCTTGTAGTTGAGCGTGACGTCGGCGCCGAGTTGTTTCAACCGCGCGATCTTGGCGTCGCTGGAGGAGGTGGCGATGACACGGGCGCCGCACATCTTGGCGAATTGCAGCGCGAACAGCGAGACGCCGCCGGTGCCCTGGGTCAGCACGGTCTGTCCCGGCTTGATGTCGCCGAGCTTGACCACCGCGCTCCACGCCGTGACGCCGGCGCAGGGCAGCGCCGCGGCCTCGATGTCGCTGAGATGCTCCGGCGTGCGCACCAGCGCATGCGCCGGAAACACCCGGTACTCGGTCAGCACGCCGTCGACGCTGCCGCCGAGTGCTGCGCGCATCCGCGTCTCGCTCGGCTCGCCGCCGAGCCAGCTTTCGAAGAAGCTGCCGATCACGCGATCGCCGGGTGCAAAATTCTTGACGCCGGCGCCGACCGCTTCGACCACACCGGCACCGTCGGAGACCGGCACCAGCGGAAATTTCTGGCGCGAGCCATAGCCGCCCTTGACCGTGAGCAGGTCACGATAGTTCAGCGTCGCCGCCTTCAGCCGCACCAGGACCTCGCCGGGGCCGGCCTGCGGAACCGGCTTGTCGACCAACGCAAGCGCGTCAACGCCACCGGGGCCTTGCAATTCGTAGCATTTCACGGGACGTCTCCTGCTCAATGGTCTCGTCCTGGGCAGCGCTTCCGGCGCCACCGCACATGCGCCGAGCATATGTCATGCCCGCCGCACGTGACCATAGCGTGCGGCGCTGCCGACGGAATGGTGTCCATGCCCGGACGTGTTGGCGTGACCCGGCAAATACCGCCAATCTGTGCCGTCACTGAACCGAGCGGAGGTGACCATGGCTGCCTTGCTTGATACGAAACGCAATCCGATCGCCACACGCGCACGTGGCCTGGTTCGTATGCTGCTGGCCGCCGCATTGGTCTGTTGCAGCGGTGCGATGGCAGCGGCCGACAGCCTCTACCGCGCGCAGACCGTCGTCACCGGCCAGGGCGAGCCGAACCGGATCATCGGGTTCGGGGCGTGTCTGGAGGATGTCCTGATCAAGGTCTCCGGCCAGCCGACGCTGGCAAGCGATCGCCGGCTTGCCGCGTACAAATCGAAGGCCAAGGAGTTCGTCAGCAGCTTCGACTATCACGATCAGTATGCCGGCAAGCCGCATCATGACGAGCAGGGCACCCGCGACCGGCCCTACGACCTGACCGTTGATTTCGACGACAAGAAGATCGACGGCATTCTCGCCAAGCTCGATCTCAAGCCATGGCGGTCGCAGCGGCCGGTGCTCGGCGTCTTCGTCGAGATGCAGCACGGTCCGAAGGATTACATCGTCACATCGGATGGGACGCAATCCGATTTGCAGCGTGACGCGCTTGCGGCTGCAGCAGGCAAGCGCGGCATGCGCTTCGTGTTGCCAAGTGCTGCCGCGCTGACGAGTGCCAACGTCACGCCGGCCGAGCTCTTGAAGATGCCGGCGCCGAAACTGACCTCGATCGTCGCGCCACAGGGTGGCGAGGCCATCTTGGTCGGACGGCTGGTTTGGGATGACGGAGATCTCGGCTGGGCCACGCGATGGCAGATGGCCTGGGGCGGCAAGGACTACAAATGGCAGTTCCGCGGCGTCACCTTCGACGAAGCCTTCCGTCGCGGCATCGGCGGCGCGGCGCAGCTGCTGTCCGGCAATGGCGATCCGGGGCGATCGAAATAGGCTTGGATGAGCGTCGCGACCGGTTCGCCCTATCCGGCGTAGCCGAGCGTCTGCGACGGGTATTCCCCGAACATGGTGCGGTAATATTGCGAGAAGCGCCCGAGCTCGATGAAGCCCTGTTCGATCGCGACCTTGGAGACGGTGGTCTGCTCCGGCGTGCTTTCGCGTAGGATCGAGCGGATTGTGCAGAGCCGCTTGTAGCGCAGGAATGTCACGGGGCCGACGCCGAACACCTCGTGGAAGGCGCGGTGCAGGCTACGTCGCGACAGCCGCAACTCGGAACAGATTTCCGAGACGTGGACCGGGCGGGTACCGGCGCTGAGCAGATAGTCCTCGACGTCGCGCACCAGTTTCATCGCCGACGGCAGATAGCTCGTTCCGTCTGATGGCAGCGATGTGACGACCGTGGCGGTCACGCAGTCGGTGATCGCGCGCTTCCAGAACTCGGCCGACGCCTCCGACAGGGCGTCCGGATAACGCGCGAGATGCGCGATGATCTGCGGCAGCCTGTCCGCGGCGTTCATGCCGATCGTGCGGTCCGCGCGGAAATGGTTCTTGGCGCTCCATGTTTCGGCATCGGCGAGCCGCGGCTCGCCGCCGAACACGTCGGGCAGATCGTCCATGTCGAAGCGAATGGCTGCGTAGGACGAGGCGCTGTGAAAGATGCCGTCATGTTCAACCCCTGGCGGAATCACCAGCACGTCGGCCGGCTGCATGTCGAAGGCCCAATGCGTGACGCGGTTGGTCGCGTTCAGCAGCATTCCGATGATCAGCTTGGGATCGGTTGAGATCCGTTGTGTGCGGACCCCGACATTGAATGCGCCGATGCTGAGCGAAAAATCGCCGATCCCGACATGAGACAAAGTGCCGCGCAGCTTACCGCGCTCAAGCTGCATGACCTCGACATGCGAACCTTTGACGGCATCGTGGAGTCCCTCGAAGCCGTTGAGCTCGCCGGTGTGAACCGTCAGGTGCTCGCCCATTTCCACGCCCGCAAGTGTAATGCGATTATTCTACTAATACCAAATACTTGAAGTCAGTAAATAATGCGTCCCGCGCACAACGTGCCGACATCGCGATGCAGAATCGAGAGCCTCAGATTTTCGCTTGTTTTTTCGAGAACGCAATAATCACGACGTCATCGGATTGATCGAATTGAAACATCTTTCATTAAGCCTGCACGTCGTGTAGGCGCGATTGGCACAAACTGCACATCACACGCAAAGCGTGTTAGCCTATCGTTTGAACCTCGAAACGAAATCAGCTCGCGACAACGTTCGATGAAACGGATCGCGGGCAATGAGATCGGCTGTGCACGTTATGGTGCATGGAGATCGTGGCAGAGGAGAAGGGGAAGAATAGCTGACGGATCAGTGCTGCCGAAAAGTGCAGCACATAAAGATGGAAGGGCACGATAATGCAGTCCAGCACGGCGTTCGGTCACCAAGAACAACAAGAACGAGCTGCGATCTTGAGCAAGATTTTCCGGCTGGCGGTTATCGGCGTCACCGTGCTTACCGTGCAGCCAGACCCAGCATCAGCCATCAATATCGGCGCTTCCGCTTCACTTCCGACCGTCACGCAGCAGGACTCGAGCAGCGACGTCGTCCAGATACGTGCGGTCGTGCGCCGCGGCGGCGTTGCGGTCGGTCCGCGTGGCGGGGCGGTTGCCTACCGCAGCCGCACTGTTGTGCGACCGGGCGTTCGGCCCGGCTGGCATGGCGCCGGTACGCGTTGGGTCGGCCCGGGACCGCGTCCGCTCC
>NZ_JACMYK010000242.1 GCF_020889785.1 Bradyrhizobium acaciae
CAACGCCGGCCGCGGCCGCGTCCGCGACTGGATCAAGGCCTATGGCGATCCGCGCGATCCCAAGGTCGATCCGGTCGACTGGGTGGAGCGGATCCCGATCTCGGAAACCCGCAACTACGTCCAGCGGGTGATGGAGAATTTCGCGGTCTATCGCGCACGCTTCGAGGACGCAGGCACGGCGGTGGCGGCAAAGGGCGGCGACCGCGTCGTGACGCAGGAGAGCAACGCGGCGCCGGCGCAGTGAGATCTGCTGCGGACGCTACAGCAGATCGGCCTGCGTACCAACCTCGGCGCGAGCGAAAAACCAGGACACGCCCGCTACCAGACAGGCGAATACCATCCAGGCAATCATCCCGCGAGCCTCACGCGGAGTGTCGATCATGTGGTCGATGATGAAGACGGGCAACAGATACGCGAATGCTATCGTCCAAATGCTCCAGAGCCCGGTTCGGGTCAGAATAAGATAGACGAGGCCGCCGTAAACGAACTGGAAGATCAACGCAGCAGCCAGGGCGACCAAAGACAATCGAAGGATGGAGCCCCCGGTCGCGCCATCTGACGTGACCCAAAACACCATCCATCCCACGAAGGCGACCGTAAAGACGGCGCTGGGCACAAGCCTGGCAAGAGCAAGATTCTTCATGAGCGCCGCCGCAATATCGATCCGCCCTCAATCCACCTTCACATTGGCGGCCTTGATCATCGGCCACCATTTTGCGATTTCCGCCTTCTGCCAGGCGCCGAGTGCTTCCGGCGTCAGCTGATCCTTCGGCGGCATCTGCAAGCCGAGATTTTCGAGCTGCTTCTGCACGGCCGGATCGGCCATCGCCGCGACCGCAGCAGCGTTGAGCCTGGCCACGATCTCCTTGGGCGTGCCCTTGGGCACCCAGAGGCCGGACCATAGCGTCATGTGGAACCCCGGCAGCCCAGCCTCGTCGACCGTTGGGACCTCGGGCGCATTCGCGACCCGCTTGGAATCGGTGACCGCATAGGCGCGGATGTTGCCGCCGCGCACCTGGTTGATCGAGTTCGAGGTCTGGTCGACGATGATGTCGATCTGTCCGGCGACGAGATCGTTCAGCGCCGGCCCGGTGCCGCGATACGGCACGTATTGCAGCTTGATGCCGGAGACATTCTCGAAATAAAGCCCGGCGATGTGGCTGCCGCTGCCGGCGCCGGCAGTGCCCGCGGTCGGCGGCTGAGGCCGCGACTTCAGCCACTCCAGCAGCTCCTTGAGCGATTTCGCCGGCACCGCGTTCTTGCTGACGATGATCATCGGATTGCTCGGCAGCAGCACCACCGGCTCGAGGTCGGCGACGAGGTCGTAACCGAGCTTGTAGATCGCGCCGTTGGCGACATGGGTGCCGAGATGGCCGAACGAGATGGTGTAGCCGTCGGGCGCCGAACGCACTGCGCGGCCGACACCGAGCGAGCCGCCCGCTCCGGTCACGTTCTCGATCAGAAGCACCTCGCCGAGCGATTGCTTCATGTGCTCGCCGAGAATGCGCGCCATCGCATCCGAGGGGCCGCCGGCGGCGAACGGCACCACGATGGTGATCGGATGCGCGGGCCAGGTTTCCGCGGCGACAGGGCCGCTTAACGTCAAGAACGCGGCCAAAACCGCCCAAATAGTCCTGCCCATGAATGACTCCGTCAAATGACACCGTCATTGCGAGGAGCGAAGCGACGAAGCAATCCATGGTTCCGCACAAGCGGTGAAATGGATTGCTTCGCTACCCTCGCAATGACGATGTCCTCAGAACTGCGAGAAGTCGATCGGCTTGTGCCGGTCCAGCGTACGGGTGATCGGCGGCAGCGGATATTTCAGGCCGCTCGCGCAATTGAACAGCATCACGCGGTCGGTCTTGCTGACGCGGCCGTCGGCAAGGCTCTCCTTGTAGGCCGCATAGGTCGCGGCGCCCTCGGGGCACAGCAGCAGCCCCTCCTCGCGCGCCACCTCGTTGAGCGCTGTGGTGATCTTGTCGTCGTCGACGGCGATCGCAAACCCCTTGCTCTCGCGCACCGCGCGCAGAATGAGGAAATCGCCGATCGCCTGCGGCACGCGGATGCCCGAGGCGATGGTGTGAGCGTCCTCCCAGCGCGCGGCGTGCTCGGTGCCGGCCTCATAGGCCCGCACCATCGGCGCGCAGCCGGAGGCCTGCACCGCGACCATGCGCGGGCGCTTCGAGCCGATGAAACCGATCTTCTCCAGCTCGTCGAACGCCTTCCACATGCCGATCAGGCCGGTGCCGCCGCCGGTCGGATAGAAGATCACGTCGGGCACGTCCCACCCGAGTTGCTCGGCGAGCTCGAGGCCCATCGTCTTCTTGCCCTCGATCCGGTACGGCTCCTTCAGGGTCGAGGTATCGAACCAGCCGACCTTGGCCTTGCCTTCGCCGACGATCTTGCCGCAGTCGTCGATGTAGCCGTTGACGCGATAGACCGTCGCGCCCTGCAGCTCGATCTCGCTGACATTCACCTCCGGCGTATCGGCCGGACAGAAGATCGTTGTCTTGATCCCGCAGGAGGTCGCATAGGCCGCCAGCGCCGCGCCGGCATTGCCGTTGGTCGGCATCGCCATGTGCTTGATGCCGAGCGCCTTGCCCATCGACACCGCCATCACGAGGCCGCGCGCCTTGAACGAGCCGGTCGGCAGCCGCCCCTCGTCCTTGACGATGATCTCGCCGCCGCCAAGCTTCGCACCAAGCCGCGGCAGGCGGATCAGCGGTGTCGTGACTTCGCCGAGGCTGACGATGTCCTGGCATTTGCGAACCGGCAGCAATTCGCGATAGCGCCACAAATCGGCGGGGCGCTGGGCCAGCGCGTCCTTGGTCAGCGCCTTCTTCACCCGGGCGAGGTCATAGCGCACAAGCAGCGGCTTGCCGGCCTTGGAGAGATTGTGCACCTGGTCGGCCGCATAATGGTCGCCCTCCATCGCGCATTCGAGATGGGTCACGAAGGTCGGGCGTTCGATGGTGAGGTTGTCGTTGTCTTTCACGAGATGCGCTCTTTCTTTTTCTTTGCGAATTCGTTTGCCAGACCCGTCACCCTGAGGAGCGCGAAGCGCGTCTCGAAGGGCGACGAGCCCCGCTGCTCGATCCGGGCCGTGCATCCTTCGAGGCTCGCTGCGCGAGCGCCTCAGGATGACGGGACTTCTATCGGCGTCGTCTCCGAACGTTAGATATTCAGCACGCGTCCGTAGGCGTCGAGCACCGCTTCCTTCATCATTTCCGACAAGGTCGGATGCGGGAATACGGTGTGCATCAATTCCTCTTCCGTGGTCTCAAGATTCATCGCCACGACATAGCCCTGGATCAGCTCGGTGACCTCGGCGCCGATCATGTGTGCACCGAGCAACTGCCCGGTCTTCTTGTCGAAGATCACCTTGACGAGGCCCTGATCCTCGCCGAGCGCGATCGCCTTGCCGTTGCCGACGAACGGGAAGCGGCCGACGCGGATCTCGCGGCCGCCTTCCTTGGCCTTCGCTTCGGTGAGGCCGACGGAAGCGACCTGCGGGTTGCAATAGGTGCAGCCCGGGATCATCAGCTTGTCCATCGGATGCGGGTGCAGGCCCTTGATCGCCTCGATGCAGATCACGCCCTCATGTTCGGCCTTGTGCGCGAGCATCGGCGGGCCAGCGACGTCGCCGATCGCATAGATGCCGGGGACGTTGGTCTTGCCGAGGCCGTCGGTCACGATGCAGCCGCGGTCGGTCTTGACGCCGAGCTTCTCCAGCCCGAGATTCTCGATGTTGCCGACCACGCCGACCGCCGAGATCACGCGCTCGAATTCCTTGGTCTGCGGCTGGCCCTTGCCGTCGTCGATGGTCGCGACCACGCTGTCGGCCTTCTTCTCCAGCTTCGTCACCTTGGTCGAGGACATGATCTTGATGCCCTGCTTCTCGAAGCGCTTGCGGGCCAGACCCGCGATCTCGGCGTCCTCGACGGGCAGGATCTGCGGCAGCACCTCGACCACGGTGACGTCGGCGCCCATCGTGTGGAAGAACGAAGCGAACTCGATGCCGATCGCGCCCGAGCCGACCACCAGCAGCGATTTCGGCATCCGCTCCGGCACCATCGCCTCGAAATAGGTCCAGACCAGCTTCTTGTCGGGCTCGAGCCCGGGCAGCACGCGCGGCCGCGCGCCGGTCGCGACGATGATGTGCTTGGCCTGATAGGTGCCCTCGCCGCTCGCGCCCTTCGGCGCTTCGACCGGCGATTTCTTCACCGTGATCTTGCCGGGCGCATCGATCGTAGCGTCACCCCAGATCACCGTGACCTTGTTCTTCTTCATCAGGAAGCCGACGCCGTCATTGAGGCGCTTCGAAACCCCGCGCGAGCGCTGCACCACAGCCTTCGGATCAAAGCTGACATTGTCGGCCGACAGCCCGTAATCCTTGGCGTGCTGCATGTAGTGGTAGATCTCGGCCGAGCGCAGCAGCGCCTTGGTCGGGATGCAGCCCCAGTTCAGGCAGATGCCGCCGAGATAGGATTTCTCGACGATCGCGGTCTTGAAGCCGAGCTGCGCGGCGCGGATCGCGGTCACATAGCCGCCGGGGCCGGAGCCGATGATGATGACGTCAAAGGATGTGTCGGCCATGGCGGCTCCCGTTCAACTCAGCGTGTGACGCCGCGCGCGCGGCTTCTTGCGATCAATGACCTGACCAGCCATTCGAGCCCGATCACCACGGCCATGATGACCAGGGCCGTCAGCACGATCGGCTGGGCGATGTTCCGCGCCAGCTGTTCGCCGGCGAAGAACGCGGAGTGCACAAAATCGAATCCGACCGGATTGCACACCAATGCGGTTGACAGCAGCAGCGAGATCCAGGGCCAGCGCGTGCGAGCCGTGCCGGCCATTCATCGGTACTCCTGCCATACCGCACCGAGAAATATGGTCCACACCAGCGCCAGCACACCGGCGCCGATCATCATCAACCGGAACTGGAACGTCGATATCAGGTCGCGGTTGACCGCGACAAGCAGCGCAACGGCGATGGCGGCGAGCAGAACGTACGGACCTGACATCGCGTACATGGCGGATGCCCGTCACACCATCATCATCACTGGGTTTTCGATCAGCTGCTTGAGGGCGCCGATCAGCTCGGCGCCGAGCGCGCCGTCGATGGCGCGGTGATCGCACGACAAGGTCACGCTCATCATCTGCGCGATCTCGATCTTGCCGCCACGTACCACCGGACGCTCCTCCGAGGTGCCGACCGCGAGGATCGAGGCGTGCGGCGGATTGATCACGGCGGTGAAGTGGTTGATGCCGTACATGCCGAGGTTCGACACCGCGGTGGTGCCGCCCTGATATTCTTCCGGCTTCAGCTTGCGGGCGCGGGCGCGCGCCGCAAAATCCTTCATCTCGTTGGAGATGGTCGAGAGCGTCTTGGTCTCGGCCTTGCGGATGATCGGCGTGATCAGGCCGCCCGGCATCGCCACCGCGACGCCCACGTCGGAATGCTTGTGCTTGAGCATGCCGCCTTCGGTCCAGCTGACGTTGCAGTTCGGAATCTTCTGCAGCGCGACCGCCATCGCCTTGATGACGAAGTCGTTGACCGAGATCTTGTAGAGCGGCTTCTTCTCCTTGTCCTTCGGCGCGGACGCATTGATCTCCTCGCGCGCGGCAAGCAGCTTGCCGATGTCGCAGTCGATCGTCAGGTAGAAGTGCGGGACGTTCTGCACCGAAGCGGTGAGACGCTGCGCGATGGTACGGCGCATGCCGTCATGCGGCACGATGTCGTAGGAGCCCGGCTCGAACAGCGCCAGGATCTGCTTGTCCGACATCGACGGCGCGATGCTCGGCCCCGCTGCGGCGGGCGCGGCCGCGGGTGCCTTGAGGCCCTTGCCCGCCTTGGCGTCGTCGACGTCGCGCGCGATGACGCGGCCATGCGGGCCGGTGCCGG
>NZ_JACMYK010000243.1 GCF_020889785.1 Bradyrhizobium acaciae
CTCGGCCGTCGGGCACGTCGACCCTGAGCCGGCCCGACGGCTCGGCCGCGGCATGGCGAAACAGGCTCTCGGCCTCCTCGATATCGGCGACGACGCGCAAGGCTCTCTCATAGAACGCCGCGCCATCATGCGTGGGCGACACTTTTCGTGTCGTGCGATGCAGCAGCCGCGCACCGATGCGCTGCTCCAGCTCCGCGACCGCCGACGAGACTGACGAGCGCGGCAGCCCAAGCGTGTCGGCCGCCCGCGTAAAACTCGCACACTCGACGACGCGGGCGAAGATGCGGAAGAGATCGATGCGGTCCAAGCTCGGGCCTCGATTGTTCGCCATTTCTGACAAGTGAGGTCAGAATGCACGGCTTTATCCGCCAATTCTAGACGATATCATTCCCTGCAGAAAGCGGCCGCAGAGCGCGGCCGCTTGATCCGGAGAGGCGAACGCCATGACCGACCACAGCATCAAGGACAAGACCGTCATCATCGCCGGCGGCGCGAAAAATCTCGGCGGCCTGATCGCGCGCGATCTCGCGGCCCATGGCGCGAAGGCAATCGCGATCCACTACAACAGCGCCGCTACCAAGACCGACGCCGACGCAACGGTGGCTGCGATCAAGGCCGCCGGTGCCAATGCGGTCGCCTTCCAGGCCAACCTCACGACATCGGGCGCGATGGAGAAGCTGTTCACCGACGCGGTCGCCGCGATCGGCCGTCCCGACATCGCGATCAACACCGTCGGCAAGGTGTTGAAGAAGCCGATGGTCGAGATCTCGGAGGCCGAGTACGACGCCATGAGCGCCGTCAATTCCAAATCCGCATTCTTCTTCCTCAAGGAGGCCGGCCGTCACGTCAACGACAACGGCAAGATCTGCACGCTGGTGACGTCGCTGCTCGGCGCCTACACGCCGTTCTATGCCGCCTATGCCGGCACCAAGGCGCCGGTCGAGCATTTCACCCGCGCAGCCTCGAAGGAATTCGGCGCACGCGGTATCTCGGTCACTGCGATCGGCCCCGGCCCGATGGACACGCCGTTCTTCTATCCGGCCGAAGGCGCGGACGCGGTCGCCTACCACAAATCGGCTGCGGCGCTGTCCGGCTTCTCCAAGACAGGCCTCACCGACATCAAGGATATCGTGCCCTGGATTCGCATGCTGGTGTCGGAGGGCTGGTGGATGACCGGCCAGACCATCCTCGTCAATGGCGGCTACACCACCAAGTGAGGCTGCCGCTCTCTGCATACACGCGCCATTCCTTGCATTGAAAACCGGCCTCCGGCGGAATTTGACCGCCGGTTTGGCCGGCGATATCTTTCGCGCGCTGGGCCCTTCACAGTGACGGTCTATTCGAGGCGCACATGGAATGGTCGACCAGTCCGGCCCGTCCGGATCAACCCTTCGGCAGTTGGGCAGACGACCTCGCAGCCGCCTTCGTGCGGCTGGAGCCGCGCAAAATTGCCGAAGAGTCCTTTGCCGGCGCGATCTGCAAGGTCGACGCCGCGCCGCTTCAGATATCGCGGGTTACGGCGAGCGGACACATCGTCCACCGGCTCGCCTCGCACATCGCTGCAAGCACCGACGACCTTTGCTTCGTCAACCTCCAGCTCGAAGGACTGGGACGCACCTCGCAGCGCGACCACGAGCAGATCTCTGCGCCCGGCGATCTTGCGGTTGCCGATACGACGCAGCCGTTCGAGATCGCCCACCAGCATCACTTCAAGCTGTTCTGCTTTGCCGTGCCGAGGCGCCTGTTGCCGGACGCACTGTTCGATCGTCCGCGGCTCAGCCTGTCTGCGACCGAAACCGGTCGCGCGCTGTCGCGGACGCTGGCGAGCTATGCCGAGCTCTGCCTGGGTGGCCGCCAGCTCGCTGGCACGTCGGCGATGATCGGCACGCATATTGCCGAGTTGATCGCGCACGCGCCCGATATCCTCGCCGACGTGGCAGCGGAGCGCGTGCACACGCCCGTGCTACTGTCCGTCATGCTGGACCACATCGCCCGTTACAGCGGCGACCCCGAACTCGGCGCGTTCGCGCTGGCCAAAAAATTCCACTGCTCGGAGCGTTACGTGCACCGATTGTTTGCCGCCACCGGCCGCTCCGTCGGCGAACACGTCAACGAGCAGCGCATCGCTGCGTGTACGCGCGCCCTGCTCGACCGCAACTCGTCCCACAAGACCATTGCCGAGGTCGCCTTCGACGCAGGCTTCCTCGACATCTCGCATTTCAACCGCCTGTTCAAGCGCTGCAATGGCCTCTCCCCGCGCGAATTCCGCCGCGCCGCCGCGCACTGAGCGCTACGCTCAAGGCTTCGGCTGCATGCCCTGCAGGAAGCGAAGCGGGTTGAGCGGGCCAAGCGGGATCAGCTCGAAGCTCATCATGTGTGTCTTGCCCAGCGGTAGCTTTTCGAGCATCTCGTGGGCGACGGCCGGATCGGTGACGTTCATGATAAACGCCACGCCCCGCTTGCCCTGTAGCGAGTACCACTGCTCGATCTTGCCATCGAGATAGAGGTCGACGGTTTCCCGGACTTCGTCCGGCAGGACGGCAAACACCTGCGACTGTTCGAAACCGGGGTTGATGGTCCCGATCGCGAGAATTTTAGTCGTCGGCGTCGTTTTCATGGCGGCTCCTTGTGCGTTTGCGGAGTTGAAGCCGACAAGGCAGCCAATCAATGCCAGTGCGGCGGCAGATACAAACTTCATGTGATCTCCCCTCTCTGGAATGCGGCACGAACCTCATCGACCGCGAGCCCCGGGTTCTGCAGATGAGGGAAATGTCCGATGCCAGGCAGAACGGTCAGCTCCACGCACAGCCTTTCGGCGAATTCTGCGCCCATCGCCTTGTTGATGTAGAGATCCTTCTCGCCCCAAACCACCTTCACCGGTGTTTCGAGCCGGGTCAGCCTCGATTCGAAGTAATCCTGGTCGCGTGTGAAGTGTGCATAGTAGTGAGAGAACGCGTCGGCCGCTGTCATCGCTCCTTGCGTCCATCCCTGGACCATGTCGTCCTTGAATTCACGCGCGATCTCGAAATGCGCCTCCTTGGGCAGGCCCCGCGTGAAGGTGTTGGCCAGAATCTCGTCGCGATTGCTGTTCAAGCTGATGCGGACCTGGTCCATCGCAGGTCCCGCCTTCAGGCTTTGCAGGCTCGGATACATGAACTCGGGCCGATTGAACGGGGCGAAATCGCCGACGACGATCGTCCGTGCGACATCGGGTTTTTCCACCGCCAGCAGCAGCGCCGGAAGCGCGCCGATATCGGTCGCGTAGATCGTGAGCTTCGAGGTGTCGATGCCCGACTTGGCGATATATCGATCCAGCACCCGCGCATAGTCTCTGGGCGCGTAGGAAAACCTGTCGGTCGCAGGCCGCGATGAGAGGCCGTACCCGGGCCAGTCGAAGGCGTGGACCTCATAGTCATCTGTCAGAGCGCTCGCAATATCCTTCCAGGCATACAGGGTCTCCGGAAAGCCATGCAGGAAAAGGACGGTCCCCTTCGCCTTCGCGTTGCGCAGCACCATTCGCCTGAGCGTGATATCCTCGTCGACCTCAAGGAAGCCGATCGCGTCGTCGTTCACTGGCTTGAACATGATGCAAATCCTCGCTGGCACGGCAAATGGATATGGCCTTCCGAAATTGATTAGTATCTGGCAAAATCGGGATACACTCTTCCAGAAAATGGAAGTAACGAATGGATCGCCTCGAGGGAATGTCGGTCGTACTGGCAGTGGCCGAGGCCGGAAGCCTGACCGCCGCGGCCCGCCGCCAGAACATGCCGCTGGCGACCGTGAGCCGCAAGGTGTCGGAGCTGGAGGCGCATTTGCGCACCAAGCTGTTCAACCGATCGACCCGCGCCTTCGTCCCGACCGATGCGGGGCTTTCCTACATCGCCGCTGCGAAGCGAATCCTCGCCGATGTCGCGGAGGCCGAGCGTGCCGTTTCCGGCGAGTACACGACGCCGCGCGGAGAGCTGAGTGTGTCGACGCTCGTCGCACTCGGGCGCCTGTGTCTGCAGCCGATCCTCTCGGACTTCCTGAAGGCGTTCCCCGAAGTGGACGTCCATCTCAATCTGCAAGACCGGACCGTCAATCTCCTGGAGGAGCATGTCGACGTCGTGCTTCGCGTCGGCGATCTGCCCGACAGCACCCTGGTCGCGGTCCGCATCGGGGAGATCCACCGCGTGGTGTGCGCCAGCACGGCATATCTGGAAGCGCGCGGAACGCCCAAATCGCCTGACGACCTCGTGACGCACGACTGCATCAGCTATCCGCCGATGCAGTCGCCATCCGCTTGGAGATTCAGGCGAGACCAGACCGACTATCCGGTTCCCGTTCGGTCGCGCTTCGTGGCGAGCAATCTTGAATCGGCCTGCGATGCAGCGCGCGCCGGCCTCGGAATCACCGAGGCGTTCTCCTATCTCCTCGCTGACTCGATCAGTTCGAGGCAGCTCGTTCCGCTTCTGCAGGATTTTCAACCGGCGCCGCAACCCGTCAACATCGTGTACTCGCCAAATCGCTTGATGCCGGCCAAGTTGCGCGCGTTTCTCGACTTCGCGGTGCCGCGTCTCAGGGAGCGCCTCGCCGAGCCCAAAGATGCGGCCGGAGGAAGCAGCGCGCGCAAGCGTTCTTCTCGCCGATAACATCCCGCCGAAACGCTCCCCGCGACCGCATCCGGAATTTTGATGCCAATCTCGCGATACAGAGAGCTCGCAGCTTCAACGCCTAAAGCACCAGGGCTATTTCCGCGAAGACCACTCGCGGCCGCCGTCCGAGCCATTCAGCATTGTGCTATTGAAACGGACGAGCGCGGCGGTTGCAATGGCCTCCTTGATTTGAGCATCGGTCGCACCAGCGGCTTTTGCCGCCTTGGTGTGACCGTTGACGCAATACTCACACGGAATCTGTGCTGCCACAGCGAGGCCAATGAGGTGCTTGGTCTTCGCGTCCAAGGCACCAGTTGGATTCATCACGGCCTGCTGTTCGTCCCAATGCGCCTTGAATGCCTGATCAGGAAGTGTCTGCTTCATCCATTCGGGCGCTTCCTGAGCACTGGCACCCGGTGCCGACGCCAAAGCCAACAACAGGGCTAAACCTGCGCTCGCAAATAGAGCTCTCATGGCCAATCTCCCTAAAAATAAAGTTGCGTCAGACCAGAAAAAGCGAGGCCTGCTGAAAAGCTGCCGATGCCTGCCGACGGCATGCGCGCTACCGGTCGGCACTCCCGTCTCGGTAGCTCGCAACAAAATTACGCGACATCCTTGACTATGGAAAGACGTCTGTTCCGACAGGCACCAGCCGACCGTGTTGCTACGCAGCAGCTCTGCCACGAACGTTACCGTTATCGGACCCGCACAAAAGCTGCGTCGCACGTTTCCAAATCACTCCAGTTCACTCCGCGCCAAGAAATCTGGCGCTGCCGTCCAAGATTTCCTGAACGCATCACGATAGCCATTGCCCAAGCGGCCGACACGGAGGGCATTGGCATGGCGATCGATTTCACACTCACGACGCAGCAGCGCGAGCTGCAACTCACCTCCCGCAAGTTCGCCGGGGAGGTGCTGGCCGAAGCCAGGTCTGCCGAGTTGCTGGCAACGCCCGAGCAGCGCTTTCTCGCGACCAAGCCGACCTACGAGGCGATGGTCGCGGCCGGCTATCTGCGCAAGTGCATCCCGGCGCCGGCCGGCGGCGACAATGCCGGCATGATCGACATGGCGATCCTCGCCGAGGAATTCTACAGCGTGAACCCCAGCGTGACGCTCACCATGCTCGGCAGCGTGCTCGGCCTGCTGCCGCTGCTGCTCGGCGGCACGCCGGAGCAGTGCCAGCGGCTGCTCGGGCCGTTCCTGAAGACCAGTGGCGCGCCGCTCGCCGCGTTCTGCTCCAGCGAGCCCGGCG
>NZ_JACMYK010000244.1 GCF_020889785.1 Bradyrhizobium acaciae
CGCCCATCCCGGCCGTGATCCCGATCGTCCGGGCCCCCGACGACCCCGGGGTCGACGAGGACGGCCCGGTCGACGAATTTGCGGAACAAATCGGTCCGCCCAAGGCCCAGACGGGCGGTTGGCGCGGATTTCTGTCACGTTTGGGAAGCTGATTAGCGGTTGGATGACGGTCGTGCGGTTCAATAACCGCGTTTTCCTTGCCAAGGCGGCCGCTGCCCGATATCAGGTGGCACGCGTTTCAGGCAACCGCCGAACGCTGCGTCTGGTCCGCCGCAATAGCTCAGTTGGTAGAGCACGTCATTCGTAATGACGGGGTCACAGGTTCGAGTCCTGTTTGCGGCACCACCACTCAAAACATCCTCAGAATTGGTCTGGTCGGCTGCTCCTGCAACTCGGCCGGAACCTGGATTGGTGCGCCGCACAGTCCGCCCATGATCGCAATCGCGACCGGGACGCCGCGCAATCCCACGCGAGATCGACGAGGACGAAGACGTCGCCGAGTGCGCGATGCGGCCAGGGCGAACGCTCCAGGCGTCGTGGATATGCACGATTACGGTGAACCTCGGGTCAGCGCAGTCCGAGCCAATCATTGGTGAGAATAGGACACAACTTAGAGCGGAATTACCGCTGCGAGTGTTCGCTGGTTGTGCGCGCTCGCGCGGGAGGCTAGTTACTGAAATACGATTGCGAGGGATTGCGTTGCGACACAAGGATCATGACGGCGAGCTGCAACGACAGTTTGCTTTCCTGAAGGAGTTCCAGCGCGCCCACGGCCGCCCGCTGCGCGTGCTGCATATCGGCAACATCGCGAACAACGCCTACAACAATGCCTTGATTCAGCGTCGCTTTGGAATCGAAGCGGACGTCATTTGCTATAACTACTATCACGTCATGGGTTGCCCGGAATGGGAGGCTGCAAGCTTCGACGGCAAGGTCGACAACATGTTCCCGGACTGGTGGGCCACCGGGTTGGGCGGTTGGCGGCGACCGGACTGGTTCGTGCAAGGCTCCGTTCTCGAATGCCTCTCTTATCTCCGTGCGAAGAACGTCGGCGACAGCGGAGCCGCAGCATTTTTCTGGACGCTGCTGCAGGCAAGATACTGGGAGATCCTTGATGGCGTCGCTTCCGCAGAGGGCCGAGTCCGTCCACCGATGCCGGAGCATCTTGCCGACACGATCTCGATTGCGCACGAGTTTCTGGATTTCCAGCTAAGCAAGTCATCCAGAATTTCGCAACCGCTCGATCAGCCGGCTATCGTCCCGCCGGGGACGACCGTAGAGGCCGCACTCTCCCCCAGTGCGCCGGCCTCATCAAAGGCGACCCCGCACGATCCGCAGACCGAGCAAAGCCGATCTCTCGCCAATCCCGAAGGACCAGGCCGCTTCATCTCAATCTATCGCTCCTTTCTGACGAAATACGTATTCGTTCATTTGCAGCGTGAGGCGGAAAGCGGATCGGTCGCCGGGTCGAGTCTGCCCGTCGCGATCTGGCGAAGTCAGCGACGCAGCCGCGGCTTGCCGCGTTTTGGGTTCGAGTTTCCTGCCGATGTCTTCACGATGCCGAATCTTGACGCCGCGACGCAGGCTGCAAGCGATAGCAATGGAAGACCAAGGCGCTTCATATCGATCTATCGCTCCCTTCTAACCAAATATGTATTTGCTCATTTGCGGCGTGAGGCGGAAACCGGAGTTGTTGCCGGGTCGAGCATGGCGGTCGCGATTTGGCGAAGCCAGAGACGCAGCCGCGGCTTGCCGCGTTTTGGTTTCGAGTTTCCAGCTGATGTCTTCACGATCCCGGGCCGTGTCGCCGTGACGCCGGCTGCATGCGAAAGCGCGGCCGCTGACGTCGTTCCATCTGACGTGGTTTCATCCGACGTCGGTTCGTCGAGCATTCCCGTGGTGACCCACCCGGACATCGCCGACCGCCCGGAGTTTCGCTACTTCGAAAAATACGGCAAGGGAGAGGATCGACGCGCGTCGCAACGTGCGGTGCTTCTTGGTGACCTGTTGCGACAGTTTGCGGATTATCCGGCACAAGCCCTGGTCTCTGTCGATGCCTTCGCATCCGCCATTGCCAATGAATTCGCTGACGTGCTGGAGCAATATGACGTCATTCAGGGCTATTCGATCGACGGGTTCATTCCATTCATCAACGGATTCAAGAATTACGCGTGTTACGAACACGGCACGTTGCGGGAAATGCCTTTTGAGAAAAGCTACAACGGCATTCTGTGTTCGGCGGCGTACAAGAACGCAGCCTTCTCGTTCGTGACCAACTCGGATGTGCTGCCGTCGGTGAAACGGTTGGAATTGAAGAGGGAGCGCACCGTTTACCTCCCACATGCCTTCGACGATGAAAAAATCTCAAACTTTTGGGCAGAACACAGGGTCCTGAAGCGGGACTCCAACGTCACCACATTCTTTAGCCCGACGCGCCATCACTGGCACGCAGCACCCGTTTCAATGCAGAAGGGCAATGATCTTTTTCTGAGGGCGGCAGCGCAGGTTGCGCAGACCGATCGCGATTTTCGTATTATCCTGGTCGAATGGGGCGTCGACGTTCACCGAAGCAAGGAACTCATTCAGGAGCTTCGAATCGAAGATATGGTTTCGTGGATACCGTCGTTGAACAAGGCGGAGCTGCGACAGCTTTACTGCTCGAGCGAGGTCGTCGTCGATCAGTTCAGGATACCGGCGATGGGCGGAGTTACCTTTGAGGCAATGGCGCTCGGACGCCGCGTCATAACCAATCTTGACGAAACCCAGTCAGCGGAGTTCTTCGGAGCGGCGCCGCCCTGCCTGGTCGCCGACAGCATCGAGTCCTGCGCTGCCCGCATTTCCGAGATTCTCGCCGATCCGCGGGACGACGATGGCCGCGGCGATGCCGCGCGCCGCTGGTTCGAGAAATGCCATTCCGCGCAGCGCGTCGTCGCACTTCAATTGGCCGCCTATCGAGAGATCTGCGCCGCCTAGATCCGCGCGCCGCACAGTCCGCTCATGATCGCAAGCGCGATCAGTCCGGCGGCCGCGAGCCCGGTTGCCCAGATCCGGTTGGCGACCGCCGTCGCCACGCCGTGTGCGATCAGGACGCCGCGCAATCCAGAAGCCAGATGGGTGAGGACGAAGAAGACGCCGAGCGCGTAGTGCGGCACCAGCCGAATGCTCCAGGCATCGTGGATCAGGCCGGTCGGTGCTCCGGATGCCCAGGCCCAATTGGTGTCGAGGTGGTGCACGGCGCGCGCCGAAACGAATGCTGAATTCAGATGGGTGACGATGAACGCCGCGAGGTACATACCGGACCCGATCTGAAACACACGGAATGCATCCGCCGGCAGCGCGCTCCAACGCCAGGCGAGCCGCATGCCGACGGCGACCTGGAACAGCATCAAGGCAACGAGGATGGGCTCGATCACGGACGATCGATAGACCGTGCGGCCGACCTTCATCACGGCGGCATGCACCTCAGGTCCAAGCAGCCCCAGCAGATGATTGGTGAGGTGAAACGCGACGTAGAGCAGAATCACGGCCGCGGCCACCCCGTGCACGACGCGCCATCCGGCGATGGATGGCGCAATCGCGGCTGATTTCGCCGGCCGTTCCTGCTCGCTGCCGAGCAGCACGTAGAGACCAGCGGCGAGCCAGCCCATGACCCATACGAGCTCGTCGCTGACATGGATGTGCAGCAGTCCGAGGCCGACGCCGGTCAGCACGAATAATGGCGGCGCGGCAATGGTGATGTAAGCGAGCCGTCGCGCGCGCAGTTCGAACGGCGACGGTGCTGCCCTGGTGAGCCGCCAGGCGCAGGCGAGGCCCAGCAACGGCGCGGCCGTCGCGGCGAACAGACAGAGCGCCGCGAGCACCAGCCGCGCAGTCGACATCTCTCCGCTCGTTGGAGAAACGGCGAGATGAAATGCATCGAGCAGGAACGGATAAGCCATCGCTCCCGCCGCCGGGGTCAGCCAGCGGAGCTTTTCGGCGGACGTATTGTCGCCGGTCCGAATGCGACCTTGTTCAATTGCGCTCACTGAGTTCTCCGGAGTTCAGGCATCCTGCGCAGAGGAGAGGGTCAAACCGACGAGTCTATTCCCAAGCTCTCGCCCAAGTGCTCGCCAAGTCCTCTCTCAAGTCCTCATCGGAGGCTCGGCACACAGGCCTGTGCAGGAGACACTGGCGTGCGCAGGCAAGTGGCGTTGCGCCGATGTCTCAAGGCGCGTGACCGTACAGCAATACGGGCTCGCCTACAGGACCAAGTTCCAACAATCTGACTGGACCAAGCCACCCCGCTGGTAATCTGCCGTCCTGCTGGCGTGAGGCGTCTCACACAAGTGAGTGCTTGTCCGCGCTAGCCTCCCGCCACCAACGGGAGAACAACAATGCGCAAACTCATCCTGATCATTGTGACGGCTTTGACTTCCGCTTCCGCGCAGGCGGGCGAACGAAGCCTGTCGTTGGGCGGGGCCGGGGGCTTGCAGGCAGCAGCGTCGAATTCGGTTACGACGGCAGGCAAGGGTGCCGATGCGCCGGTGGCGCCCGCCGCCGAGTCGCCTAGATATGTCGAGCGAGCAGCGCCGGTGGCCGCGCCAGCATCGCAGCCGGCCGTGCAACAGGCCAATGTCCAGCCGTCAGTGCAGCCGGACGCAAGGCCGGCGCCGGAGCAGCGGACGACTTGGCACAGGCCGAGCCACCACCGCCACGCACGACGCTGGACCGAAGGCCGCATCATCGGCGAGCTGCATCGCCACGGGATTTACTGGTAGCCCGGCACCTGCCGGCTACTTTGCATGGGGTTGTTTTCGATATTTTGGTGAGAGCCGCAGCCGCCTGGCGAGACGAAGGTCGCTGCGATCAGAAAACGAAAGCGCCCCTGGATCGGATCCAGGGGCGCTTTGGATTGAGCGTGTTCGATGCGTTGGCTGGGTTACTCGGCGATCGTCTGCACGACGTTGCCGATCGGCCGGCCCGATGCGACCGGCTTCTCGGTCTTCGCCATCATCGCGTCGTATTCCGGCAGCGTCTCGATCTGGGTCTTGGCCTTCATCCAGACCACCTTGTAGCCGCCCGCCTTCAGCTTGCGCAGCAGCGTCGGCAGCGCCTGCGCCGTGTGCTTCTGCAGATCGTGCATCAGGATGATGCCCTTGTGCTCCTTGTCGAGCTTGGTCATCACGTTGTTGATGACCTCGTCGGAGCTCTTGGACTTGAAGTCGTTGGAATCGACGTCGACCGAGAACATCGCGATGTTGCGGGTGCCGAGATAGGCCGTCGTCGCCGGCGTGTGGGCCAGTGCCGGGAAGCGGAAGAACGGGGCGGGGTTGGCCCCCAGCGCCAGCTTCACCGCGCTAAAGCCTTTCTCGATCTCGTCCTTGGCCTGCTGCTCGGTGAGCTTCTTGCTCGCCAGATGCGCATGCGACCAGGTGTGCGCGCCGATGGTGTGGCCGGCGGCAGCGACCTGGCGGAGGATATCCGGGTGATAGGTGGTGTGCAGGCCGATCGGGAAGAACACCGCCTTGGTGCACTCGTCGGCCAGCGCCTTGAGCACGGCGGGCGTGGTCGGCCACGGACCGTCGTCGAAGGTCAGCACGACCTCATGGTCGGTCAGGAAGTCATACTGCTTGTACTGCAGGAAGCCGAAGCCCGGGCCGCCCGTGGTGTCGACCACGACGGTGCGGCTGATGCCGAGCGCATCGGGATTGTTGCATTTGGGCGCGGCCGG
>NZ_JACMYK010000245.1 GCF_020889785.1 Bradyrhizobium acaciae
CGCCACCGCGGACCCGGCTCCGGTGGCGAAGCGGCCGAACGCGAACAGCAGGTGGTCGGCATGGGCGCGGATCGCCTCCGCCACGGCACGATCACCCGCCGTGCCGACCTCGCGCTTCATCCATTCGAACATCTCGCGGTCGAGCGCGGTGAAGGCCTGCACGGCGCGGCTCGGATCGGTCGCGATCAGTGCAACGGCGACGCCGAGCTTGATCTCGAAACTGAGCGGATGCTGCGCGGTGAAGGCCTTGGTCGAGATCGCCAGCGCCGTCTCGCGCAGCCGCATGCCCCTTTCGGGCTCGCCGCGCCGCTCGTGCTGGCCGGCGGCGAGCACCGCGGCCTTGACGCGCAGGAAATCCGCAAAGTTCTCCTCATTGGCGACGATCGCCTCCAGCCGCGCCAGATCGGCTTGCGACATCGCGGCGTCGCCGGCGGCGAGCATGTCGGTGTAGAACAGCCAGGCGTCGGCCTGGCCGGCGAAGCTCGGGTCCTTCGGCGCCATCGCGGTCGCGATCGCACGATGCCGGCGGAAATAGCGGCGGGCGTCGTCGAAGCGCCCGAGAGCGAGGAAGTCCTGCCCGGCATTGTTGACCGACACCAACGTGTTGAGATGGTTCTCGCCATAATGCTTGGCGCGCTTCTCGATCGCGAACAGATCGAGCTCGAGCGCCTTCGCCGGCGCGCCGATCTCGCGCAGCATGTCGGCATAGTTGTTGGCGAGCTTCCAGGTGGTGCGGTGGTCGGGCCCCAGCGCCTTCTCGGAGCGCTCGAAATTGTGCCGGCCCAGATTCGTCGCCGACGCAGCCGAGCCGTTGGCCGAGAGCGCGACCGCGAGCTTGTCATTGGCGATCAGCGATTCCTCGGAGCCCTCGCCCCAATAGGCATTGAAGGCCGCGATCGCCTTCATGTAGAGCGGCACGGCCTCGGCGATCCTGGCGTGGTCGGATATCAGGATCGCGTACATCAGGAGCACGTCGGCATTGCCGGGCGGCGATTGCGCGGCCGCCTTGCCCTGGAACGCGCGGACGAACAGTTTTTCGGCCAGATCGTCGCGCCTGATCGCGCGCAGCGCGGCGGTCGCGTCGAAATATTGCTCCATGACGAACTGCGCGTCATCGAGCTTGTCTGCCGCATCCAGTGCTGCAAGCAACTGGGCGTAGCCCGCGTCGATCTTGCCGCCGCGGGTCAGCGCGACGGCGTTCTTGATCTGCGCGGTGACCGCCTGCGTGCCGCCGGTGCCTTGCGCCGGCGCGCGCCTGGCGGAGGAACTCTGCGCGATGGCGGTGTCGATCGGTCCGATCAGAACGGTGCCGAATGCGAGGATGATACTGAGCGATGCGGCCACCCCGCGCGCGCGAGCGGAACCCCCGGTGAGCTTCATCAGTAACGCATCCTCATCGTGCAGTCCGTCATCGGATCGCGTTCCCCGCACCTGACGGCGTCGTCGCAACAGGCTCGCGACGCTTTACCGGCGCGCCTTTGCATGAACAAGACAGCGCGGCCGGATGCGCGTGGCGCGGAGCCGGTGAGCCGAAATCGTGCTTGTTGGTCGCAGCCGGTGCCTCCGGCGTTCACGCAGTGAGCCCCGAATTGCTCCCGCGCCATGCACGGGCGGGTGCCTTGCGGCATCGCTTGCATGCCTCCGGCATGATCAGGCCGTCGGACGATGTTACCGCCGACGTGCGGACTGGTCGTGCCGTCCGCATCAAGTCGGCTTCAGGGGCGACAATCAGCGCGCAGGGCACCGCGTTCTCCCGGCGACCGCCTTTCACTTCGGTACAGAAACGCGCGCGGCCGAAAGCGGAAATGAATTCTGACCATCGTCACTTGCACCATCCCGCCCGATTCGCGTATGAGGCGCATCCTTCGCTTTCTACAACTTTTCATTTGAAGGCTGATCGCCGATGTCCAACGCCACCCTCGACGCCAACAAGGCGCTCGTGCTCGCGCATTACGACGCCGTGACCAATCGCCTCGATCCCGATGCGATCCGCGCGCAGCTGGCGTCCGACTTCTTCGATCATGCCGCAGGCAAGCGGATGAGCGCGGAGGAGGTGATCGCGCATTCGACTGCGATGCACGAGACCTTCGCCGAGTTGTCGGCCGTGGCCGAATGCCTGGTGGCCGAGCGTGACATCGTCGCCGGCCGCTTCGTCTGGCGCGGCCGCCACCGCAGCCCGTGGCGCGGCATTCAACCAACCGGCCGTCACGTCGAATTCCGCGGCATGACGTTCTGGCGGATCAGGGACGGCAAGATCACCGAACGCTGGGCGGAGATCGATTTCGTCGACCTGGAACGTCAGCTCAGGGATTGAGGGAAATCTGCACAACTCCGTCGCGCTGCGACCGTGATGCGCCGTAAGCTTGCGCGATGAATCAAAAGTCTCCGACATGGGAATCGTAACTCGCTTCAACCTCCCCCCGGTGTTGGGCAACGATCTGGATCACGTCTTCAATCCTGCGCAGAGCCTATTTTGACGCGCGCGACATTCCCGGGCATGATCGGCCATCGAAGCAGGAGGGATGTTTGCATGCTCAGGGGTCGTTTGGCGGTTGTGTTCGGCGCCTTGCTGTTTGCCACCCCCTCCTACGCTGCCCGCTGCGGCGGCAGTTTTCCGGCCTTCGTCCAGTCGTTCTCGCAGGAGGCAGCTAGCGCCGGCATTCAGCAGGACGTGATCTCGCAGGCGCTCGGTGGGGTGCAGCAGGATGGCGGAGTGCTCGCCTTCGACCGGCGGCAGCGCTACACCTTCAACAAGACTTTCGAGCAGTATGTCGCAACCCGCGTCGGCGCCGGGCGCATCAATGGCGGCCGCGCCATGTTGCAGCGTCACGCGGCGCTGCTGTCGAAGATCGAGCAGCAATACGGCGTGCCGCGCCAGATCCTGGTAGCGATCTGGGGGCTGGAGACCGATTTCGGCAAGGGCGACATGGGCAAGCTGCCGGTGTTCCGCGTGCTCGCCACGCTGGCGCATGATTGCCGCCGCACCGACCTGTTCCAGGGCGAGCTGCTGGCCGCGCTCAAGATCCTGCAGCGCGGCGATCTCCGCCTCAATGACATGATCGGCGCCTATGCCGGCGAGATCGGGCAGACCCAATTCCTGCCGTCGTCCTACATCAAGTATGGCGTCGATTTCGACGGCGACGGCCATGTCGATCTGCGCCACTCGGTGCCCGACGTGCTGGCCTCGACCGCGAACCTGCTGCACTCGAACGGCTTCAAGATGGGCGCGCCGTATGGCGAAGGCAGCGCGAATTTCGAGGCGATGCGCGAGTGGAACAGGGCGGTGATCTATCGCAAGACCATCGGGTATTTTGCGGATCAGCTTGTCGGGCGGTGAGCGAGGGCAGGCGGAGTCGTTCCCACCATCGCCCTCCGGAAACCCGGCCGGCGCTCCTGTGCCAACGAAGCGGCCCCAGCGCCCGGGGACGCCCCGGGCCTACGTCGTCCCTCTCACCGATAGAAAATGTCCAACGGCCGGGATTGCCACCAGTTCCCGAAAGATGACCTCAGCGAGAGGGGGCGCGCTGAGGTCAAGTCTCCACTTTGGTCGTCCCCAGCGCCGCAATGAACGGCACTGGACGCGCAACAACCTGATCGCCTCCTCCGCCGTTCCTTCGATTGCCAGAATTTCCCGGAAGGTTGCGCACTATTCGATATCGCCAGGAACGGCGACGTCTTCGAGCCGTTGGAAAGCGCGAAAATGGCGCAGCACAAGGCACAAGTCCGACCGGCGCGGAAGGATGATGTACAAAGACGCGATCATGGACGAGTTGAGGCAGATCGAACTCGACGTGGTCGAAGGGGAAAGGCGGCTGGCGGAGCACGAGGCGCTGCTGATTGAATTGAAGCGGCTGAACAAGAACACTGCCAAGATTGAAGCCGAGCTCGAAGCGATGCGAAAAAATCAACTTGAGCGAGAGCAGGACCGCCAGCGTTTGCTTTGGCTTCTGCATCCCTAGCGCAAGGTGGCCTCCGGCCCGTCGCCCAGTCCGGGCCGTTGCCCACCCGGATAGGAACTTGCCCGTTTTACGGTTGTTATCCAGGCGAGCTCCTGACAAGGCTGCTTGGCAAAAGGTCTTTCGATCATGGTTCGGTTGCTGGCGACTTTCGCTTTTGGCGCACTGTGCATTCTTCCGGACTCGGCGTCCGCATATCGGCTGAAGTCGCAGCGCAGTCAGGCTTCCGATCTCAGCTCACGTCAGCGGTGCGTATGCAGCACATTGCACAGGCCCGTCCACATCGTTCGATACAGGCACTACCGACCAAGATCAGCATATTTGATCGGCTATGATCCTCTGCCGTACCGCTACGGCTCGACATACGTTTTTGAACCGCCCTATCGGTATTATCGGTGACCCCCTGGATCGCCCGGGCTAAACGCTGACACCGGCAAGATCGCTCCTGTCGAAAACGCCGCGCCATTGAGCGGCGCCCTCTTTACATCCGGCCGCATCGCGCGCAGGCAGTGACGGGTCGAGAGTGCAGGGCTCAATGGAAACCATCGGCAGCCAAAAGATCTGGTCGTTCTTCGATCGCCGCGGATGCCAGATCGCGAGGAATTCGGCGGTGCGGGAGGGGCCGGGCCATCGCGTCGGCACCTATCTCGAACTCGCCACCAAGATCGCCGAGCTGCAATTCCTCAACCGCGACCATGTGCTGCTGTTTCGCGGCCAGGGCGCGGACCACCGCAATGTCAAGAACAACTCGTCGCTGAAGCCGACGCTGTTCCGCGGCGGCCGCAGCAACCCGGACCGTGAAACGCTGGTAGAGCGGTTCGAGGTCCTGCGTCGCGCCGAGCAGATTCTGATCGCCGAATACGCCAAGGAAAAACTGCTCGGGCTCGAGCGGCTGAAGCGGCATCGCATCCTGCGCTGGTCGATCCTGCAGCACTACGAGGTCTGCACCACGCCGCTGCTCGACGTCACCCATTCGATCCGCATTGCCGCCTCGTTTGCCTCGCTGGCGGAGACCGGCACCGCGTTCCTCTATGTGCTCGGCGTGCCGAATCTGAGTGGCGCGATCACTGCGAGCGCCGAGGCCGGCCTCCAGATCGTCCGCCTCTCCAGCGTCTGCCCGCCGGCAGCGGTGCGGCCGCACATCCAGGAGGGCTATCTGCTCGGCGAATATCCGGAGATGTCCGGCACCGAGCAGAAGGAAAACTACTTCCCCTACGAGATGGATTTCGGCCGGCGGCTGGTGGCAAAATTCTCGTTCGCGCCGGCGTCGTTCTGGAAGAACGACAATTTTCCGCAGGTGACGAAGAGCGCGCTCTATCCGTCGGAGCGGAGCGATCCGCTGTTTCGTCTGGCGCTCGGGGTGAAGAAGCAGCTCGGCGGGTGAGGTGCGCTGATCGCGCCAAATACTCGGTGTCGTCCCGGGCCTGACCCGGGACCCATCAACCACAGGGGCCTGTTGTTGAAGCGAGCTGTGGCCCCAGCATCGCGCCACAACGGCCTGTTGTGGTTAT
>NZ_JACMYK010000246.1 GCF_020889785.1 Bradyrhizobium acaciae
GCGCTCGGCGCGCCGCGGTCGGCCGCGACGATCACCGCAAGCGACCCCAGCGCAGGGGCCGCGGTCGAGAGCTTGGCGGGGGCAACATCGCTCTCGACCCGCAGCAAAGCGATGTCGGTGGTGTGGTCGCGTCCGACGACGGTTGCCGGCCTGCGGCTGCCGTCGGCGAACTGGATTTCGATCTCGCCCTCGTCGGCGAGCGCCTCGTCGGCGGTGACGATGAGGCCGGCCTTCCAGACAAAGCCGGATGCGCGCGCGCGATGCGAATGCACGGAAACAATCGCGGGCGCAGCGCGCGCGATGGTCTCCGAGAGGGCTGATGACAGCGACGAAAGGATGTTCGGTTCGGTCATGGGAAACTCCGTTGGCTTCCCTCAATCTGGGATGATGCGGCTGGCCGCGAAACTGGCCGGATGGGCAGGGGCGGGCCCCGTCGCTCGGAACCGACGCTCAGCTCAGCCGCTGCAGGGTCGCTTTCGGGCTTTCGCCGAACTTGGCGCGGTAGGCGCTCGCCATCCGGCTCAGATGGGTAAAGCCGAGGTCGAATGCAATATCGACGATGCGTTCGCCCGGCCGCGCCGTCTTCAGACGGGCGTTGAGATGGGCGAGGCGGATGTCGAGCAGCATCTCGGAGACGGTGGTGCCGAAGTGACGGCGGAAGCCGAGTTGCAGCGCGCGGACGCCGGTACCTGCGATCTCCGCAAGCTCGGTGAGATCCAGCGGCTCGGTCGCGCGGGTCTCCAGATAGGCGCGTACGCGCTTCAATGTTGCCGGCTGGGCCTCGGCACGGCCGTTGAAGACATCGATCGCAGAACTCAGGCTATGCCGCTGGTCGTTGAGCAGGACATTGAGAAACTGTTCGCGCCAATCGGCCGCCGCCACCGCGGACAAGGTTTTGTGTGGCCCGAGCAGCTCGGCCGTCGTCACGAGATGCTCGATCCTGGCCGAGAGCGCCTGCCCGAGCGGCCCGCTCAGTTCTACGGCCGGATCGAATTCGACCGGCTGCACCGCCACGCCGCCAAGCGCTGCGGCGCGATGCTCGACCAGCTTGCGGTCGAGCAGCACAATGAGCTGGGCGCAGCCGCCGCGCCAGGTCATCTCGGTCGGAATCGTCGGCGACAGCAACGAGGCACAGTGTTGCGGCCCGGTGGTCAGCTCGCGTGCGGCGGTCCGCACCGAGGCCGAGCCGGACAGCGGCATCTGCAACAGGAAGAACCGGTCGAGGCAGCCGGGATTGATCGCGACCGATCCGCCATAGGCGACATAGTTGACGGAGAAGCCGTCGAAGTCTGCGCAATTGTGGTGGGCGGAGAAATCGCGTTCGGAATGATCGACCGGCGTCAGATCGTGCGGACAGAAGATGCGGCCGATCGCTTCGGCCGCGTCGTCGACGCGCGCGGTCGCGACGCGCGCGAAATCCTTCAGCCTCGCCTTTGCAGGATTTTCCCTGGCAGGATTTGCCCTTGCAGGATTCGTCCTTGTCGAAACCTCGTTGCCAACAGCAGTCATGCCGGCCGTCCGAGTTGTTTGAGGTCTAAAATATCGGCCAGCCTAGTCCATTCGCCGCAAAAGGGGAACGCTGTTTCGTCGCGCAAACTGCCTGATCGACGCGCAGGCGGATGCGATGGTCTTGGGCAGAAGGCGCTCCCGCATTGCAGCATGAACGTGCCGGGCGAGGATTCGTTTATCGGCTAGACAGCCCCACCGGCTGGCGACAGGCTCCGTGTCCGCAATGCACATCAAAACTGGAGAGGCTGACATGGGCACGCTCGAGAAAGGCATTACCCGATCCGGCACCGGCTACGGCGGCAAGACCTGGAATATCCTTGGCCAGGTCTATTATCCGAAGGCGGTCACCGACTCGACCTTCGCGTTCGAGACCAACAGCGACCCCGGCCAGTTCGTACCGGTGCACATCCACCCGACCCAGGACGAGTTCATCCTGGTGCAGGAAGGCGTGCTCGACCTCAAGCTCGACGGCGTCTGGGTGCAGGCCAAGGCCGGTGACCTCGTGCGCATGCCGCGCGGAATTCCACACGGCTATTTCAACAAGTCCGACAAGCCGGCGCGGGCGCTGTTCTGGGTATCGCCCATGGCGAAGCTCGAAGCGCTGTTCGAGAAGCTGCACAATCTGCAGGACCCCGCCGAGGTGGTCCGGATTTCCGCCGAGCACGAGGTGGATTTCCTGCCGCCGGAAGCCAACGACTAACCGGCCAACAGACAATACGCATGCGGGGCGACAATCGCCGGAGCTGGCTCCGGCGATGACGGGGACGCGTGCGCTGAGGAAATTGGATCTGTTCATTCATTGCGGAGCGGTTTCATGATCAAGCAGAAGCATGTGTGCGTCATCGGCGCCGGCATTTCCGGGCTCGCCGCGGGCAAGGCCTTTGCCGGTCGCGGCCACAAGGTGACCATCATCGAGCGTAGCGGCGATCTCGGCGGGGTCTGGGAGCCGGCGCGGTCCTATCCCGACGTGCAGACCCAGAGCCCGAAGGAGCTCTATCGCTACACCGACAAGGCGATGCCGGAGGCCTATCCGGAATGGCCGAAGGGGCCGCAGGTCCATGCTTATCTGCGCGACTATGCGCGCAGCCATGGGCTCGACAGTGCGATGCGGTTCGACACCAGGGTGGAGGGCATGAAACGCCGCGCCGACGGCAGACCGGGCTGGACGCTTGCGCTGCGCTCGACCGACGGAGCCGCGGGACAGGAGGATTTCGACTTCGTTGCGGTCTGCACCGGGCAATTCAACGAGCCGCAGTCGCTGCCGCTTCCCGGCGAGGACGACTTCAAGGCACAGGGCGGCCAGATCCTGCACTCGTCGCAATATGGCGATCCTGATCTCGCCAAGGGACGCAAGGTCGTCGTGCTCGGCGGCTCCAAATCGGCGACCGACATCGCGGTGAACGCAGTCAACTCCGGCGCCAGCGAAGTCACCATCGTGTTTCGCGAGCCGGTGTGGCGGATTCCCTATTTCATCGGCGGCCTCGTCAACTTCAAACGCATCCTCTACATCCGCGCGCAGGAGCAGATGTTTGCGAGCTGGGGCATCGGGCCGATGGCCCGCCTCGCGCATGTCGTTGCCAAGCCGTTCGTCTGGGCGAACTGGCGCGGGCTCGAGAGCATGCTGAAGATGCAGCTCAAGCTGAAGCAGTGCGGCATGGTGCCGAAGGAGCGGATCGAGGACGGCGTCAACTGCTCGGTGCCGATCGCAACCCCCGGCTTCTATCCGATGGTGGCCGACGGCCGGATCAAGGCAGTGCTCGGCACGTTCGATCATTATGACGGCAAGACCATCGTCATGAGCGGCGGCCAGCGTGTCGCGGCCGACGTCGCGGTGCTCGCGATCGGCTACAAGCTCGGTGTGCCGTTTCTCCGCGAGGAGTATCAGAAGAAGCTGGTCGAGCCCGACGGGCAGTACCGGCTGTACCGGCTGATCGCCAATCCCGATCTGCCGGATATGGGCTTTGTCGGCTTCAATTCGAGCTTCTGCACCGTGCTGTGCGCCGATCTCGCCGCCAACTGGCTGGTGCGTTATGCCGACGGCCAGCTCGCGCGGCAGCCGACTGCTGCCGAGATGCACGACAACATCGCGATGATGCTGAACTTCAAGCGCGTCGAACGTCCGGCGGCCGGCGTCTATGGCGGGCTGTGCGTCGCGCCCTACCACTTCAAGCATTTCGACGAGCTGTTGGCGGACATCGGCACCAAGGCGTCGCGCCGCAACCCGCTCGTCGAAAAGTTCACGCCGCCGGACGCGGATGCCTATGCGCGCTTTCTCGCCACTGCGCCCGTGTACAAGGCTGTGGCCTAGCCGCCGTCGCGGAAGAGCTAGTCGCGGCCGGCGTCGAGGAAGGCCTGTGCCAGGCGTGCGGGATTGGAGAAGCACAGCTCGTGGCTGCCCGGCACCTGGACCAGGCGGAACAGCCCGAGCTTCTCCGACAGCCGCGGATGCCAGGGCAGGCTGTGCGGCATCGCGGTATCCTCCGTGCAGTTGACGTAGGATTTCGCGACCGGCATCTCGGCCGGATTGGTGCGCAGTGCGATCTTGTCCTGGAAGGTCTTCAGCGGGTGCGGATTGAGCACGTCATAGGCGCGCTGCGCGAGCTCGAGATCGGCGTCGTTGATGAAGGCCTCGCGCCAGATCGGGAACGGCAGCACCACCGAGCCATCGCCGCGCTGGGCATGGATCGCGTCGAACAGGCCGACATAGTGCGGCGGCACCATGTCGTTGAGGCATTCGCCGTTGTTCGGCACGAAGGCGTTCCAGTAGACCAGCCGGCGGATGCGATTGGCGGCGGCGTCCGCAACGCCCGTGATGACCATGCCGCCATAGCTGTGGCCGACCAGCACGACGTCCTTGAGGTCATGCTCGGCGAGATAGTCCACGATTGACTGGATGGCTTCGGCGAGGCCGGAGTCCTTCCTGTCGCCGGGCCGGTTGCCCTTGATGGTCGGCGTATGAACGACATGGCCGGCCTTCCGGATGATGGCCGCAACCGGTTCAAACTCGGCGCCGGTATGCCAGGCGCCATGGACGAGAACATAGGTCGACATGTTGTACCTCCCTGTGTGGTTTGATCAGATCGGCCGCGACATCCGGGCGGCCCGGGATACGCGCAAGTTTCAAGCAATTCCTGATGGATATTGACCTGGGCCCGCGGAACGCGCTTGGCTGTAACCGAACCGGATTGGACTCGGAGTGAACTGATGCAAATCGCCGCCGCGGATCGCTCGCTCAGGCTGAGCTGGAATACCGCGGACACCAGGCCGGGCGAGCAGTTCGCCTATTATCGCGAGGCGATCTGCCGGGCGTTCATGAACCTGACGCCGGAGCCGCCGGCGACGCCAGGCTTCCTCGCCCGGGTCGAGACCGTCGGGCTGGGGGACGGTGCGGTCAACCGGGTC
Organism: Bradyrhizobium acaciae; assembly: GCF_020889785.1. GTDB lineage: Bacteria > Pseudomonadota > Alphaproteobacteria > Rhizobiales > Xanthobacteraceae > Bradyrhizobium > Bradyrhizobium acaciae. Next base: position 4,912 of record NZ_JACMYK010000246.1, read on the forward strand.
AGCTTCCCGGAACACGTCGTGCGGCGCTCGGCCGCCGACATCGCCGCGTCCGGCCGGCGCTGCTACTACCTTAATCTCAAGCTCGCCGGCCGCTGCCGCATCCGGCAGGCCGGGCGCGAGATCAGCTTGTCGCCGGGACAGGTCGGAATCTTCGACAGCGGGCAGCGCTTCTCGCTGCTGCACGACCGCGGCCCCGCGCTGCAGGTCGCCTCCTTCTGGGTGCCGGCCGAGGCACTGGATGAACGGCTGCCGTCGGCGCCGGAGATGGCACCGGCGCGGGTGTCGGATGATCCGTTCGTCGGTCACCTCATCGCCGAGACCGCGCAGGTCCTGAATTCGTCGGCGCTCCGCGCCTCGGACGCAGACAATGCCCGACTATTCGGCGTGCTGCTCGACCTCGTCGGACTCAGCCTGTCGCGCAGCAGCCGCGCGGGCGTTGCCGAGAGCGCGGGTCTCGCGGATGCGACGTGGCTGGCGCTGCGCCGTGCCGTGG
>NZ_JACMYK010000247.1 GCF_020889785.1 Bradyrhizobium acaciae
CGCAGCCTCGCGGCCACCCTGCGTGCGGCGGTCTTCCCGCGGCACGGTAATGCGGATCAGCCGCTCGATATCGCGCAAATAGCCCATCTCCTCGGCGCCGGCGATCAGCGAGATCGCGACCCCGTCGGCACCGGCGCGCGCGGTGCGGCCGATGCGGTGGACATAGGTTTCCGGGATGTTGGGCAGGTCGAAGTTCACGACATGGCTGACGCCATCGACGTCGATGCCGCGGGCGGCGATATCGGTCGCCACCAGCGTGCGGATCTCACCGGAACGGAATGCCGCCAGCGTGCGCTCGCGGTGGTTCTGCGACTTGTTGCCGTGGATCGCGTTGGCCTCGATGCCGGCTTTGGCGAGGCTCTTCACCACCTTGTCGGCACCGTGCTTGGTGCGGGTGAAGACCAGGGCGCGATTGACCGGCTCCTGCTTCAGAAGCTGGGCGAGAACCGTCGGTTTGGCTGCGAAATCGACCTGGATCGCGCGCTGGGCGATGCGATCCACCGTCGAGGCCACCGGCGTCACCGCCACGCGGGCGGGGTCGCGCAGCATCGCCTCGGCGAGCTCGGCGATGTCCTTGGGCATGGTGGCCGAGAAGAACAGCGTCTGGCGCCGGATCGGCAGCTTGGCGACGATCTTCCTGATGTCGTTGATGAAGCCCATGTCGAGCATGCGGTCGGCTTCATCGAGCACCAGGAACTCGACCTGGTTGAGTTTCAGTCCGTTGCTCTGCACGAGATCGAGCAGGCGGCCGGGGGTGGCGACCAGCACTTCGACGCCCTGCATCAGGGAACGGACCTGGCGGCCCATCGGCACGCCGCCGATGGCGAGCGTCGAGGACAGCCGGATGTGGCGGCCGTAGGTGTTGAAGCTGTCGAGGATCTGCCCGGACAGTTCGCGGGTGGGCGAGAGCACTAGCACGCGGCAGCTCTTGGGCTGCGGACGGACGCGGTTCTCCAGCAGCCGGTGCAGGATCGGCAGCGCGAAGGACGCCGTCTTGCCGGTTCCGGTCTGGGCGATCCCGACGACGTCGCGGCCGGCAAGTGCGAGCGGGATGGTTTGGGCCTGGATGGGGGTCGGCGTGAGATAGTTTTCTTCTCGAAGCGCGCGGGCGATGGGATCGGCGAGGCCGAAATCCTGAAAGGAGGTCAAAAGATGGTTCTTTCCATAAAAGCCGTCATCGTCCGGCCAGTATTGGCCGGAATCGCATGAAGGCATTCGGGGACACCCGCGTGTCTGGGGCGTCAAGCTGGGTTAGCTGAAAGGCGAGCCAGAAGCCGCTTGGGGCAGCTTGAACACGCAGCTCGCGAAGGCACCGCGATGTCGCGGGCATGACGAGGATATGGACCAGGAACTTGGCGGTTTCAAGATGATATCGCTGGCTTTGGTGCGCGGAGTTCGCTGAACCATCGCGCAAACTGTCACAAATCGGTGCCGGAAATTTAGCCAAGTCTCAAATTCTGCCTAGAAAATAACCTGATTGCTCTTTCAGCAGTCAGGTTGGCGGCTCAATGCTTGGGCAGTCGCCGTCCGTATTTGCCCGGAACTCGTGAAATTATCCAACCGGTTCATCGGCTTACGGTGCCCACGCACCGTGGCACAGTTCTTGCGATTCCCTTAACCGCAGGCGGCCATGCGGCCGTTTCGCAAGCGTTCACGCCTGCGTCAGGGAGACGACATTTCATGCTTACTCAGCTTACTCACGGAATAGCGACGATGACCCGCCGCCGCGCGCTCGCGGCGACGGCCGGCCTGGTTTTGGGTCTGGCTGCGTCCTCGCCCTTCGCGCCCGCGCAAGCGGCCGACGACACCATCAAGGTTGGTATCCTTCACTCGCTGTCGGGCACCATGGCCATCAGCGAAACCACCCTGAAGGACACGATCCTTTTCCTGATCGACGAGCAGAACAAGAAGGGCGGCGTGCTTGGCAAGAAGCTCGAGCCCGTCGTGGTCGATCCCGCATCGAACTGGCCGCTGTTCGCCGAAAAGGCGCGCGAGCTGATCACCAAGGACAAGGTTGCGGTCGTGTTCGGCTGCTGGACCTCGGTGTCGCGCAAGTCCGTGCTCCCGGTGTTCAAGGAGCTGAACAACATCCTGTTCTATCCGGTGCAGTATGAGGGCGAAGAGTCCGAGCGCAACGTGTTCTACACCGGCGCGGCGCCGAACCAGCAGGCGATCCCCGCCGTCGATTATCTGATGAAGGAAGAGAAGGTGAAGCGCTGGGTGCTGGCCGGCACCGACTACGTCTATCCGCGCACCACCAACAAGATCCTGGAAGCCTATCTGAAGTCGAAGGGCGTCGCCCAGGACGACATCATGATCAACTACACGCCGTTCGGTCATTCCGACTGGCAGACGATCGTGGCCGACATCAAGAAGTTCGGCTCGGCCGGCAAGAAGACCGCGGTGGTCTCCACCATCAACGGCGACGCCAACGTTCCGTTCTACAAGGAGCTCGGCAACCAGGGCATCAAGGCGACCGACATTCCGGTGGTCGCGTTCTCGGTCGGCGAAGAAGAGCTCGCGGGCATCGACACCAAGCCGCTGCTCGGCCATCTCGCCGCCTGGAACTACTTCGAGTCGATCAAGACTCCGGCGAACGAGAAGTTCATCAAGGAGTGGCAGGCCTACACCAAGAATCCGAAGCGCGTGACCAACGATCCGATGGAAGCGCACTACATCGGCTTCAACATGTGGGTGAAGGCGGTCGAGAAGGTGAAGTCGACCGATCCGGACAAGGTGATCGACGCTCTCCCGGGCATCGAGGCGCCGAACCTGACCGGCGGCACCTCGAAGATGCTGCCGAACCACCACATCACCAAGCCGGTGTTCATCGGCGAGATCAAGGGCAACGGCCAGTTCGACGTGGTCTGGAAGACCCCGGGCCTGGTGGCCGGCGACGCCTGGTCGAAGGAGCTCGAAGGCTCCAAGGACCTGATCGGCGACTGGGTGGGCAAGAAGTGCGGCAACTACAACACCAAGACCAACAAGTGCGGCGGCCAGGGCTCTTGAGCAGCTTAAAGGCTCTTAAGCTCCTGACCTGATCAACGACACAACACAACCATCCAAGAACCTGGAGAAGGCGGCGTGCTCGCCGCCTTCTCCTCACACTCCTGCCGGGGTCCTGACGTGTTCGCCAATTGTATTGATCGCTTTCGTGCGCTGTTTCTCTCGATCCTGCTGCTGAGCTGCCTTGCTGTGCCGGCGCTGGCCGGCCCGTTCGAGGATTCAGTCGCCAAATTCGCCAATGATGAGTTCTCCGACACCGAGGCCGCGGTCGGCGAGATCGCCGCATCGGGCAACGCACTGGCGTCGCCCATCATCAGCGCGCTGCAGGACGGCCGGCTGTCGGCCGATCCCGACAGCAAGAAGGTCTTCATCACCCAGGCCGACGGCAAGATCGTCGACGCGACGACCGGCGCTGCCGTCGACAAGCTGCCGGACAACGCTGCGGCCGTTCGGCTCAACAACCGGCTGCGCCGCACCGTCGAGGCCGCGCTCGGCGGCCTGACCCTGCTGTCGCCGGATCCGCCAAGCGGCTCGCCGCGGCGCAATCGGTGTTCAAGAGCCACGAGGAAAACCTGCTGCCGACGGTGGAGAGCGCGCTCGCCAAGGAGAGCGTCAAGTCGATCAAGCAGGCCTTCGCCGAGGCGCGCGCCGCCATCATCCTGTTCAAGTCGGATGCATCCGACAGCGACAAGCTCGACGCCGTCGCCGTGGTCAAGGCGCGCGGCGATCAGGAGGCGCTGGCGCTGCTCACCGGGCTTGGCGACCAGCCGGCGCTGGTCACCAAGGCGGCCGCAAGCGCGGTGTCCTCGATCCAGAGCAATCTTGCGATGTGGTCGATGGTGCAGAACGCCTGGTATGGCCTCTCGCTCGGCTCGGTGCTGCTGCTCGCCGCGATCGGCCTTGCCATCACCTTCGGCGTGATGGGCGTCATCAACATGGCACATGGCGAGATGGTGATGCTCGGGGCCTACACCACCTTCGTGGTGCAGGAGGTGATCCGCACCCGCTATCCCGCGCTGTTCGATTATTCGCTTCTCATCGCGGTGCCGCTCGCTTTCCTGGTCGCGGGCTTCATCGGCGTCCTGATCGAGCGCACGATCATCCGCTTCCTCTACGGCCGTCCGCTGGAAACGCTGCTCGCGACCTGGGGCCTGTCGCTGGTGTTGCAGCAGGCGGTCCGCACCGCGTTCGGCCCGACCAACCGGGAGGTCGGCAACCCCTCCTGGATGAGCGGCGCGTTCGAGCTCGGCCAGATCACCATCACCTATAACCGGCTCTGGATCCTCTGCTTCACGCTCGCGGTGTTCGCCATCCTGCTTGCGATGCTGCGCTACACCGCGCTCGGGCTCGAGATGCGCGCGGTGACCCAGAACCGCCGCATGGCGGCCTCGATGGGGATCGCCACCTCGCGGGTCGATGCGCTGACCTTCGGCCTCGGCTCGGGGATCGCCGGCATCGCCGGCGTGGCGCTGTCGCAGATCGACAATGTCAGCCCCAATCTCGGCCAGAGCTACATCATCGACAGTTTCATGGTCGTGGTGTTCGGCGGCGTCGGCAATCTCTGGGGCACGCTGGTCGGCGCCTTCACGCTCGGCATCGCCAACAAGTTCCTCGAGCCTGTGGCGGGGGCGGTGCTCGGCAAGATCGCGATCCTGGTGCTGATCATCCTGTTCATCCAGAAACGGCCGCGCGGCCTGTTCGCGCTGAAGGGCCGGGCGGTGGAAGCATGACGCCGCACATCCTCACCCGTTCGCTTGACCGCGCCGCGACGGCGTTCGTCCTGCTCGTCGCCGCCGTCGGCGTACTGATCCCGCTGTCGAACCTGCTGTTGCCGCAGGGCTCGATGTTCCAGGTGCCGACCTATCTAGTGGCGCTGTGGGGCAAATATGTCTGCTACGCCATCCTCGCGCTGTCGATCGATCTGATCTGGGGCTATTGCGGGATTCTTTCGCTTGGTCATGGAGCCTTCTTCGCGCTCGGCGGCTACGCGATGGGCATGTACCTGATGCGCCAGATCGGCAGCCGCGGCGTCTACGGCAATCCGATCCTGCCCGACTTCATGGTGTTCCTGAACTGGGACAAGCTGCCCTGGTACTGGTACGGCTTCGACAAATTCTGGTTTGCAGCGCTGATGGTGCTGCTGGTGCCCGGATTGCTGGCCTTCTGCTTCGGCTGGCTCGCCTTCCGCTCGCGCGTCACCGGCGTGTATCTGTCGATCATCACGCAGGCGATGACCTATGCGCTGCTGCTGGCGTTCTTCCGCAATGATTTCGGCTTCGGCGGCAATAACGGCCTGACCGACTTCAAGGATATCCTCGGCTTCAACGTGCAGGCGGAGGGGACGCGTGCCGCGCTGTTCCTG
>NZ_JACMYK010000248.1 GCF_020889785.1 Bradyrhizobium acaciae
AGCAGTTGCGCGGGCAGCCGCCGCGCGGGTCCCACCACGGCTTGAATTGCAGGTCGCCGCCGAACTGCGTCACGAACATCGGCCGCGGCCGGCCCCAATAGTTCTTGAAGGTGAAGTTGGTGAGCACGCCGGCCGACAGCAGCATCGTGGTCAGCAGGAACACCGCGGCGCGACCCGACATCAGCATCGGCCGATCCGGCCGGATGAATTTCCAGACGATGGTCACGATCGCCGGCAGCACCAGCGCCCAGGCGATCCACATCGCCGCGTCGCGCACAAACTTTGCCACCGCGTCGAGCTTCACAGGGAAGGTGTTTTGTGCGGCGTCGTAGAACAGCGCGGCGAGCTTGAGATCGAGCTCGGGATAGAGCCCGAACAGGATGCCGATGATGAGCGCCAGCGCCAGCGCGATGAAAAGTCCGGTCCGGTTCATGGCGCGCGGTTTAACCGAGGCGAGAGGGCATGGGAAGTGTGCGGTATCGTCATCCCAGCGCAAAGGCTTCGCCTTTGTCGCTGGAGGCACGAGCTCTTGCGAGCCTCGAAGGATACGATCTTGCTCCGGCCCATCCTTCGAGGCTCGCTCCGCTCATACCTCAGGATGACGGCGGTGTTTGCGGCCGCGATTGCGACGGCAACGGCGGAGCTGGAGACAACGGACGCCGCGGCTCGCGCCAGGCCCCGGCAGTGCGGCCGGCGATCAACCAATAGACCAGGCCGGCGACGATGCCGGCGCCGGTCATGATCTCCATGTGCCGGCGCACGATGCCGTGGAACTGCATCATATCGGGATCGAACGGAACGAGGCCGAAATAGCAGGCTGCGCCGACGATCGCGCCGCCGACGGCATAGGCCAGCACGCTCCTGATGTAGAACGCCTCGGTGATCAGCACCACGATCAGCGCCGGCAGCAGCGCAAAGCCTGAGATGAAGATGAAGCCGAAGCCGAGCACGATGTTAACAGCGCTCTGGTCGATCTGGCCGCCGAAATCGCTGATCTCGGGATACAGCACCGCGACGACCACGATCACGCCCGCCACGAAGCAGGCCATCAGGAAGCCGAAGGCGACCACGAACAGGCGGCCGATCAAGGCCATCAAATCAATCCGTCATCGCCATCGCGCGCAGCGCCTGGCGCTCGCGGGCGGAGAGCTTTTCGGTCTCCGACTTGAGCTGGCCGCAGGCGGCGAGGATGTCGCGGCCGCGCGGCGTGCGCACCGGCGAGGAATAGCCGGCGTTGAAGATGTATTCGGAGAACTTTTCGATCTGCTCCCAGTCCGAGCATTCGTAGGCGGTACCCGGCCACGGATTGAACGGGATCAGGTTGATCTTGGCGGGAATGCCCTTGAGCAGCTTCACCAAGAGCCTGGCGTCGTCGAGCGAATCGTTGACGCCCTTGAGCATCACATATTCGAAGGTGATGCGGCGCGCGTTCGAGGCGCCGGGATAGTCGCGGCAGGCCTGCAACAATTCCTTGATCGGATATTTGCGGTTCAGCGGCACCAGCTCGTTGCGCAGCTCGTCGCGCACCGCATGCAAGGAGATCGCGAGCATCACGCCGATCTCGTCGCCCGTGCGCTGGATGTTCGGCACCACGCCCGAGGTCGACAGCGTGATGCGGCGACGGGAAATGCCGATGCCTTCATTGTCGCCGACGATCAACAGCGCATCGCGCACCGCGTCGAAATTGTAGAGTGGCTCGCCCATTCCCATCATCACGATGTTGGTGACGCGGCGCGTGCCGTCCTCACGATCGGCCCAGTCGTTGAGCCGGTCGCGCGCCACCATCACCTGGCCGACGATCTCGCCGGCGGTGAGGTTGCGCACCAGCCGTTGCGTGCCGGTGTGGCAGAACGAGCAGTTCAGCGTGCAGCCGACCTGCGAGGAAACGCACAGCGTGCCGCGATCGGTCTCGGGGATGTAGACGCACTCGACCTCGTGCGGCCGTTCGACCTTGTCGCCGCTCGGCAGCCGCAGCAGCCATTTGCGGGTGCCATCATTGGATATCTGCTCGGCGACCACCTCGGGACGGTCGACGGTAAAATGCTTCTCGAGCTCGGAGCGCATGTCCTTCGAGACGTTGGTCATCTCGGCAAAGCTCTGCGCGCCGCGGAAATACATCCAGTTCCAGAGCTGCTGGGTGCGCATCTTGCGCTGGCCTGTCTGCACCCCGATCTCGCCGAGGCGATCGGCGATCTCGGCGCGCGACAGCCCGATCAGCGACGGCTTGGCCGGCGGCACATAGGTCTCGAGCGGAACCTTTTCGACCAGCGCGCTGGCGCCGGGTACGGCTTTGGGGGTCACGGTGTCGGTCATGAAACCTCAAATAGGCCTTCCAGCCGGTGCTGGAAAGCCACCAAATACCTCGAATTTGCGTCTTGGCCCGGCTTTAACGCCGGCAGTCCTGCCCCAGCCGGTCGAGCGCCTGCGCCAGGCCCTTCAGCGAGAAGGTGTCGATCGTCTCGGTACCCTTGGCCGAGACGGCTTTTACCGTCAGATCGGCCGATTTGCGCATGGCTTCCACCATCCGCTCCTCCTCGGCCGCATTCTTGATCCAGAGACCGTCGCCCTGCGTGTACATCGCATATGTACCGCCGCCGACCTGGAGCGTCGATTCCGAGCCCGGCTTCACGGTGTAGCCGATCATAACCGAGACTTCGTTGACGACCTTCTCGGCCGGACGGGTCGAGATGAAGGCATAGGCCGGATCGCGCGGCCGGTTCGCCGGGTTGGTCTTCGAGGACGCCGGCTTGGCGAGCGCAAAGCACACCTTCTTGCCGTTGGGCGAGGCGGTGTACGCGCCCCAGGTGCCGAATTGGCCGATCAGTGTCGGCTCCGCGCCGCCGGCCGCAGCCGCGGCAGCGGAAGGCGCCGGCTTGGCTGCTTCCTTCGCCGCGTCTTTCTTGGGCGCAGCCTGCATTGGTGCGAGGGTGATGATCCCGCACAGACCACAAGCCGCCAGTGATGTCAGAATCTGCCGCACGGCCAACTGGTTCCCCCATCATTGTGACTGCAAGATGGCCCGGCGATTCCCCTCCGCCGGCTCGGATGGATAACCGGGAAACGCTTTTTTGGGAAGGCAGTTACGGCTGGCCGCGCGCGTGCCGACCACAGCCGCATTGCGCGTCCATTCTTCTCAGTGCGTGCTCATTGCTTGCGGATGCACATCAGCCCTTATCAGCCTTTCGCGCGCGCCGCGCGCTGGCTCTCCCACTGTGCATCGGTCCATTGCAGCAGGTCCTCGGCACCGGAACTGCGCAAATGCGAGCCGCCGTCCTGCACCACCATCTCGCCATTGATGTAGCCGGCCTGATCCGAGATCAGGAAGGTCGCAAGATTGGCCAGCTCCGAATGCTCGCCGGCGCGGCCGAGCGGATTGCGATGCGACCACGTCTCATTGCGCCCTTCGGGACGCAGCTGCCCGGTGGCGCCTGCGGTCGGGAACGCACCCGGCGCGATCGCCACGGTGCGGATGCCCTTCGGGCCCCATTCGACGGCAAGGCTCTTGGTCATCGCCAGCACCGCGGTCTTGGCCATCGACGACGGCACCGTGAAGGCGCGGCCGGTGATGGTCGAGGTCGAGAGGATCGAGAGCACCACGCCCTTGTGCTTGCCTTCGATCCAGCGGCGGCCGGCGGCGAGCGTGCAGTACATCGTACCATGCAGCGTCGGTGCGAGGATCGCGTCCGCGGCACGGAATGACAAATGTTCGCTCTGCGCAATAAAGGTTGCGGCAGCATTGTTGACGAGTACGTCGATCGGCGCGTCCTGCCAGACCTGATCCATCATCGCCTCGACCGCGGCGCCGTCGCGGATATCGCAACGCGCGATCGACACCGTGGCGCCGAACTCGCTGCGGAATTTTGCTGCGGTGTGCTCCAGCAGCCCCTCGCGCCGGCCGCAGATGATCAGCTCGGCACCGAGCTCGGCAAAGCGCCGACCCATCGCCGCGCCAAGGCCGGAGCCGCCTCCGGTGATCAGGATGCGCTTTTTCGCTAGCAGGCCTTTTTCAAACATAGTTTGATCCCTCCGCACTGTATTGTCGCTCCGCCGCAAATCCGGCATGAAGCTTGTAGTCAAAGATCTTGCAGCTCTTTCTGCGTCCGAAACTCAGGTGTGTCCATGAAAGCCATCCTCTGCTCGCAATACTGTCAACCCGACGATCTCGTACTGGCTGACGTGCCCGATCCGGTGGCAGGTCCCGGCGAAGCCGTAATCGCGATCAAGGCGGCGGCGCTGAATTTCTTCGACATTCTGATGATCCAGGGCAAGTACCAGATCAAGCCGCCGTTTCCGTTCTCGCCCGCCGCCGAAGTTGCAGGAGTGATCGAGAGCGTCGGCGCGGGTGTCACCGATCTGAAGGTCGGCGATCGCGTCGTTGCGTCATGCGGCCACAACGGCGCGCGCGACAAGATCGCGCTCCCGGCGAATTCGATCGTGAAGATTCCCGACAATCTCGATTACGACCGCGCCGCAGGGATCATCATCATCTACGGCACCGCGCTGCATGCGCTGGAGGACCGCGCGAGCCCGAAGCCGGGCGAGACGCTCGCGGTGCTCGGCGCCGCCGGCGGCACCGGCCTTGCCGCGTGCGAGCTCGGCAAGTTGATGGGCCTGAAGGTGATCGCCTGTGCCTCGTCGGACGAGAAGCTCGCATTCGCCAAGCAGCACGGCGCCGAGCTGACGCTCAATTACGCCAAGGAAGATCTCAAAGAAGGTCTGCGCAAGCTGACGGATGGCAAGGGCGCCGACATCGTGTTCGATCCGGTCGGCGGCTCCTATGCCGAGGCCGCATTGCGCTCGACCGCATGGGAAGGCCGCTTCCTGGTGATCGGCTTTGCCGCCGGCGACATTCCGAAGATTCCGCTCAACCTCGCGCTGCTGAAGGGCTGCGATATCCGCGGCGTGTTCTGGGGCGCATGGGCGCGGCAGAATCCGGAGAAGAACCGCAAGAACCTCGAGAAGCTCGTGAAGTGGACCGCGGAAGGCAAGATCTCGTCGCACGTCGACCAAACCTTCCCGCTGTCGCAGACCGCGGAAGCGTTGAAGGTGCTCGCCGGCCGCAAGGCCATGGGCAAGGTGATCCTGCATCCGGGAAGCTGAGCGCAACGCTGAAGCGCCCTCTTTCACCGCTACCCCCGCGCAAAGGCTTCA
>NZ_JACMYK010000249.1 GCF_020889785.1 Bradyrhizobium acaciae
CGGCGGCGGCGCCTACGCGCTGATGCCGCGGCAGAATTGTCAGCCCATCCGGCCGCCGCCTCCGGGCGTTACCGCGCCGGTCCCGCCGCAACCGGGCGCCGATTGCGGGCCGCGCGGTTCGTCATCCGGATCGGGCGGGGGCGGTTCGTCGCACAGCAGCTTCTACAGCAGCGGCTCCTCGTCGAGCGGCTCGTCGTCCTCGTCGAGTTCGTCGTCAAGCTCGTCGGTCAGCCGCGGCGGTTTCGGCTCGTTCGCGCATGCGTTCGGCTTCGGCGGTGGCTGACAGAAACCCTACCGCATCGTCGGTGCGTCATCGCGCTTTCGCTTGCCCGACGATCGCAGCTGATGGAAACTGCAGCGCGGCAGATGGCAAGGATCGCGTCAAGGATCGCGTCGGTGAAGCGCTCACGCCGTGTATGGCTGAAATTGATGGGAAGCGTCGCGATCGGCGCAGCGTCGATGGGCCTGACGCCAGGCCAGGCGCGCAGCCACCATCGTCACGCCGGGCACAAAACCAAGCGGAAGCCCATGCAAGTGTCGCCCGCAGGTGGCTTCGGCAGCGCGCCACGCACCATCGCCCACTACGATTATCCTTCGCATGGCGGCGCCTGAAACAAAACTGACGAGCGATCACGGTCCCCTTCATGCAACGCATCGCATGTTCCGAGCGCGACGATTGGCAAACGACCGCCGAGAACTCCGGCTTCACCTTCCATACCATCGACGGCGAACGCTACTGGGACGAGCGCGCCTATTACGCCTTCACGCTCGACGAGATCGAGCGCGATATCGAGGCACCGACCGGCGAGATCGACGGGATGTGCCTCGAGCTCGCCGGGCGCGCGGTCAAGGATGAGCAATATCTGCGCCGGCTGAAAATACCCCAAGCGTTCTGGGATCTGATCGCGGCGAGCTGGCGCCGCAAGGATCCGAGCCTCTACGGCCGGCTCGACCTCAAATTCAGCGGCAGCGGCCCGGCCAAGTTGCTCGAATACAATGCCGACACGCCGACCTCGATCTTCGAGGCGGCGGTGTTTCAATGGACCTGGCTCGAACAGGCGATCGAACGCAACATCATCCCGAAGCGCGCCGACCAGTTCAACTCGATCCACGATCGGCTGATCGAGGCCTGGACAACAATCGGCGCCAACCATCCGTTGCATCTCACCGGACTGACCGGAAATGCAGAGGACGCCGGCACGCTTGCCTATCTCGAGGATGCCGCGGCGCAAGCCGGGCTGAAGACCACGCTGCTCGACATCGAAGAGATCGGGCTGCGCAACGACGGCCAGTTCGTCGACCTCGACGAACGCCCGATCGCGCTCGCCTTCAAGCTCTATCCCTGGGAGTGGATGTTCCACGACGCATTCGGCAAGAACCTCAGCTCCGCGCCGACGCAATGGATCGAGCCGCCGTGGAAGGCGATCCTGTCCAACAAGGGCATCCTGCCGTTGTTGTGGGAGATGTTTCCGGGCCATCCCAATCTGCTGCCGGCCTATTTCGAGGACGACCCGCAGGCCGCGCAGCTCGGCAGCTCGTTCGTGCGCAAGCCGATCTATTCGCGCGAGGGCGCCAATGTCGAGCTGGTGAGCGCCGGCATCACGCTGGTCGCGGAGCAAGGCCCTTACGGCGCCGAAGGTTTCATCCGGCAGGCACTGGCCCCGCTGCCGAATTTTTCCGGGCAGTATCCCGTGCTCGGAAGCTGGCTGGTCGACCACACGCCCTGCGGGCTGTCGATTCGAGAAGACGAAAATCCGATCACCGGCAACACATCGCGCTTCCTGCCGCACGCGATTTTGTAGTTCATGATCGCGGAGACGAAGACAGCTCTCTTCCCGTCATCCTGAGGTGCGAGCTCTGCGAGCCTCGAAGGATGCATGGCCCGGATGGTGGCCGTCGACCCTTCGAGACGCCGCTGCGCGGCTCCTCAGGGTGACGGAGAGAGCCGAACTATCCTCGAAAAGTCAGATCAGCGCGCAGCGGACGCGACCGCCTTCAGCGCATGAACGGCGGCGCCGGCGCGCGCGACCGGGGCGGTGCTCGGCTGATAGAGGCCGCGGCGGTCGGGATAGGGCCTGAACAGGTTGGTGATGCCGACCACCGATTCCGCCGCGCCAAGCGCCAGCACGCCATCAGGCTCGAGCATCCGCGCGACCTTGCCGAAGATCGAGGCCTTGGTCTGCTGATCGAAATAGATCAGCACGTTGCGGCAGAAGATCACGTCGAAGGTGCCGAGATGTGAAATGTCCTGCAGCAGGTTGAGCTGGCGGTGCTGTACCATGCTGCGGATATCGGCGTTGAGCTGCCAGTGCTCGCCCTTCTGCACGAAGTACTTCACCAGGAGCTGGATCGGCAAACCGCGCTGCACCTCGAATTGGCTGAACAGGCCGGCCTTGGATTTCTCCAGCACCGCCTGCGACAGGTCGGTGGCGATGATCTCGATGCGCCAGCCGCTGAACAGCGCGGTCATTTCCTTCAGCAGCATCGCAATCGAATAGGGCTCCTGCCCGGTCGACGACGCCGCGCACCATATCCGCAGGCTGCGGCGTGCGGCCCGTGCCCGCGCCAGCGCCGGCAGCACCGCGTCCTTCAGATGATCGAACGGAATCTTGTCGCGGAAGAAGAAGGTCTCGTTGGTGGTCATCGCTTCGACCACCTCCGACGTCAGCAGCTCGGCGCCGCCCTTCATCCGCTGCACCAGCTCGGGAATTCCGGCGAGGTTCGACCTGCGCGCCAAGGGCAGCAGGCGACTCTCGACGAGATACTGCTTGTCGGCGGAGAGATCGAGGCCGGAACGCTCTTTCAGCAGCTTACGCAGATACTCGTAGTCCAGCGGCGTCACGAACGGTCTCCCGCAAACACGCGAACAAGCTTCGGTGCGATCTGATTGAGCGGGAGCACGGCGGCACAGATGCCGGCATTGACCGCAGCACCGGGCATGCCCCACACCACGCTGGTCGCTTCGTCCTGGGCGATCACGCTGCCGCCGGCGGCGACGATGTCCTTGCCGCCGCGCATGCCGTCGGAGCCCATGCCGGTCAGGATCACCGACATGATGCTGCCCTGCCAGACATCGATCGCGGAGGTGAACATCGGGTCCACCGCGGGCTTGCAGAAATTGACCGGCGGCCCGTCGTCGAGCGCGATGGTGGCATCGATGCCGTGGCGGGCGATGCGCATGTGGCGTCCACCCGGCGCCAGATAGATATGACCCGGCTTGATGGTCTCGCCATCGATCCCCTCATGCGCCGGCCGCTTGCTGGTGCGCGCCAGATGTTCGGCGAGAATGGTGGTGAAGGTCGGCGGCATGTGCTGGGTGATCAGCACCGGGACGCGATCGATCACGGGACCGATCTCTGCGACCAGCGACATCAGCGCCTGCGGACCGCCGGTGGAGGAACCGATCAGCAGTACTTTCGGCGACAGCAGGCCGAACGAACGGCGCGCGATCTGCGCTGGCGCGGTGTGCGCAGCGGCGGGAGCCGACGTGCGCGGCCTGTCGTGACCGGGCGCAAGCGGCGGGCTCGCCGTTGGGTGCACGGGGTTGCGCCGCGCCTTGGCGCCGAGATGACGGATCTTCTGGATCAGGTCGTGGCGGAAAGTCTCCGCGGCGGTGGCCTCGCGCGTGCTCTCCGGCTTCGGAATGTAGTCGGACGCGCCGAGCGACAGCGCCTTCAGGCTGATCTCCGCGTTGCGGCGGGTCAGCGTCGAGGCCATGATGACGACGAGATCGCGCTTCTTCGCGAGCAACTGCGGCAGCGCCGAGATGCCGTCGAGGTCGGGCATCTCGATATCGAGCACCGCGACGTCGGGGTTGATGCGCTCGATCTGGTTGACGGCATCGAGGCCGGTGCGCAGCGAGGCCACAACCTCCATGTCGGGCTCGGCGCCGATCCAGCGCGAGATCATCCCACGGATCACCACGGAATCGTCGACCACCATCACCCGCACCTTGTCGGAACGGATCGATGTCGGAACCGCAGTACTTGTCAACGCGACACTCATGACTTCACCAGCGACGCAACACGACGCACAACAACCGTTTAGCCGAAGGCTTCTGCCGCCGGATCGAACGTAGACTTAGATGAGTCCGACTTCCTGGAACTTCGCGGTGACGATGTCCCGGTCGAACGGCTTCATGATGTATTCATTGGCACCGGCATGCAGCGCGCGTGCGATATGCGCGACGTCATTCTCGGTGGTGCAGAACACGACCTTGGGCTGATCGCCGCCGGGCATGCGACGGAGATTGCCGAGAAACTCATAGCCGTCCATCACGGGCATGTTCCAGTCGAGCAGCACGGCTTCCGGCATCGCACGCTTGCAGGCTTCGAGTGCCTTGGCGCCGTCCTCGGCTTCCACGATCTGGAAATCGAGCCCTTCCAGGATGCGGCGGGCGACCTTGCGAATGACGCTGGAGTCATCGACAACAAGACAGGTTCTCATCTGCGACCTCTACTTCCTCATCCCCGGTGGGATGTTTCAGTTCTTCAGTTCTCTCGGCTCACGCCGCTTTGGCGTCGGGCACCAGTTCGAGCACGCGATCGATATCGAGGACGACCATCAGCTGGCCGTCGAGGCGGTGGACACCGCCGGCGAGCTTGGCCATGCGGGGATCGAGGTTGACCGGATTGTCCTCGCGGCCGTCATCGGGCAACCGCAGCACCTCGCCGATCTGGTCGATCAGGAGGCCATAGGATTCGCCGCGCTGGTCGACGCCGACCGCCATCGGCAGCCTGCCGTCGTCGGCCTTCGGCAGGCCGAGCCGGGCGCGCATGTCGACCACGGTGACGATGCGGCCGCGCAGGTTGAGCACGCCGGCGATCTCGCTGGAGGCCAGCGGCACCCGCGTCAGCCGCTCCGGCATGAACACGTCT
>NZ_JACMYK010000250.1 GCF_020889785.1 Bradyrhizobium acaciae
CCTGAAGGTGCGGACGTCCCTGAACCGGCTGATCGCCGGGCTCGTGTTTGCGGTGTCCGCCGTGCTCGGCACGGCGGCCGCCGAGGCCCATCCGCATGTCTGGATCGTCGCCAAAAGCGAGCTGATCTACGCGCCCGACGGCACCATCACCGGGGTCCGCCACGCCTGGACCTTCGACGACATGTTCTCGACCTATGCGCTGCAGGGCCTCGAGACCAAGGTGAAGGGCGCCTACAGCCGCGAGGAGCTGGCGCCGCTGGCCCAGACCAATGTCGAGTCGCTGAAGGAATACGCCTACTTCACCTTCGCCAAGGGCGACGGCAAGAAGCAGAAGTTCACCGAGCCGGTCGACTACTTCCTCGAATACAAGGATTCGGCGCTGACGCTGCACTTCACTTTGCCGGTGAAGACGCCGTTCAAGGCGAAGCAGCTCTCGCTCGAGGTGTTCGACCCGACCTATTTCATCGACTTCCAGTTCGCCCAGAAGGAGCCGGTCAAGCTGGTCGGCGCCGCCGTAGATTGCAAGATGCAGTTCGAGCGGCCGAACAGTGACGGCACCGCCGCCGCGCAGAAGCTCGGCGAGCAGAATTTTCTCGACGGCGGCAACGGCAATTTCGGCATGATGTTCGCCAACAAGATCATGGTGGATTGCCCATGACGCTGATCGTCTCGCGCCTGATACGCGGCCTCGCCGTGTCCGCCGCGGTGCTCGCGGGATTCGCGGTTCTCGACGGCGCGGTCCATGCGCTGCTGGCGCAAAATCCGTTCGGCGCGCCGCGCGCAGCCGAACCGCAGGGTGGGCTGGTCGGCTGGCTATTGGCAAAGCAGTCGGAGTTCTACCGCGAGATGTCGCAGACCATCCGCGCGGCGAAATCGGACGGATCGGCGGTCTGGACGCTGCTTGCAATCTCCTTTGCCTACGGGATCTTCCATGCCGCGGGGCCCGGCCA
The DNA here is from genome assembly GCF_020889785.1 of Bradyrhizobium acaciae. Taxonomy (GTDB): domain Bacteria; phylum Pseudomonadota; class Alphaproteobacteria; order Rhizobiales; family Xanthobacteraceae; genus Bradyrhizobium; species Bradyrhizobium acaciae. The sequence continues at coordinate 951 of NZ_JACMYK010000250.1, forward strand.
CGGCAAGGCGGTGATCTCGTCCTACATGGTCGCCAATCGCGAGACCGCGCGGCGCGGCATCGTGCTGTCGTTCGCCTCGGCGCTGATGCAGTCGCTGGTCGCCGTTCTGATCGTTGGTATCTGCGCCTGGCTGCTCAATGCGACGGCCAAGACCATGTGCGGCGCGGAGAAGGCGATCGAGATCGCAAGCTACGCGCTGATCGCAGCGTTCGGCGCCCGGCTGGTGTGGGTCAAGGGCGGCGGCTTTGTCCGCGCGCTTCAGGTGCCGCGCGCGGCTCTGGCGATGGCCGGCGCGCGGCAGGACGATCACGGCCACCATGATCACGATCACCACGGCCATGGCCATGATCACCATCATCATCACGCGCATGACGATCACGATCATCATCATGACCACGGCCACGATCACGGGCACGACGCGAGCCACGTCCATGACGAGCATTGCGGCCATTCGCACGGGCCGACGCCGGCCGAGCTTGCCGGTCCCGGCGGCTGGCGGCGCGGCCTCGGCGCGATCCTCACGGTCGGGATCCGGCCGTGCTCGGGTGCGATCCTGGTCTTGGTGTTCGCGCTGGCACAGGGCCTGTTCTGGGCCGGCATCGCCGCAACCTTCGTGATGGGGCTCGGCACCGCGATCACGGTGGCGGCGATCGCGCTGGTCGCGGTGTCGGCGCGCGGCGTGGCCGAGCGGTTGAGCGCGGCGCGCGACGGCGGCGGCATGGTGATCATGCGCGGCCTGGAATTCGCCGCAGCGGGTCTCGTGCTGCTGTTCGGGCTCGGGCTGCTGCTCGGCTATGTCGCGGCCGAACGGGCGACGTGTCTTTGAGGTTACCTCGCCCCGCTTGCGGGGAGAGGTCTCCTGAGTGAGGGAAGCATCGCTCCGAGGGTTCCCTCTCCCCTTGCGGGAGAGGGTTAGGGAGAGGGGTGCCGCTTGCTCAGCTGCTTGTTAGGTGCGGGCGCTTACCAAGCGGCGAGCGAGCTCTTGGCTGATGGGGCTTTGCTCGCCCTCGTACATCTCTCCCGGGTCCACCCCTCTCCCCACCCTCTCCCGCAAGGGGAGAGGGAGCCTGACCGGCGTACTCACCTCACGTAACAACGGGGGCAGGGAGAGAGGCAACTCACCTCGTCAGATATCCCCTGATCGCCGGCAGCAGGAAGATCGCGACGTTGATCGCGAATCCGATGCTCCAGAGGATCGAGCGCAAGGTCGGGCGGTTGCCGATATAGGTGAAGACGTAGGCGATCCGCACGATCAGGAACAGCACGGCGAGCTCGTCGATCAGCCGCAGCGGGCCGACGCGGAATTCGGCGAGCAGCACGGCGAAGGCGAAGAACGGCAAGGCCTCGAGGCCGTTCTGGTGGGCGCCGAGCGCGCGCGAGCGGATCGGATCGTCATAGAAGTCGGGATCGCGCGGCTTCGCATTGTCGAACCCGCGGAAGCCGGTCCATTTCACCGATACGATCGTCAGCAGCGACAGCATCAGCGTCCCGAAGACGCACCATTCGGCGATCGTCATGGTTTCCCCTCATTCACGGAGCGGAACGTAGCCAACCCGCACTCGGCTTGACAAGGTTGGAGCAACGCGCGAAGCCCAAAGCCCCCAAGCCAAGGACTTCAGGCGCAAGGCCATCATGAGCACCGTGATCCCGTTCGAGAGCGCAAAGCCCGCCGCGGCGCCGAAGCCGGAGCGTGTCGGCGTGCTCTTGGTCAATCTCGGCACGCCGGATACCGCGGATGCCGCGGGCGTGCGGGTCTACCTCAAGGAATTCTTATCCGATCCGCGGGTGATCGAGGATCAGGGCCTGCTCTGGAAGCTGATCCTCAACGGCATCATCCTGCGCGTCCGTCCGGCCCGCAAGGCGCGCGACTATCTGAAGATCTGGAACACCGAGAAGAACGAGTCGCCGCTGAAGACCATCACGCGCTCGCAGGCCGACAAGCTGGCGGAGGCCATTGCCGATCACGATCACGTCGTGGTCGACTGGGCGATGCGCTACGGCAATCCCTCGATGAAAGAGCGCATCGAGGCACTGGCGGCGCAGGGCTGCGGCCGGCTGCTGGTGGTGCCGCTCTATCCGCAATATTCCGCGGCGACGTCGGCGACCGTCTGTGACGAGGCGTTTCGTGTGCTGGCCGCCATGCGCGCGCAGCCGATCCTGCGGGTGACGCCGCCCTACTACGACGACCCCGATTACATCGAGGCGCTCGCAGTTTCGATCAACGAGCATCTTGCTACTCTGTCGTTCCAGCCCGAGGTTATCCTCGCCTCGTTCCACGGCATGCCGAAAGAGTATGTCGACAAGGGCGATCCCTATCTGGCGCAGTGCATCGCCACGACCAACGCGCTGCGCAAGCGGCTCGGGCTCGATGCCAACCGGCTGATTCTCACCTTCCAGTCGCGCTTCGGCAATGCCGAGTGGCTGCAACCTTATACCGACAAGACGGTCGAGAAGCTGGCAAAGGACGGCGTGCGGCGAATGGCCGTGGTCACGCCCGGCTTCTCCGCCGATTGCCTGGAGACGCTGGAGGAAATCGCGCAGGAGAATGCCGAGATATTCCGGCATAATGGCGGCGAGCAGTTCGCAGCCATCCCCTGCCTCAACGACAGCGACGGCGGCATGGACGTGATCCGGCAGCTCGTGCTGCGCGAGCTTCAGGGCTGGATCTAGGAGGGCTGAAGCCCTTTGTTAACGATCCGTGACATCGGGCCACAACCATTCGTTCAGCCTTCACGTATCTGGCAGCCCGCACAACCGCTTCCTATGTGCTAGGTAGAAGAACAGCCGGCTGAACCGGCGCGGCGGTCCTGCCGACCAATGCACGGCCGTGCCTGGGAGACGGTCTCGCAGGTCGCGCGGGCCTTGGAGGACTTTATGACTGGCTTCGACATTTTCGCGATCGCCTTTGTTCTTCTCGTCATCGTTACGCTGTTCGCCGGGATCAAGACCGTTCCGCAGGGCTTTGACTGGACCATAGAGCGGTTCGGCAAATACACCCGCACGCTGTCGCCCGGCCTCAATCTGATCGTGCCGTATTTCGATCGCATCGGTCGCAAGATCAACATGATGGAGCAGGTGATCAACATCCCCGAACAGGAGGTGATCACCAAGGACAACGCCACCGTGACGGTGGACGGCGTCGCCTTCTTCCAGGTGTTCGACGCGGCGAAGGCGAGCTACGAGGTCGCCAATCTCAACCAGGCGATCGTCGTGCTGACCATGACCAACATCCGTTCGGTGATGGGCTCGATGGATCTCGACCAGGTGCTGTCGCATCGCGATGAGATCAATGAACGACTGTTGCGCGTGGTCGACGCCGCGGTCTCGCCCTGGGGCCTCAAGGTCAACCGCATCGAGATCAAGGATATCGTGCCGCCGGCCGACCTGGTCGAGGCGATGGGCCGGCAGATGAAGGCCGAGCGCGTCAAGCGGGCCGACATCCTGCAGGCGGAAGGCCAGCGGCAGTCAGAAATCCTGCGCGCCGAGGGCGCCAAGCAGGGCCAGATTCTGCAGGCCGAGGGGCGCCGCGAGGCTGCCTTCCGCGACGCCGAGGCGCGCGAGCGTCTTGCCGAGGCTGAGGCGAAGGCGACCCAGATGGTGTCGGACTCGATCGCCAAGGGCGACGTCGCGGCGCTGAACTACTTCATCGCCGACAAATACATCAAGGCGTTCGGCCAGCTCGCGGAGTCGCCGAACCAGAAGATACTGATGCTGCCGATCGAAGCCACCAGCGTGCTGGGATCGCTCGCCGGCATCGGCGAGATCGCCCGCGCCACCTTCGGCGAGAGCGCGGCATCCGCCACGGCTGCG
>NZ_JACMYK010000251.1 GCF_020889785.1 Bradyrhizobium acaciae
TGCCGGCGCAGGCTGCGGCGCCTCGGGCTGCGACTTGCCGACGCTCGGCGCAGGTGCCGCAACCACCGCACGGCGGCGGGTGCGCAGCGCAATTCCGGAAATGAAATCGACCAGCGCCAGCAGCGCGAGCAGGCAATAGGTCGAGTTGCCGAATTTCGGCCAGAGCACGAATTCAGCGGCGGCCGCGCCGAACACGATCAGCGACAGCAGATGATCGGTGAGATATTTCGCGCCGGGGCGCGCGCCCTTGATGACCTCGAGCAGCAACAGCAGCACGCCGGCGGCGAGCAGCATGTCGCTGAGCGTGATCTGCCACACTTCGCCCGACAGCAATGTCAGCCTGATCAGCGGGTCCGTGAAGGACACGCCGGGCATCAGGAAGGCGATGATGTTGTAGACCGCGAGCGGAACGAGCAGCAGCGGAAAACCGACCATCGGGGCTTGCGCCTTATTCAGGGAGAACCAGCAATGCGGCGATGCTCATTGGCTTCGCCGCGGACGCGCCCGTGTTGACCGCACTCGTTGGCCGAATTCAGGCGCAGCGCCATTTGATTGGCGCGGCAGCCCAAAGTCCGATCAGGACTCTTTCTTGGCCTTCAGGACCTGGCGGCCCTTGTACATGCCGGTCTTCAGGTCGAGGTGGTGCGGACGGCGCAGCTCGCCGGAGTCCTTGTCCTCGACATAGGTCGGGGTCTTGATCGCATCGGCCGAACGGCGCATGCCACGGCGCGACGGCGAGGTTTTTCTTCTGGGAACGGCCATGACGGTGTCCTCTAGGGGTGTTGCGGAGGCATCGTCCGAAATGGGGACGAGCGCACAGCGCTTCAAAGCGCCAGCTGCGATGCCGGTAAGGCCGCGCTTATAGAGGAAGGGCCAGCGTAAAGCTAGGGTGGGATACGGCAAAAAACGCGCGAAATGGGCCTCAGGAGCCACGATTTTCGCGCCAGCAATGGGTCACCGTGTTGGCTCGGGCCATATAGGTCCCGGACAGCCTGCGGACCCCGGGACCCGGGTTCCGGGCACTCCTTTTTACCGGATTCGGCAGGATCGCCGCCAAAAGCGCCGCCTCCCTGGGCGACAGCGCCCCGGCCGACCGGCCGAAGGCATATTGGGCGCCGGCCTCCGCGCCAAACTGCCCGGATGGGCCCATTTCCGCGATATTGAGGTAGATTTCCAGGATTCGCTGCTTCGGCAGCACGAAATCGATCCAGAGCGCCAGCGGCAGCTCTAGCCCCTTGCGGATCACGCTGCGGCCCGGCCACAGGAACAGGTTCTTCGCGACCTGCTGGGTGATGGTCGAGCCGCCGCGCGCCGCCTCGCCGTCTTCGGCATCGTTGACCGCCTCGCGCAGCGCCCCCCAATCAATGCCCCGGTGCTTGCAGAAATGGGCGTCTTCCGAGCCGACCACGGATCGCGGCAGATACGGGGACATGGCGTCAAAATCGATCCAGTGCCGCATGACCGGGGCCCCGCGCAGGGTCCGCCACGCCATCAGGGCCGAAACGGGCTGGCCGGTGCGATAGAACGGCGTCACCAGATAGGGCAGCAACAGCAAGGCCAGCAAAAGCAGCAATAAAATTCGGACAATGCGCAAGACGGGGGTTTCCGGGGAGGGCGTCTCCAGAGAGGATTTGGGACCCGCCCGCCAGGATACGGCCGGCGCTACCCGACGTCTGCGGGATAATTCACGGTTTTTCCAGCACTTTTAAGGCGCGAATCCGTCGCCGGGTGGAATTGACGAAGCCGATGCCATCAACGATTGTCCGGCCGAAAATCGATCTGGAGCAATTCTTAATGACGACCGGTACTGCAGAGTTTTCCAAGCGGCTGGACCAGACCGCGGAGGACACCGAAGCCCTGCTCGCGAAACTGCTGTCGGATGCAACCGAAAGCGACGAGATCGTGCGGCCGAAGCGGCTGATCGAGGCGATGCGCTATTCGAGCCTCGGCGGCGGCAAGCGGTTGCGGCCGTTCCTCGCGGTCGAGAGCGCCGCGGTGTTCGGAATCCCGCGCGAATCCGCGCTGCTGGTGGGCGCCGCGCTCGAATGCATCCACTGCTACTCGCTGATCCACGACGATCTGCCGGCGATGGATAATTCCGATCTGCGCCGCGGCCGCCCGACCCTGCACAAGGCCTATGACGACGCCACCGCGATCCTCGCCGGCGACGCGCTGCTGACCATCGCCTTCGACATCATCACCCGAGATGCGATCCACAGGGATGCCCAGGTGCGCCTGCTGCTGACCCGTGCGCTGGCGCGTGCCTCCGGCATCGGCGGTATGGCCGGCGGCCAGATCCTCGACCTCGCCGGCGAAGGCCGCTTCGGCGACCGCGAGCCGGTCGACGTCGCGCGCGTGCAGCAGATGAAGACCGGCGCGCTGCTCCGCTTCGGCTGCATCGCCGGCGCGATCCTCGGCCAAGCATCGCAAAAGGAATACCAGGCGCTCGACGATTACGGCAAAGCGCTCGGCGAGGCCTTCCAGATCGCCGACGATCTGCTCGACGTCGAGGGTGACGCCGCTGCACTCGGCAAGCCGGCCGGCGCTGATGCCGCGCTCGGCAAGACCACCTTCGTCACCCAGCTCGGCATCGACGGCGCCAAGCAGCGCGTTCGTGATCTGCTGGCGCGCGCCGATGCCGCATTGTCGGTGTTCGGCGACCGCGGCGACGTGCTGCGTGCGGCGGCCCGCTTCGTCGCCGAGCGCAAGAACTAGCGGAAAGCAAAGCGTGAAATGAGCAAGGAGTTCGACGACCGCCTTGTTCGTTTCCGCAAGCTGCCGATGCCGGTCCGCGTCGTCGTGGGCCGGCCGCGCACCTTCACTTCGATCGTGGTCGGTATCATCGTTGCCCTGCTGGTGCCGGGCTCGCTCCGCCTCGTCACGCGGCTGCTCGCCGGCTGGGACGCCTTCGCCGCGCTCTATCTCGTGCTCGCCTATGTGATGATGCTGCGCTGTGGCGTCGCCCACATCAAGCGCAGCGCCATATTGCAGGACGATGGCCGCTTCCTGATCCTGCTGCTGACCGCGTTCGGCGCGCTGGCGAGCCTGCTCGCCATCGTATTCGAACTCGGCGCATCCAAGGGCAGCCCGGCAGGACTGGCGGTGGCCATCGTCACCATCACGCTGTCATGGGCCGCGGTCCACACCGCGTTCGCGCTGCACTACGCCCATGAGTTCTATCGCGGCAAGACGCCCGGCGGGCTGCAATTTCCGAGCGGCGACGCGCATGCCGACGCCGATTACTGGGACTTCGTCTACTTCTCGTTCGTGATCGGCATGACCGCGCAGGTCTCCGACGTCGGGATCACCGACAAGATCATCCGCCGCACCGCGACCGTGCACGGCATCATCTCGTTCGTGTTCAACACCGCGCTGCTGGCTTTGATGGTGAATATCGCGGCGAGCGCGATCTAGCACCCGCTAGTTGCGCGATCGATTTGGATCGAGCGGTAAGGCCACCGCTTCGTTTCACCTCTCCCCGACGGGGAGAGGTCGATTTGCGTAGCAAATCGGGCGAGGGGCCGCAGCGCTAACGAGAGACCGTAATCCCTCACCCGGCGCTGCGCGCCGACCTCTCCCAAGGGAGAGGTGAAGTACCGTTGCAGCTCCAGCTCAATCTAGTTGCAGACCTCGACATTGCCGACATTGCCGCCGGGGCCGCCGCCGCCGCGGTATTCGAGATGGCAGCCGCGCCTGACCGGACGGCACAGATAGGCATCGCACATGATCTGGCCGCCGCCGCCTTCCGCCCTCGCACGCTTCTGCGGGCGCGGAATTGCCGCTGATGGGACCTGCGGCGGTTCGCCCTGCTCGCGCTCCGGACGGAAGGCGCGCTCGCGCTCACGGCGCGACGGACGCTCGTCGCTGTCGCGCCTGGCAACCGGCTTCCGCTCGCGCCGCTTCTCGCACTCATTGCCGTCGTTGAGGAACGAGCCCTCGGCGCAGACGATCCTGGTGCAGCGATCGCCGTCGGCCTTGTAGCCGCGCTCGCAGACCAGCGGGCAGACCCGCGCCTGCTTCAGCTTGATCGCGTCGAGCGTGTCGACGCTCGCGGTCTTGATCTCGAGCTTGGTGCCGGCATAGCGGTTGAACAGCGTCAGCGAGCGCTGCGAGGCTGCGTTCCAGTCGCCGTCGACGGCGCCGGTCAGGCAGCCGACACGGCGCAATTCGGTCTGTACCGATTTGACGACATCGACTTCGGGCGACCCGGTCGCCAGCGCGGCCACGGTCGTGGTCTTGTCGGGCGGAGGCGCCGCTGGTTGCGTTGCCGTTTGATCGGCCGCCGGCTTGTCCGAAGCGGCCCGATCGGCGACCGCCGCATCCGCCTGCCGCTTCTGCTCGGCAGCCGCGGCCTGGTCCTGCGCGACCTGCTTGGCCTTTTCCGCAGCAAGACGCGCCGCTTCGGCAGCCTTGGCATCCGCCTCGGCCTTGGCCTGCTGGGCCTTCTGCGCGCCCTCGGCGGCGAGCCGCGCACGCTCCTGCTCGGCCAGACGCGCCTTCTCGGTCGCGGCGACGCGCGCGTCCTCGGCGGTGAACTTATCGAGCTGCAACCTCGCGAGGTTGGCGTAGTAGCCGCTCGGATATTGGGCGAGGAACGCGTTCATCGCGTTCCTGTTGCCGATCTGAAGCGCAAGCTCGTAATCGCGACGAGCCTCCGACTGCGGCGTCGGAACCGGCGCAACGGGCGCGGGCGCGGCGGCAGGCGCCGGCTTG
>NZ_JACMYK010000252.1 GCF_020889785.1 Bradyrhizobium acaciae
CGCCTGATGCCGCCGGCGCGTGCCCGCGGTACCGCGTCCAGCAGCGCGCGCGTGTAGGGATGGGCAGAGTGCGCGAACAAATCATCCGGCCGCCCCTGCTCGACGATCCGCCCCAGATACATTACCGCGATCTCGTCGCAGAGCAGATCGACCACCGCGAGGTCGTGACTGATCAGGATGTAGCTCAGGCCGAATTCGTCCTGCAGGTCCTGCATCAGGTTGAGCACCTGCGCCTGCACCGAAACGTCGAGCGCGGAGACCGGCTCGTCGGCGACGATCAGCTTCGGCTGGGTGATCAGCGCCCGGGCAATCGCAATGCGCTGGCGCTGGCCGCCGGAGAACTCGTGTGGGAACTTGTCCATGTCGGCGTCGCGCAGCCCGACCTGCCGCAGCACTTTGGCGACACGCTCACGCAGGCTCGTGCGATCGATGCGCCCGAGCGCCGTCAACGGTTCGGCAACGATGCGCACGATGGTCTGCCGCGGATCGAGCGAACCATAGGGATCCTGGAACACCATCTGGAAATCGTGGCGGGCACGACGCAGCTCATCCGGCGGCATCTGATTGACGTCGCGGCCCATCAGCACGACCTGCCCCGACGACGGCCGCTCCAACGCCATCACCAGCCGCGCCAAGGTTGATTTGCCCGAACCGGACTCGCCGACGACGCCGAGGCTCTTGCCCGGCATCACCCGCGCCGTGACGCCGTTGAGCGCGTGCACCTGCGCCGCCGGCTTGAACAGGCTTTCCCGCGGCAATGTGTAACGTTGCGCGAGATCCTTCACCTCGAGCAGCGGCGTTCCGGGCGCGGGCGATGCATGGTCCGGCGCCGTCATGCGCTGCTACCCCCGGCGCCCATCGAAACGTCGGTCCTGATACAACGCACGCCATGCGCCGCGCCGACATCGACCACGGCCGGCAGCGCCGCGCGGCAACGCGCTTCGACAATCGCGCAGCGGTCGGCGAAGGTGCACCCCGCGGGCAGGTCGGCCAGCTCCGGCACGGTGCCGGCGATGGTCTTGAGCCGCGTCCCCTTGCGGGCGCCGAGCCGCGGCCGGGCGCGGAACAGGCCCTGCGTATAGGGGTGGCCCATCCGCGCAAATACGGCATCGGTGGCGCCGCTTTCGACGACGGTGCCGCCATACATCACCATCATGCGATCGACGTTCTCGGCGATCACGCCGAGATCGTGCGAGATCAGGATCATCGACATGCCGCGTTCCTCGACCAGGCCTGCGATCAGATCGAGGATCTGGCCCTGGATCGTGACGTCGAGCGCGGTGGTCGGCTCGTCCGCGATCAGCACGTCGGGCTGGCAGGCCAGTGCCATCGCGACCGTGATGCGCTGGCGCTGGCCGCCGGAAAACTGATGCGGATAGGCATCGACCCGCTTCGCCGCATCAGGCAGGCCGACGCGATCGAGCAACGCGATCGCCTCCAGCTGCGCCTCCGCCGCCGAGACGCCGGTATGGCGCCGCAAGGGCTCGGCGACCTGGTGCCCGATCGTATGCATTGGATTGAGCGCGGTCATCGGCTCCTGGAAGATCATGCTGATGCGGTTGCCGCGCAGCTTGCAGTAGGCCGCGTCCGGCAGGCCGATGAGCTCCGCGCCATCGAGCCGGATGCTGCCGCTGATCACGGCGCTCTCCGGCAGCAGCCCCATCAGGGCCAGCGCCGTAACCGACTTGCCGCAACCGGATTCGCCGACCAGTCCAAGCGTCTCGCCGCGGCGAAGCGCAAAATTGACACCACGCACGGCCTGCGCCGGGCCGCGGCTGGTGTTGAGCCGGACGCCCAGGTCCTTCACCTCGATCAGCGGCGCATCGCTCATGCTCAACGCTCCCGCGCCAGGCGGGGATCGAGCAGATCGCGCAAGCCGTCGCCGAGCAAATTGAGCCCGAGCACCGCGATCGCAATCGCAGCACCGGGATAGACGGCGAGCATCGGCGACTGGAACAGCAAGGTTTGCGCGTCGTTGAGCATGCGGCCCCAGGACGGTTGCGGCGGCTGGGTGCCGAGGCCGAGATAGGACAACGCGGCCTCGGCGAGGATCGCGAGCGCGAACTGGATCGTCGCCTGCACGATCAGGATCGACAGGATGTTCGGCAGCACATGCTCGATGGTGATGCGGAATGAGCCCTTGCCTGCCGCGCGCGCGGCGAGCACGAATTCGCGAGCCCAGATGGCATTGGCCGATCCGCGGGTGACGCGGACGAAGGTCGGGATCTGGAAGATCCCGATCGCGGTGATCGACGTCACCATGCCCGGCCCCGCGACCGCGGCCAGCATGATGGCCGACAGCACGGCGGGGAACGCGAAGGTGAAGTCGCTCATCCGCATGATGAGCTCCTCGGTCCAGCCCTTGCGCGCAGCCGCGATGAGGCCGAGGCAGACGCCGAAGCTCAGGCCGATGCCGACGGCGATGACGCCGACCATGATGGTGGAGCGCGCGCCGACCAGCAGCAGCGAGACGATGTCGCGGCCGAGCACGTCGGTGCCGAGCCAGTGCGCCGCCGACGGCGGACGCAGTTTTGACGCGATGTCGATGTCGGTGGCCGACCACGGCGTCCAGACCAGCGACAGCAGTGCTGCGCCGAGTACGATCAGGCTCAGCACCGCGCCCAGCACAAAACTGCGATGACGCAGCGCGCGGCGCCAGAAGCCGGTCACCGGCCTCGCGCCCGGTGCGATGGCCGACGTGGCGGCGGATGCGGTCAGCGGCGCGCTCACAGGTTGGACACCTTGATGCGCGGGTCGATGAAGGCATAGAGCATATCGACCACGAAATTGACTGTCACGACCATCGCCGCCAGCAGCATCACGCAGTTGCGCACCACGATCAGGTCGCGGTTGGCGATCGACTGGAAGATCAGCCGGCCGAGGCCCGGCAGGTAGAACACGTTTTCGATTACGATGGTGCCGGCCAGCAGATTGGCGAATTGCAGACCCATGACCGTCATCACCGGGATCATGGCGTTGCGCAGCACGTGGCGCCACAGCACCTCGCGCTTGCCGAGCCCCTTGGCGCGGGCAGTGCGGACGAAATCCTCGCGCAGCACCTCCAGCACGGCAGAGCGCGTGACGCGGGCAAGGATCGCTGCCTGCACCACGGCAAGCGAGATCGCCGGCAGCAGCAACGAGCGGATCCCGGGCCAGATGCCGTCATCCCAGCCGGCGAAGCCGCCGGCGGACAAGAGTTGCAGCTTCACCGAGAACAACAGGATCAACAGGATCGCGAACCAGAAGTTCGGTAGCGCGATGCCAACTTGAGTCAGCGACATCACCCCGACATCGCCGAGCTTGTTGTGATTGGCCGCAGTATAGATCCCGGCCGCGAGCGCCAGCACCACCGTGATCAGCATCGACATGATCGCGAGCGGGATGGTCAGCACCAGCCGCTCCGCGATCAAGCCGGCCACCGGCGTGCCATAGACGTAGCTGTTGCCGAGATCGCCGACCGCCATGCCCTTGATCCAGAGCAGATAGCGAACCGTGAGCGGCTGATCGAGCCCGAGCTTGACGGTGAGCGCACGCACCGCATCGGGCGAGGCGTCGGCGCCCATCAGCATCTGGGCGGCATTGCCGGGCAGCGCGTCGAGCACCAGGAAAATGATCAGCGAGGCCGCGAACAGCGTCGCCACCAGGGTCAGGACCCGCCGCAGGAAGAATACGCTCATGCCCGTTCGACGCGTGAGGAACAGGCTGCAGGTTTCAACATGTTCGCGAGCGAATGCAAGCCTTTCAAATGCAAGCCCTGCGCCGCACCATTCACGACGCGACGGCCGGCCAGCGGCCGAGCAGATCACTCGCCTGCTCGAACAGCGCCGCGACGCGCAGCAGTTCCGCGTCGGCCCGGAAGCGGCCGACCAGATGCAGGCCGATCGGCAGACCATCACCGCCGAAGCCCGCGGGGATGCTGACCGCGGGGTGCCCGGTCATGTTGAACAGCATGGTCCAGGGAAACCAGTGCGGGCGCACGCTGTCAAAGCTCTGGCCGTCGATGTCGATGGTGCCGAACAGATCCTGATCGATCCGCAGCGCCGTGCGGGTCAGGGTCGGCATCGCCAACAGGTCGCCGCGCGCGAGCAGCGATTGCACGCGGCGGAACAGCGCGGTTCGGTCGAACATCGCCTGCTGGTACTCCACGCCGCTGACCTGAGCGGCAAGCGCGAGCTGTTTCAGGAATGTCGGGCTGAGATCGTCGGGATGGTCGGCCGCGAGCTTCTCGAAGCGGGTGCGCCAGACCGTGTGGTTGATGGCGCGCCAGATCGGCTCGATGTCAAAGCCGTCGCCGGAGAATTCTTCCAGTTCCGCGCCGAGACTGGCCAGCCGGTCGAGGCTCCCCTTGAACGCAGCGGCGACATCGGACGTGACCGGACGTCCCGGCGGCGACAGGCAGAACAGCACCCGCCTTCCTCTGAGATCGCCGCGCGGCACCGCAAGATCGAGATAGTCAGGCACCGGCACGCCGATCGACCAGGGATCGGACGGATCCTCGCCGGCCATCGCCTGCATCATCAGCGCGGTATCGGCCACGCTGCGCGTGGTCGGCGTGACATAGGTCTGGTTGCCGAAGGCGTCCTGGACCTGGCTGTGCGGGATCACGCCGTTGCTCTGCTTGATCCCGACCACGCCGTTGCAGGCGGCGGGAATCCGGGTCGAGCCGCCGCCGTCGGTCGCGAC
>NZ_JACMYK010000253.1 GCF_020889785.1 Bradyrhizobium acaciae
CTGCGCCGCACGCTCCGCGAGAGCGTACGCAACGACGGCGAGGTGCTGCGGCTCGGCCGGATGCGTCGCCGCCAGCGCCCGCGCAAGATCCTGTTCCTGATCGACGTCTCCGGCTCGATGAAGGCGCGCACCGAGGAGAACATGCGGCTCGCCCATGTGCTGGTGCAGGCGGCCGGCAATGTCGAGGTCTTCACCTTCGGCACGCGGCTGACCCGCGTCACGCCGGCGCTGCGGCTGAAGCGCCGCGAGCAGGCGCTGAGTGCCGCGTCCTTCCTGGTCAGCGACTGGGACGGCGGCACCAGGATCGGCGATGCATTGCAGGCATTCCTCGCGGTGCCGCGGTTCGGCGGATATGCCCGCGGCGCCGCTGTCGTGATCGTCTCCGACGGTCTCGAACGCGGCGATCCGGCCGCGCTGCGCGATGCGGTCGCAAAACTGTCGCGCCGGGCCTGGCGCGTCAGTTGGCTGACGCCGCTCGCCACCGCGCCCAGCTTCAAACCGCAAACCGAGGCGCTGATCGCGATCCGGCGCTTTGTCGATGATCTCGTGGACGGCGGATCGAGCGCGGCTGTTGTTGCGCACCTGCTGTCGCTTGCAACAAGGAGAGCTGCGTGACCGGCATTGTCGACGGACATCATCACATCTGGCGCCAGGCCGATCTCGCCTGGCTGTCCGGCCCGATGCAGCCGCGCATCTTCGGCCCCTACGAACCGATCCGCCGCGACTATCCGATTCAAGAATATCTCGACGATCTCAAAGGCACCGGCGTCACCCGCTCGGTCTATGTCCAGACCAACTGGCCGAACGGCCAGTTCGAGGATGAGGCCGCCTGGGTGCAGCAGACCGCCGACCAGCATGGCTGGCCGCACGCGCTGGTCGCCTATGCCGATTTTTCCGTCGACGACGTCCGGCCACAGCTCGATCGCCTGAAGCGCTATCCGCTGGTGCGTGGCGTGCGCATGCAGCTGCACTGGCACGAGAACCCACTGTATCGCTTCGCGGTACGGCCCGATCTCTGCGGCGATCCCGTGATCCGGCGCAATGTCGGACGCCTCGCCGACTATGGCTGGAGTTTTGACCTTCAGGTGTTCGCACCGCAGATGGCCGATGCGGCAGGCCTCGCCGAAGCCTGCCCCGGCGTGACCTTCATCTTGCAACATGCCGGCATGCTCGAGGATCTGTCGCCTCAAGGCCGTGCCGCCTGGCGCGCCGGCATGGCGCGGCTCGCGCAATGCCCCAACGTGGTATCCAAGCTGTCCGGGCTCGGCACCTTCATCCACCGCAACGATGCCGCGCACATCGCCGGCATCGTGACCGATACGGTTGCGATCTTCGGCGCGGACCGCTGCCTGTTCGGCTCCAACTTTCCGATCGAGAAGCTGTGGACCAGCTATCGCGACCTCATCGACGCCTTCAAGGCGGCCGCCGAAAGGCTCAGCCGCGAGCAGCGCGAAGCGATCTTCGGCACGACGGCGGCGCGGGTCTATCGGCTGGGGCCGTAGGCGCGACGCAGGCACGGACACGACAACGAACACGAATTGGGAGCGAGAGCGATGCCGTTGGAGATCAAGATCCTGGACTATGGCGATATCGAGCTGGAATCGAGCTTCCTCGTGCTCGGGCACAATTGCGGCCGCACCCGCCGCGTGCTGACGCTCGGCTTCTTGATCCTCGGCGGCCCCTACCCTGTTCTGGTCGATACCGGCTACCGCTCCAACCAGATCATGGAGACGCTGGGCATGCGCGGTCTCCAGTTCCACGAGAACATGATCGAGAACCAGCTTGCCCGCCATGGCGTGCGGATGGGCGACGTCCGCTTCGTCTGCCACACCCATCTGCACATCGACCATGCCGGCAAGGACGACCTGTTCCCGATGAACACCACCGTCGTCGTCAACCGCAAGGAGCTGGAATACTCCGTCTCCGGCCTGATGCATCCGCAATATCCGGCGCCCGACATCAAGCATCTGATCGACCGCCTGCACACCAAGAGCGCGCTGCGCTTCCTCGACCTCGAGATCACGGGTCCCGTCGAGCTGATGCCCGGCGTCTATTGCGATGCCGCCAATGCCCACACCGAGGGCTCGATGAACATCCACGTTCACACCGCCGACGGGATCGCTACGATCTGCGGCGACGTGATCTACGATTTCAACGACCAGATCGTCACGCCGTTCAACGAGATCCAGGACGCCGAACCGCGCACCACCGGCAACCACGGCACCAGCAAGCGAGCCGAGAAGGCCGCAATCAAGAAGCTGTTGAGTAGCTCGCGCTATCTGCTGCCGGTGCACGATCGCCCGGCCAGGATCGAGGGCGGCATGGTGGTCGGCCGCCTGCACGACCAGGTGCCCGGGCCCGTCGTGCAGAGCCTGCCGCAGCGCAGCTGGTTCCCGGCGTAACAACGAGGACGAACGCGATGACGCATGTCACGCTGCGCGCGGAGTTCGAAGACCTGATCGATCCCTACGCGCCGGTCGGCCAGGTCGGGACTGGGTTCGATTTCACGGAGGGGCCGATCTGGCACCCGGTCGATCACTTCCTGCTGTTCTCCGACATGCCCGGCGACGTCCGGAGGCGATGGGATGCGCGGCGCGGCGTGGTCGAGGTCAAACGTCCGTCGAACAAATGCAACGGCATGACCTACGACGCCGACCTCAATCTGATCGTCTGCGAGCATGCGACGTCTTCGCTGATTCGCGAGCGGCCCGACGGGCGGCGTGAGGTGCTGGCCTCGCATTACGAGAACCAGGAGCTCAACAGCCCGAACGACGTCTGCGTGCATTCGTCAGGTGTGATCTATTTCTCCGATCCCTGGTACGGCCGCATGCCGGTCTATGGCGTCGAGCGCCCGCGCCAGCTCGGCTTCCAGGGCGTCTATCGCGTGTCGCCCGGCGGCGGCGCGCCGAAACTTCTGGTCGACCGCTATCTGTTCGAGCAACCGAACGGGCTGTGCTTCTCGCCCGACGAACACATCCTCTATGTCAACGACACCGTGCAGGCGCTGATCCGCGCCTTCGACGTCGACGCCGATGGCTCCCTCGGCAATCCGCGCGTATTTGCGAGCGGCATTCGTTCCGAGCTCGAGCCCGGCCTGCCCGACGGCATGAAGTGCGACCAGCGCGGCAATGTCTGGGTCACCGCGCCCGGCGGCGTTTGGGTCTATTCGCCCGGCGGCGATCTGCTCGGCAAGGTCCGGCTGCCCGAACTCGTCGCCAACCTCGCCTGGGGCGGCGCCGATTTCCGCACGCTGTACCTGACCGCGACCCATTCGGTCTACGCAATCCCAACCAAGGTCGGGCCGCGCAACGAACCCTATATGAACGGCAAGCGCGGCAGCACTGCCGCCGCATCGTCCGCCCCGCCCACGCCCAATCTCGCAGCCGGCGAGATGCAGATCGACCCGCAACGCTGCGCGATGATCATCCAGGATATGCAGAACGACGTCATTATGGATGGTGGTGCATTCGCCGAGTCCGGCGCGCCTGATCACGCGCGCCAGCAACATGTCGTCGAGAATGTCCGCCGCGTCGCCGAGGCGGCGCGTGCGCGCGGCGTCGCCATCATCCATGTCTGGTTCGTGGTCGAGCCGGGCGCGCCCGGCGTAACGTTGAACGCACCGCTGTTCGAGGGGTTGGTCGACAGCAAGGCGATGGTGCGCGGCAGCTGGGGCGCCGCGCCGGTCTCGGGGCTCGAGCCGCGTCCGGGTGACTTCGTCGTCGAGAAGATGCGGATGAGCGCCTGGGAAGGCACAAGACTTGAGACCATCCTGAAAGCGACCGGCCGCGACATGATCATCAACACCGGGGCCTGGACCAACATGTCGGTCGAGCACACCGCACGCACCGGCGCCGACAAGGGCTACTTCATGATCGTGCCGGAGGATTGCTGCTCGACCATGAACGCCGACTGGCACAACGCCGCGATCAACTTCGCGCTCCAGAACGTCTCCGTGGTGACCAACGCCGACACCGTCATCAAGGCGCTCGGCTGAGGAGGCGCGGTGCCGAAGCTGCTGCATCTCGCCTGTTCTCCCCGCCTCGATTCGGAATCGGCGGCAGGCGCGCGAATTTTTGTGGAGAGCTTCCGCAAGGCGCGACCGGACTGGGAGATCGACGCGATGAACCTGTGGCGCGAGCCGCTGCCGGAATTCGAGGGTTATCTGCTCGAGGCTAAATACGCCCGGATCGGCGGCAGCAGCTTCAGCAATTCCCAGCACGACGCCTTCGCGGTCGCCGAGCGGCTTGCGCTACGGCTGTCGCTGGCCGATCGGGTGCTGATCTCGACACCGATGTGGAATTTCGGCATTCCCTACAAGCTCAAGCAGTGGCTCGACGTCATCATCCAGCCCGGGCTGACTTTTCGCTTCAACCCGGCGCAGGGTTACCTGCCGCTGCTCAAGGACCGCCCGACGGTCGTGATTCTGGCCAGCGGCAGCGATTTCGTCACCGGCATGAACCGCGGCCGCATCGACATGGCGACGCCCTATCTGCGCGAAGTGCTGCGCTTCATCGGCATCAATGACGTGCGCTTCGTGCCGATCGGCCCCACCACCGGACCAGCGGAGCCGATCCGCGCGGCTCGCGAGGCCGCGCACCGGCGGCTCGCAGAAATGGCGGCGAGGTTTTGAAAGGCGATGCCGCTTGTTCCGTCGTCGTCCCTGCGAACGCAGGG
>NZ_JACMYK010000254.1 GCF_020889785.1 Bradyrhizobium acaciae
CGTCCGCACCTTCAGGCCGCCTCAGGCGTCTCGAGCAGGCCGCGACGGCGCAGCAGCGCGTCCGGCTCGGGTTCGCGGCCGCGGAAGGCGACATAGGCCTCCTCCGGATCGCGCGAGCCGCCCGACGAATAGATGTCGTCATGCAGCCGCTTGGCGGTCGCGGGATCGAAGATGTCGCCGGCTTCCTCGAAGGCGCCGAACGCGTCGGCGTCCATCACCTCCGACCACATGTAGCTGTAATAGCCGGACGCATAGTGGTCGCCGGAGAAGATATGGCCGAACTGGGTCGGCCGGTGCCGCAGCGAGATTTCGGCGGGCATGCCGATCTTCTCCAGCTCCTTCTGTTCGAAGGCGCGGACGTCCCAGCTCGCCGCCGCCGGCTGGGTGTGGAATTCGAGGTCGACCAGCGCAGAGGAGACGAACTCCACGGTGGCAAAGCCCTGGTTGAACTTGCGCGCGGCAAGGAAGCGCTTGAGCAGGTCGTCCGGCAGCGCCTCTCCGGTCTGGTAGTGGCGGGCAAAGCGCTGCAGCACCTCGGGCCGCTCCTGCCAGTGCTCGTAGAGCTGCGAGGGCAGCTCGACGAAGTCGGTGAACACGGATGTGCCCGACAGCGACGGGTAGGTCACGTTCGACAGCATGCCGTGTAGGCCGTGGCCGAATTCGTGGAACAGGGTCCGCGCGTCGTCGGGCGACAGCAGCGCCGGCGCGCCGTCGGCGCCCTTGGCGAAGTTGCAGACATTGATGACCAGCGGCGCGACGTCGCCGTCGAGCTTCTGCTGGTCGCGCAGCGAGGTCATCCAGGCGCCGGAGCGCTTGGAGGACCGCGCGAAGTAGTCGCCGTAGAACAGCGCCTTGTGCTGGCCGTCGCGGCCCTTGACCTCCCAGACCCGCACATCCGGGTGCCAGACCGGTACGTCCTTGCGCTCCTCGAAGGTGACGCCGAACAGCCGGGTGGCGCAGTCGAAGGCGGCCTCGATCATGTGGTCGAGCACCAGATAGGGCTTGATCGCGGAATCGTCGAAATTGGCGCGGCGCTGGCGCAGCTTCTCGGCGTAATAGCGCCAGTCCCAGGACGCCAAAGTGAAGTTGCCGCCCTCCTCCGTGATCAGCGCCTGCAGCGCATCGCGGTCGGCGAGCGCACGCGCGCGCGCCGGCTTCCAGACCCGCTCCAGCAAGCCACGCACCGCCTCCGGCGTCTTCGCCATGGAATCCTCCAGGCGGTAGGCGGCGTAGGTCGGGAAGCCCAGGATCTTCGCGGTCTCCTCGCGCAGCCTGAGGATCTCCACGATGGTCGCGTTGTTGTCGTTGGCGTTGCCATTGTCGCCGCGGGCCGTGAAGGCCTTGTAGACCTTCTCGCGCAGATCGCGCCGCGACGAGCTCTGCAGGAACGGCTCGACCGAGGAGCGTGACAGCGTCACGATCGCCTTGCCGGGCATGCCGCGCTCTTCCGCCGCAGCCTTGGCCGCCGCCACAAATGTGTCGGAGAGGCCGGCACGGTCGCCCTCGCCGAGTTCCATGGACCATTCCTGTTCGTCGCCGAGCAGATGATGGCTGAACGTGGTGCCGAGATGGGCGAGCCGCTCGTTGATCTCGGCCATGCGGGCCTTTGCCGCATCGTCGAGCCCGGCGCCGGAGCGGTGGAAGCGGGTGTAGGTGCGCTCCAGCAGCCGCATCTGCTCGCCGGTCAGGCCGAGCGAGGCGCGCTTCTCGTGCAGCATGGCGATGCGGCCAAACAGCACAGCGTTCATCATGATCGGATTCCAGTGCCGCGCCATCCGGGGCGAGACTTCCTTGTCGATCTCCAGGATCGCCGGATTGGAATGGGCCGAGACCAGGTCGTAGAACACGGCCGAGACCTTCGACAGCAGCTTGCCGGAGCGCTCCAGCGCCGTGATGGTGTTGTCGAAGTCGGGCAGCGCCGGATCATGGGTGATCGCAGCCACTTCGGCCGAGTGGTCGGCGAAGGCCTGCTCGAAGGCGGGGAGGAAATGCTCCGGCTTGATCTCGGCAAAAGGCGGCGTCTCGAGCGGCGTCTGCCACGCCTTCAGGAGGGGGTTGGCGAGAGCTTCTGCGCTGGTTTCCGACATCGAATATCCCGTTTTTCGCCTTGAAAATGCGGCCCAATCTATATCACGCGATACGGCATTTTTGGGCCTTTTGCGCTTGATAGATGGGCACTTTTCGGAGAGATTGCGCCCCCTGAACAGGACCTATTCCATGAGCATGCAGCCCACCGCCTCCGGCAACCGCACCATCGCCTGGCCGAGCGTCATCACCGTCATCTCGGCGGCGATCCTGATCGGCGCCGAAGTGTTCGGCGCGGCGTTCGCCGGCGGCTGGGCGCTCGCGATCCTGCTCGGGCTCAACGACACCGGCGCGCACATCCTGCAGGCCGTGCTGTTCGGCATCGGCGTCCTGATCATGATCGCCTTCATCCGCGCGGCGCAGCGCGTCGAGCCGTTCACGCGTCGCGCGTGAACTCATGCGATTCAAGAAAGCCCTGCGGCACAGGGCTTAAACGCACACGCTTCGTTAGTCATTCTTAACAGCTGTTCATCTTCAACACGTGCTGCGCGCGAGATCGCAAGCACGCGTTAGGGAAATTTGTCGCTATCGCAAAAAAATTCTTGCGCCGCGAAGTCAAAAGATTTATTTCCTGCCTTGCCCAATTTCGCACGTGCCTGTGGTCGTGTGTCAGTCGGTAGGTATCCGGACAAGAGGCCGGACAGCCGCCAAGGGGTGGAAGAACCGAGGGTCGCTTACGTCCATCTGGACACGAGGCGGCCAGCATCTCTCTCCAGGGATGCCGTTGAAGGTCTCACCACTCTTTGCAACCGTGACTGGCAGCCGGAGGCGAACCGGCGCACCCCGCTCTCAACGGGGGACGCGACTTAAAGCAACGACGGATCGGGCTTTTTTGGTCTCTACCGGCAGTCCAACGCCGGCGCGGGCTACTGAAAAGGCTTGTCCTTCATTGCCAGGTGTGCGGGCGGGAAACTCTCCCAACCAATCCACGGCAGCACAGTCTGGTTAGAGTCTCTTGGCCTCAACGCGCCTCCATCGCGCGATGTGGCCGAAGCGCTCTTATCCGACGTCACGTTGATGCGGATCCCGTCGCTGGGGCCGTTGGAGAGTGCCATGACCGAACGTATCCAGGAATTCCTGCGTCACCGCCGCAGCGAAGGTCTCGACACCGAGCCGTGCCTCGTCGTCGACCTCGAGGTCGTGCGCGACAACTATCAGACCTTCGCCAAGGTGCTGCCGGACAGCCGCGTGTTCTACGCGGTCAAGGCCAACCCGGCGCCCGAAGTGCTGGCGCTGCTGGCCTCGCTCGGCTCGTGCTTCGACACCGCGACCGTTGCGGAGATCGAGATGGCGCTGGCCGCCGGTGCGACGCCGGACCGCATCTCCTATGGCAACACGATCAAGAAGGAGCGCGACATCGCGCGTGCCTTCGCGCTCGGGATTCGCCTGTTCGCGGTCGACTGCGCCGCCGAGGTCGAGAAGATCGCGCGCGCCGCTCCCGGCGCCAAGGTGTTCTGCCGCATCCTCTATGATTGCGCAGGCGCCGAGTGGCCGCTGTCGCGCAAGTTCGGCTGCGACCCGGAGATGGCGGTCGACGTGCTCGACCTCGCCAAGCGCCTTGGGCTGGAGCCGTGCGGCATCTCGTTCCATGTCGGCTCGCAGCAGCGCAAGGTGAAGGCGTGGGATCGCGCGCTCGCGATGGCGTCGACCGTATTCCGTGACTGCGCCGAGCGCGGGATCAACCTCACCATGGTCAACATGGGCGGTGGCTTCCCGACCAAGTATCTCAAGGACGTTCCGCCGGTCCTGCAATATGGCCGGTCGATCTTCCGCGCGCTGCGCAAGCATTTCGGCAACCAGATCCCGGAGACGATCATCGAGCCGGGCCGCGGCATGGTCGGCAATGCCGGAATCATCGAGACCGAAGTCGTTCTGATCTCGAAGAAGAGCGACGAGGACGAGGTGCGCTGGGTCTATCTCGACATCGGCAAGTTCGGCGGTCTCGCCGAGACGATGGACGAGTCGATCCGCTACGCGATCCGCACTCCCCATGACGGGGCGGACATGACGCCGTGCGTGCTCGCGGGCCCGACCTGCGACTCTGCCGACGTGCTGTACGAGAAGCTGCCGTATCCGCTCCCGGTGACGCTCGAGATCGGCGACAAGCTGCTGATCGAAGGCACCGGCGCCTATACGTCGACCTACTCGTCGGTGGCGTTCAACGGCATTCCGCCGCTGAAGACCTACCACATCTAAGCCGCCTCCTTTTCGAGGCCTGATAAACCGGGAGCCGGCCCCGCCGGCTCCTCCCCGATCATTTTTGATTTTCTGAACGACGCTTGCCGCGGCGTACGACATGCCGTTGCAAGCCGGGACTGACGTGCCATGACTGCAAAACGGAACGACCCCGTTGCCCTCATCCGAAATGCCGCCCCGTTCGCGATCCGTGCGGAGCGTGCCTCGGACGTCGTCGCGCGCGAAGCGCTGCTGGATGCCTGCTTTGGCGACAACCGCCATGCGCGCACCTGCCAGCGCCTGCGCGACGGTCGCGCGCCCGCCACAGGCCTGAGCCTGTCGGCGGTGCGCCAGGACGGCCGGCTGGTTGGAACCGTGCGGCTGTGGCACGTCACCGCGGGGGGCCGCAGCG
>NZ_JACMYK010000255.1 GCF_020889785.1 Bradyrhizobium acaciae
CAGCGGGGCAGGGGCCGGCGGCGCAGGTGTCCGCTGGGCAGCCGTCGGCAGCTCGGCGTCGGGCAGCTTGCCCTTCACCGACTGTACGAAGGCCATTGTCTGCGCGATCAGGAGATCGCGTTCTTTCATCCACTTCATGGCGCACCTTGGGCGCGCGGATTCCAGCAAAGCAACCGCGCGGAATCAAGCACTCGCCATCATGATGGTTGACGAAGACGCCTGTTTCACAGGTGCGGTGACATAATTGTGACATTCACGGGGCGCGCGGGCGGTCAGCGCTGCCGCGGATTGGTGTTCGGGACGAACGGGGTACCGATGATCCGGACCGGCGCCTGACCACCAGCCGGTGCCTGATTCGCGGCCGGCCGCGGCGCGGCGTTCGCCGGTGCGGGTGCCGGATCGAGCAGGGCAACGAGGCCGGCAGCGGCCACGCTCAGCAGCGTGAAGCTGCCCAGAAGCAGTAGATTGCGGTTGGCTTCGCGTACCCTCATGCGGAGAAAATCGCGTGAGAGGGCATAATGTTCCGAACAAATCCTCAGGCGTTTTCGCGCGGATTTGGCCGCCGCTTGAGACCGTGCGTGAAGGGCAGGTTTGAAAGTTCGGGAGATTTGTCCCCGTGAGCTTCCTGACCTCGGTCGGTCCGGCCGAAGGGGCGGGTTCAGCCTAGTGGGCCGCCAGCGCAACGGGGGCTGGCTCGGCGCTGCGTGCCTCGATCAGGTCGGCGTAGCGGCCATACTCCTCGGCCATTTCGAGCAGCTTCTCGCGCACCGAGGTGTCGGTGACCTGGCGGGCCAGCCGTCGCGCCTGATCGGACTGGAAGCGGTAATGTGCTGTGTCGGACATCGTGGGCTCCTCACACATGTGTAAGGGCCATCCGGCAAAGGTTCATCGCGCCGCTATTGAAGGGTCTGGGACCGATCGGTCAGCGTGGCGGCTATCGTGCCGGCCTTGTCCTCGCGGACCTCGACCTCGAACCACCCCATCTCCTTCAGCTCGCGCGCCTTCTTCTCGGCCGCGTCTTCGCTGTCGCGCTTCAACACGATTTGGCTGGTGCCGTCACGGGCAAGGATCAAGTAGGTCATTGGCTGATGTCCCATCCCACCCCCACATTCTGCATACGGCGTTTCGAGCCGCAAGAACAGAAACAAGGCGAGGGATGGGTGATGCTACGGGGATGCTCCCACGATTCCTGCCAAGGAGCAGGGCGGCGGGCGCTATTTCGGAACCCTGGTCACACAACGGGATCGTTGCCGCCGTTCGGCAAGCCTGTGAGATGGAGACAGGCAGTGCTCGCCGCGGTAACGCCAAGTGTGGCGATGCACTTCGCGTTGTTGTGTTCGCCTCGTCCTTTTCAGTTTCGCGTGCAACTCGTCGTGGCGCTGACCGTGGTGCATCGCGCCCTCGATGCCGCACAGCATGCCGTGCGAGTGCGCGCGATCGATGACGTGAGGCATCTGCTGAAGACCGGAATAGTACGGTTCTCTCTGTGCTTGTGGGCCATCAAGCGAAGCGCTTTGATTGGATCGCAACGACGTGCTCGGATTGATTCCGGGGACGACGCGCGGCACAAGCCGCGTGGATATGAGAGGAGGACCAGATGCCCAGGCACTTCGGTTTGAAGGCGACGTCGGCAGCAGGACGGTCTACGTTCACAGGGTCATCAAGAGATTTGCAGCAGCGGACTGCGGCGGCGTCCGCGTCGAAGAACCATGCTCCGGCCAGTGCAGCATCGTCGAAGCTCGCTGCGCCATGCACGGAGCTGCCCTATTCGCCTGCGAGCTGGCGCGGCTGCTGTGGTCGACGGTCGATCTCGGCGGACTGAACATCCGCGCGATGAGGCATGGCTGGCCAGTTGTTTTATGGCTGGGACAGTTCGTGCTTCTTCTCGCGCTTCAGGTCCATGCGATCGATGCGTTCATCGATCAGTCGATTCAGTCGCTCGTCCCGCAGCAAATCCTTCCTGAACAGCCCGCCATGCAGGCGATAGGCGAGAAGGAGCAGGGCAACTGCGCCGCCCACGAGATAGTAGGACCAGTTCATCGTCAGAGCCGCGCCGTGGCAGCCTCACTTGTCGCGATAGAGCGAGCTTAGGGCTGTTTGCGGCGCCTTGTCCAACGCGATCCTCGGTCGCGCCGGCTGAACATGTTTCGAAACATCAATGGGATGTGACAACAGTGCGACAGAGAGGGCGCCGGTCACCGCGCCAAGCAGGTGTGACCGGCGGCGTTGGCCAGCAACCAGCAAAGCGTCAGCTCAGTTGGAGCCCGCGAGGATGAACAGATTATTGTAGACGGGCGTCGCAATGAAGGCGACCACATAGGCCATCTGGCGTTCGCTCTTGCCGCGCCAAAGCAGCCACATCATGAGATAGGTCAAACCAAGCTTGGCAACGAGCCACCACTCACCCAGCCACTCCTGGGTGAACCGCATGAACGGGTTCAATTCGCCCATTCCGCGCTGCAATATTTCGTTGGTGGTGATGAGATCCGAGTAGCCCATCAGCAGGGCACAGACCAACAGCATTGCCTTCAGCAGCGATGTTCTCGCCCGCAATTGCTTTTCCGTCATCAGGTGTTCGCCCGAATCTGCTCTGGTTCCCTGTTGCGCAATTTTGCGGAACTTTTCAGCGAGCGCAAGTCTTCACGACCTGGTGGTCTAACCCCAAGCCTCCCGTACCAAGGCACGGCCGACGAGGATCTCATTGATCTCAGTCATGAAAAGCTGGTGCCGGCTGAGGGGATTGAACCCCCGACCTTCAGTTTACAAAACAGTGGCTTGATCGAAATTACGTTCGCATTTTCAATGGGATGACTGCGAAGATTGTTTAAGGGGTAACTCGTGGGGTAATTTGAACGTCCGTCGTCGCGGTAGCGCGGTTGCCGCGACCGTCGCTATTTTGTATGAGCGGGCGAGGGCCGGTGTAGCACAGCGGTAGTGCAGTGGTTTTGTAAACCAAAGGTCGGGAGTTCGATCCTCTCCACCGGCACCAGTTCGTCGTGTTCGATAATGAAGCCGCCCCCGTTCCTGTCGAATTGGAACGTGACCAAATCAATACGGTGGCCGCCGATCCTTCTGGAGTGAGGGAATGTCCCCGAAAACTTGATTGATCGCAGGTCGGGTTGCACGATCTGTTTTAGCGCAAGGACCATTTCGTTTCGCTCGCTCATTGGCTCACTTCGTCGCCCAACCGAGCCGAAAGAATCCTCATAAAGTCTCGCACACTGCATCAACAAAGCCAGCGTACGGGCTTGCCAGCATGCCGGGGGCGGCTTTCATCAGGTGAGGGCCAACCACTTCCGGCAGCAGCGTGGAAGCGGCATTCGTGATCACTCCGGTAAACAGCCTGATACCCGCGAGCAGCCTCGCGGCTGGCTGATCAACGTTGGCGGGCAGGGCGTTGGGGATGAACAGAATTTGCGTCTGACCGGTGTCAACGTTGGTGACGGAGGTAATCGGGCCGCGCTCGGTCTCGTTCTGGTTCACGGTTAGCTTTGGCATTGCTCAAAATCCTTTCGGTGCTCGGTTCGCGTCCAATCCTCGAAGCGCATCGCGCGTCGATCCGTGAGCCGATGAAGTCATATTCGCGGGGGGCCGTTCAACGCGATAATCATCGCCCGCGCCGCAGAGCATCGGTTCGGCAATTTGAGGATTGATCGCAAAGATCATCGCAAAATCTGGCCGTTAGCTGATCGCGACGACCATCAGGACAATGTGCGGGTAATTTGTCGGCTATCGAAGACAGCGCGCACCCCTTGATCTGCATCAACGAGATGACGATCCCGATCGGCGAGGCTTGTCTTCGTTCAAATAGGGAGACTGTCATGAAACTTCGAAACGTCTTCTTCGCTGCTGCGGCTGTTGCGATTGGGATTTCCGGTTCGGTAGACTGGTCGCACGACAACGGTCTTTCCTTGTCTATAGACAGCGCACAAGCCCGAGTTGGAAGACCACTAACCCCAGTGAGCGTTGCCGGTGTTGCACGTCGAACGACCCGGCGGGCGGTCGTTGGAGGTGCGGCCGTGGGCGCAGCGGTGGCGGCACCGTGTGTCCGCGTCCTCGTGAATGGGGCCTATGTTTGCCGATAGGTAATCGGGCAGCTTAGCACCGCGCGGCTATGGGGTAGATCGATCCCTGAATTCGGAATGCGCAACCCAAAACTGCTCAACGACTGAATCCCTTCACAGTGCGATAGCCAAATCATGTAAATTAGAAACCCGGCGATCCCCCATAATTTGGCTGGACAGCTTGGGCAGGTCTTCCGTTCCCCTACGCCGCAGAGAATGGCTGATGTATTTTTTTGTAAAGCGGCAGAGAGGCTGTCCAAGCTGTCCCGAAGGGTAAGCTTGAAAATTATGCAAGCCGCCCCCTGTGACCGGGATGGCAACCTGCCGGTCCAATCCACCGCCAGGCCTTGATCGGCCAGCAGCAAAAAAGGCGGCCCGAAGGCCGCCTTTTACGCCATTGAGCGGTTCGCCTCGCTACTGGCAGGGATGCTGGCGGCCGTCGCTGCCGCGGAACCAGGTGCCGGGCGTGCAGACGAAACCGTTCTGCCGCGCATATTCCTCGCCGCCGATCGGGGCGCGGGCATCATAGTCGGGGCCGCCGAATGGGGCGGTGGCGATCG
>NZ_JACMYK010000256.1 GCF_020889785.1 Bradyrhizobium acaciae
CGCCGAGCACCCACCAGCGGCCGTCGGGCCCGCGGCCGATGTCGGCGGCATAGAGATGCAGATAGCGGCCGCCCGGCGGCTTGATGCCGCTGACCGCGCGCAGATACTCGCTGCTGCCGGCGATCGCCGCCGCGGGGATCGCGCCCTCAGCAACGAGACGGCCTTCGCCATAGAGATCGGCCAGCACCATTTCCAGCAGCTGCGCGCGTTGCGCGACGCCGGCGGCGAGCTGGCGCCAGTCGGCGGCGTCGATGATCAGCGGCAGGTGGCTGAGCGGCCAGATCCGGTCGGAGGTATCGCCGGGCGCGCGATAGGTGACACCGGCCTCGCGCAGATGGCGGTCGGCGGAGGCAAAGCGGCGCTCGATATCGGCCGGCGACAACGCGGCGAACGCGTCGAAGAAGCGGGCCCAGACCGGTCGCGGCGCGCCATTTTCGGCAATATATTCGTCGGGAATGCCGGGCAGCCGGACATAGTCGCGGGTCCATTGCGCCATCCGGCGCTGACCTGGACGGGCCCTGCTCTCCTGACTACTGCCTTGGCCACCCGACACGGTCATTGCACTTCCCCTGCATCCAATTAGTGCAGGAGCGGCGTTCGCAAGTCGAGGGTCAAGGGAAACTCAATTGTGCGTTCCTCCGGCGGCGGCTCAATCCTGCCGGGGGTGTGGCCGTGCTCCTGGAAGCGCGCCAGCCGCCGCGCCTCGGCCTCATAGGAATTGACCGGCTTGGTCTCGTAGTTGCGGCCGCCGGGATGGGCGACATGATAGACACAGCCGCCGAGCGAGCGGCCGTTCCAGGTATCGATCAGGTCGAACGTCAGCGGCGCGTGCACCGGAATGGTCGGATGCAGGCCGGAGGCCGGCTGCCAGGCCTTGAAGCGGACGCCGGCGACCGCCTCGCCGGAGCGGCCGGTCTCGGTCATCGGCATCCGCCTGCCGTTGCAGGTGACGACGTGCCGGCCCTCGACGAATCCGGTCGCTTTCACTTGCAGCCGTTCGACCGATGAATCGACGTAACGCACGGTGCCACCCGAGGTGCCTTCCTCGCCCAGCACATGCCAGGGTTCGAGCGCCTGCCGCAGCTCGAGGCCGACGCCACCATGATGGACGCGGCCGAAGGCGGGAAAACGAAATTCGAGCTGGGCCTGATACCACTCCGGCTCGACGTCGTAGCCGGATTGCTTGAGCTCGGCAAGCACGCCCAGAAAATCCTCCCAGAGGAAATGCGGCAGCATAAAGCGGTCATGCAGCGCGGTGCCCCAGCGCACGAACTTTCCCTGCTGCGGCTCGCGCCACAGCTTTGCGATCAGCGCGCGGATCAACAGCTGCTGCGCCAGCGACATACGCGGGTCTGGCGGCATTTCAAGCGCGCGGAATTCGACCAGGCCGAGCCGGCCGGTCGGACCGTCGGGCGAATAGAGCTTGTCGATGCAGATCTCGGCGCGATGGGTGTTGCCGGTGATGTCGACCAGGATGTGGCGGAACAGGCGGTCGACCAGCCACAGCGGCGCATCCATGCCCGGCGGCGGCACGTGCGACAGCGCGATCTCCAGCTCATAGAGCCCGTCATGCCGCGCCTCGTCGATGCGCGGCGCCTGGCTGGTCGGGCCGATGAACATGCCGGAGAACAAATACGACAGCGACGGATGCCGCTGCCAGTACAGCACGAGGCTCTTCAGCAGATCGGGCCGGCGCAGGAATGGCGAATCCTCCGGCTTGCTGCCGCCGACCACGATGTGGTTACCGCCGCCGGTGCCGGTGTGGCGGCCGTCGATCAGGAAACGGTTGGCTCCGAGCCGCGTCTTTGCCGAGTCCTCATAGAGACCGAGCGTGATGTCGACGGCCTCGCGCCAGCTCTGCGCCGGCTGCACGTTGATTTCGATCACGCCGGGATCGGGCGTCACCTTGATCACCTCGATGCGTGGATCGAACGGCGGCGAATAGCCTTCGACATGCACCGCGAGCTGCGTTTCTTCGGCGGTCGCCTCGATTGCGGTGATCAGTTCGAGATAGTCGTCGACCTTCTCGACCGGCGGCATGAAGACGCAGAGCACACTGTCGCGGACTTCGATCACCATTGCGGTGCGCACCGGCAGCGGCTCGGGGATGTCCTTCAGCGCCTGCTTCAGCTCCGCGTCGGCAAGCGCCTCGCGCGGCGCCATCGGATCCTGCTCGACGATGTAAGGATAGTCCTCGGGCGTGACATGTTCGAGCGAGCCGATCGGCAGCCGCAGGCCGAGCGGGGAATCGCCAGGTGATGCGAACAGATGGCTGCGTCGGATCTTCCAGTGCTCGCTGCGCCACCGCGCAGGGATTTTGTCGGCGAGCGGCGTCCAGCGCTGGATCGGCAACACAAAGCCCTTCGGCGTCGTCAGTCCCTCGTCGAACACCCGCGCCAGGCGCGCGCGCTCTTCGGCATCCGTCAGCTTGGAGTTGTCGGGCGTGACGTTGGCCGGCAGCCCGGCCTCACGCTGCAGCCAGAACGCCGGGTCTTCATAAGCCGGCATGACATAGTCGGCGCCGAGTCCGAGCTTCTTCGCGGTGCCGACGGCAAAGCGCTCGGCATCGGCCACCTCGGCCTTCCGCGAATTCTCGATGCCCGCGATCAGATCGGCATTCTTCCAGATCGGCTTGCCGTCCTTGCGCCAATAAAGGCCGAATGCCCAGCGCGGCAGGCTCTCGCCGGGATACCATTTTCCCTGGCCGTAATGCAGCAGGCCACCGGGTGCGAACCGCGTCCGCAGCTTGCGGATCAATTCGTCGGCGAGCACGCGCTTGGTCGGACCGACCGCGGCGACGTTCCACTCCGGCGATTCCAGATCGTCGACCGAGACGAAGGTCGGCTCGCCGCCCATGGTCAGTCGCACATCGTCCTTGTTCAGATCGGCATCAACCTGCTCGCCGACCCGGTCGAGCCGCGCCCAGGATTGATCGGAGAACGGCTTCGTGATCCGCGGCGCTTCGCGGATGCGCTTGACGCTCATCTCGAAGCCGAACTCGACATTGGCGAAGCCTGCGGTGCCGGTCACCGGCGCCGCCGAGCGATAATGCGGCGTGGCGCACACCGGGATGTGACCTTCGCCCGTCAGCATGCCCGAGGTGACGTCGAACCCGATCCAGCCCGCGCCCGGCAGATAGACCTCGGCCCAGGCGTGCAGATCGGTGAAATCGCTCTCGACCTCACGCGGCCCCTCGAGCGGATCGATGTCGGGCCGCAGCTGGATGAGATAGCCGGAGACGAAACGCGTAGCGAGCCCGAGATGGCGCAGCGCCTGGATCAGGAGCCACGCCGAATCGCGGCAGGACCCGGAGCCCGCCGCCAGCGTCTCCTCGGGCGACTGGATGCCGGCCTCCATGCGGATGACGTAGCTGATCCTCCTTTGCAGTTGGGCGTTCAGCTCGACCAGAAAATTGACGGTAGAGTCGGCCTGACGCGGAATGTCCTTCAGGTAAGCCGCGAGCAATGGGCCCGGCTCTTCGGTTTCGAGATAAGGCGCGAGCTCGGTCTTGAGATCGGCGGGATATTCGAACGGAAAGCTGTTGGCGTAGGGCTCGACGAAGAAGTCGAACGGATTGACCACCGTCATCTGCGCGGTGAAATCGACCTCGACCTTGAGCTCGGTCGCCTTCTCCGGAAAGACGTAGCGCGCCAGCCAGTTGCCCTGCGGGTCCTGCTGCCAGTTCACGAAGTGATTTGATGGCGTGACCTTGAGCGAATAGCTCAGGATCGGCGTGCGGGTATGCGGCGCCGGCCGGAGCCGAATGGTCTGGGGCCCGAGATCGATCGGCCGGTCGTATTTGTAGTGCGTGACGTGATGCAGTGCGACGAAGATCGACACGGACCAAGGACTCCAGCAGCTTTTTTGAGCAGAACACTGGTTCCCGTATGGATCAAGCACTAACAACGGGCAGCGATTGCCCAGGAAATATCCGCTCGCTGTTCCGACGTCGGCAATTGCCGCGGCAGGTCGCCCTCACCGGCTAGCGGCCGATCGCGCCCGATACCTGCGAAGCGAGCTGCTCGGCGAGCATATGATAGCCCTCGGGGGTCAGATGCACGCCATCGGGCTGATGGGGGAGTCCGCCCAGCATCCCGTTAGCGAGCATGATCACCTTGATGCCGCGGGCACTGAGGCGGCTCTGTATATCCGCCGTCCGGTCAGGGCTGCCCTTGCGCCGGTCGTTGCCGCCGGGCTGCAGGATCACCGCTCGGGTCCCGTTGGGGACCGCACGATCCAGGCGTTGCAGCATCCCTTCCGTGGTGTCGCCGTTGATGCCGGCGTTCACGATACGGACGTTCAATCCCTTGGCCCGCAAGATCGCTTCGAGCTGCGCGGGATAAGCCTGGTTGCGCGCCACGCCTTTACCGAAAGTATTGCTCGCGCCAAGCGCCACGACGGTCGCTGCGTCAGCTGATGCGGCGCCAAGACTCAAAGCGGCAAGAAGTGCGAAGCATCCGATTATTCCGAGCCGACGCACGCGCATGTTTCCTCCGCCCGGTCCGC
>NZ_JACMYK010000257.1 GCF_020889785.1 Bradyrhizobium acaciae
CGCCGGCGGTGCACGGCAAGGCCCGCTGCCGCATGCACGGCGGCGCAGCGGGATCCGGCGCGCCGAGGGCAAACCAGAACGCGCGCAAGCACGGCCTGTTCACCAGGGATGCGATTGCCGAGCGAAGGAAGATTCGGGAATTGTTGGGGGAAGCACGGAAGCTGTTGGGGGAGATAAGGTGAGCACCTACTTCAGCAGCGTTTGCACAATGCTGAGGGTGAGCTGAAGGAAGCGTCCGCCTCATTGGATCACGCGACAAACCATCTGGCCAACTTCATCAAGGCGCGGATGTGTTTGCTTCGTCGCTCGCTCCGAAACAGAACTCTTCAAGAGCTTCGATGGCCTTCAGCCTGAGAGAGGTCAAGCAAGGTGGGGATGACCGGACGATTCTCGAAAACCTCTGCTCCACTGGGGAAGAGCATTTCCGCGATCGGCCTGCCACGACTTTTGATGGTAAGCTTCGAGTTCGTGCCCGCACCATGGACAACGCCACCTTGATCGACGATCAGTGTCATGTTGGTAATCACATTGTGATTTTCGTCTTCCGCGTCCACTCCGGTGATTGCTTGGATAGACGTTGTGGGAAGCAACAGCTTGTGCTTGTCGAAGTTGTCCAGCCTGCCAATCTCCCAGACTTTAAAGATGCCCCCCTTATAGGGTTGAATCTTGTCGGCGATGAAAGTCGCGAATTTGGGAAAGCCTTTGTTTATCTCTCGAAAACTATGTCCGGCCAAGAGCTGTTCCCGCGTTTGACCTGCAGGGAACGTAATCCGATTGTTGTCCTTTCCCACGTAAGATGTGCTGATGTAGTCAAATGCAGACCGCAGATTGTGGGCGGTATCTCCGATGACGAGCGATAGATCGATTGGCACCACGGCGATCGATTCAAGCTTCAGAATGTTTTCTCCTGATCTCGGATCGACCTCGATCTTCAACTTGCAAAAATCGGTTCTGTAGAACGCCTCGGAGAGCCGTTTCAGCTCCATAATGTGCTGTTCGGCCCGCTTGACTTTAAGTCTTGCGTTGTCAAAACGAGTCGTCGTGTTGCTCATAACAAAACCCTGGATCAAGTAAAAAACTCGAGAGCTCGCGTTACTTATGTTTGGTCGTGCCGTTTCCGGGATTCACTTCTTCAGCAATTCTTCCTCGGCTATCTTGGCTCCTGATGGTGAAATGCGAGCTAGCCCTTGTTCGGCGTTGAACTCAATCAGACGGTCCTTATGCAGTGGCCGCAGTACCTTGCTGCGAAACATGCTCGCGCTGGAGTATTCAACCCAGTTAAGAAGATCTGTTGCTGAAACCCAACCCGTGCTGTGATGCAGCAGCACAAGCACTTGGTTCTTCGCGGTCATCTTGGAATCAAGCACGCGCTTGATTTCTCCAACCGCCCAAATGAGTGGTGACTTTCGTTCCACTAAGGCATCAACGGTCTGCTGTGCTTCGTCGGTCTTCACGCCGTGGAAGATGCGCACCAACTCCGCCATCATCCAACTCGCCATGGCCTGCACCGCTTCCGCGTCCATATGGTTGGGGTCAACGTCGCCGCCGACATGCCCAACACCCCGGTTATTGCGAATCTCGTAAAGCACCGGCAGTAAGCGCGGAATAAGTACTCGCAGGCTGCGGTCCCCTACGCGGGTTGGATCAGGACTTTGTCTTTCGAGTGCTTGGCAGGCCGCCAGCATGTTGTTGGGCTTACCGCCTTTGGCTGGGAAGTTGCCTTTGAGCGCGCCGTCGACGACCGAATAAGCTACTTCGCAGAACTTTCCAGCGTTGAGCTCGGAAGGCTCCCAGCGGCGCTCCAGGTAGTTCGACATGATCTTCTGGTAGCTATCAAGCAACTCTTCTCGGAGGGCCTGCGGCAGCGCCGCAAGCACGCGAGATGGATCGATCATGTCAACCGCCTGCTACTTCTTTCACGAGCGCAGCGCCGCGCTTCACGCCAACATTCGTCAGCGAGTAGCCTTTGGTCTTGTCACCCGTGAATTCCCCGCCTTTGTTCTTCTTCAGGTTGGTGGCGTGATTGGTTGGGTCGAAACAGCCAATCGTTTCGCAAAAACTGCGCGCTGTAGCGTCATCGAATGATCTGTCGTTCGCGGCAAGGTATTTGCCCAGACCGGTCAAGATGTAGGCGTTGACTGTCTGGTCCTTCTTCGTCTTGCCGGGTGCATGGAGCAGATCGAATGTGGCGTCTTCATTGAAATGGAACACCCGATCTAACTGTTCCGCTGAGACCTCATTCTGCTTCATCCATTTGGTGATCTGCGGCGGGTAGTCGCCATCACCATCACTATCGTTGTTGCCACTGCTCCCCCCTGATTTCTCCTGCCTTGGCTTTTACAAGGACGCTTCGCCCAAGAACATCATTGCCGCTGCTACTATTCTCTGACGCTGTGCGGAAGACAGCGGCTCGAGAAGTTTGATAATGGCGGTCAACGTCTCCGGAGTGGCTTTAACGTCAGCAGGCTCTGCATCAGACGCCGCGACCGGTCGTGTGGCTGCCGTAGTGCTGGTTTCGCTTTGATCGTCCATAATTTAGTTGCCTCGTATGGCGTCTGCCTATGAAAATGGCATGCAGAAGCCGCAACTGGAAGGGCAACTTAGGGATACTCACAACCCTGCGACAGAAGCGCGCGGTTGGTCCGCGCGCTTCCTTGATTGGCGAGGGCGGCCAAACCAGCACAAAAATCGAATTGCGGTGACAGTGCCCTGGTCTGTGCGCGCAGGTGAGATGTCATCCGTGCGCGACCCGCTCCACACGCGATGAGGCGAAACCGCGATTGAGATCGATCGCAGCAACGACAGATATTTGAGTGCCCTGTCATCGCAATTCGAATCGATGGTACCCCCTCAACCAACTGATTTCAGATGCCTTTTCGTTAATGAAATCTCAGTCAGAGACTGCTATATTATTGATATGGATAAGCTAACCGCCTCCTCGACCGCAGCGCACATTCAGGCCCTCGCCCGGAGGTTTCGCGTGTCTCATTCCGAGGGTCCGAACGACCGCCTGGCCCATCATATCTCGCGCCTGGCCGGGGATACGGTCGAACTGGACGAGATCGAGCGGCTACTCATTGGCCTGGTCCGCGCGGAGCGAACCACACGCCCGGAAATGATCCTTCTTCAAGCCCGCTATCTGCGTGAATCCAGGCCGTGACGTTTGATCCGTTCGGCGATCTCGAAGCGCGCGGATACCTAGCGTCACAGTGACAGTGCACTTAACTCCTTCGCAGCTCCCAAGGGCGTTGTGACGGGTGATCAAGTGCACCGTAATTCCCGGTTCGGCTGCAATCCGGCTGGCTTTGTCGACGACGGGGAGATCGACAAGCTCTCGCTCAATTGAAAAAGAGCAGCGTACCGTTCACCCAGATCTGGATGGGATCGTCGCCGTTCGAATCCGACAACCTGACCTGACAGGCGAGCGTATTCTGGCCTGAGAAAAAGACGTTGGTGACGAACTGGCCCAGCGGCCGTTCGGTCAGATGGGCGCCGCCGTCGGTGACAAATGCGCCCGACACCGATCTCAAGGTGATGAGCGCTCCGCTTCCCGGAGGAGATGTAAACTGGGAGGTCTGAGTGGTCGGACGTCCCGGGGCCAAGTTCCCCGTGCCGCCGCCATTGAAGAAGAAGAAACTGAAACCGGCGAAGCCGGCAAGGCCACCTACGCCCGTCCATGGATCGACAGAGCCATTGGCCTGATCAAATGGCCTGATGCCGTGCTTGTCGTCAAAGCTGAAGGTGGGGTGCAAGACCGGATTTTTCATTTATACCGTCCTCAAATATTCTGTTTCAGAGAAAAGCAGCGACGACTTCAGGATAAGCGGCACCCATCCGAGCAGATGTGAGAAATCCCACATCGTAACGCGGAATTGATACCTTGTGTGATGCAATCAGTACGGGTGACCGATCAAACGTCATCGACGCGCAATCAAGGGCGCAGCAGACCGCATCGCGTTTCCGGATCATGGGCGTCCAGGCGTGAGGCTGCGGCCTGTCGCGGTGACAGTGTGATGAGGCCACCGTCACAAAAGCGCCGTCGCCACCTTGACGTTCGGTCCATCAAGACAATAAATGATAAGCGTCATATAACATATGACCCGACGCCCGGGCGGTCTCTCGTCCGGGCCATCCCGGTTCGCACGACGGGCACGACAGGAGCACCATGCGTCGAATTGTTGTGACGGGCCTGGGGACGGTGTCCCCGCTGGGCTGTGGCACCGAACTGGTCTGGTCGCGGCTGCTGTCGGGGCAATCGGGGCTTCGTACCTTGCCGGAATGGGCGATGAGCCTTCCGGCGCGCGTCGCAGGCCAGGTGCCTGACAAGGCCGGGGATGCCGAGGGCGGGTTCGATCCCGATCTCGCGGCGCCGCGCAAGGACCAGAAGAAGATGGACCGGTTCATCCTG
>NZ_JACMYK010000258.1 GCF_020889785.1 Bradyrhizobium acaciae
CTCATCACGCTCTAGGCAGGGACGACGGCGTGATCATTCCGCAGCTGCGTTCGCTCCCGGCCCCCCGACGAATCCCACCGGATCGCCGAACCGTTCGATCACGACCGCGGTGAGGTCCTTGGTCTTGCTGGTGACGCAGGCGCCGGAGCGCACGGTGTAGCGGTCCTGATGCTGGGCATGCGGCGGCGCCTCGCCCTTTTGCAGTGCGCGGGCCGCCTCCATCACCAGCTTGCGGAAATGCATGATGCCGAGATCGGTCGGGCCGAGATGCTCGCGGGTGCGGTCGGCGATCGGCCCCTGGCTGTCCTGCACCGCGGCGTCCTGCTCGGAGACGCCCTTGATGCCGGTGTAGCTGTTGGTCCGCTGCAGCTTGCGATCGATCAGGTAGTCGTTCGACTTGTTGCGCAGCGGCACATAGTTCTCGTCGACCACGGCCATCACGCCGTTGCCGTTGGCATAGCCGTCGCGCTCGGCGTCGGTCAGCGGCCGGTGCGGATTCCACGCATAGGTGTAGATCCAGCAATTGGTGTCGGTGACCGGCACGAAGGTCTGGCCGAACATGTTCTCGCCCGGCATCGAGCTCGGCGCGTAGCTGTGGAACGGCATCAGGAACTGGGCGATCCGCCAGTAGATGTTGTCAGAGCCGGTGAGCCGCCCGCCCGCCACCGTCAGCCCGGCCTCATGCGGATTGATCTTGATCACCGGCCGCGGATCCTCGGCGATCCAGCGCATGTGATCGGTCGCGACCCGCGTCAGCGGGTTGACGAAATGCTTCTTGATGTCGAGGATCTCGTTCTCCTCCTTGTCGAAGGAGAGATGGGCGAAGGTGAAATGCGCGGTGTCGATCGAGCCCTCCACCGCCTGCACCCAGTTGCAGTCCTGCCACTTCTTGGTGACGAAGCGATGCGAGGCCGGCAGCAACGCCATCTCCAGCGCCGGCAATTCCGGCATCACCTCGGCGGGGCCCATATAGGCCCAGATCATCTCGCCCCATTCGCGCACCGGATAGGACTTGATGCGGATCAGGTCCTTTGCATTCAGATCGGGATAGGAGGTCGGCATGTCGACGCAGCGGCCGTCGGTGTCGAACTTCCAGCCGTGATAGACGCAGCGGATGCCGCATTCCTCGTTGCGGCCGAGCCAGAGATTGGCGCCGCGATGCGGGCAGTATTGATCGATGACGCCGACCACGCCCCTGGAGTCGCGGAAGGCGAGCAGCTCCTCGCCCATGACGATGATCTTCTTCGGGTCGCCGTCCGGCTCCGGCAGCTCTTCGGACAGTAGCACCGGGATCCAGAATCGGCGCAGCAATTCGCCCATCCCCGTTCCAGCACCGGATTCGGTGAGGAATTTGTTGTCTTCGGCGCGGAGCATGACGTTTCCCCGGGGTTGTTCTTGATTTTCCCGGAGCTTGGCGTAGCGGATGCGCGACGTCAATGCGATTGCCAGCAGCGCCGTCCGGCGAACCGGCGGATTTGCGGCGATTTCCTGCATCAGCCGGTCCGCAGCCGCGCCAAGGGATTCCTTGCGAGCGAATTTAACGCAAGCCGGCCCTCCAGCTCACGGCTTCACATAGGCCCACCCCTTCTCCTGCAGTTCCATCACGCGCACGACACCGGACTTCACGACCTCCGCCTGCTTGATGATCGGGATCGACTTGTTCTCGGCCTTCTGCATCTTCTCCTGGGTGTTGCCGCAGGCCTTGAACGACACCTCGGGTGTGCTGAGGGCCATTTCCTCGATGCGAGCTTTCACCGGCGAGGTATCCTCGCGGAGCATGTTGAGGCCCGGGCCGAACGTGACGACTTCGATCTTCACCTTTTCGCCGAGGCCTTTGTAATATTCGGCGACGTTGGTTGCGTTGTTGAGCGTCAGGTTCATGGCGGCAGGATCATTGCTGTTCACCTGCAGGATCAGATGATGCTCCTTCCCCTTCGGCGCCGCCGGATCATGCATGCGCGCGAGCGCAGAGCGCTTGCGCATTTCGGCCGTGGCTCGCGACGTTTCGGTTTTCCGAACATCGCTCGCCGGGTAAGCGGCGGCCTGCGCCGTCGGC
Organism: Bradyrhizobium acaciae; assembly: GCF_020889785.1. Taxonomy (GTDB): domain Bacteria; phylum Pseudomonadota; class Alphaproteobacteria; order Rhizobiales; family Xanthobacteraceae; genus Bradyrhizobium; species Bradyrhizobium acaciae. The sequence goes on from NZ_JACMYK010000258.1 coordinate 2,057, forward strand.
ACCCAGTATTTTCCGCCTTGCTCGGCCACCGCCAATGACGTGGAAGCCAGCACGGCGATGGCACCCATCACAATGAACTTCGCAGCAGATTCAAAATTGCACATCAAGCATCTCCATCTCGAAAAATGACGAACACAATTCAGTTGCCGGGCCTTGCGACAGCGAGCGGCCATTTGCAGATCGTGGCCATTCGCGCGCGCATCGCGTCCACCCCCGCGAGCGAGAATGTCGCGTCATGGGCTGCCCCGGCACCGGGTGCGAGGTGAACAACAAGCACCGCGTTGTCGGGAAGCGATTGCACCAAGCGGACGACATCGCCCGCGACGGCGACGCCGGAACCGGACGCCGGCACAGTTGCCGCGACCTGCGTCGGCTTGCCGTCATTGATGCGATAGGAAATCGCGTAGCCGTCGCTCCGGCCCGAGATCGTGGGCCCCGCAAAGGATAGTTCGGTCCGCCCGCCGCGACACCGGATCGACAGCTTCATGGACGGCTCGGCCGAATCGGCCCCCGCCGATGTCGTTGCAGTCGCGATCGGTGAATAATCGACGGGAGATGTCGTCTCGCTGATCGTCCAATTGTCGGCTCTCGACGCTTCGCGGCGGGCCGGCGCGGCGGCGTGCGACAGCTTGTCGAGGCACTCCAGACGCGCGTCATGTCCGAGCTGAGAACAGGCGCGAAGCTGTGCCATGGGATCTTCCACCCCCTGCGCCAAGGCAATGCCGTCGATGACGGTGATTGCGGCAACAAGCGGGGCGGCGAGCCTGGTCATTGCGATGCCCGCGCCGTCGCCGACTGACGATCGAGCCACGCCTGCGCGGCGGGGAAGCGCGTCAGACCCGGCACCGTCGCTCCGAGGTTGATCGATTTCCACTTCGGGTCGAAGCCCGGCCCCTGCAGCTTGTCGATACGCGAGAACAGGTGATCGACGAACCGGGCGACGCGCTCGAAACGGTTGCTGTTAGCAGGCCAATTGAAGGCAACCAGCACGGTCGGCACCGATATCGTGGCGACGCGCTCACCCTGCTTGATCAGGTTCGGGTAATCGGCGGCATCGAGAGCCGCCGGCAGATAATAGTCCTCGAACTTGCTGTCATACGGAACCGGCAGGAACTTGAAGCCGGCTTCAAATTTGCCTTTCACGAAGGCATCGACCGGCTTCGAGGTGATGAACACGACGGCCGCCATGTCGCCTTTCCGCATCTGCTCGAGCGCGACCTGATGTGGAATGAACGTCTTCTCGACCTCGACCCCGAGGCGACTGAAGATCAGCGGACCCGAATAGGCCGCGGCGGTACCCTGGCTGTTGAAGTTCACCTTCTTGCCGGCGAGGTCGCGCAGGCTCTGAATCTCCGGCCGGACGAAGATGTGCAGCTCGGACGGAAACAGATTCAGGACGTAGGTGATCCGCCGCTGGATGTCCGGAACCTGGCTCTTGTACTCCTCGAGAGCGTCGGAATTGATGATCGCCGCGTCGATGCCGCGCAGATACAGCAGCGAGTTCAGATTCTCCACCGGCCCTCGCGTCACCACCGGCAGGACGTGCAGATTGTCGCCGTCATCGACCACGCGGGCCATCTCCGCGGCAAGGCGAATCGGCGCGCCCTCGAGCAGGCCGCCGGCGAGGCCCACGGTCCAGGCATTCATGACCAGGGCTTCAGGCCTGGGCCGCGGCGATTCGGCCCGGACCAGGCGGGCCTTGTGAGGCTGACCATGTTGCGGCCGCGCATCCGCCGGGGGCGACGGCAGCGCCGGGAGCAACGACACCAGGGCAGCAAGCAGGAACAGCGGGCGCAATCCAACAGACCCTTTCATCGAACAGCTCCTTTGCAAGACATCACGTCAGCGCGTTCGCTCTTGCTGCAATCAACGCAGCGCCTCGAATCGCGCCTTTGCTTCCTTGATTCCACCGGCCTCAGCCTTCGCGTAGAGGTCGCGTGCCTTGTTCGCATCGCCGCGCGTTCCATACGTCCCCCAGTTCGTGAGGGTCAGCGGATCGTAGGTTTCCGCGAGCGCGAAGCTTGCCTGGGCGCTGCCGGTCTCGGCGACGCGCTCCAGCACGACCCGCGCACCACCGATGTCGCCCTGTTCCAGCAGCAAGCGCGCCCGCGCCATCAGTCTCGCCTCCTGCGCACCATCGTCAGGCGGGATCGCGGTG
>NZ_JACMYK010000259.1 GCF_020889785.1 Bradyrhizobium acaciae
CTACGCGCCGGCCGCGCTGACGCCGCCCGCCTGGCGGCCGCTGGCCTTTGCCGGAGCGACCGTGTTCGGCCTCGTCACCAGCGGGCTTCGAATGGCCTTCGGCGGCCATTTCTTCACCGATGTGGCGATCGCAGGCCTGGTGTCGTTCTTCACCGTCTGGCTGTTCTATGCGCTGATCTACCGCTGGACCGCGACCCGGCTGACCGACGCCCAGGTCGACGCCGCGCTGACCCGGCTGGCGATGCCGGGCTACCGGTGGATGCAGCGCTGGCGCCAGGGCGGCAAGGCGGAGCCGAGCCAGCCTGAAGCCTGATTAAAGGCGTGCCCCGCCAGCCGAAATTTGATATCGCCACCCCGGAAACATCATCGATTTCGACCGATTGGACCGTCCCATGAGTACGATTCTGAAAAGCCTGCCCACCGGCGAAAAAGTCGGCATCGCGTTCTCGGGCGGGCTCGACACCTCGGCGGCGCTGCTCTGGATGAAGCTGAAGGGCGCCAAGGTCTTTGCCTACACCGCCAATCTCGGCCAGCCCGACGAGGCCGATTACGACGCGATCCCGAGCAAGGCGATGGACTTCGGTGCCGAGAAGGCCCGCCTGGTCGATTGCCGCACCCAGCTGGTCCATGAGGGCATCGCCGCGATCCAGTCCGGCGCGTTCCACATCTCGACCGGCGGCATCACCTATTTCAACACCACCCCGCTGGGCCGCGCGGTGACCGGCACGATGCTGGTCGCGGCAATGCAGGAGGACGGCGTCAACATCTGGGGCGACGGCTCGACCTACAAGGGCAACGACATCGAGCGCTTCTACCGCTACGGCCTGCTGACCAATCCGAGCCTGCGGATTTACAAGCCCTGGCTCGACCAGCAGTTCATCGACGAGCTCGGCGGTCGCGCCGAGATGTCGGCCTTCATGACCGCGCAGGGCTTCGCCTACAAGATGAGCGCGGAGAAGGCGTATTCGACCGACAGCAATCTGCTCGGCGCGACCCATGAGGCGAAGGATCTCGAGAGCCTGTCGAGCGGCATCACCATCGTCAACCCGATCATGGGCGTGCCGTTCTGGCGGGCAGACTGCGACGTCAAGCCCGAGAAGGTCGTGGTGCGCTTCGAGGAAGGCCAGCCGGTCGCACTGAACGGCAAGACGTTTGCCGATCCGGTCGCGCTGTTTCTCGAAGCCAACGCGATCGGCGGCCGCCATGGCCTCGGCATGAGCGACCAGATCGAGAACCGCATCATCGAGGCCAAGAGCCGCGGCATCTACGAGGCGCCCGGCATGGCGCTGCTGCACATCGCCTATGAGCGTCTCGTCACCGGGATCCACAATGAGGATACGATCGAGCAGTACCGCATCAGCGGCATGCGGCTCGGCCGCTTGCTCTACCAGGGCCGCTGGTTCGATTCGCAAGCCTTGATGCTGCGCGAGACCGCGCAGCGCTGGGTGGCGGGCGCCGTCACCGGCGAGGTGACGCTGGAGCTGCGCCGCGGCAACGACTATTCCATCCTCGACACCGAGAGCCCGAACCTGACCTACGCGCCGGAGCGCTTGAGCATGGAGAAGGTCGAGGATGCCGCCTTCACGCCGGCCGACCGCATCGGCCAGCTGACGATGCGCAATCTCGACATATCAGACACCCGCGCCAAGCTCGGCCTCTACAACAAGACCGGCCTCATCTCGAGCGGCGAAGGCTCGCAGATCTTCCAGCTCGAGAGCGACAAGGACTGAGGCTGCCGGCCGTCACCGCAAACTCGCCGTCGTCCCGGGCAAGCGAAGCGCGACCCGGGACCCATAACCACAGGATTGCGTTGTCAAAGCGAGCTGTGGCTCCAGCGCAGCGCAACAATTGACGGCAGTGGTTATGGGTCCCTGCTTTCGCAGGGACGACCAAGAGGAGAGCGTTCGGCTACTTCACCCTGAGCGCATCCAGCAACGACCGAAACGCCCGCGCGTAATCGGTGCCGGTCTTGCCGATATCGGGTCCCGCTGACACAGCAACGGCTGCCTCCGTCACCGCGCCGAGCAACAGCCGCGCCAGGGGCTCGATCGGCTGCTTTGCGATCACGCCGGCGTCCATCGCAGCGGAAAGCGCGCGCGGAAACTTGCCGCCGAAATGCTTGGCGTCGATCTCGCGCCAGCGTTCCCAGCCGAGCACGGCCGGGCCGTCGCGCAAGATGATCTGGCCGGTCGGGCCCTTTGAGCACGCCGCGAAATAGCCCTGCGTTCCCGCCGCCATCGCTGCCAGCGGATCGTTCTCCGCGCGCGAGATGCGATCGAGATCGGCGACGAGATCGATCGACACCTGCTCGAACACGGCCTCGAACACCGCCTCCTTGGTCGCGAAGTGATGATAGACCGCGCCTTTTGCAACCCGCGCGCCGCTGGCGATGTCATCCATCGTCGCAGCCGCAAAGCCGCGCTCGCCGAAGATGCGCCGTGCCGCCTTGACGATGGCGGCTCTGGTTTTCTCGCGCCGCTCGGCCTGGGTTGCCATCGTGTATCTGTAGCCCAGTTCCATCCGCAAGCCAATTGACTTACCGACTACCAGTCGATAAATACCGACCATCAGTCGGTAAATGGAGAGTGCCCATGCCTTCGCTCAAGACGCTGCAAGCCTTCGCTGACACGGTCGAAGCCAACGACCATGTCGCCGCGATCCGGAACTTCTATGCGGCCGATGCCCGCACCCAGGAGAACGACGGCGAATGGCGCGTCGGCCGCGAGGCGCTGGCGGCGCGCGAGGCGGCAGTGCTGGCCGCGGTGTCCGGCGTGAAGACGACGCGGCTCGGGCCGCTGCTGCTCGACGGCGATCATTCAGCGATCTGCTGGCGGTTCGAATTCACCGGCAAGGACGGCAAGGTCCGCAGCATGGAGGAGGTCGCCTGGCAGACCTGGCGCGGCGAGGAGCTGATCGAGGAGCGCTTCTTCTACGATCCGGCGCAGATGGGACGGTGACGATGCTTGCTGCACCTCTCCCGCTTGCGGGGGAGGTCGGATTGCATCGCAGATGCAATCCGGATGGGGCTCCTTCCTTTAGGTGATTAGCGGTGACACCCCCACCCCAGCCCTCCCCCGCAAGCGGGAGAGGGGGTGCAGCTCTTACGTGGCTGCCAGTGTCGTCTCACCAAAAACAAAAAATGGCCGGGATCGCTCCCGGCCATTTCGTATCGTGATGCCGCGCCGCCTTAGCGCGGCGGGGCGGCGGAGGCGGTGTCACCGTTGAGCAGCGGGGTGATGCGGCGGACGGTGACGCGCCGGTTGATGCGGCTCGGTCCGTCGGTCTGCTCCTTCAGATATTGCGAGCCGTAACCCTGCGATGTCAGGTTTTCAGCCGGCACGCCGAACTGCTGCGTCAGCAACTCGGCGGCGGACTGCGCACGGCGGTCGGACAGCGACAGATTGTCGGTGTCGTTGCCGGTCGCATCGGTGTGGCCTTCGATCAGGAACACCTCGCGCGGATTGCGCTGGATGGCCCGGTTGAGGCCGTCGGCGATCACCTGCAGCCTCGCCGCCTGATCCGGCGGGATGGTCCACGATCCGGAGTCGAAGTTGATCGTGTTGAGGTCGATGCTCGGCATCTGCATGCGGACATTGGGGCTGTAGCGGATCTCTTCGAGCGAGTAGCGCCGATCGATCCGCTGCACCGGTGGTGCCTCCATGGTCTCGTAGATCACGTCGGGCGACGCCTCCTGAGCATCGACGATGTAGCGATCGTAGGGGATGTTGACCACCGGCGGCGGTACGTCGACATAGAAGCCGCCGACCGCACGCGGATCGCGATAGCTGTTGTCGATGATGATGAGCTCGCGCCCGCCGGGATCCCTGCGGATTCGGCGCAGCATCTGGCCGTCGGCACCGACCACGGTGATGATCTCGCTGCCGTCGGGACGGACCACGATGGTGCGGGTCTCGCCGCCGATCGTCTCGGTGCGAATGTCGCGTGCGCCATAGCGGAAGCGGTAGACATCGTCGCCACGGACATAGGCCTGTCCACTGGGATCGCGGATGATGACGCGGTCCGGCTCGGTGTAGATGGTACGGCCGTCTTCGACCACTTCCTGCCGCTGGCCGCGCAGGTCGGCGATGCTCCCGCCGATGATGGCGCCAGCCACCACGCCCGCACCGACCGCGGCGCCGATCGCGAGCGGCGTGATGTTGTCATGCCGCGGCGGCGGCGGCAGCGGCGCTGCGACCGC
>NZ_JACMYK010000260.1 GCF_020889785.1 Bradyrhizobium acaciae
CTTCGCGGCTTCCTCAGGATGACGGGTCTTGCACGCTCTCCCTGCGCCTTGATCTAAGCCGCCGGCTTCGCCACCTGGTCTTCGCTCGACAACAGATGCAGCAGCGCGCTCTTGATCGCGGCCTGCCGGGTCGGGGCGGTGATCTGGGCGCCGAGCAGATCGGTGACATAGAACACGTCGCGGGCGCGTTCGCCGAAGGTCGCGACATGCGCGGAGGCGATGTTGAGGTTGAGCTTCGAGATCGCGGTCGTGAGCTGATAGAGCAGGCCGGGCCGGTCGAGGCCGGAGACCTCGATCACGGTATAGCGGTCGGACCACTGGTTGTTGATGGTCACCTCGGGCTCGACGATGAACGGCCGCGCCTTGCTGCGCACCGCGCGCTTCGCCACCGCCTCGGGCAGCCGCAGTTTGCCTTCCAGCACCTGCTCGATCATCTCGCCGATCCGCGTCGCCCGGCGGCCCTCGTCATCGTCGCGATCGTATTCGCGCGAGATCGAGATGGTGTCGAGCGCGCGGCCGTCGGTCGTGGTGTAGATCTGCGCGTCGACGATGTTGGCGCCGGCAGACGCACAGGCGCCCGCGATGATCGACAGCAGCCAGGGATGGTCGGTCGCGAGGATCGTGAGCTCGGTGACGGCGCGGATCTCATCGAAGCCGACGTTGATCGCCAGCTTGTGGTCGGCCTGCTCGCTGGCGCGGATGAAACGCGCCTGGCGGATCTTGCGTTGCAGTTCGACCTTGAGCCAGTAGGCCGGATAGTGCCGGCCGATATAGGCGTTGAGCTCGGCCTCCGGCCATTCGGTGAAGGCGCGGCGGAATTCGGCTTGCGCCACCGCGATGCGCTGGGCGCGGTTGACTTCCGAGAAGCCGCCGGTCAGCACCGGTTCGGTCTCGTAATACAGCGTGCGCAACAGCTGCGCCTTCCAGCCGTTCCACACGCCGGGGCCGACGCCGCGGATATCGGCGGTGGTCAGGATGGTCAAGAGCTTCATCTGCTCGACCGACTGCACCACGGCGGCGAAATTCTCGATGGTCTTGCGGTCCGACAAATCGCGCGATTGCGCCACCGTCGACATCGTCAGGTGCTCCTCGATCAGCCAGGCGACCAGTTCGGTGTCGGCCGCGGAGAAGCCGAGCCGCGGGCACAGCCGCCGCGCCACCTTGGCGCCGGCGATAGAGTGATCCTCCGGCCGGCCCTTGGCGATGTCGTGCAGCAGCGTCGCGATATAGATCACCGGGCGGTGCTCGGGCCGGATCTTGCGGAACAGGTCGCTGGCGACCGTGAACTCCTCGTTGCCGCCGCGCTCGATGTCCTGCAGATAGCCGATGCAGCGCAGCAGGTGTTCGTCCACCGTATAGTGGTGGTACATGTTGAACTGCATCATCGACACGATCTTGCCGAAGGCGCGGATGAAATGGCCGAGCACGCCGGTCTCGTTCATCCGCCGCAGCACCGTCTCGGCGTCGTTGGAGGTCAGGATCTCCATGAACAGCCGGTTGGCTTCGTCGTTCTCGCGCAGCTGGGTGTTGATCAGCTTCAGCGAGCGCGTCACCGTGCGCATCGCGTCGGGATGGAAGGCGAGGTTGTTCTGCTGCGCGAGGCGGAAGATCCGGATCAGGTTGACCGGATCGTGCTTGAACACGTCGGGCGCAGCGAGGTTGATGCGGTTGTTGTCGACGATGAAGTCGTCGCTGCCGGCCACCCGCCGTCGCTTGGTGCCGGGCCGCAGCCGCGCCACCATCCGGCTCAGCACCGGCGCCGGCTTGTTGTGCTCTTCCTCGAGCTTGGCGCACAGGATCGCGGTGAGGTCGCCGACGTCCTTCGCGATCAGGAAGTAGTGCTTCATGAAGCGCTCGACATCCTGCATGCCGGGATGCGAGGTGTAGCCGAGGCGGACCGCGATCTCGCGCTGCATATCGAACGACAGCCGCTCCTCGGCGCGCCCGGCGAAGAAGTGCAGGTTGCAGCGCACCGACCACAGGAAATCGGCGCAGCGGCGGAAGGTGCGGTACTCCTGCGCGTCGAACACGCCGCGCTCGAGCAGCTCGTCGGTCTCGCGCACGCGGTAGACGTATTTGGCGATCCAGAACAGCGTGTGCAGGTCGCGCAGGCCGCCCTTGCCGTCCTTGACGTTGGGCTCGACCAGATAGCGCGACTGGCCGGCGCGGCGATGCCGCTCCTCGCGCTCGGCGAGTTTTGCGGTGACGAATTCCGACGCGGTGCCCTGCACCACTTCCTTGTCGAAGCGCTCGACCAGCTCGGCATAGAGCGGCTGGTCGCCGGTCAGGAACCGGGTTTCCAGGATCGCGGTGCGGATCGTCATGTCGCCGCGCGCCTGGCGGATCGATTCATCGACCGAGCGGGTGGCGTGGCCGACCTTCAGCCCCATGTCCCACAGGCAATAGAGAATGGCTTCGGCGACCTGCTCGCCCCAGGCGGTCTGCTTGTAGGGCAGGATGAACAGCAGATCGATGTCGGATTCCGGCGCCATCAGCCCGCGGCCATAGCCGCCGGTCGCGACCACGGCCATGCGTTCGGCGCCGGAGGGGATCGGCGAGTGATAGAGATGCCGGGTCGCCGCCGCATAGAGGATGCGGATGATCTCGTCCTGCACGAAGCAGAGCCGTTCGGCGCAGCGCCTTCCGTGGCGGTCCTTCAGCAGCAGCGCCTGCGCCGTGGCGCGCGCCGCGATCAGCTCGGCCTTGAGCAGCTGCGCCATCGCGGCGCGGAACTGGTCCTCGCGGCCGGCATGCTGTTCGGCGAGTGCATTGACCGCCGCGGTGATCCGCTCGGTCTCGAAACGATCGTCCGCTTCAGGGCGGACTTCGGCTACGACGCTGTCCATACGTTCATCCGATATCGGACGGAGCTGTTGCTGTCACGGACCAAAGTATAATGACAGCAGCTCCATGCTCTCGTGGCGGCGCTTCGAGCAAGATCGTTCTCGCGCCATCTCGTAAAGGGTAGAGATTTTCTCGTTGACCGCAAGGATAACTCATTGAAATAAAAGATTGTTTCTTAATCTGATCGAGGAGATCGACGAATGCAGAAATTTTCCCGGCGCACCTTCGCTGCGCTGCTCGCGGTCTCGACATTGTTGCCCGGCGCGGCGCTCGCCGCCGACGCGCTGAAGGAGATCCGGATCGACTGGGCCACCTACAATCCGGTGTCGATGGTCCTGAAGCAGAAGGGCCTGCTGGAGAAGGAATTCGCCAAGGACGGCATCAGCATCGTCTGGGTGCAATCGGCCGGCTCCAACAAGGCGCTCGAGTTCCTCAATGCCGGTTCGATCGATCTCGGCTCGACCGCGGGCTCCGCCGCCCTGGTCGCCCGGATCAACGGCAATCCGATCAAGTCGATCTATGTCTATTCGCGCCCCGAATGGACCGCGCTGGTCACATCAAAGGATTCCAAGATCGCGTCGGTTGCCGATCTCAAGGGCAAGCGCGTCGCGGTGACGCGCGGCACCGACCCGCACATCTTCCTCGTCCGTGCGCTGCTGGGCGCCGGTTTGACCGAGAAGGATATCACGCCGGTGCTGTTGCAGCATGCCGACGGCAAGACCGCGCTGATCCGCGGCGATGTCGAGGCCTGGGCCGGCCTCGACCCGATGATGGCGCAGGCGGAAGTCGAGGACGGCGCAAAGCTGTTCTACCGCAAGGCCGATGCCAACACCTGGGGCATCCTCAATGTGCGCGAGGAGTTCCTGAAAGCTCACCCGGATATCGTCCGCCGGGTGCTCGCAACCTACGAGGAAGCGCGGAAATATTCGCTGGCGAACTATGACGAGCTGAAGAAGACCTTCATCGCTGTCACCAAGCTGCCGGACGCCGTGGTCGACAAGCAGCTCAAGGAGCGCACCGAGCTGACCCACAGCCGGATCGGCAGCCCCCAGCGGGAATCGATCCTCGCCGCCGGCCTCGCGTTGCAGCAGGCGGGCGTGATCGATGCCAAGACCGACGTGAAGGCCGCGCTGGATTCGCTGATCGACGACCAGGTCCCGCTGCCGACGAATTAGCTCGGTCGCCAAACTACTCTCCGTCGTTCCGGCGAAAGCCGGGACCCATAATCACAGGCTTTTGTTGTTAGACGACGCTGTGGCTCCAGCCTGCTCCATCACCACGTCCT
>NZ_JACMYK010000261.1 GCF_020889785.1 Bradyrhizobium acaciae
CGCGGCGGTTGACGCCGCACCCGCTGCGCCGGCACCGGCCCCCGTCGCGGCACAGCCTGCGCAGCAGCCACAGCCCGCTCCGATTGCCGCAGCACCGGCGGCGACCGGACCGATCGGCGTCTGGGCCACCGAGGAGAACAAGGGCAACGTCCGCGTCGAAGCCTGCGGCGCCGATCTCTGCGGCTATTCGGTCAAGACCAATGAGCGCATCCTGATTAACATGAAGCCCGACGGCAGCAAGTGGAGCGGCCGCATCCACGATCCCGACTCCGGCCGCAACTACGACTCGACGATCGCGATGAGGGGCCCGAATGCGATGCGCGTGCAGGGCTGCGCCTTCGGCGGCATGTTCTGCGGCGGCCAGACCTGGAAGCGGGTCAGCTAGGCCGACACTTCCGATTGCTCCGATGTCCGCTGCCGCACAAGCGGCGGGCGGACATCGGATTTCCAGCCGTCCGGCGGTCGCTTCATGTGGATCGCCGGACGCGCTATAAGAATCGCAATGTCGAGGTTGATTTGAACCTGCGGGCGGCTTGCGATGGCGATGACTGCTCTTGAACTCGGTCTCCGTGGCGCGGTGGTCGCGCTGTTCCTGGTGGTTTGTGCAGTATTGCTGTTGCGCTACGCGGCGGTGCATCGCGCCGCGAACCTCGGTGCCGCCATGGGCGTCGCCGGCGCGACCTACGCGATTTCAACCGCACCCTTCTTTCCGGCATCGTCATTCGGCTGGAGCTCGCCGTTCATCGCCTTCGCGATGGGTTCGCCGGTGATCTTCTGGCTGTGGGCGAGCGCGGTGTTCGACGAGCGGTTTGCTTTGCGGCCGTGGCATGCGGCCTTGTGGACGCTGCTCGCCGGCCTTGGCGTTGTGAGCCACAATGGCTGGACGATCTGGCCCGATCTCGCCGGGACCTGCGGCCGCGGGCTGGCGCTGGCGACGATCGGCTTCTCCGCGCTCGGGATCGCACAAATTGCGAAGGGATGGCGGACCGCCGTGACAACCGCACGCGGCCGGATCCTGATCGCGCTCGTGATCGGCATCGGCTTGCAGATGACGCTTGCCGCCGCGGCGGGGCTGGCCGCGATTCCGACCCGGTCCATCAGCTTGAGCATCGCGCTCGGCCTTGTCGCATTCGGGCTGCTGTCGATCTGGATGATGCTGTTCGATCCGCCGGAGAGCCAGCCGGCGGTTGCCGGAAACGGCGGTGGCCAGGCCGCACGGGTGGCGCCTTCGTTCGCCAACGCCGGTCCGCCGGCGTCCAGCCAGGCCGCGCTCAATCAGCTCAAGCATCTGATGGCGACGGAGCGGACCTATCGGCAGGAGGGCCTGACCATCGGCGTGCTGGCGGTCAGGCTCGGCATGCCGGAGTACCGGCTGCGCACGCTGATCAATGACGGGCTCGGCCACCGGAATTTCAACGCCTTCCTCAACCGCTATCGCCTCGATGAGGCAAAGGCAGCGCTCGCCGACGCCAGTCAGGCCGAGGTGCCGGTGCTGACGATCGCGCTCGATGCTGGGTTCCAGTCGCTTGCGCCGTTCAACCGCGCCTTCAAGGCGGACACCGGGCTGACGCCGACCGAGTTTCGCCGCAGGGCGGCGGCGCCGCAAACCGCGGATGCGGTGGAAATCGCCCGTCCGGAGTGAGAATTCGCTCCTCGATTTCAGAAATCGATAGGCCGGCGCCGACGCAATCTGCCTAGCTGTGCCGGCGCGGGCGCTGGTCGCGCCAGAGCGTCAGGCAAGCGGAGCAAAGCGACCGATGAAGAGTTTCCTCACCGCGGCACGGCTGCTGGCCCTCGACCTGGCGTCCACCCTGGTCTTTCTGGTTCTGTTCCTGCTGACGCACAATACCGCGCTCTCGGTCGGCCTCGGCATTGCGTTCGGCGTCGTGCAGATCGGCATCCAGATCGCGCGCGGCAAGCGGATCGACACCATGGAATGGCTGAGCCTGTTCCTGGTGATCACCGCCGGCACCGCGACATTGCTCACCAACGACCCGCGCTTCGTGCTGTTCAAGCCGAGTGTGATCTACGCAATCGTCGGCGTCGTGATGCTGAAGCCGGGCTGGCTGAACCGCTATCTCCCAGAGATCGCGCAGACCGTCGTGCCCGATGTCGCCGTCAAGGTCGGCTATGCCTGGGCAGCCCTGATGTTCACATCCGCCGCCGCGAACGCTTTCGTCGCGCTGACCTGCGAGATCACGACGTGGGCCCTCGTGATGCCGACCTTCGGCATCGTGAGCAAGATCGTGCTGTTCCTCGGCGGCTTTGCCGCCATGCGCCTCACCGCGAGGCGCCGCATCCGCGCCATGCCCGAAGCCCGGCGCGAAGCCGTGCTCGCGCTCGAGGGGGGTCCTGCGCCGGCAGTGTGATGACGGCCGGAATCTCTCCCGTGTGTGGTTAACGAAACAAACAAGCGCGCGACGAAACCATTTTGCCGTTCCGACGAAGAATTGCCGAAACCGGGCCTGCCTAGTGATGCCCCCGACGACGCGCTGCTTCGGCGCGATCACCACAAGGGGGACATGATGGCTTTCACCGCTTCCACGCTTCGTCACGGCAAACTGCTGGCGGCCACCACGTTCACGCTCGGTCTGTTGACCTCGGCGTCCTATGCCTACACCGATGAGCAGCAGCAGATGTGCACCGGCGATGCGATGCGGTTGTGCAGCTCGGAAATCCCCGACGTCGATCGCGTCACCGCCTGCATGGTCCGGCAGCGCGCGCTGCTCAGCGAAGGCTGCAAGGCGGTGTTCCACTATGTGCCCCCGGCGACGGCCGCGCAGCCCGCGAGCTATGCTCCTGCGGCCAGGCCGGCGAAGCCACTCAACATCACTCCTCACAAGCGCGGCTAACCAAAACCCCGACAGCGACCAGGCACCGCGCTTCCGGCAACGAAGCGCGGTGCTTGATCGTTTTGGTCCGCCATGACAACAAGGCAGGACCGTTCATTCGGCATTCAGCCTGACGCGGCTCAATTGCCGGTCCCCAATGCCTCCCGGGAATCGATGGTGATACGCCGCGCCTTCCTTCATGCGCTTCTGCTTGGTGCCGGCGTCACGATCGGTTGGCATGCAACGGCCAATGCCGCGCCGGAGCTGACCCAGCTTGCGCAAGCGCAGCCTGCACCGGCACCCTCGCCCGCCCCCGCGCCGAGTGCGTCACCGCCAGCGTCTGCCACGCCTGCTCCGGCTGCTGCGCCGCAGGCCGCAGCGCCCGAGCCGATCGGCAACGTCGCGACGCTGACCGGAACCGCGACCGTCACGCGCAACAACACCACGACGCCGCTGCAGATCCGCGACGACATTTTTGCCAATGACGAGGTCGCGACGTCCGCGACCTCCGCGCTCGGCATCACCTTCAACGACGGCACCACCTTCAACCTGCGCGCCAACGCCAGGATCACGATCGACAATTATGTCTACGAGGACGGCGGCCAGCAGAACGGCGCGCTGTTCAACGTCGCCAAGGGAACGGCGGCCTTCGTCGCCGCCGCGGTGGCAAAAACCGGCGACATGAAGATCTCGACGCCGACCGCGACGCTCGGCATCCGCGGCACCACCGGCCTGGTCGAGGTACCCGCGGGCGCGACTGCGACCAGCAACAATGTCGGCATCAAGCTTTATCCCGACGCCGACGGACATGTCGGCCGCATCGAGGTCAACGATCGCAGCGGTTCCTCGCTCGGCGTGCTGACGCGCGGCGCGAGCGGTTTTGCTATTCGTCCCGGCACCGGCGGCGCGCGCCTTGCGGCGGTGCCACTCACGATCTCGCCGCAACAGGTCGCGCGCGACCAGGGTTTCGTGCGCGCAGTGCATTCGGCGCAGACGCTGGGCCGCCAGGTCGTGACCGAGCAGCGCGACTTCCGTCGCGCCAATCCGGATTTCCGCAGGGCCAATCCGGCCGCGCCCTATCCGAATCGCGGCCAGCCGGTGCGGCCGAACCCGCAGCGCCAGAACGGCCTGCCGGGCCAGAACCGCAACGCTCCGCAACAGCCGGGCCAGCAGCAGAACCGTCCCGGCCA
>NZ_JACMYK010000262.1 GCF_020889785.1 Bradyrhizobium acaciae
CGGCGGCACCGGCATCGCCGCGATCCAGGTCGGCAAGCTGCTCGGCGCACGCGTCGTCGCGGCGGCCTCGACCGAGGAGAAGCGCAGCTTCGCCGCAAGCTTCGGCGCTGATGCGACCGTCGACTACACAAAACCCGATTGGCGCGACGCGCTGAAGGACGCGACCGGCGGCCATGGCCCCGACGTGATCTTCGATCCGGTCGGCGGCGAGGTCTCGCTGCAGGCGTTCCGCTCGATCGCCTGGAACGGCCGCCATGTCGTGGTCGGCTTTGCGGCCGGCCAGATCCCCGCTTTGCCGTTCAATCTGCCACTGTTGAAGGGCGGTCTTCTGATCGGCGTCGACGCCGCCCAGATCGCGCGCCGCGAACCCGAGGCGCAGGCGCGCGTGATGACGCAATTGTCGGCGTGGCTGAACGACGGCCGACTGACGCCAGTGGTCGGCAAGGTGTTCGCGTTTGAGGATTTCCGCGCGGCGTTCACCACCATGCAGACCCGTGCCGCACTCGGCAAGATGGTGGTGCGGATCGGTTAGCGGGAGCGGCAAGGTACGCTCCGCTCGGCGTCCTTGCACGATCGAATGGCGAATCGAAAAGGCAGAGACATGCAGACGCTTCGAACACCGGACGGGCGCTTCGCCGAATTGCCCGGATTTGCCTTCGCGCCGCGCTACATCGAGATCGGCCCGTTGCGAATGCACTATCTCGACGAGGGACCGAAGACCGCGCCGGTGGCGCTTTGCCTGCACGGCCAGCCGACCTGGACCTACCTCTATCGAAAGATGATCCCACCGCTTCTCGCCGCAGGATTTCGCGTCATCGCGCCGGATTTCTTCGGCTTCGGTCGTTCCGACAAGCCCGTCGACGAAGACATCTACACCTTCGACTTCCATCGATCGGCGGTGATATCGCTGATCGAGGCGCTCGATCTGCGCCGCGTCATGCTGGTCTGCCAGGATTGGGGAGGATTGATCGGACTGACGATACCCATGGACATGACCGATCGCTTCGATCGATTGCTTGTGATGAACACGATGCTCGGCACCGGTGACCTGCCGCTCGGCGAAGGGTTTCTCGCATGGCGGGCCTTCTCCAATCGCAGCCCGGACATGGACATCGCGGCCTTGATGCAGCGAGCGGTCCCCGGTCTTGCAGACGAGGAAGCTGCCGCCTACGCCGCGCCCTATCCGGACCAGCGGTACAAGGCCGGCGTCCGGCGCTTTCCCAATCTGGTACCGGACCAGCCGGACGCTGGTGGCGCGGCGCTTTCGCGGCGCGCGCGCGATTTCTGGTCGCAGCAGTGGACCGGACAAAGCTTCATGGCTGTCGGCATGAAGGACCCGGTGCTCGGGCCGCCGGTGATGAGCCGATTGCGGCAGGTGATCCGAAACTGTCCACCGCCGCTTGAACTGCCTGACGCCGGGCATTTCGTGCAGGAGGCCGGCGAGGTCATCGTCGCGGAAGCGATGAAGACACTCGGCCCGGCCGGCTAACGCGTGCATACATAACGCGTGCATACATCCGCGTTCTCGCGACATGATTTGTCCGAGCTTTGCTCTTCGTTCCACCCTCGCTCATAGAGGGCGCAGGGAAAGCCGGGTGCCGATCGCACCCATGGGCCCCGAGCATTGGATAGAAAGCTCGGGGGTAGGACCACAGGTGTAACCGGAAACAACCCGGCTTTCCCTGCGCGATGGGTTACGGCTTATACGTGCTCTCCCCGGCGAGACTGGGCTTTGTTGTCACCGCCCTCGCAAAAACGCTTACGCGTTTTGCGAGAGGACACCTACCACTAGGGCGTCAGGCCTGCACGATTTCGCCGTCCGCTTCATGCGCATTCGTCGACTGCGCGATCCGCGTCCACCGCATCTCGACCCGCGTTCGTGACGATCGCGAAGCGCCCCTCGATCGGGCGAGACGGGCGCATTGAACATCTGAGTTGGGTCCGCCGTCAAGTTAAATTCTGAAAAGCCGAACGAATTGATCGAGCATGGATGGCGCGTAACTCGCAGCGTCGCGCTCCCCTGCAATTCCCGGGAGCGGCCAGGAGAGCGGAGTGACGCCACATGGAATTATTCGTAGTGTCGGGCAGTCGGGATTGCGCGACGCATGATCGATGGCTTCATTGACCCGTTACCGCTGAGCCGAGGCAGAGCCGGATGCAGCTGTTGACACCAAGGCTCCTCCTCCGCCCATGGATCGATTCAGACAGACCGCCGTTTGCGGCGATGTCTGGGGATGCCGACGTCATGGAATATCTCCGCCCGCTCGCATCGCGGGACGCCTCCGACGCCTGGATCGACTTCCAGACCAGCCATCAATCCTCTCACGGATTCTGCATGTGGGCCGTTGAATCGAGAGCATCCGGCGTATTCATGGGAGCCGTCGGACTACTGCGGATCGGCTTTGTCGCCCGCTTCACGCCCGCTGTCGAAGTCGGCTGGCGGCTGGCGAGGCCGTTCTGGGGACAGGGGTTTGCGGTGGAGGCTGCGCAAGCGTCTCTTCAGTTTGGCTTCGAAGAGGTTCGTCTCGCGGAGGTCGTGGCGCATGCGAGCATTCGAAACGTTCGATCCAGACGGCTGATGGCCAAGCTTGGGATGCGCCACGACAACGCAGAGGATTTTGACCACCCTCGCATCCCGGAAGATAACCCATTGCGTCGGCAAGTTCTCTATCGACTGACGCGAGATGCGTGGGTGTCTCAATGCTCATGACGTCACCACGCGATGGATCATCCGAAGGCGTGACTCCTGGCATGGGTCAAAGCCGGCCATGTTCTGATTAACGAGATGCTTGAACCTCACAGGCTCCGTGCAGCCTGATTGCGCTCCCCGAGAAGTGACTCAAGTCACTGGAAGAGCGCGGCATCGGATCCTAGGAACCATCGTCGCAGCGCCGCATTGTCATTCATCCATCGGTTGAGCGGTACTATACCGCCAGTATCGGTATCCGTGCCGATCCTGTAGCGTCAGCTGCCCACCGTGGAGCTCGTTGGCCGTCGTCTGTTGTATTTCAGGATTCTTCTCTTGGCACTTTTTGCATATCGAGCATCGGACAAGACGCCGCGATCGCGCGGGCGAACCACTGCCGCCAGAGCTGCGCGATGAAGTCGGACAAGGCCATCTGGTACGTCTCGTTCGCCGTGAGAAGCCCTGACGCCGGACACCACCGCTTCGCGCGCCAGACCCGTACCTTCACGACCGAAGAGGATGCCAAGGCGTTTGCGCGCACCCTGCTCATTCAGACGCAGGACGTCAGCGCCGGCACGATCAATCCGCATATGCCGAGACGCGTGATCGCGCCGGCGGTGATCACGGCCTGGGCCGGCGACAGCTGAGGCTTCTTCCTATAGAAAACGTGACGGCGCGAACGGCTGAAGCGGAATTTCGGGTGCCTTGCCGCTGAGGAGCTGCGCGACCAGCCGGCCGGTGCGAGCCGAGCTGACCAGGCCGACATGGCCGTGGCCGAAAGCATAGACCACGTCGCGCGAGCGCGCGCATGGCCGATGCAGGGCCGTCCGTCGGGCATGCTCGGGCGATGGCCGAACCAGGTCTTGATCCGTGATGGCGGGATATCCCTCGGCAGTTTCGGGAACATGCCGAGCAGATGCTCGCGCAGAATCTCGGCGCGCTTCCAGTTCGGCTCGGCGTCGAGCCCCGCGATCTCCACCGTGCCGGCGGCGCGCAGGCCCTTGTCGGTCCAGTTGACGACCATCTTGGCATCCGAGGCCATCATCGAACTGCGCGGTCCGGATTCCGGATTCTCGATCATGACGTGATAGCCGCGCTCGGTTTCCAGCGGCAGTGGATCGCCGATCGATGCAGTCAGTTGCTTCGAGCGCGCGCCGGCGGCAACCACCGCCGCATCGCAGGCGATCTCGCCGCTCTCGGTGACCACGGCGATCAGCCTGTCGCCAGCAAGCCGGAGGCCTGTGGCCTTGGCGGCGACGCGCTTCGCGCCGTTG
>NZ_JACMYK010000263.1 GCF_020889785.1 Bradyrhizobium acaciae
CCTGAGACCGCCTCAGTCCTTCCCGGGAAGGATCGTCTCGAGCACCTGCCGGGCAGCGCCCCGGATCACGCCAGCCTCATTGGGATCGCCCTTGGCCAGGGCGATGGAAAAGTTTTTGGCCTGCTCCAGCGTGATGTGCGGCGGGAGCGGCGGCACCTCCGGATCGGTCTTCACCTCGAGCACCACCGGAACGTCGCTTGCGAATGCTTGGTCCCAGGCTAATCCGACGAGATCGGGCCGATCGACATAGATGCCGCGGAGACCGATCATCTCTGCAAAGTGGGAATATGAGACGTCAGGTATGCGCTGCGACGCCTCGAACTTCGGATCACCATTGATGATCCGTTGCTCCCAGGTAACTTGGTTGAGATCCTCATTGTTGAATACGCAGACAATCCAGCGATGGTCTTTCCACTGTCGCCAGTATTTCGCGACCGTGATTAATTCGGCCATGTTGTTCATCTGCATCGCGCCGTCGCCAACCAGCGCGATCACCGGACGGTCGGGGTCGGCATATTTGGCTGCGATCGCGTAGGGGACGGCGGCGCCCATCGATGCGAGGCCTCCCGAGAGCGAGGCATTGACGCCACGCCGCATCTTGAGATCGCGTGCGAACCAGTTGGCGCACGAGCCGGAGTCGCTGGTGATAATCGCGCGGTCGGGAATTCGCGGCGACAGCTCCCAGGTGACGCGCTGTGGATTGACTGGTTTGGCCGGCTGCCGTGCCCGATCCTCGAGCGTGGTCCACCATTCGCGGACCTTGCCTTCAATTGACTTGCGCCAGCGGTCCGGGCTCTTCTGCGCGAGCCGCGGCAGCAACGCGCGCAGCGTCTCGGCGGCGTCGCCGACAAGACCGACTTCCATCGGGAAGCGGATCGACAGCATGCTGGCATCGATGTCGATCTGAACGCCGCGGGCGCGGCCTTCCTTGGGCAGGAATTCGGAGTAAGGGAACGCGGAGCCGACCATCAACAGCGTGTCGCACTCCATCATCAGGTCATAGCTCGGCTCGGTGCCGAGCAAGCCAATCGAGCCGGTCACCCAGGGAAGGTCGTCAGGCAGTACGGCTTTGCCAAGGAGAGCCTTGGCGCAACCGGCTGCGAGCCGGTCTGCAACCGCGATGACCTCGTCGGTCGCCCCAAGTGCACCGGCTCCGACCAGCATGGCAACTTTCTTGCCGGCGTTGAGGATGTCTGCCGCACGGTCGAGTTCGGCTTCGTGCGGAACGACTCGCGGCGGGGCGTAGCCGATGCCGGAGCGCAGCGTGCCGTGGGCGCGCGGCGGGTCTTCGTAATCGTCCTCCTGAAGGTCGTTCGGGAGGATGACGGCGGTCACGGCACGCCGGGCGAGCGCGATCCGTGCCGCACGATCGATCAAATGGCGGACTTGCGCAGGCGAAGAGGCCTGGGCGACGTAGGCACCCGCCACGTCCTTGAACATCGAGACCAGGTCGAGCTCCTGCTGATACTGTCCGCCGAGCGCATTGCGCGCTTGCTGCCCGACCAGGGCGAGGACCGGCTGATGGTCAAGCAGCGCGTCATAGAGGCCGGTCGTGAGATGCGAGGCTCCCGGTCCCGAGGTCGCGATGCACACCCCGAGGCGCCCGGAGAATTTCGCGTAGGCCGAGGCCATGAAGGCGGCCATTTCCTCGTGGCGTGCCTGGATGAACTCGATGCTGCCGCCGGCGCGATTGAGCGCGCCGAACACGCCGTTAATGCCGTCGCCGGGGTATCCGAAGATGTGCCGGACGCCCCAATCGTGCAGGCGGTGAACGATGAAATCGCTGACGGTCTGTGACATGGTCGTCTACCTTGGCAGTGTCGTTGGCGCTCAAGCCGTCGATACAGTTTCGCTTTGGTCAGATGCGGCGCTAGGCGGCTCTCCGCTTCCGGGTCCGCGCCGCCTTCTTTGCTGAACGCGACCGTTCCGCCGCGGGACGGTTTGCGGACGCGGAGCCGCCGAGCCTGCCGCCTTTACGCGAGGGGGCGTGGTCTTCTTCCTTGCCACGGCCCGATCCGGCTTTCTTGCCGCCGTGAGTTTCCTTGTTTACGGTTGCCCAAGCACGCCGTTCGGCTTCGTTGCGCGAGACTCCGCGCTTCTCATAGCCGTCCTCGATGTGCTCAGCCTGGCGCTTTTGCTTGTCGGTGTAGCTCGATTTGTCACCACGCGGCATATGCGACTCCTTTTCGTTATGCAGTTTCGTCCTGACGTTCGGGCGATAGGGGCTCGAATCTTGATTGGCTGAAACGACCGAGTCCGCCGATTTCATAATAGCCATCCCGGGCATGCACCTTTGTTACCTCGTAGATGCGTCCTACAGACAGGATGTCTCGTTGAAGTGTGTTATCGACGCAGCGAACGTGAAGTGTCATGCCGATTTCCATCATGCTGGTTACCTAGTTGGTTTCGTTCAGCCGAAGAACAGTGCAAATGAAGCTGATGCTTTCTAGAGGCCGCGCGACTCGGCGCGCGGCGTTCGCTTGCATCCGATGAAGGTTGAACGACCCGCGACCCGAGCCGTTCCTATTCAGAACGGTGCATTGAGCCGAAGATCAACGCGACGACCGCGAACGTCGTAATCATGCAGGAAAATGCGATGTCAGCGACGGTCGTATCGGTGAGGCTCGAAAGCACGCCGACACCGATCACCGGCAGCGCGTTGCCGACGAAGCAGCAGACGAAATAGGTCGAAACCACGGCGGCGCGCTGGTCGGCGGGAGCGATCTCATTGACCACCTGAAGGCTGCCGCGATAGCCAAGCCCGGCCGATATGGCGACGACGGCGGTCGCGCCCAGCATGACCCAAAGCGATGCTGAAATCTGCGCGGTGACGATCGCGGCGGCGGCGGGAATCATCAGCGCGAGCGACCACAGCATCGAGGTACGGCTCGAGAGCGCTTGTGTAGCCACGATGACCAAAGCGACGATCATAGCGAGCTCGAACAGCAGCGCACCGGCGGCGGCTCGAGCCTCGATGTGAAGTTCGTGCAACAGAATTCCGGGCATCAATGACGCATAAAAGCCGACCAGTGCCATCAGACCGAAGCCCGTGATTGCAGGCGCCACGAATTGAGCCTGGATATTGCGCGGCAACGCCAGTTGCGGGCGAATTTCGATCCGGCGGTGGTCCGGATGCCGCACGGTCTCTTGCGTCAACCAGATCAGGACCGCGACCGCGCACACAACGACGAGATAGACGGCGAACGAGAGCCGCAGCGGCCACGGCGCATACTGCGCGAGCAGGCCGGATAAGAGAGCGGCGAGACCGATCCCGATGAAGTTGGAGCTTGTGCCGATGATGGCCGCGTAGCCCTTGTCGCCTTTGTCGGCCAGTTCGGCGAGCCAGGCATTGCCGGTGCCGCTGGCGAGGCCAATACCAAGACCGCTGAGGATGCGGCCGATATAGAGCCAAGTGACGCCGCGGGCGAACATGAAGACCAGTGTGGCCATGATCAGGACCCCAACCGCCGACAGCGCGGTGGCGCGCCGTCCGGCGCGGTCGGAGGCACGGCCGAACAGCAGGAGTGCCACGACGTTGCCGATCGCATAGGCTGCATAGATCAGCGTCAGCGTGAGCTGCGAAAAGCCAAATGCTTCCTGGTACATTAGGTAGAGCGGGGTGATCACAGTGCTCAGGCCGAAGGCGACCGCCACCAGCATCCCCACCGCAGCGAGCGCCGCAGTGTTCCGAAGTTCCACCTGTCGGGTGCGCATGGCGTCGAGCCGCGCCATTCGAATTGCCTCATGAAGTAGGGATCGTGAGGCAATTCGTGATATGGCCCTTCGTTCCCAACCCGTGGGTCCGGGCCGGCCGCCGCGACCCGTCGGTCTGCGAGGAAACCGGCAATCATTTTGACGATTGCCAGAAGCCTTCGGCTACTTCCGGCTTTTGTCCAGCTCCTGGGCCATTGCGAGATGGTGCTTGAGT
>NZ_JACMYK010000264.1 GCF_020889785.1 Bradyrhizobium acaciae
CGCGCAGCCGGCGCCGCAGACGCCACGAATGCCCCAGCCGATGTCGCAGCAACAGGCGGCGGCGTCACCGCCTGCCTATTCGCAGCCCGAGCCCGACCTGTCGGTCAAATACAATGTCATGCTCGGCCTGCCGCCCGACATTTCCGTGAAGCCGCCCGCCGATGCGCCATCGGGGGCCGGTCCCGGCAAGGACAATTTCGACGCGGCGGCCACCGAGCAGGCCGATGTCGGCTCCAGCGTGGCCGCCGAATTCCGCCGCCATTTGAAGACCTGCTTGAAGCTCCCGGCCAACGTGAGCACGAGCGATGACGTCAGGATCAAGCTCCGGGTGTTCATGAAGCCCGACGGCAAGCTCGCCGCATCGCCCTTGCTGATCGAAGCCACCGCGTCGCAGAAGGGGCCGCTGTTGCTCAAGAGCGCGACCGAGGCGCTGCAAGCCTGCCAGCCCTATGCGATGCTGCCGAAGGATCGCTACGGCGAATGGAAGGTGCTCGACCTCGATTTCACGCCGCGCGATTTCGCGTCGTGAGCGGGAGCAGGTTTCAACTGCCCATCGCCTGCCAGGCATTCGAGGCGAACTGCCGGCGCCAGATCACGATCACGACCGCGGCTGTCGTGACGAACAGCACCCAGGGGCTGACGAACCAGCCGAGATAGCCGAGCGCGAAGAAGAACGCGCGCTGACCGCGGTTGAAGTGCCGGCCCGCGGTCTCGAACAGCCGGGTGGTGCGGATCACATGGGCTTCCGCCTCCGGTGTGTCGCGCTGGCCGGCCGGCGGCATCGCGCCGAACAGGATCGCCACATAGTTGAACAGGCGATAGGCCCAGGCGAATTTGAAGAAGGTGTAGATGAAGATCAGGATCAACCCGATGCACTTGACCTCCCACAGAGCAGGCGAGGGCGTGAGGTTGACCGGCAGCGCACCGAGCACGGCGAGCGCGTCATTGGTCGCGCGCAGCAGCGCCAGCGCGCCGCCGATCGCGATCAGGCTGGTGGAGGCAAAGAATGCCGTGCCGTTCTGCAAGCTGGCCATGATCTGCATGTCGACCATCCGCGCATCGCGGTTGAGCAGATTCCTCACCCAGATTTCGCGGTAGACATGCATGCGCGCCGACAGGCTGTTGCGCCCATAGGCGGTGTGCTCCAGCGTGATGGCGTAGACCAGCCACTCCAGCGCAAAGAAGCCGACGGCCAGGATGTCGACCCAATAGCCGGTCATGGTGCCTTCCTTCGTGAACGCGCGGCTGCCGGTCCGCACCGCATCCCGCGTCATGTACAGGTTGAACGCGTGCAATGCACTATGGCAAACTGGCGTGACAACAGGATTCCCGGACATGCTCAAGCTCGTCATCGGCAACAAGAACTATTCGTCATGGTCGATGCGGCCCTGGCTGGCGCTGCGGGCCAACGACATCCCGTTCGAGGAACTCTTCGTTCCGCTCTACACCGATCAGGCCGACAAGGATCGCATCCTCTCTTTCAGCAAGGCGGGCAAGGTGCCGACGCTGATCGACGGCGACCTCACGGTGTGGGATTCGCTTGCGATCATCGAATACCTCGCCGAGAAGTTTCCCGAGGCCAAGCTGTGGCCCTCGGATCGCGCCGCGCGTGCACATGCGCGCGCGATCTCGGCGGAGATGCACTCGGGCTTCGTGCCGCTGCGAAGCGAATGCGGCATGAACCTGCACCGGCCGATCGGCGCCATCGCACTGTCGGACGATGCGCGGGCCAATGTGGCGCGGATCGAGGATATCTGGTCCGAATGCCACGCGCGCTACGGCAAGCAGGGACCGTTCCTGTTCGGTACCTTCTCCGGAGCGGACGCGATGTACGCTCCCGTGGTGCATCGCTTCCGCACCTACGCGATCCCGGTGAGGGCCGAGGCGCAGCATTATGTCGATGCCATGATGCAGCTTCCGGCGTTCCAGGAATGGACCCGCGACGGCGTTGCCGAGACGCTGCGCATCGCCCGATTCGAGGACGTCTGACGGTTCTTGCGCTTCCGATTTGTGACAGGGCTCGCAAAGATCGCAGCTTGACGTCGCGGGGCCGAAAGCGTCGAATCCGAAAAGCCGGATTTTCAAGCCGTGAAAGGACTTAGACCATGGGTATTCTGGATTCCCTGGAGAATTCACCCGAGCTGAAGGGCCTGCTTGACCAGCTCGGTGCGGCGGTGATTCCCGCTGTGCTCGGCGAGGTGATGGGCAATGGCGGGCAGGGCGGGTTGTCCGCGATCGTTGCCAAGCTCGAGCAGGGCGGGCTCGGCGATCAGGTCAAATCCTGGATCGGCACCGGCCAGAACCTGCCGATCACGGCCGAGCAGCTCCAGCAGGTGCTGGGCAGCGACACGGTCAGGCAGCTCGCCGCCAAGTTCAATATTCCGGTCGACCAGCTCTCGAAGGTGCTCGCCCAGCAGCTTCCGGCTGCGGTCGATGGCGCGAGCCCCAACGGCAAGCTGCCGCATACCGCCTGAGCGGGTGGAACCGGGTTCCGACCGAGGTCGGCGGGCAATTTCCGGGTGGCACGTAAATTGCTGCCTATCGCCCTGAAAAACCTGCAAAAATCGTACCTTCACGATGCCCCAATCTTGCTGGATTTGGGGCGGTGCGATGTGCTAGCTTGCCGCAGGGTTCTCAAAATGCCGGCCAGAGCTATCGGGACTGTCAGCTCGGCCAGCAATCTCTAAGAAAATGGAGAGGGCGTTGAAGCATAAGTACTCGATTGGCGAAGTCGTCTATTTCACGGCCAGCAACGTGGCGCGTCCCGCTGCGAGCGGTACCTATCAGGTGATCCGCCTGCTGCCGACCGATGGTGATGACTGCCAATATCGCATCAAGAGCTCGACCGAAGCTTTCGAACGGGTGGCCAAGGAGAGCCAGCTCGCGCTGTCCTGATGAGTTGTGCGCAAGCCGGTGCCTGACGCGGGTTCCGCGCTGTCGCCGTCAAAAGGCCCTGTTCGCAGACCCATTGTGCTGAAGGTTGGACGTCGGGATGGCGGCGTTCGCCGCCGCCGATTGTGCTTACGCTGCGTTGAGGGACATCGCGCATGAATTGGGCTTCCTCGCTGGATCAGATCTGGCGCTCACCGACCTTCCCGATGTGGCTGACGCTGGCCGCGGCAGCATTTTTTGGGATTGTCGTTCTCGTCACGCTGCTGCGTGCGGAAAAATCCGTCGCCAACGGGGCACTGACCGTCATTACGTTGCTGTCGATCGCGGTTGCGGTCGCCGCGACGATCCGCGGCTTCGGGCCGGGCGGGCAGGCGTCGCCGGCCGACACGCGGACGGCGCAATTGACTGGCCAGACCGTGCCGGCGCTGGCCTGCGTCGACGACCTCGCCGGAGATGCCGTTCTCAATGCCTGCGAGAAGGTGCTGTTCGGTTCATCGGATACCGCCGCTGCTGCGGTCAGCTATGCCGCGGCACAGATTTCGCGGCTGACTGCACTCGGCGACCTCGCCGCCGCGGAGCGCAATTCGACCACCGAGTTGCAGGCGCTGCGCCGCGCCATCGAGCATGACCGGTATGGCCTCGTCGCCTATGCGCTGATGGCGCGTGACCATTGCACACCGACCGCGTGCCCTGCGTTCCGCTCGCTCGGCGACAACCATCAGATCATCGCCAACATGAACGAGCGGACCTACGAGAACCTCGTCACGCGCTATGCGGGGGCCTGGAACGCGCCGTCCGCGCAGGCGTCGGCCGCCGGCCTGGTCGCGGCGCTGCCGCCGTCGATGCCCACGGGCAAGCCGACCAATGCCGAGTTTCCGAGCGCGTCGTCGACGCCGCCGGTCAGCATCATGACGCCCGAACCGGCGAAGCCGGCCGCAGCGGCACCGCCGCCGAC
>NZ_JACMYK010000265.1 GCF_020889785.1 Bradyrhizobium acaciae
CGGCTGAACGCCTCGCGCGTGTCGTTCGAGCCCGGCGCGCGCACCGCCTGGCACACCCATCCGCTCGGACAGACGCTCTACGTGATCTCCGGGATCGGCCGCGTGCAGGCCAAGGGCGGGCCGATTCGGGAAATCCGCCCCGGCGACGTCGTCTGGATTCCGCCGCACGAGAAGCACTGGCACGGCGCTTCGCCGGATAACAGCATGACCCACATCGCCATGCAGGAAGCACTCGACGGCGTCTATTCAACCTGGATGGAGCACGTCACCGACGAGGAATACAACGGCAAGCTCGGTTGAGCCGCCGCTGCGAGCCTAACGAAGAAAAGCCCCGCTCTGTGCGGGGCTTTTACTTTTCGCGGCGACGATCAATTCACCCGCGTCCAGGTCTGGCCGCCGCAGAACATGCCGCCGAACGCACAGCCCTGAACGCGCAGCGTGTCCGAGCTCTTCATCGCGATTGTTGAGTCGTAGGTGCTGCCGCTGTTCGGATCGAAGATGCGGCCGCTCCATTTGTCCTTGCCGGGCTTCATGTTGATCAGAACCTGCTCGCCGTTGGCGTTCGATTTCTTGTCGACCGAGTAGCCGCAGAGATTGGCGCCGCATTGCTCGATGCGGACCTTGCCTTCCTTCTCTTCGGTGAGCCAGACGCCGAGCGGCGAATTGGCAGCTTGCACCGCGACCGCAACCGGCTTGGGTGCAGCAGCGTTCGGCGGGGCGGCACCAACAGTCGGCGCTGACGCGGGCACAGCCGCCGGCGCGGCGCTTTGCTGCACAGCTGGTGGCGCCGGTGGTGTTGGCGGCGCGGTCGCTGCCGATGCCGGTGGTGGCGCCGCGACGCTCGTGTTGGCCGGCTCTGCCGGAGTTGGTGGCGGCGCCGGCGCTGCCGGGGCAGTGGCCTGATCAACGGCCGCTGGAGCGGGCGTTGCCTGGGAATTGGTCTTCGCTTCCTTCGGAGCCGTCTCGAGCTTCTGCGCGGCGTCCTTGCTCTTGGCGCGCTTGGTGTGGCGACCGGTATTGTCGTAGACGCCGGGGATCGAAACCGTTCCGCGGTCGGGATCGATGCGAATGGTGCGGCCGCCGTAATCGAACGTGTATTGCGCCTGCGCTGCGGCCGTGCTTGCCAGCACAAGCGTGGCGATCGCCAGAACCTTCTTCATCTCGACCTCCAGTGCAGGGAACCCCGTTCGCAAGGCTATGTGGTGACGGCCCCGCTGAATGTGCCCCAGATCACGGTCAGAACATGAGTCTCAGTCCTCGCGGCTCAGGTTCAAATCACTGGATCGCGGTCTGGTTTCAGGCCGCGCGCATCAATTTATGCGCACGCGTGTTTGACCCGGGCTATTCGAACCATGCCGCGTAGATCTTCGCGTAGCTGCCATCCTCGTGCGCGATGTGAAGCCACTGGTCGACGAACGCCTTCAATGCGACGTCGCGCTGCATCCAGTAGGCCTTCTCGGCGAAATCGAACGGCTTGTCGGGATGCACGGCGCAGAGCACGCCGGGATGCAGCTTCTGCTGATAGCGCGTCTCTGACGCGTCGGTCATCATCAGGTCGGCGTCGCCCTTGGCGATCTCGTCGAAGATCCTGGTGTTGTCGTTGAAGACCCGGATGTCGGCGGCCTTCACATTGGCGCGCGCAAAGTGCTCATTGGTGCCGCCGGGATTGACGATGACGCGGGTGCCGGGCCTGTCGATCTCGGCGAGCGTGTCGTACTTGCCGTTGTCGGCGCAGCGCGCGATCGGCGTCTTGCCCTCGCGCATGATCGGGGTCGAGAACAGGCCCTTCTTCTGCCGGTCGAAGGTGATGGAGATGCCGCCCATCGCGATGTCGAAATCGTCGGCCTCGAAATCCCGGGTCATCTGCGGCCACGATGTCGGCACGAACTCGACCTTGACGCCGAGCGCCTTGCCGAGCGATTGCGCCATGTCGACGTCGAAGCCGCGGAATGCCTTGGTCTCCTTGTCGAGCGCCGTGAAGGGCAAATAGTCGCCGGTCATGCCGACGCGCAGCGTGCCGCGCTTGACGATCTCATCGAGTCGCGATGGTGCCTGCTGCGCGTGCGCGGCAGACAGAAGCAAGGTGAGGGCAAGGCCAGCCAGCGCGCGAAGCATCGAAATCGTCTCCATCCGCATTTTTGCGACGCCTACGCGCACGCATCGCGACTTAGGCTTCGTTGTTATCCTTGCGCGCCTGAAGGGCGGTCGCGGTGCGGCTGATGATCTCGTGCCTGAAGTGCTCGAAGCGGCGGCGCGCTTCGGCCTCGCGATCGTCGACGAACTTGATCGCGGTGTCCCGGTCCATCGGGCCGTTGACCTGCGGGTTCGATCCTTCGCCGACGGTCTCGTCGACATAGTATTCCGCGCCGTCCTGGCGCACCGTCCAGCGGAAGCGCAGCGCGGCCATCGGACCTGGGCCGGACTTCGAATAGCCGTTGGCCTCGATCGGTTGGGGCGGCTGGATCGGCTCCGGCTCTGGCTCGCTCGGCTCCGGTTCGACGGCTGCGGGTTCGACCACTTCCGCTTCGCGGGCCTCGAGTTGGGGCGGCTCGGGCTGTTCGGAAGGTTCGGACCGTTCGACCAGAGGCGGCTCGGCTGCCGCTGGCTCGGCCTCGGTGGACACGGTCGTAATGGACACGGTCTCGACGGTAACGATCTCGACCGACGTTGGCAGGGGCGGCGGCATCGCTATCGAGACCGGCGGCTCCCCGGCGGGCTCGGCAGCCTTGTCTGCCGTCTTGTCGGTCGATTTGGTCGTCCCGGGAGGCGTCGTCGTCTGATCGAGAATGCTCGCGATCGCGGCAAGCGCATTGTCGGTCGGGTCACTCACGGTTCGGCCTCCCAAGCATGACGCCGGCGGAATCGCGCCGACGCCCTTTCTATCTACCTGATCTGACTACCCTTTGTCAGCCCGGCGCTTCTAGTCAGGCGTAGCCCCTAAGCGCAGACCGGCGGACGCCGGTCCTTCCAGGGGCGGACCTGCTCGAGCTGGCCGGCGAGGCGGAACAGCAGCCCTTCCTCACCGAGCTTGGCGGCGAACATCATGCCTAGCGGCAATCCGGCCTTGTTCCAGGCGAGCGGCACCGACATCGCCGGCTGGCCGGACATGTTGAACATCGACGTGCCCGGCATATAGCGACGCAGGACCGGCGCAATGTGGGTCAGGTCCTCTGACATCGTGTTCAGTTCGCCGAGGCGGAGCGGCGGCGCGCACAGCGTCGGGCTGAGGAAGATGTCGCAACCTTCGAAGAACGTCGCGAGACCGCGCGAGATCTGGAATGCCGCAAGCTGCGCGGCGACGTAATCCGCCGGTGTCATCTTCACTGAATTCTCCGCGCTCGCCAGCGTCAGGCGCTCGACGTCGTCGGAGGTCAGTTTGCGCCCGACGCGCTGCTCGAGCAGCCGCACCGTCAGCGCCGTGTTGCCGCCGACGATCGTCGTCATGGTTGCTGCGGGATCGGCCGCAAGCGGCGGCGCGCGCTCCTCGACATGATGGCCGAGGCCCGCCAGCAGCTTGGCAATGTCACGGACCGCCGCGGCGATCTCGGGATCAATCGCGTCGCCATACGGCGACTTGTCGGTGAAGCTGATGCGCAGATGGCCGGGATCGCGGCCGACCTCCTGGGAAAAGGGCCGCTCCGGCGCGGGCGCGACGTAGAGGCTCGACGGCTCAGGCCCGTGGATTGCGTCCATCATGACTGCGCTGTCGCGGACGCTGATGCTGAGCACATGGCCGACGGAGAAACCGCCCCAGCCTTCGCCGCGGTCGGGACCGCAGGGGTTGCGGGCGCGCGTCGGCTTCATGCCGAACACGCCGGAGGCGGAGGCGGGGATCCGGATCGAGC
>NZ_JACMYK010000266.1 GCF_020889785.1 Bradyrhizobium acaciae
CCACCCAGCGCTCGCACACCACCTCGTCGGAGAGGTCGTAGGTGTGCTTGAGGATGGCAAGTCCTGCCATCAGCCGCGTCGGCGGCGGTCGGCCCGGCTTGTCCTCATAGACCGCGCCGAACCGTTCCTTGAGGGACGACCAGTCGATCGTCCGCGAAAGCTTCACCAAGGCATGGTCCATGTCGATGGATCGCATCCAGCCGCGAGCGCAGAAGGTCAGCCTATCCGCTATCCCATCGTTCCTTCGGTCGCATCGTCCTCTCCGATCCAGCCAACCGAACCACGGCTCGCGATTCGAAGGAATCCTTAAAACAATATTGCAAGCTTTTGAGGCCTCCCACGCCAATAGCTTGCAATCTCAAACCTCACTCCGCTCCAAAGAATGACTCTCGCTCAAACGCTTGGGAGCTTCTTCACGGACGACTAGATCGCCTCTGCGTCCGCGGAAGCAGAACAAATGGCCATCCAGCGGATCGCGGCGCAGCACCCCTTGGACCTGCAGTGACGATGAGGCGGAGCCTTTGCGCATGTCGGCGTGGTCCGTCGCCAGCCAAACCCGAACTCCCATAGGAACCGGAATCATCGCGGATCCAGAGCCTCGATGATCCGGCGAAGTGCCTCAACATCGACGCCCGCATCGACAATGACACGCCGCCCGCCGGCCAGCTCGAAATCTGACGCTCAGTCAAATGGGCTGTCGCGCTCTCCGATGAAGCCGCCACCGGCGCCAGGCTCACTTTCAGCCACATCGGCCCTGACAAAGCCAGCCTCGGACTTACTGCGGTTCTCTCTCAAGACTCTTCGCCAGGTCACCAGTAGAGAACGCGACAAGCCGTGTCGCCGGGCTGTCGCCGCAACGAGGCGCGGCTCGGATAGGCTCTCCAAAACAATCAGCGCCTTCTTCAGGCCAACGCCGCCGCCGGCCCCTATCAACCACTTCCAGTCGTTTCAACGTACTGATCGTATGGCTGTCCATACGTGTACAGTTCTCAACCATCAGTCCAGCCCGTCGCAAGGCGTCTGTCCTCGGACGCTTACGCCCTTGCAACCACGTCAGGCGCCCAGCATCACCCGCAGAAGTAGTGGGACATTCAGCCCTCACGCTCCGATATAGTTTGCGAGATTGCGTTCGAGCTCATGAAGGCTCCCTACTCGCCGGTCGATCGTCGACGACTATCTAATTTAGTGTCGGGAACTCGACACGTTGGTGATTTATCCTCCTTGATGACAGGTTTGTGTAGTTTTATAGTCATAAAATGGACATCAGGCACTTCCGTTATTTCGTGGCGGTTGCGGAAGCTCTCAGCTTCGCGAGGGCGGCTCGCTCCTTGAATATGAGCCAGCCGCCGCTTTCGAAGCGGATAGCTGATTTGGAAAGCGAGCTAGGGCTAAAACTCTTTGATCGCACAAGCAAGAAAGTTACTTTGACGAGGACTGGAGAGGCCTTCCTACCGCAGGCCCGTAATGCCGTACAGGCATTTGACGCTGCTTTGCGGGCAGTGCGATCACTCGCGCCCAGCCAATCACGCCAACTTCGGATAGCATTTCCTCCGGAGACTTCTAGGAGCATGTTGCTGGCGGTCGTAAGTCGCCTTCAGCAGGAGCGGGTCGAAGTACATGTAATTGAGGCATCAACATCGGAGCAACAGCGTCTCTTGGCAGCGGGAGAAATAGACGTCGGTGTTCTTCGGCATCCATTCGAAGAACGTGGGCTTCGGATCTCGGCCCCGCTTGGGCAACCTCTTGGTGTCGTCGTCGACGTTGAGCATCCCCTAGCCAACGTGGATAGACTGAGTCTTCGCAATTTGAGCCCCTACCCAATGGTACACTTTCAGCGCCAGTTGGCGCCCGGGTTATATGACGAACTCCTGAATCTTTGCCGCGCTGGAGGTTACGTGCCCTCACGTATTCTGCAAACTAGCAGGATGACGAAGGCATTCCTCAGGACAGAGTCAGCAGTGGCACTCGCGGCCGAGCGGCTTGCCAAGCGCCGGGGGGAGGCCGGATCAAAGGAATTCATCTGGAAGCCCCTGAAGGGCTCCCCGATCCACTGGTGGACATCGGTCGTCTGCAGGGCGGATGAGTATGTCGGACTGAACCGTGCCGCTGTCGATGTCCTGTTTGCTTCCCTGCAGCAATACGAAAAATGGACTCCTTTGCCTCGCCCCATCATCGGTCAGCAGGGGAAGGGCGGCACAAAGCACAGAATCCACGGAGAAGCGCAGGAGGCTCGCAAACACGCTCTGACCGAGGCCTGACGATCGCAGCACGGTCTGCGTCTTGGTCCGTCGGTTGCTCGATCGCATTCGTCGTACGTGCGCTCTTCCGGTGGCTTGGCGGCGGTCTCGGGAATGTGAAGGGTCGGTCGCTGGCTTCCTGCAGGCTGTCGACCACTGTACGATCGCCCTACGAAAGCCTCGCGCTGGCCTTCGCCATACCCCGGGAACTCCAATGTGTGGCGTCCTCTTGAAGGCTTTCAAGCGTCTTGACGATGACGGCTTCGACGCGGGCGTCGTCAATCGTGCGTGGCGCCCCCGGAGCGCGGCTCGCGCCGCTCCACGAAACGCCGACGCCACACCCTCGATGTAGCCGAGCCCCATAGGGAGCATGGGCTGGGTTCGTTCGAGGGCCTGAATAGAACCAAACAGCGATGGAGTTTGCAGTGGCGTTCCGGCAACTCGGTGCCCTGATACTGGGCGATGATGAGCGTGCCAAACTACAGTCGCTGACGATGCGTCGGAAGACGATCTTCCGTGCAGGTCAGCACGATCTGCGCTCTTAGAGTCAGTCAACGAAGTGGCGGCCAAGCTGTGCCTAGGCCGGCAGACCGTGGGCAAGTGGCGGCCGCGTTTTGTAGAGCGGCGCGTGGCCGGGCTGCACGACGAGCCGCGTTCCGGGATCGCGCACGATTGACGATGCCCGCATCGGAGCCGTGATTGCGTGTTTCGACAATTGTCGGACCCGGATTTCGGCAATTCGTGGACAGCGATTTCAGTAACCCGGGACAGGGATTCCGCTAAGTCTCGGACAGTTCTGGAGGTTGGTTTTCGGGAGTGCCGTTCGGGCAATGTTCTCTCTCAGGCTGAGTCGGAGAGAGGAGGGGCAATGCCGAGACGGAAGTAGGCGAAACGGACACTTTGAAGGACCTTCGATCGATCCTGAGGCGGACATATCTGTCGGTCCGGGCTATCTCGTCGTGCGTGAAGAATCCGTACTTCAGCTCGGGGCGAGGTGAAGTCGGAGAATGAGCTGGACGAGAATTTCTCGCGACAAGAGCTCCAGCCAGCGGATGAGGCGACGGAAGTTGTAGCCGGCGGCGGCGAGAACGGCATTGGCGGCATCGCCCTGGCGGTACCAGAGATAGTTCCGGCCCATCCGATGTTCGGATTTGAGATGGCCGATGACCGGCTCGATGGCCGAGCGGCGGCGCACCTCGCATTTGATCTTTGGCGTCACCCGTCGCTTCTGCCCTGAGATGAACACCCTGAACTTGTAGTCGGGTGATGTCGCGGATGACACGGCCGAGATAGGTTCGATCAAGGCTCGGTTGGCGCGCTTACCGCGCATCGGTCGGGAACATCACATTCTTGGGCTGCACCGTGGTGTCGAGGATGACGCGGTTGAGGTCGGACTGCTTGATCGCCTCGGTCTTGGTGGCGACCGAGAGGCTCTCCTGCAGCAATGCTTGCAGCGTTCTCCTCGCCCATGCGCCGGCGGGTCAGC
Organism: Bradyrhizobium acaciae; assembly: GCF_020889785.1. Classification (GTDB taxonomy): domain Bacteria; phylum Pseudomonadota; class Alphaproteobacteria; order Rhizobiales; family Xanthobacteraceae; genus Bradyrhizobium; species Bradyrhizobium acaciae. The sequence goes on from NZ_JACMYK010000266.1 coordinate 3,724, forward strand.
GAGAACGATCGAACACCAGGT
>NZ_JACMYK010000267.1 GCF_020889785.1 Bradyrhizobium acaciae
GCCGGCGGCATCGGACAAGCCGGCCGCGACCGACAAGGCGCCCGCATCGGCCGACAGCAAGGCGCCGGCAACGATCGAGAAGCCGGTGGCGGCGGTTGAACGAACCGTGGCGACCGAGAAGAAGACCGCAGCAGCAGCGCCGAAGCCTCAGGCCGCAGCGGAGAAGCCGTCAGCTTCCGACAATTCGCCGCCGGTTTCTGCTGCCACCGGCGCATCGGTTGCCAGTCCGATGAGCGCCGCCGTTGCAGCCGGCGTCGAGGATACCAAGGCCGCGGCGCCGCCGCCCTCCGCCATGCCGGTCATGGACAAACCGGTGATCGACAAGCCGCGCGTGGCATCACTCGATCCCGCTGCCAACAAGACGGTCGAAGCGCTCAAGCCGCCGACCGCCAACGATGTCAGTGTCGCGCCGATCCCGCCGCTGGTGATCACTGCGGATCCGGACGCCGACGCGGAAGACGACGGCGGCGCGCCGAAGGCACAGATCCACCGCACCGAGTTCGGTGTCGATCTCGGCACGGCAAATTCGGTCAATGGACTGCGCGCGCTGTGGCGCGGCCTGCTGAAGTCCAAGGCCAACGCGCCGCTGGCCGCGCTGCGGCCGATCATCGTCATCAAGGAAAACGGCAACGGGCTCGGCATGCAGTTGCGTCTGGTGGCCGGACCGCTGAACGACGCCGGGACCGCCGCCAGGATCTGCGCCGGCCTCAGCCTGATCCAGCGGACCTGCGAGACGGCGATCTATGACGGCCAGCGGCTCGCCCTGAATGAGCCGCCGCCCGGACCCAGGCCTGCGCTGCCGCACCGGCGGCTTGCGCCGAAGCGTGCGGTGGCGCCGCCGCAGCAGCCTGTCGCCGAGGAAAAGAAGCCGGAGCCCACGACGATTTCCTCGATGTTCCGGCGGAACAGCCAATAATCGTGTGAGGCGAAGGGATTGCGGTCAAATTCTCAACTGATTTCGCTGCTCTGACCCGGCCTTGTCCCAGACCCCGTTCCCAACCATAGTGCCGCGATGACAAAACCTCCGTTCCGCCTCTCCCCCTATCAGGTCCAGTTCCTGCTGGTCGTGGGCTTCGTCACCGTCGGCTACGCGCTGTACGTGCGCTATCTGGCGATCGAATTCTCGCCCGTCGCGCTGGCCTGCGATGCCGGCACGCAGACCATGCTCTGCAAGGCGCGCGCGCTGTCGACCGTGCTGTTCAAGAACTCGGTGTTCGGGATCACGGCGCTGGTGATCGCGGTGCTGAACCTGACGCGGCCGTCGATCGTGCTGCTCACCGTCGGCCTGATCGCTGCGGGGCTCGGGATCGTGCTCTACAACGTCGTGCTGTCGGGGCTTGCGATCGGGCTGTTCATCCTGGGTTTTGCGCGGCCCGCGCCCGCCACAGCGTAGCGGCGAGCAAGAGGTACATCACACAGGTCCAGTCGGACTGCCAGTTGATCGTGCCCTCGTTGTAGATCGTGTAGAGGGCTGCGATCACGAGCAGGCCGGCGAACACGGACTCGGAGAGCGGCCGCATGCCTTCCTTCGGACGGTTGAGCATGGTGAGCAGCGCGAACGGCACCACCGCCATGGTCAGCGAGGCATAGGGGAAATCGCGGTAACGCGGATCGAAGGTGAAGCCGAGCGCGGTTTCGGCCGCGATCACCGTGGTGATGATCAGCACGATTGCCAGCACCGCGCCGAACATGCCCTTGCCGCGATAGTCGCGCGGCCCGACCAGTTCGAGGAAGGTCGGCAACGAGCGTCCGGCGATCAGCGCATGCGCCGTCAGCAGCGGCGCGGCAATGCCCGCGGCAAGCAGCACGCCCCAGTGCAGCCAGCCGCCGGCGCCGTAGCTCTCGTAATACATCTTGTCGCCGGCGATCCCGAGCAGCGCCCCCGCTGTCGTCGCCGAAATGGCGACTGCGATCCAGGCGGAGGGCCGCGGCGTCCAGGGCCTGCGCCGCAGCGTCAGCCAGGCCACAAAGAAGGTGGCGATGGACAGCGCCATGCCGCCCGCCATCTGCAGCTTCCAGTCGGGATAGTTGCTGATCGCAACGCCCGGCGGATATTTCACCTGCCGCTTGATCGAATCGAACAGACCCCAATTGCCGCCGACGGTGCCCTCGAGCTTGCGCTTCCAGGGCTGGTCATAGGCTTCGATCAGGTTGACCCGAAAGCCCTCGCGCTTGGCGAGGTCGAGGATCTCGGACACCACCCGCGCCTGGTTGGTGCGCGACGGCAGCGCGCCCTCCCGCATCCGTCCCTGGCTCGGCCAGCCGGTCTCGCCGATCAGGATCTCCTTGGCGGGGAACGTCGCCGCCATCCGCTTGCGGATATCGTCGACATGCGCCGCGGCGTACTTCGCCTTGACCGGGATGTCCTCCCAATACGGCAGGATGTGAATGGTGACGAAATCGACCGCGTCATAGATCTCGCGGTTCTTCACCCAATATTCCCAGACGTCGGCATAGGTCACAGGGAGATTGCCCGCTGCCGCCTTCACCGCGCGGATGTTGCCGGCAAGATCGGCGGCGGTCATCTCGCCGCGCAGCAGCACCTCGTTGCCGACGATCAGCGAGGTCACGACACCGGGATATTCCTTGGCGAGCCGCACCGCGATGGCGATCTGCTGCAGGTTCTTGAAGCGGTTGCTGCTGAGCCAGATGCCCTGCATCACCTTCAGCCCGACCTTGGCCGCAACGCCGGGGACCTGGTCGAGGCCGTTCTCGATCGAATAGGTCCGCACGCAATCGGTGACCCTGGCGAGATCGGCCAGATCCTGCTCGATCTGCTCGACGGGAATCTGCGTGGTCGGATCGAGCGGCGTCTGGGCGCCGCGGAACGGCGTGTAGGACACGCATTGCAGTTTTGCGGCAGGATCGATCGGCGCACGCGCGAGTGTAATCGGCGTGGCGAGCCACCACCACACGGATGCAATCACGGCGAGCGAGATCAGGAGAAGCGCCAGCGGCGTACGAAGCGAAATCGGTTCCATCCTCCGGGGGACCGTCGAATTAGCCGGTCACAGCCCATCTGCCAAGTGTAGGATTAGGTCAATACCATGGTTGTCCTGCGACAGTTTTGCGCTGGATCGATAAAGTTGTGAGTTTGCTGGACAAAATACCAAATTCCAGTCATGGGATTCCGCCAGAGTCTCCGCCGCACTGGAGACCTATTTGGACGGCATCACGCGAGCCGTTAGGATGATCCCGCAGGGGCAGGAACATATCGGGGAATGCATGCGTCGACGGCTGCTTGAGTTGAAGAACACTGCTTTGCGCCAGCTTGCCGTAACCGGCGTTGTCGCCTGTCTCGCGCTCCTGAACGGAGCCGGCGGCGCGTTCGCCCAGAGCGGCACGCCGAACCCGCCTGATCAGGCCAAACAGCAGCCTGGACAGCCTGACGCCAATGCCAATGCCGTGCGCGAGGCCAACCAGCGCAAGGTCGAGGAATTCGTTGAGGCCCAACAGGCCATCAACGGCCCGGCCGGCAACCCGGAATGCGTCTGGCTGGGCCGCCGCGTGGTCCGCCTGATGTGGAACGACGACCTCGACACCGCCTTCCGCCATCTCGACCTCTATGACCGGTTCGGCTGCCCCGGCGGCCACGTCCAGGCCGCCTTCCGCTGCCTGACCCGGTTCGGCGCCCAGATCGACAGCAAGGTGAGCGGCAGTCTCGACGGCCGCATCCACGCCTGCTGGATCAACCCCGG
>NZ_JACMYK010000268.1 GCF_020889785.1 Bradyrhizobium acaciae
TCGCGCTTCGCTTGCCCGGGACGACGTGGGGATGGAGGGGCGCACCCCCACCTTGCAATCCGCCTCGAAGAATAGTTCTTGCTATGGCCATGACCGTTGACCTGCCCGCGCTGGAACAGACGGCCGCGCCGCGTGCGGCGTCGGCGCGGTGGTCGCGTGTAGCGCGCCCAGTGCTCGGGCTCGTGGTGCCGTTCGTGCTGGCGCTCGGCTGGGAGCTCGTCGTCTATCTCGGCTATTCCAACGGCCGCCTGGTGCCGCCGCCGTCGAAGGTGTTCGAGACCATCGTGGCGCTCGCCAAAAGCGGCGAGCTGTCGCGCCATATCCTGGCGACGCTGTGGCGGGTCGGCGCCGGCTTTGCGCTCGGTGTCGTCGCCGGCACCATCATGGGCGCGATCTCCGGCTACTGGGACTTTGCCAAGCGGCTGCTTGATCCGACCGTGCAGGCGCTGCGTGCGATCCCCTCGCTCGCCTGGGTGCCGCTGTTCGTGCTCTGGCTCGGCATCTTCGAGACCTCGAAGGTCGCGCTGATCGCGGTCGGCGTGTTCTTTCCGATCTATCTCGGCGTGATGGGCGCGATCCTCTCGGTCGACCGTAAGATCGTCGAGGTCGGCCGTGTGTTCCGCCTGTCCGGACCGGCCATGATCCGCCGCATCCTGTTGCCGGCGGTGCTGCCGGCCTATGTGGTGGCGCTGCGGGTCGGGCTTGGCTTGGGGTGGATGTTCGTGGTCGCGGCTGAATTGATCGGCGCCTCCGAAGGCCTCGGCTATCTCCTGCTCGACGGCCAGCAGCTCGGCAAGCCGGCGCAGATCCTCGCCGCGATCGTGATCTTCGCGATCCTCGGCAAGCTCACCGACTGGCTGATCGAGGTCGCGGCTGCGCCGCTGCTGCGCTGGCAGGATGCGTTCGGCGCGCGGGGAGGGGCCTGATGCTCGCGCTGAAAGACGTCGGCAAGACTTATCCTAACGGTGTCCACGCGCTGGAGCGCTTCTCGGCGGAGATTGCGCCCGGCGAGATCATCGCCATCATCGGCGGTTCCGGTTGCGGCAAGTCCACGCTGTTGCGCGCCATCGCCGGCCTCGATCGCGCGACCACAGGCAGTGTGACGCTCGACAATGCGGTGATTACGTCGCCGCACGCCGAGATCGGCATCATCTTCCAGGAACCGCGGCTGCTGCCCTGGCTCAGCGTCGCCGACAATATCGGCTTCGGTCTCGCCGATCTCCCGGCCGATGCGAGGCGTGAACGCATCGCCGCGGCGCTGGCCCGCGTCGGTCTCGCCGACAAGGCCGCGGCCTGGCCGCGTGAGCTTTCCGGCGGACAGGCGCAGCGGGTCGCGATTGCCCGCGCTTTGGTGCCGCAGCCCGAAGTGCTGCTGCTCGACGAGCCGTTCTCGGCGCTCGATGCCTTCACGCGGCGCGATTTGCAGGATCATCTGCTCGACCTCTGGGCCGACACGCGGCCGACCCTGATCCTGGTCACCCATGACGTCGACGAGGCCGTGGTGCTGGCCGACCGCGTGCTGGTGATGCGGCCGCGGCCGGGGCGGCTGTTCGAGCAGATCACCATCAACCTGGCGCGGCCGCGCGACCGCAAATCGGAGCTGTTCGATACCTTCAAGCGCCGTGTGCTGACCGCGCTCGACCGCTCGCTGGATCGTTCGGTGCGTGACGTCACGGACAAATCCAGCGCCGGCGAGGCGATGTGGTGGTGACATCGGCGCCCTAAGGCCTTACATCCGAAGGCTAAGAAGAACAGCCGGGAGCAGACCCATGGACTCCGCCGAACTCCGCGCAATGCAGGCTCCGATCAAGGAGCGCTACAAGACCGACCCCCAGGCCGCCGTGATCACGCTCAAGGCCAAGGGCTCGATCGACAATGAGAGCATCTCCTGCAAGGTCGAGACCGGCCGCGCGCTCGCGGTCGCCGGCCTGCATCCCGCCACCGGCGGCTCCGGGCTCGAGCTCTGCTCCGGCGACATGCTGCTGGAGGCACTGGTCGCCTGCGCCGGCGTCACGCTGAAATCGGTCGCGACCGCCGTCGAGGTGCCGCTGAAGGTCGGCAACGTGTTCGCCGAGGGCGATCTCGATTTCCGTGGCACGCTTGGCGTCGACAAGGAGGCGCCAGTCGGCTTCCGCGAGATCCGCCTGCGCTTCGACGTCGGCACCGATGCGCCGCAGGACAAGCTCGATCTGTTGCTGAAACTCACCGAGCGCTATTGCGTGGTCTATCAGACCATCAAGAACGGCCCGAAGGTGTCGGTGTCGATGCAGCGGGTCTAAACGGGTTTAATCGGCGTCGTCCCGGCCTGGTGCGCGGTTGCGCACGGAGCCGGGATCCATACGCAGTGTCCCATCGTTGAAATTCTGCTGTTCGACGGCTTTCGTTCCCCACTAGCAGTCGTGGTTATGGGTCCCGGGTCGCGCTCCGCTTGCCCGGGACGACAGAAAAAAAATGTCCCCCGAACTCCACTTCATCCTGCTCCTCGTGCTGCGCATGGCGGTTGCGGCCGCGTTCGTGGTCAGTGCGTCCATCATCACGGAGCGGTCGGGGCCGGTGATCGGCGCGCTGATCGCGACGCTGCCGATCTCGGCCGGACCGTCCTACACCTTCCTCGCGCTCGACCATGACGCCGCCTTCATCGCCGAGGGCGCGCTGTCGAGCCTGCCGGTCAATGCCGCGACGATCTTCATGGGCCTCACCTACGCGGTGCTGGCGCAGCGCTTCAGCATGTGGATCAGTGCGGGCGCCGCGATCGCGTTGTGGCTCGTGCTCGGCACCATCATCCGTCAGTTCGCGTGGACGCTGGCCGGCGGGCTGATCCTCAACGCGATTGCGTTTGCGATCTGCATCCCGCTGCTCAAGCCGTATCGGCATGTCGCGAAAATGCCGCTGATCGCGCGGCGCTGGTACGACATTCCCTTGCGCGCCGCGCTGGTCGCGAGCCTGGTCGGCACCGTCGTCACCGCATCGACCTGGGTCGGCCCGCGCGTCACCGGCGTGATCGCGCTGTTTCCGATCGTGTTCTCCTCGATGATGCTGATCCTGCATCCGCGGATCGGCGGTCCCGCCACCGCGGCCGTGCTCGCCAACAGCGCCTGGGGCCTGCTCGGCTTCGGCCTCGGGATTGCCGTGCTGCATGTCGCGGTCGCGCAATTCGGCTCGGCGATCGGCCTCAGCTGCGCGCTTGCCACCTGCATCGCGTGGAATCTGGTGCTGTGGCAGATCGGGCGAAGGAAGCGGTTAGCGCACAAAGCCTGACGTCCGTCATTGCGAGGAGCGCAGCGACGAAGCAATCCATGGTTCCGCGTATGTTGAGCGATGGATTGCTTCGCTTGGCTCGCAATGACGGATGTTATCCCTTCGGCAGCTTCGCCCTCAACGCATACAGCGCATCCAGCGCCTCGCGCGGCGACATCTCGTCGGGATGCAGGGCCTTCAATGCCTCGACAAGCAACTCCGCCTCGCTCGGCGGCTTGTCCTCGGCGGCGGCGCGAGAGGGGACGGCGAACAGCGGCAGGTCATCGGCGAGCGCGCGGGCGGCTCTGG
>NZ_JACMYK010000269.1 GCF_020889785.1 Bradyrhizobium acaciae
CGTTCCGCGCCGCGCCCGCCGGTGGCGAAGCCGGCGGCGAGGAGAAGGATCCGGGCGAAGCCGCCGCCGAAGGCGACATGGACGACGACGAGTTCGAGAACCAGATGTCGCTCGCCGCCATCGAGGCCGAGCTGAAGCCGAAGGTGGTCGAGACCTTCGACAAGATCGCATCCGAGTACAAGAAGCTGCGCCGCCTGCAGGAGCAGGACATCGCCAACCAGCTGCAGAGCGAGTCGCTGTCGCCCTCGCAGGAGCGCAAGTACAAGAAGCTGAAGGACGAGATCATCGTCGAGGTGAAGTCGCTGCGCCTCAACCAGGCCCGCATCGATTCGCTGGTCGAGCAGCTCTACGACATCAACAAGAAGCTGGTCTCGTTCGAGGGCCGCCTGCTGCGCCTCGGCGACAGCCACGGCGTCGCGCGCGAGGACTTCCTGCGCAACTACCAGGGCTCGGAGCTCGATCCGCGCTGGCTCAACCGTGTCTCGAAGCTCTCGGCCAAGGGCTGGAAGAACTTCGTCCATCACGAGAAGGACCGCATCAAGGACCTGCGCCACGAGATCCAGTCGCTGGCGGCGCTCACCGGGCTCGAGATCGGCGAATTCCGCAAGATCGTGCACGGCGTGCAGAAGGGCGAGCGCGAGGCCCGTCAGGCCAAGAAGGAGATGGTGGAAGCCAACCTCCGTCTCGTGATCTCGATCGCCAAGAAGTACACCAACCGCGGCCTCCAATTCCTCGACCTGATCCAGGAAGGCAATATCGGCCTGATGAAGGCGGTCGATAAGTTCGAGTATCGCCGCGGCTACAAGTTCTCGACCTACGCCACCTGGTGGATCCGGCAGGCGATCACCCGTTCGATCGCCGACCAGGCCCGCACCATCCGCATCCCCGTGCACATGATCGAGACGATCAACAAGATCGTCCGCACCTCGCGCCAGATGCTGAACGAGATCGGCCGCGAGCCGACCCCGGAGGAGCTCGCCGAGAAGCTCGGCATGCCCCTGGAGAAGGTCCGCAAGGTCCTCAAGATCGCCAAGGAGCCGCTGTCGCTCGAGACGCCGGTGGGCGACGAAGAGGATTCGCATCTCGGCGATTTCATCGAGGACAAGAACGCGATCCTGCCGATCGATGCTGCGATCCAGTCGAACCTGCGCGAGACCACCACGCGCGTCTTGGCCTCGCTCACCCCGCGCGAAGAGCGCGTGCTGCGCATGCGCTTCGGCATCGGCATGAACACCGATCACACGCTGGAAGAAGTCGGCCAGCAGTTCTCGGTGACCAGAGAGCGCATCCGCCAGATCGAAGCCAAGGCGCTGCGCAAGCTGAAGCACCCGTCGCGGTCGCGGAAGCTGCGGTCGTTCCTCGACAACTGATTCCATCGGTATTGATCGAAACAAGAACGGCGGGCCGATGCCCGCCGTTTTTGTTTGCAGACGGACCGCGACAAACTCACGCCAGCGCCCGCGGCCACCCCTCTCCCCAACCCTCCCCCGCAAGGGGGGAGGGAGCCTGAATGGTGTGTCGCCTGACGTTGCTTCTCGCTCTTGCAGTCGCGCCATAACGTGTCGCGCGCAGGCGCGCGTCGCATATCGTTCGCAAAATGCGAGGGAAGCACCGGCGGAAGGGCTCCCTCCCCCCTTGCGGGGGAGGGGCGGGGAGAGGGGTGCCGCTTGCTCCGCTGTTGACGAGGCGCGAAAGTCTCGCCCCGCTACTTCTTCTTCGCGCCGACGCGCTCGATGGTCTTGATTTCGAGCGGCGGGCGGCCGCCCTTTTCGGCGATCTCGCGGTCCTGCTCGCGCAGGAAGGCGCGCGCCGGCTCGTCGCCGTCGAGCCCGCCCAACAGCTCCGAGGGCACGCGGCGGTTGGAACGCTGCGAGCCGTCCTCATAGAAGACGTTGAAGAAGGCGAATTCGCCTTTGGGATTGGTCCCGGGTTTTTTCGGCATGCGCGGCTTGTCCCTGATCGGCGCGCGGCTGTCAAAGCAAATCGCCGCCCCCTCGCGCCGGTCTGCCCTGCGCGATCAGGTTGCGCACAGCCCTTGCGCAACGTCGGGCGCAGTTCGGGCTGCGATGCCGTCGCCGCACCCGTCCGGTCACATCAACGACATATACGCCTCAGCCCTCGAACAGCACGAACGCCGCCCACACGCCGGGATCCCTTGCGCCCGCGACCTTGCCGTCGCGCGCGTCGCGCTTCGTCCGGCGCAACGCATCCGAATAGGTCAGGCCCTCGGCCAGATGCTCGTAGAAGCGCACGGTGAAGTTCGCGGTGCCCTCGTCGGCGACCGGCCACAATGTCAACAGCGCGCGCCGTACGCCGGCGATGCCGAGTGCGGTCGGCAGGCCGCGCAGGCCGCTGACGAAGCTCTCGTCGCCGCGGCCGGTCTCGCAGGCCGACAGCACCAGGAGGTCGAGCCCCGACAGGTCCCAGTCCATCAATTCGAAGGCATAGAGATAGCCGTCCTTCTCGTCGCGCAGCGGCCAGCGGCTGCCGCCGGCGCCGGACAGCACGATGCCGCTCTGCCAGAGCGTGTCGAGGCCTCCCGCCGTGCTGTCGTGATAGAAGCCGTGCGTCGCCAGATGCGCGATGCGGGCCTTGCCGATCGCCTGGCGCAGCGCGGCTTCGCTGACGTCGTGCCCGCTCATCATCTCGACCGGCGCGCCGCGCGCCCGGGCGAGTTTTGCGATCGCCTCGATCTCGGTCTTCGTGCCGGGCAGCGGCATCGGCCCGGGCTCGCCGTATTCGATGCCACCGGCGAGCAACATCGCGCCGCGCTGATCGAGCGTCTCGCGCGCATGAATCGCGATCAGCGCATCGGGGCTCGTCAGCATCCGGATCGTAATGCGGTCCTCCAGCAGGCCGCCGTCGGCGCCTGCCAGCAGCGAGAACGGCACCGCAAACAGGAAGCCGTCCGGCACCACATAGAGCGTGGATTTGTCCTTGAGGACAGGCTCCAGCGGCGCGAACAGCCGCGCGTGCAGGTTCTGGAAGCGACTCTTGAGGTCGAGCGACCTGGCGTCAGGCACCCTGGCGCCGGGATCAGGCGCCGTGGCCCGCATCGTCCGCAGCCGCGCGATCTCGGTGCGCACTCCGGTGTCGACCATGCGGCCGGGATCGCCGAGATCGACCACGCGCGGCTCGCTCGTTGCGGTCTCGACGATGGCGTAGAGCACGGTTGCCGCAAGCGGCTCCTTCGATTGCCGATCCGCCTTCCACTGCCGCGTGATGAAGTAGTTGACGACAGCTTCCTGCGGCCCGAGCAGCTGCGACGGCCGGATCGGGTCTTGCGGCAGCTTCATGCCGATCGCATCGAGCCGCTTGGTCAGCGCCTTCTCGGCCGCGTCCTGCCGCCCCCACACCGATCGCGCCCAGTCGTCGATATTGCCCGACGAGAACAGCTCCTGCTTCTCGCCGTTGAGCCGCAGCGCCGCGCGCACCAGCGTCGCGGTCTCCTCGTCCTTGCCGGCAACCTGCGTCTCGAACTGGCGCAGCGCGGTGGCGTCGCCGCCGCCGAGCGTCTTCCAGCGCAGCACGGCGGCGGCGAAG
>NZ_JACMYK010000270.1 GCF_020889785.1 Bradyrhizobium acaciae
CGGGGGCCGAGAAGTCCGTGTCGAACAGGAATTTGGCGGGCGCGGCCATCAGTACACCAGCTCGTCGTCGGCGCGGTTCTTGGTCAGGGTGATCTCGCCGCGCGCGGCGAGGTCCTTGGCGAGGTTGACCAGCAGCGCCTGCGCCTCGTCGACGTCGCGCAGCCTGACCGGGCCCATCGCGGCCATGTCGTCCATCAGCATCTTGCCGGCGCGCGACGACATGTTGCCGAGGAAGAAGCTGCGCACCTCCTCATTGGCGCTCTTCAGCGCGACGCCGAGCTTGTCCTTGTCGATGTTGCGCATCAGGGTCTGGGCCGAGGCGGAATCGAGCTTGATCAGGTCGTCGAAGGTGAACATCAGCGCCTTGATCCGCTCGGCGGATTCGCGATTTTCCTCTTCCAGCGAGGTGATGAAGCGGGTCTCGGTCTGGCGGTCGAAATTGTTGAAGATCTCGGCCATCACCTCATGGGCGTCGCGGCGGCGGGTCTGCGACAGGTTCGACATGAACTCGGTGCGCAGCGTCTGCTCGACGCGCTCGATGACTTCCTTCTGCACCGCCTCCATCCGCAGCATGCGGCCGACCACGTCGAGCGCAATGTCCTCGGGCAGGATCGCGAGCACCCGCGCGGCGTGCTCCGGCTTCAGTTTCGACAGCACCACGGCGATGGTCTGCGGGTACTCGTTCTTGAGGTAGTTGGCGAGCACTTCTTCCTGCACGTTGGAGAGCTTCTCCCACATGTTGCGGCCGGCGGGGCCGCGGATCTCGTCCATGATGCCGGTGACGCGCTCGGCCGGCAAATATTGCTGCAGCAGCCGTTCGGTGGCGTCGAAATTGCCCATCAGTGCGCCGGACGCCGACATCCGCGAGACGAATTCCAGCATCAGGTCCTCGACCACGTCGGCCTCGACGGTACCGAGCGTCGACATATGGACCGACAGCTCGCGGACCTCCTCGTCGTCGAGCATCGACCAGATCTTGCCGCCATATTGCTCGCCGAGTGCGAGCATCAGGATCGCGGCGCGCTTTGGGCCCGGCAGCGGCTTGCCCTTGGGCCGGGCGCTTTGCCGGTTCGCCAGCGTCGAGAGGACGGTGGCGATGTCGTTGGCGTTGGTGGTCTGGGGTACGGCGGCCATGTCAGTTCTCTACCGGCTCGCTCAGCCATTGACGGACGATGGAGACGGTTTCGTTCGGATTGCGCTCGGCGAGCTCGCGACCCGGTGCACGGCCTGGGCGTGGACCTGGCCCTGGATCTGGGCGACGTCGATCAATTGCGCCGCGCCGTTGCCGCTCGGGATCAGCGCCTGGCCGGGCGTGCCGGCGCTCTCGGCATGGGCTTCGGCGAGTGCCGGCAGGCCGCTGCCTGCCAGCGACGGGATGACGTCGGCCGCAACGATGCGCTTGACCAGCGGGCGGACCACCATGAACAGCACGACCAGGCCGAGCATCATCATGACGCCGAGCTCGATGACGTACATCACGTCATCCTTGGTGAATTGCAGCATGCCGAGCAGGCCGGTGGGCTCGGTGATGGGCTGTGCGGTCGGCGGTTCGGCGAAGCGGAGGTTGACGACCTCGACCTGGTCGCCGCGCTTCTGGTCGAACCCGATCGCGGAGCGGACCAAGGCGGCGATGCGGTCGAGCTGCTCCTTGGTGCGGTCCTGGTAGACCATCTCGCCTTTTTCGTTCTTGGAATAGGCGCCGTCGACCAGCACCGCGACCGAGATGCGGTTGACCCGGCCGGCCTCGGTCACCTCGGTCTTGGTGGTGCGGGAAATCTCGTAATTGTTGGTTTCCTCGCTCTTCTTGCTCTGGTCGCGGGCGCGGGCGGCGTTGTCCTGGTTCTGGTTGCCCGGCAGCTCGTTGTTGACGGTGACCTGGCCGGAATTGTCGGCGGTGAGGCTGGATTCCTCGCGGGTCTGGGTCGAGCGCAGCACCCGGCCCTCGGGGTCGAACTTGTCCGAGGTCTGGGTGATCTTGTTGTAGTCGAAGTCGGCGGAGAGCTGGACGCGGGCGCGGCCGGCGCCGACCACCGAGGAGACGATGTCCTCGACCTGCTTGCGCATCCGCTTCTCGAAGGCGGCGCGGCGCTCGTCGCCGACCGCGGCATCGGCGTCGGACTGGGCGCCGTCGGCGAGCAGCTGGCCCGCCTCGTCGACGATCGAGACCCGCTGCGGCTTCAGCCCGTTGACCGCGGAGGCGACGACGTGGCGGATCGCCCGGATCTGCTGCGCCTCCAGCGTGCCGCGCACCCTGAGCACGATCGAGGCCGACGGCTCCGGCGTCTCGCGCGAGAACAGCGGCTTTTCCGGCAGCACGAGGTGGACGCGCGCGGCCTGGACGCGGTCGATGGCGCGGATGGTACGGGCGAGCTCGCCCTCCAGCGCCCGCAGATGATTGATGTTCTGGACGAAGCTCGTGGTGCCCAAGGCGTCCGATTTGTCGAAGATCTCGTAGCCGACGCCGCCGCCCTTGGGCATGCCGCCCTCGGCGAGCTTCATCCGAAGCCGCGTCACCTTGTCCTTCGGCACCATGATCGCGGCGCCGTCGCTGCGCAGCTCGAACGGGATCGCCTGGCGCTCCAGCTCCTTGATAATGGCTGAGGAATCCTCGGTCGACAGGTCGGTGAAGAGGGTGGTCATCTGCGGCGTGGTGACGCGCATGATGACGAAGGCGAAGAAACCGATCAGGGCTGCGGTGACCGCAACCATGGCCGCAAGGCGGGCCGCACCAAGACCTCTCAGGAAAGCAACCAGACTTTGCACCAACGGCCCCCAGGGATTCGGCCCACGCGGGTCCGACTGGGCAAATATTGCCTAGGGTATGGTTTCCATATGGTTAACGAAGGTTAAGAACCGCGGCAAAAACGCGGACATGAAAAAAACCGGCTTCGCAAAGCGAGGCCGGTTTTCTTCAAATGCACCTTTTAGAGCATGATCCGGAAAAGTGGGTACCGGTTTTCCGGTAAGATCATGCTTCAACAAGAGGCGAAACTTACTGCCGGTACTGCTGGATACGTGTGGTGCGCAGTCCGGCCAGACCATGCTGGTCGATCGAGAACTGCCAGGAAAGGAATTCATCGACGGTCAACGTGTAGCGGCTGCAGGCCTCCTCGAGGGAGAGCAGGCCGCCGCGAACCGCAGCGACAACTTCGGCCTTGCGGCGGATGACCCACCGTTTGGTACCGGGGGCCGGCAAATCCGCAATCGTTAACGGGCTGCCGTCAGGCCCGATGACGTATTTCACCCTCGGGCGATGGGGTTCTGTCATGGCGTACTCACAAACTCTCAACCACTGAACTCGCGAGTGGTAACCTACGCCCACCGGTTTAAAATTTGCCTAAGCCCAAGCGTTCAATACGAATCTCGTTGGAACGGCCGGGAACAGCGGGCCGGCGAGGGGCCGGGTTGGCTGCCGGACACCGCTTTCATCAGGCAGTGGAGCAAGCGGCACCCCTCTCCCTAACCCTCCCCCGCAAGGGGGGAGGGAACCCAACCGCCCG
>NZ_JACMYK010000271.1 GCF_020889785.1 Bradyrhizobium acaciae
CGACGGGCCAGGGTGTGCAGGTCCGCCACGGTGCCGCGCACCGCGTTGCAGCGGCGGCATTCGATAATGGTGTCGCCGGCTGCGTGCGCCGGATCGGCGACCTTGATCGCCAGGCTGCCGCAATCCGTGCAGATGATCTTGAAGCCGGTCGAAATTACTTGCTGATGCAAATTCATTGTGGGCCTGCGCCTCCGACGACGCCGACCTTAGGGAACAATTTTTAAAACTGGGATCGCGGAGCGGATTGCAATCGAACGAGCGCGTTAGGACGCGGTTAAGACTTCGACGCGGCGGCGCGGCCCGGCAGGTGCAACGTCGGCCTGTTGAGCCTGGCGGCGGTGGCGCGCACGGCCTGCCGCGCGTTGACGGTGATGATGCCGGCGGCGTGGGCCCAGACCGCGAGGTCGGACGCGCTGTCGCCTGCATAAATGAAGCCCGCGGGAAAGGTCTTCAGCAGCAGATCAGCCTTGTTCGCGCCCTTGAGATTGTGTTCGCCGTCGGAGGCGAGCACCTGGTCGATCCATGGCAGGCGCGATGCAAGTTGGTTCGCAAGCAGCGCGTCGGCCGCGGTCGCCAGCACGACGCGGCGGCCTGCCGCTTTCTCACGCTCGGCCAAGGCGACGACGTCCTGGTGGAGATCGATCCGGCTCCAGTCGATGCGCTGGCGCAGCGCGAGCTGGCGCTTCAGCGCCGCGCGGCCGTGCGTCAGCCAGGCGGCGCATGCCGCGACGATCAGCGGATTGCGGCGAAGGATCGAGAACAAGCTGAGATAGAGCAGGTCGCCCTTGATCAGCGTGCCGTCGAGGTCGAGCACCAACGCCAGCGAGGTCGGGAGGCCGAGCAGAGTGGCCAACCCGTCGGTGCTGGAGGTGTCATGCGGCCTGGCAATGCTATTGCCGGCGAGGCGAGGTTCAGTCATTCGCGGCGCTCAGCCGGGTTGCAACCTTGCGCACGTCGATCTCGCGCGCCCCGGTCTCGGTGGTCCTGCAATCGCCGTAGCCGAACCTGGCGGCAAAGGCCACACGGTCCTCATCGAAGCTCAGGACGGAAGACCAACAAAAAGGCCGCCCGAGGCGGCCGTTCGTCTGCCGAAGCATGGGACGTCTTAGCGGACGGTCGAGGCGCCCGAGGAGGTGATCGCCACCGGCTTACCGGCCTTGATGACCTGGGTGGTCTGAGCAGTCTGGGTGAAATCCGCGTTGTTCCGCGCCGAAATGCCTAAAGCCGCAACCCCGATGGCCGCAACAAGGGCAACCACCACAATCTTGAGGTGGGTCGCACGATCGGCTGAATGGATCGAGTGGTTCATGGTCGCCTCCGGGCGTCTATGCGCCGTCTATGGCAGCTACTGGTAAGCCCCATCTGTTTCCGGATCGTTTCGTGAGTTCCCGGAAATGGTTTCGTGCCACGGGAGGATTGGTTTCACCGTGCCTTGCATCACACAGACGGAGAGCTGAAACTGGTCCCAAGCGCGGAAATGCGTCCGGGAGAAAAACAATAATGAAAACAATAAAGATGACCCGCCGGGGCGTGCTGGGAACCGGCTCCGGCGCAGTCGCCGCCACGCTGTTTGGCAAACGAGTCCTTGCCGCTGCCGAGTTCGACTTTAAGCTCGGCGTTGACACGCCGGAAACCCATCCGCTGACAATCCGCCTCGTCGAAGCCGCAAAGGATGTTGCGGCGCGGTCGTTGGGTCGGGTCAACATCACGGTGTTTCCCAACAGTCAGCTCGGCGGCGACCCCGAGATGCTGTCGCAGGTCCGGGCCGGCGGGATCGAATTGATGGCCGCGCCGAGCCTCACGCTGTCGATCCTGGTGCCGCTGTCCGGGCTGCCGAGCATCGGCTTCGCATTCCAGTCCTACGATCAGGTGTGGGCCGCGATGGATGGCGGCGTCGGCGACACCGTGCGCGAGGCGATCGCCAGGACCGGCCTGATGCCGTTGAAGAAGGTTTGGGACAACGGTTTCCGACAGATCACTTCATCATCGAGCCGACAACTCGGCAGTGTCGATGATCTCAAGGGCTTCAAGATCCGCGTACCCGTGACCGCGCTCTTGACCTCACTGTTCTCAGGCCTCGGCGCATTGCCGTCGAGCATCTCCTACAGCGAGCTCTACTCGGCGCTGCAGACCCACATCGTCGAGGGACAGGAGAATCCGCTGGCGCAGGTCTCGACCGGAAAGCTCTACGAGGTTCAGAAATACTGCGCGCTGTCGAACCATTGCTGGAGCGGCTACTGGATCATCGGCAATCGCCGCGCGATGGCGAGCCTGCCGCCCGACCTGCTCGAGATCATCAATGCGGCGTTCGACGCGGCCGCAATAAAGGAGCGCGCCGATCTGGTCGAGATGGATCGCTCGTTGCAGACCGAGCTGACCGGGAAGGGCATGATCTTCAACAAGCCTGATCCTGTGCAGTTCAGGGCAGCGTTAGTGAAAGCCGGCTTCTACACGCAGTGGCAGAAGACCTATGGCGCGGACGCCTGGGCGGCGCTGGAGAAATATACCGGCAAGCTGACGTAGCGGGCGCGCAGATCGCGAGCAGCACACGCTTTGTGGCAAAGAAGGCACATCGCCGCACTTTCGGTTCCAATTCGGCTTTTGGTCATGCGGCAGGAGGTTTCAGCCGATACAACCTCACGCTGAGACTTTCAGTGGCCGCGCAGTGCGTGCCCGAGTTGGAATGCCATGCGCGTGCACGTGGTGGAACGCTTTCGATCGCCCCGCTTGAGGCGTGTTGCCGTAACGCTTGCCCTGCTCATCGCGTCCGGGACCGGCGCACACGCCCAGACGGTGCTGAATGTCGGCGATGGAGCGAGCCTCGTCACCGCGCTGACGACGATCGATAACAATCCGGGCACCAGCTACACGCTCAACATCACGAACAACATCACGCTGACCGGCACGACCACGCTGCCGGTTATCAATTCAAGCAGCAATGTCACGATCAACGGCGGCAACTTCACGCTCGACGGCGGCGGCGTGCAGCGCGGGTTCTTCGTCTATTCGGGCACCGTCGCGGTCAACAACCTGACGATCCAGAACGCCGTCGCCAAGGGCGGCAATGGTGGAAACGGGAATGACGGAGGCGGCGGCGGCGGGATGGGCGCCGGCGGCGCGCTGTTCGTCGCCAGCGGCGCCAACGTCACGGTGAGCAATGTGTCGCTGGCCGGCAACCAGGCCAGCGGCGGTAGCGGCGGCAATTACGGACCTCTCAGCGGCGGCGGGGGCGGCGGCGGACTCGGCGGCAACGGCGGAAATGGCGGTAATTCGGGTGGTGGCGGTGGCGGCGGGATTGG
>NZ_JACMYK010000272.1 GCF_020889785.1 Bradyrhizobium acaciae
GGCGGCGAGCGCCTTGGCGAGGTCGCCGGAATATTTGATGCCGCCGTCGGCGATCACGGGCACGTCGGCCTTCTTCGCCGCCGCGACCGCATCCATGATCGCGGTGAGCTGCGGCACGCCGACGCCGGCGACGATGCGCGTGGTGCAGATCGAGCCCGGGCCGATGCCGACCTTGATGCAGTCGGCGCCGGCATCGATCAGCGCCTGCGCGCCGCCCTCGGTCGCGACATTGCCGGCCACGACCTGCACCGCGTTGGAGAGCCGCTTGATCCGGTTGACGGCATTGAGCACATGCCGCGAGTGACCATGCGCGGTGTCGACCACGACGACGTCGACGCCGGCATCGATCAGCCGCTCGGTGCGCTCATAGCCGGTCTCGCCGACCGTGGTGGCGGCAGCGACGCGAAGCCGGCCCTGCGCGTCCTTGCAGGCGAGCGGATGGGCAACCGCCTTTTCGATGTCCTTCACGGTGATCAGGCCGACGCAGCGATACTGGTCGTCGACGACCAAGAGCTTCTCGATGCGATGCTGATGCAGCATCCGCTTCGCTTCGTCCTGGCCGACGCCCTCGCGCACCGTGACGAGGTTCTCGTGCGTCATCAGCTCCGAGACCTTCTGCCTGGGATCGCTGGCAAAGCGCACGTCGCGGTTGGTCAGGATGCCGACCAGCTTGCCCGGCACGTTCTTGGCGCTACCTGTGACGACCGGAATGCCGGAGATGCCGTTTTCCTTCATCAGGGTCAGCGCATCGGCCAGCGTGGCGTCGGGGCCGATGGTCAGCGGATTGACCACCATGCCGGACTCGAACTTCTTCACCTGGCGCACCTGCGCGGCCTGGCCGTCCGGATCGAAGTTGCGATGGATGACGCCGAGGCCGCCGGCCTGCGCCATCGCGATCGCCATGCGCGCCTCGGTGACGGTGTCCATCGCGGACGCCATGATCGGGATGTTGAGCGAGATTGCGCGGGTGACGCGCGAGCGAATATCGACTTCCGAAGGAAGGACGTCGGACAAACCGGGCTTCAGAAGCACATCGTCGAACGTGAAGGCTTCGCGGATAGCCGGAAATCCCGTGGCCATTGCCAACTCCTTATCTGCGGTCCAGCCGCGATGGTCTTACGGATGAACGTCGCCTGCGGCGACGCTTGCTGCGTCACCGTCGAATCGGCGCCCATCGGTGGGGTTGACGCTGGTCGATAGCATGGCGGCATGACGAATCAAAGTGTTTGCCAGCCATGCACAGGCTTTTTAGGGGCCTGTTTAGGGGACCCTGTAACCGGGCGGCGGCCCGTGGCGGCGGATCGCCTCGACCATCTCGCGGTGGCGCCGGTCTTCCCGCTTCATGTGGACCGCAATCACCGCATGGGCCGACGGCACCAGCAGCAATACGTGGAAAAACAGCCCGAAAATCGCGCAAAACACGATCAGGACCAGGTTGAAGATGGCCGAAAACGGCTGTCCGTTCAGGAGCAGCCCGATCGGCGGCAAGAGAGCGGCGAGGACATAGATCACGGCAGACACCTCTAACGCAGTCGGATGCATACCAGCGTCACGCAGGATTTAGGGCGTTTGGCCGGTTCCGCAATAGCGTGGCCGGAGGCAGGATGATATGGCCCCCTCGCCCGCCTTTTTCAGCACGGCCGTCTCATTTTGATGAACAAACAACGCCTGATCCCGCTCATCGTGGCCACCGCCCTTTTCATGGAAAACATGGACTCGACGGTGATTGCGACCTCGCTGCCGGCGATCGCCGCCGATATCGGCACCAGCCCTCTGACGCTCAAGCTTGCGATCACCTCCTATCTGCTGTCGCTCGCGGTGTTCATCCCGGCGAGCGGCTGGACCGCAGACCGCTTCGGCGCCCGCATTGTGTTTGCCGGCGCGGTTGCCGTGTTCATGCTGGGCTCGATCGGCTGCGCGCTGTCGGGATCGGTGACCGATTTCGTGTTCGCCCGCATCCTGCAGGGCTTCGGCGGGGCGATGATGACCCCCGTCGGGCGGCTGGTGCTGTTGCGCTCGGTCGACAAGAGCGCGCTGGTCAACGCGATGGCCTGGGTGACGGTCCCGGCACTGATAGGTCCGGTGATCGGGCCGCCGCTCGGCGGCTTCATCACCACCTATTTCTCCTGGCACTGGATCTTCCTGATCAACATTCCGATCGGGTTGCTCGGCATCTTCCTGGCGCTGAAATACATCGACCCGATCAAGAGCGAGGCCCCCGAGCGTTTCGATCTGCTGGGGTTGGTGCTGGCCGGCATCGGGCTTGCCGGCATCGCATTCGGGCTATCGGTCGCTGGCCTCAACCTGCTGCCGTGGCCGATCGTTGCCGGACTGGTCGGGGTCGGCACGGTGTCGATGACGCTCTACGTCATCCACGCGCGGCGCACCGGTTCGCCGGTCCTCGATTTCGGCCTGCTGCGGCTGCCGACCATGCGGGCGTCGATCGTCGGCGGCTTCATGTTCCGGCTCGGTATCGGCGCGCTGCCGTTCCTGCTGCCGCTGCTGATGCAGGTCGGCTTCGGCCTGTCGCCATTCCAGTCCGGCCTCGTGACGTTTGCGTCGGCGGTCGGCGCCATGGGCATGAAGACGCTGGCGGCGCGCATCATCAAGGCCTTCGGCTTCCGCAACATGATGACGGTGAATGCGGTCGTCAGCTCGGCCTTCCTCGCCGCCTGCGCGCTGTTCACGATCTCGACGCCGCTGATGCTGATCTTCACCATCCTGGTGGTCGGCGGTTTCTTCCGCTCGCTGCAATTCACCGCGATCAACACCGTCGCTTATGCGGAAGTCGAGGCTCCGCAGATGAGCCGCGCCACCACCCTCGTCAGCGTCAACCAGCAGCTCGCGGTGTCGGCGGGCGTCGCGGTCGGTGCCTTCTCCGTCGAAACCACGCTGGCGCTGCATCACCAGACCGAACTCTCCGCCGATGTGTTCGGACCGGCCTTCATTGTGGTCTCACTGATCTCGGCGGCCTCGGCCTGGTTCTTCTGGCAGATGCCGGCCGACGCCGGCAACGAAATCGCCGGCCGCAAGGCGATCGACATCTCCAGCCGCAAGGGCGCCGAGAAACGCGCCGCCGCCGACGCCGTCAAGGCCGCGACCGAAGACACCCAGAACGCCAGGGATCAGCGGCTGGGGTGAGGCGCCCGCTTGGTCAGTGCTGCAATGAAGTGAATGGAATCTGCGCGCACGATCCCATCACC
>NZ_JACMYK010000273.1 GCF_020889785.1 Bradyrhizobium acaciae
CCAAAACCGTGGCCCGCGAGGCGGCAAACCTCGGCGCCGTCGAGGACGACGATCTGCGCGCGGCGCTGGCCCGGCTGGGTGCCTCGATCAAGCGAAATTGACGTTTTTCGCAGGCTCGGCCGCGAGACCCCGGCATTGCCACAATGGTCGTTTCAAGCTAGCGAAGGCTTCTTTTTCGGGACCCCCTTCATTCTGGCGTGAATGCGCCAATCCGGGAGCTGACCTTGATCATCACGCGCCGCGCTTTCACCACCGCTCTCTCGCTGACCGGGCTCGCTGCCCTCGCCGGGCTGTCGCCGCTGCGCCTGATCACGGATGCGTTCGCGCAGACCGCCGCCGAGGTCGCCAAGCCGCAGTCGCTGCCCGACATGGGGCTCGGCCCGCAGGACGCCAAGGTGACGATCATCGAATACGCCTCGATGACCTGCCCGCACTGTGCCAATTTCAACGAGACCGTGTTCCCGAAGATCAAGTCGACCTACGTCGACGGCGGCAAGGTCCGTTACGTGTTCCGCGAATTCCCCCTCGACATCAAGGCTGCCGCCGGCTCGATGCTGGCGCGCTGCATCGCCAAGGACGACGCGCCGAAGTTCTTCGCCGTGATCGACCTGCTGTTCCGGCAGCAGAACGACTGGGTGGTCAAGAACACCACCGAGACGCTGACCCGGATCGGCAAGCAGGCCGGCCTCAGCCAGCAGCAGGTCGAGGACTGCCTGAAGGATCAGAAGCTGCTCGACAAGATCGCCGCCGACCAGAAATACGCCAACGAGGTGCTGAAGGTGAACTCGACGCCGACCTTCTTCGTCAATGGCGAGATGCTGAAGGGCGAGACCTCGTTCGAGGAGTTCAGCAAGCGCATCGATCCCCTGCTGAAGAGCTGATCGCACGCCTGTAGATCTGACGTCGTCGTGCCTCGTTTTGAGTCGAGGCACGATAATTGTGGATGATTTGCGATCACGGTGTGCGGCCGTCGCATTATTTGGTTGTTGAAAACTTGATTCGTGCGATGCGAATCTCCGAGGACATGCAGAGGCCACAAAACCCCTGCAAATCCCTTGTAAATCCCTTGGGAAAAGCTTGCTCAAGCGGTTGCCCTGACGCGCTCGCATCGCCATTGTCGCCGCTCATGAGAGCTGCACGCAGCTATTCACCCAGACACCGACATTGCCATCCATGGTATTGTCACGGCAGGGAGATTCGCGCCCGGCCAAACGAGATTTGTGTACATGAAGCTCACGCGCCTCCGCCTGCACGGTTTCAAGTCGTTCGTTGAACCCACCGATTTCATGATCGAGCCGGGCCTGACCGGCGTCGTCGGACCGAACGGCTGCGGCAAATCCAACCTCGTCGAAGCGCTGCGTTGGGCGATGGGCGAGACCTCGCACAAGTCGCTGCGCGCCGCCGACATGGATGCGGTGATCTTCGCCGGTTCCGGCAACCGTCCGGCGCGCAACCACGCCGAAGTCGTGATGACGATCGACAATTCCGATCGCTCGGCGCCGGCGGCGATGAACGACAGCCAGCTGCTCGAAATCTCCCGCCGCATCGAGCGCGAGGCCGGCTCGGTCTACCGCATCAACGGCCGCGACGTGCGTGCCCGCGACGTGCAGATCCTGTTCGCCGACGCCGCCACCGGCGCGCGCTCGCCGGCGCTGGTCCACCAGGGCAAGATCGGCGAGATCATCCAGGCCAAGCCGGAGCAGCGCCGCCGCGTGCTGGAAGACGCCGCCGGCGTCGCCGGCCTGCATGCCCGCCGCCATGAGGCGGAACTGCGGCTCAAGGCGGCCGAAACCAACCTCACCCGCGTCGAGGACGTGATCGGCCAGCTCACCGGCCAGATGGAAGGCCTGAAGAAGCAGGCCCGCCAGGCGATTCGCTATCGCGAGGTCGCGGCCAAGGTGCGCAAGTCCGAGGCGATGCTATTCCATCTGCGCTGGATCGAGGCCAATGCCGACGTCAATGACGCCGGGCGCACACACGATCTCGCCGTACGCGAGATGGCGGAGCGCACCCAGCATCAGGCGGAAGCCGCACGCATCCAGGCGATCCGCGCCACCGAACTGCCGGCGCTGCGCGACGCCGAAGCGCGCGCCGCCGCCGGCCTGCAGCGCCTGACCAACGCGCGCGAGATGCTCGACCGCGAAGAGCAGCGCGCCAAGGAACGCGTCGGCGAGCTCGACCGCCGCCTCACCCAGTTCGCCCAGGACATCGCGCGCGAGCAGCAGCAGACGTCGGACGCCGACGTCGCGTTGCAGCGGCTCGACACCGAAGACGCCGAGCTCAAGGAAGAGATCAAGTCGCGCGTCGAGAAGCGCTCCGGCGTCGACGAGCGCGTTTCCGAGGCCGAAGAGATCCTGGCCGCCACCGAGCGCCAGTTCTCCGAGTTGACCACGCAGCTCGCCGACCTCACCGCCAAGCGCAACCAGCTCGAAGCCGGCGTGCGCACGCATCGCGACCGGCTGGCGCGGCTCGATCAGGAGATCGCCAACGTCCAGGCCGAGGAAACCAAGCTCGCGCAGGAGACCGGCAGTCTCGGCGACATCGACGCGCTCGCCGCCGCCATGGAGATGGCGCAGCAGACGCTCGCCGAATCCGAGGCCGCGGTGCAGGAGAACGAGGCCCATCACGCCGCTGCGCGGCAGACGCTGGAAGCCTCCCGCAATCCGCTCGCCGAAGCCGAGAAACGCGTACAGCGGCTCGAGACCGAAGCCCGCACCATCTCCAAGCTCGTCACCAGCGAGACCAAGAATCTGTGGCCGCCGATCATCGACGGCATCACCGTCGCCAAGGGCTATGAAAAGGCGATCGGCGCCGTGCTCGGCGACGACCTCGATGCCCCGGTGGACTCGTCCGCGCCGATGCGCTGGACCAATGTCGGTGAAGCCGCAGGCGACCCCGCGCTGCCGGATGGCGTCGAGCGACTGGCCGATCACGTTCAGGCACCGCCGGAACTGGCACGCCGTCTGGCCCAGATCGGCGTGGTGGCCAAGGAACGCGGCGCCGCGCTGGTGTCGCAGCTGAAGACCGGCCAGCGGCTGGTGTCGCTCGAAGGCGACGTCTGGCGCTGGGACGGCTTTGTCGCCGACGCCCATGCCCCGACCGGTGCCGCGCGCCGCCTCGCCGAGCGTGCCCGCCTGGTCGATATCGAGCATGAGCTGGAACAGGCCCGCATCGATGCCGCCGCCAAGCGCCAGG
>NZ_JACMYK010000274.1 GCF_020889785.1 Bradyrhizobium acaciae
CCGCGCGGCGCGCCAACCAGCAGGCAGCGCAGGCGCCGGTGCCGTTCCCCAACGCCGGCGGCCTTCCCGCCGACCGCGATCGCTACGCGGATCCGGCCGCACCCTACAAGGGCGATCGTTTGCAGGCATCCGGGAAATATCCCGAGCCGATCCTGAACACGCCGAAGTCGGTCACGGTGCTGACCAAGGACGTGCTCGAGGACAAGAACGCCACCTCGCTGAAGTCGGCGATCCTCTCGACCGCCGGCGTCACGCTCGGCACGGGCGAGGGCGGCAATGCGTTCGGCGACCGCTTCTTCATCCGCGGCTTCGATGCGCGCAACGATATCTTCATCGACGGCGTGCGCGACGCCGGCGTCAGCGTCCGCGAGAACTTCTTCACCGAGCAGGTCGAGATCCTGCGCGGCCCGGGCTCGTCCTTTGCAGGTCGCGGCACCACCGGTGGTGCGATCAACATCGTCACCAAGCAGGCGACGATGGACAAGAGCTTCTACAACATGGACACCACGTTCGGCACCGATCGCACCAAGCGGGTGACGCTCGACGTCAACCAGGTGATCAGCCCGACGCTGGCGATCCGTGCCGGCGGCCTGTTCCAGGATGCCGGCGTCGCCGGCCGCAGCTATGTCACCGACAACCGCGATGGTGCGTTCGTCGCCGGCACCTGGAAGCCGGTCGACGCGGTGACGATCAGCGGCAACTACATTCACACCGAACTCACCGGTATCCCGGATTTCGGCGTGCCTTATTACCGGCCGAGCACGGCGAGCACCGCCGGTGGCCCGTTCCCGGATTTCGGTGTGAACCGCAACAATTTCTATGGCTTCGTCAATCGTGACTTCTTCAGGACCGGGCAGGACATCGGAACGATCAATGCCGAGGTGCGGATCACGCCGGACCTCACGATCAGCAACAAGATCCGGGAATCACGCTCGACCCAGAACTACATCGGCACGCTGCCGGAACAACCGACGCTGACCAATCCGCTCTCGGCCTCGACCCTCAATGCCAACCCGCAGAGCCGCTATCAGGTCACCGACGTGTTCGCGAACCAGACGGAGGCGACCTACAAGTCGGTCGACGGCCTTGGCTTCAAGCACACGACCACTGCCGGCGTCGAATACGACAACGAGCGGTCTTCGATCGACAGCTACACCGGCCTGGCCTCCGAAATTACGACCGGCACATCGGCTTTCACTGGCGGCGGCTCGCTCTCCGGCGTCAGCGTCTTCAACCCGCAATACACAAATCAGCCGTTCGGAATTCCATCGCTGATGGGAAGACCGACCAGGATCAGCGTCGACACCGTGAGCGGATACGTCATGGATTCCGCCAACTACAACGACTTCGTCATCCTCAATGGCGGCGTGCGCTACGACGACTACAAGATCAACACGTCCGCATTTGCATCGAATGGCACCTTCGGGCAGCAGTCGGCCGAGTTCGGAATGCCGAACTTCAACGTTGGTCTCACCTTGAAGCCGCTGCCGAACGGCAGCGTCTATGCGGCCTACGCGACCTCGTCCAATCCCGTTGGCGCCGAGTTCGACGGCACCAGCACGGCCTATGGCGGTATCAATCCGGTTCTCAACGGCGGCAATAACCAGATCTTCGGGCCGGAGAAGAACAAGGCGATCGAAGTCGGCACCAAATGGGAGCTGTTCGACCGTCATTTGCTGGTGACGGCGGCGCTGTTCCAGACCGAGAAGGAAAACGCGCGCGAAGCGCAGAACGTCAACAGCACCACCGCAGCTGCGGCGGTCCCGGGATGCGTCTATCCGGCCGGAACGACGGGCAACGTATCCTGCATCACGGCAGGCGCTGCTTACCGCATCCGCGGTATCGATCTCGGCGTCGGCGGCAAGATCACCGACAAATGGAGCGTGTTCGGCGGTCTCGTGCTGATGCAGTCGGAAGTAACGAAGTCGATGGCGCCGCCGGCCAACACGATCCTGTACTCCAGCAACGTGGGACTTCCGCTCGCCAACGTCGCGCACCAGTCGTTCAGCATGCTGACGAAGTATCAGCTCACCGACATGTGGGAGCTGGGCGGGCAGGCGGTCTATCGCTCGAAGGTCTACGGCGGCACGCTGCTCGCGGCGAACCAGGGCACCTCGATCCCGAGCTACTGGCGCTTCGACGCGTTCGCTGAGGCAAAGATCGACAAGAACTGGACCATGAAACTGTTCGTCAACAACATCTTCGACAAGCGCTACTACGACGCGCTCTACCAGAGCGCGGCGCCGTTCGTGCTCGAAGCGCCGGGACGCGCGGCGTATCTGGTTGTGTCTGCGCGTTACTGACGGAGGCTTCGCGGCACGAGATGCTGATCTGTGTTCCCAACGTATTGAGCAAGGCCGATGTGGCGGACTTCCGCCGCATCATGGAGCAGGCCGAATGGGAGGACGGCCGTTCCACCGCGGGTGCCGCGTCGGCAATGGTCAAGCGAAACGAGCAGCTGCCGCCCGACAGCGAGGTCGCCAGGCTGCTCGGCAATCGTATCCTGACGGCGCTGTCGGCAAGCCCGCAGTTCATCTCGGCGGCGATCCCGCTTCAAATCTTTCCACCCCTGTTCAACCGCTACGCCGCAAGCGACGGGCACCGTTTCGGTCTGCATGTCGACAATGCGGTGCGCGGGGACAGACTGACGGGCCTGCGGATCCGCACCGACCTGTCGGTCACGCTATTTTTATCGGAGCCGGAAGAGTACGATGGCGGCGAGCTCGTCATAGAGGACCTCTACGGATCGCATGAAATCAAGCTGCCGGCCGGCGATCTCGTGCTTTATCCTGCGTCCAGTCTGCATCTGGTGACGCCGGTTACGCGGGGAGCGCGGGTAGCGTCTTTTTTCTGGCTGCAGAGCATGGTACGGGATGCTCACGCGCGCAGCCTGATCTTTGATCTCGATACAGCGATCCAGGCTCTGGTGGAGCGGCTGGGGCGCGATGACCCTGAAACGGTCAAATTGACCGGGATTTATCACAACCTGATCCGTCACTGGGCTGAAGTGTAACTGATGATGACATTCAAGTTCCCCGCTGCATCCGCCATGATCGCCTCGCTGGCGATGCTGATGCTCGCCGCGCCGTCTTCGGCGCAGCAGCAAACGGCGCCTGCCGCGCAGCCCTTGCCCGCGACCCGGTCTCAGCCCGCACC
>NZ_JACMYK010000275.1 GCF_020889785.1 Bradyrhizobium acaciae
ATGTTCGGATTTGAGATGGCCGATGACTGGCTCGATGGCCGAGCGGCGGCGCACCTCGCATTTGATCTCACCGTACTTGCAAAGCCCTTTGCGCCACCTGAAGAGCTAGCTCACATGTAGGCCAGCCATGCGAGCCACCTCGGAAACACTGGCTCCGCGCTCGAGCGATGCCGCAACTAGCCGTTCCTTCTCATCTCGCGACCACCAGCCGCCGCTCGACCGATGCGATCACCTCTGTCCACGATATCGTCATAGCGCTTCTGCTAGGATGCCCCCTAGGACCTGCAGCGCTCGCCTCCGTCTGGCAAGGCGGCCGCCAGCGGACGGCGTACAAAGCTCCAGAAGAACAGCAATGTCCTTTGGAATTTCCACGAGAGTGGTGTCAGGCGCCTGTGGTCTTCTTCTGTGGTCAACTTTGCAATTATTGACATCGACCTTTCTGTGGCCGCTGCGTGATCCGCAAACGCTTTCGCTTGCTAATTCGATGCAAATCGCTGGGAGCTGAGCTGGGCCGCATAATTCGACGAGTTGCCTCTAACGAGGTTGGCAAGAATTCGTGCCGAGATAGCAGCCAACGTAACTCCAAGATGCCCGTGCCCGCAGGAGACGAACATAGAACGGTATCCCGGGATTTGCTCGATGATAGGCAAGGAATCCGGCGTCGCCGGGCGCTCTCCGCTCCATACCTCAAAGCCGGGTCGGACTCTGAGACTTGGTAGTACTTTGCGCGCACGCTTCAACGCTGACAAGAGTAGCTCCGGACGTGCTCGTAGCCCGGGCGATCCAAAGTGACTGATTCCAGTAATTCGGGCTCCGCGCGCACTGGGGGCAAGAACCACACCCAAACCAGGTATTGCAAGTGGACCACCTATGAATCCAGGCTCGACGTCTAGCTCAAGGTGGTACCCTCGCTCGGCCACAAGCGGAATACGGTGATCGCAATCAGCCAGAAGCTGGTTCGCATGTGCTCCTGTTGTCAGAACCGCTGTCCGAGGCGAGTAAGTTTCAAGATCACCGTAAACGGTAACCTCTCCCGACTTTTTGCTCCGCAACGCCTGAACCCGATCGCGGGATACGCTACCACCACGTCGTACGAAGACGTTGGCGAGACACTTCACAAATGCCGCAGGATCTATGATATGCGCCGCGCCATCGACTAGCGTAGCACCTGCGGCAGCGACACCCTTCAACGCAGGCTCGAACTCGGCGATTTCTGAGCCGACCAGCATCCGGACAGTCAAGCCCATCGATGTACGAATCGAATTGACGTGGATTGCTTTTTCGAGTTCTGCAGACGAAAGGTGAATGGTCAGATAGCCACGTCTAGAGATCTGCGGCAGGTCCGAGCCGAGTAGCACCTCGTATGAACGCAGCGCGTCCCGACACAGATCGTGGAGCAAGTCAGTGTCACGGCGGACCTTGTCCCATCGCGTTGCCTTTGCATACAAAAAACCCCACGGCAAAAGCCGCAGGGTTGAAATCCAGTCGAGAGCAGCAGGCGAATTGGATTTCAGAAAGGCCGCCGGGAGGTCCGTTAGCCGATACTGGGCGCTGAGAGGAAATGCGCCTGGAGCGATCAGCCCTGCATTGCCAAAACTACACCCCTCTGCGACGGAATTCTGCTCCAGCAGCATGACCTGCAGCCCCCGCTCTTGGAGCGCCAAGGCTGCCGTCACACCGACGACGCCGGCGCCCACGACCAGGGCGTCGATGCCGCCCGCCATCATTGCCTCTCGAGCTGAATGCCCAAGCCTTTACGTCTTGCGTTAACGATGGCGCGAGCCCCTAACGCAACGTCAAGCATTCCCGTTCCGATCAGAACGACATTGATCTTCTTGTCATCCGGGGGAAGCGGAAGCTGGCCCGACATTACGCTTCCGATATCTCCAACGATCCGATTCCAGCCTACCCCGCCCTCGCGGAAATCGCCGCGCCGTAGCCTGATGCCGTCTGCATCGTCGACAACGATCCAGGCGTCAGAGAGAAGTTTCGTATCGACCTCTCGCCGCGTCCCCAGCGTGCAAACAACGGCTCCTTTCTTGAGCCACTCTGAACTAACCACATCGGTATCTTTGGAAACACCGGTAGAGGTGAAAACAACATCGGCGTCACGCACGGCGCGGCTCACGTCTGCCGTAGGGGTGAGCGTGAGGCCCAGCCGAAGTGCTAGCCCAACGGCATCGCAAGCCTGCCGTGCGCTCGATTCTCGGAGTGACGCGACAGCGATATGATCGACCGGTTGCGTCAAGGCCAAGAACTTCACCAATGCGCTACCGATGGCCCCCGCGCCGACGACCGCCGCCTTTTTCATGGAGCGCCTGCAGCATGCCGACGCGGCCGCAACAGCCATTGCGGCCGTTCTTTCCGACGTCAGTTGTGTGCCATTCAAGACGCCCTGGAGCATCCCCGTTTCTGCATCACACACCAAGACCGTCGCGGGGACGCGCGGCAAGCTGCGCGAAAGATTTCTGTCTGCAACAGTGAACCACTTTATGCCGGCTGCAGAACTTGAGAGCACGGCGCCGCAAACGCTGCCCATGTGCAGGTGATCTCCGTTGATATCGAAACCGAACCCAGCCTTTGGTCCCTTGACCACGTTAGTGCTGTTCATCTCACGCAGCGTTTGGCTCACGATTTCGTAGATTTCCTCATCGCTCAGGCAAGCTTTGAGGCTCGCCGAATCCAGATACAGAGGCGAAGCGGAGCAATCTTTACCAGAAGCAACTGGCATGCGTACTATCCTATCAGGTAGGTGTCGAAGGACTGATCGATTTGTTAGGAGATCGAAGGACTCGCGAACCTGGCGCGGCCATTTTGCCGCTTCGAACCACGGTCATTAGTCGATTGGCGAGTTCGAGCCAGCTTGCAACCCAGCCGGGCTCACCAAGAGAGTGACGAGAGGAACCACCAGGGAGGGTAGAAGCTGTATGCATAGACGTTGCTGCGATTCAGTGGCTCAAAA
>NZ_JACMYK010000276.1 GCF_020889785.1 Bradyrhizobium acaciae
GACCATGAAGGCGGTGAAGATCACGCAGCCGACCGAGAGCAGGATGATCGGCCGCAGATTGGCCTTGAACTCGCGCCAGCTCATCGCGACGCTCGCCGAATAGATGAGCGGCGGCAGCACCACCAGGAGCACGAGCTCGGGCGGCAGTTCCAGCGACGGCATGCCCGGCACGAAGGCGAGTACGACGCCGACCAGCAGCAGCAGGATCGCCGGCGCGATATCGGTCCGCCGTGCAACCAGGGCGGTTCCCGCCAGCACGCCGAGCAAAGTGAGAAAGATCTGAAATTTGGCTTCCATAATGGGCTCAATTCGCCCGGAAACCAGCGCCAGTCAATGCGGTCCGGCCGGAGCCGGACCACTAGATCGGGATGAAGTTAGGTCGAATCGGTTCGGCGGCTTGGCGCGGCCTCGGTTCACCTCTCCCCGCCGGGGAGAGGTCGGATTGCGAAGCAATCCGGGTGAGGGCTCTTGCTCTCTCGATAGGCTATAACCCCTCACCCGATTTGCTACGCAAATCGACCTCTCCCAAGGGAGAGGTGAATCGTGTCCATGGCCGGTTTGATCGGAACTCATCCCGCTTTAGGTTGGTAGGCTGGCGGCGGGCCGCTGGTCAGTCCTTGAGGTCGTAACGGTAGGATTTCGAGACGATCTGCCAGCCGTCGGCGAGCTTCATCGCCACCAGATAGTCGGTGAAGTAGCGCGGCGGCAGCTGGCAGCGCACCTTGATGAAGGCGGTGTTGTCGTCGGAGCGGTCGATGGTGACGATGAAGTCCTCGCGCGGCTTGCCTTCGGCCTTCGCCGACGTGCGCTTGCGCACCAAAGCGAGCCAATCAGGAACGGTGAGGACCTTCAGCTCGCCCTTCTCCACCCAGCGCAGGTCGGCGCTCGGATGAAAGGCTTCGGCGAGCTTGTCGGCGTTGCTCTCATAAAGACCGTCGAAATAGGTTTGCACGACGTTTTCGACGGTGGATCGATCTTGGCTCATTGGTTAGTCCTCCCGGCAGGATTTGACTGCTAGGATTTAGGCATGATCCGCCGGATTGCGCCATGGCCGGCGATAAAATTCCGCGTGAGGAGCAAGTTGTGACCGCATCCGAAAATTCCAACGCAAATTCGAAGCATCGTATCCTGACCGGTGAATGCTTCTGCCGCGATGTGCGCTACGAAGTGGCCGACGCGTTTGGCTATGCGCTGAATTGTCACTGCTCGAACTGCCGGCGCACCACGGGATCGGCGTTCAAGCCGTTTGCGGGAATCGTGCGCGAAGAATTTTCGGTCACCAGTGGTGCCGAAGGTCTTTTGATCTACGGCGATGACACGACCCACGACGCGCATTGCGGCCGCTGCGGGTCGCTGCTCTATTCGCGCGTCCGTAACGGCGCCTATGTCCATGTCACGATGGGCACGCTGCGCGATGCGCCGACGATCCGGCCGACCGCGCATATCTTCGTCGGCTCCAAGGCGCCCTGGTACGAGATACTGGACGACCTGCCGCAATATCAGGAGCATGTGACGCAAAGCGGGGAATAAGTCCGCTCAAGGCAGGTTCTTGCCCTGAGTCTCGTCCGCTTGCGCCGCTGACGTCTCGGACGGTCCCAGCGAGAAGGCGAGCACGACGTTGTCGGCGCGCTGCTTGAACTCCTTGCCGACCGCCGCGCGCGCGGCGTCGGCCAGTTCCTGCAGCGGCTTGTCCTGCAGCAGGCTCGGGAAGGTGACGGTGACCGACGTGAGCCGGCCATTGTGCCAGTTGAATGCGACCGCCGGTTTGACCCCGACCATCGCAACGAGATCGTTCTCCACGGCCTTGGCGTGCTTGAAACCATCGAATACGGCATCGACCAGGCCGCAGCCCGCGGCGCAGCCGGCCAGCAGCGCGAGAGCGAGAAGGTTTCGCGCCATGCGGCCGGTCGTGCCGGATCGGGCGGATGGAACCGGTGCGCTGGTGCCCTGCATGACGTCCTCCGTGGTTCTGTTCTTGTTGCCCCGATCGTGCACGAAATCTCGAGCCCGGCCAAATCCGAACCACCGGTCGGTTTCCTCGACTAACAGTCAGGATGGCCTGGTCCACGCCGGCGCGGATCGTGAGCCATCTCACGAAGCGCGGCGCTTGCTTCTGGTAATCGGGCCCGCGTGTTAGAAAATGGCCAGAGTGTCGCCATGAACGGGTCTGGGCTCTTGAAACTGAAACGACTGCTGCTTGCCGTCGCGGCCTTTCTGATCGTCTGCCAGCCGGCCTTTGCCGAGAAGCGCGTCGCGCTGGTGCTCGGCAATTCCGCCTACAGGAACACCGCGCCGCTGACGAACCCGGTCAACGACGCCTCGGTGATGGCCGCGACGCTGAAGAACGCCGGCTTCGACGTCGTCGACTTCCGCAAGGACCTGCCGGCGGTGGAAACCCGCCGCGCGCTGCGCGAATTCGCCGACCTCGCCCGGGATGCCGATATCGCGCTGGTCTACTATGCCGGCCATGGCATCGAGGTGGATGGCGCCAATTACCTGATCCCGGTCGATGCGAAGCTGGAGCGTGACACCGACGTCTATGACGAGGCGTTCTCGCTCGACCGCATCCTGGTCGCGATCGAGCCGGCCCGGAAGCTGCGGCTGGTGATCCTCGACGCCTGCCGCGACAACCCGTTTGCCAAGACCATGAAGCGGACGCTGGCGACCCGGGCGATCGGGCAGGGGCTCGCCAAGGTCGAGCCGACCAATCCGAATGTGCTGATCGCCTATTCGGCGAAGGCCGGCTCCACCGCGGCTGACGGCGACGGCAAGAACAGCCCGTTCACGATTGCGCTGTCGAAATTTCTGCCGACGCCCGGCCTCGATGTCCGCCGCGCCTTCGGCTATGTCCGCGACGAGGTGCTGAAGACCACCAACAATCGCCAGGAGCCGTTCGTCTACGGCTCGCTCGGCGGCGAGGACGTGCCGCTGGTGCCGGCACCGGCCAAGCCGGCGCCTGCCG
>NZ_JACMYK010000277.1 GCF_020889785.1 Bradyrhizobium acaciae
CCAAGCCGTGGCAGAAGCGCGAGGGCGGCTCCGATCGTCCGGAGCGCGGTTCGCGTCCGTTCCGCGACGGTCCGCGCAATTTCGACAAGCCGCGTTACGACAGGTCGCGCGACGACCGCGGCGGCGACGAACGTCCGCGGTTCTCCCGGTCCCGCGACGATCGTGAGCAGGGCGATCGTCCGAAGTTCAGCCGGCCGCGCTGGGATCGCAAGGGCGACTCCGGGGATCGCAATGAGGAAGATGGCGGCCGCGAGCGCCGTCGTCGCGAGCGTCCCGAAGGCCGCACCGACTGGCAGGAGCATCCGCGCAGCGAGGGCCGTTTCGGCGATCGGCCGCGCCGCGACAATGAGGACGACAGCAAGGTGTTTGCGAAGCGCCCGGCCTTCGGCGGCCGCGGCGCCTATCGCGAGCGCTCCACCGACGATCGCCGCGAGCGTCCCGAGCCGAAGCCGAAGAAGTCAGGCGAGCGGATCGCCAAGGTGCTGGCGCGCGCCGGTCTCGCCTCGCGCCGCGATGCCGAGGAGATCGTCACGCAGGGCCGCGTCACCGTCAACGGACGCGTGATCAACTCGCCGGCGCTCGATATCACCGACAATGATGTCGTGGCGGTCGACGGCAAGCCGTTGCCGCCGCGCGAGCGGACCCGGCTGTTCATGTATCACAAGCCGCGCGGGCTGATGACGACGCATGCCGATCCCGAGGGGCGGCCGACAGTGTTCGACAATCTGCCGGAGGGCCTGCCGCGGCTGATCTCGATCGGCCGGCTCGATTTCAACACCGAAGGGCTGTTGCTGCTGACCAATGATGGCGGGCTGGCGCGGACGCTGGAGCATCCCGACACCGGATGGCTGCGTCGCTACCGCGTGCGCGCGCATGGCGAGGTCACGCAGGCTCAGCTCGACCAGCTCAAGGACGGCGTCGAGGTCGACGGCGTCAAATATGGGCCCATCGAGGCGACGCTGGAGCGCGACCAGAGCTCCAACGTCTGGGTGGTGTTCGCGATCCGCGAGGGCAAGAACCGCGAGGTCCGCAACGTGATGGCGCATCTCGGGCTCGAGGTGAACCGGCTGATCCGGATCTCCTACGGCCCGTTCCAGCTCGGCGAGCTCGAGGAGGGCAAGGTCGAGGAGGTCAAGACGCGGGTGCTGCGCGAGCAGCTCGGCGAGAAGGTCGCCAAGATCGCAGGCGCGGACTTCACACGGCCTGAGCAGCGTGACGCCGGCGACGCGCCGCCCAGAAAGCCGGCTGCGAAGCGGGCGGTGATCAACGATCGCAAGGGCCGCCGCGTGCTGGTGCAGCGTACCGGCAGCGAGGAAGCCCGCGCCCGCAACGAGGACGAGGCCAATGGCTACGGCCCGCCGCGCCGCCCCAGGCGCGGCTATCACGGCAAGCGCGATCTCAAGCCGCAGGACGAGTAACGGTCGATGCGTGTCGTCGGGGGCAGGCTGAAGGGCCGCAATCTCGCTTCGCCCTCGGGCCGCGAGATCCGTCCGACCGCGGACCGCCTGCGCGAGTCCGTGTTCAACATCCTGATCCACGCTTACGACAATCCGATCGAGGACGCCCGCGTGCTCGATCTGTTTGCCGGCACCGGCGCGCTCGGTATCGAGGCCGCCTCGCGCGGCGCAAGGTTCACGCTGTTCGTCGACAATGGCGCCGAGGCGCGGGCGCTGCTGCGCAACAACGTCGAATCGCTCGGCCTTGGCGGGACCACCAAGGTCTATCGCCGCGATGCCACCGATCTCGGACCGGCGCATCCGGTCGAGCCGTTCTCTTTGGTGTTTCTCGATCCGCCCTATGGCAAGGGGCTTGCCGAGAGGGCACTCGCCTCGCTGCGCGACGGCGGTTGGCTGACGCCGGGCGCGTTGCTCGTGGTGGAAGAGGCAAAGGCCGCTGCATTCGCGGCGCCCGAAGGCTTCGAGGAGCTCGCGCGGCGGGCGTATGACGATACGGAATTCGTGTTCCTGCGATCAGCCGCCGCAATCTAATCTGTCGTCCCTGCGAAGGGACCCATAACCCCCGCGGCCGATCGTCGACTGGGCTATGGCCCCGGCTGAAATCAACATCACTATCGGTGGTTATGGGTCGCGCTTCGCTTGCCCGGGACGACGGAAGGCACGGAATTCGTCTTTCTTCGCGAAAAAGTGTAGGCGAACCAGCGTCGCTCGACCTTATGTTGGGTTCCGGACTGAGCCTGTGATCGGGCTGCGCGACGCGCAGACCCGTTGGGCTAATCCACCACACGTCGCGTTCGGGGGCGAACCATGGCCGATACTCTTGCCGAGCTCGCGGGTCAGCTGGAAAAGCGTGTCAAGGACCTGCGCGGCGGGCGCGATGACGCGGCGCTGCTTGCGGCTGCGCGCGATGCTGTCGATCAGATCGAGCGCCGTCGCGGCGTGCTGGATGGCGACACGCACGAAGCGCTCCAGATGGTTCAGCGGATGACGTTCAATGCCGCGGCCGATTGCTGGCCGGGCTGGAGCGTTTCGGACAAGCCGATCAGGCCAGATATTCTGCTGGCGGCGCGCGACCTCGCAGAGCGTTCGCTGGACCTTGTGCAGGAGCTGGGGGTCGGACCGTTGCGGCTGGGAACGAGCGCCTGGCTGGTGGGTGCCTTCGATCTGGCGCTAGGTCGACATCTCGAGGCGATCGACATCTTTCGTGGTGCGCGCCAGAACTATGTCGACGCGAGCGCCCCCGGCCTGGTGCTTCTGACGGACGGCTATGTCGCGATCGCGCGGCAATTGGCCGGGGATCAGGCCGGCGGTGAAGAGCTCGATCAAGTCTGCAAGCGGATCGCGGCCGGCGGTTTCGAGGACGGCGACGAATGGATTGCGCAGTTGCGCACGGCGCTGGACGTTTTCACTCGCCAGAATTCGTAGGCCCTGTCGTCCCTGCGAAAGCAGGGACCCATAACCACCAAAGTGCATTGTGAAGGCACGCTAGAGCGTGATGAGA
>NZ_JACMYK010000278.1 GCF_020889785.1 Bradyrhizobium acaciae
GCTCATCACGCTCTAGCTTCGGTATGGGCGGTGTCACGGCAGATGCGGCTCGGTTTGCCGCTCGCGGCGATCATGTACGGCCTCATCGTGCTGTTCATGTTCACCTACTGGCCGCTCGCAGGCCTGTGGAGATGAATGAAGCAGGGGCGCGCGGACCGGGAAATGGACGCATGTTGGATTTCGGAATAATAGAAGAATATCCCTGAGTTGCCCGACGTGTCAAGTCGCCTTGTCGAACGTCGGCAGAAGCGGGCTCCTTTGCATGGGGTTGTTTTCGATATTTTGGCAGCACCGCCTGCGACGGCCTCATCACTCATCCCGCTTTAGTGCCGCACCACCAGCACCGAGCATTTGGCGTAGCGCACCACGTGTCCGGCATTCGAGCCGAGGAAGTAGGTGCGCATCGCCGGGCGGTGCGAGGTCATCACGATCAGGTCGGCCTTCATGTTGGCGGCCTCTTCGAGGATCTCGTGATAGATGCCGCCCTGGCGGACCACGCCGGAGATGCGCCCGGGCGCAATGCCGGATTCGCGCGCGACGATCGCAAGCGCTTCTTCCGATGTTTCACGCTGCTGGCTGTCGAAATCCGCCGGCACATACTCGGCGAGCATCACCGGCGTCATCGGCAGCACGTTGAGCAGGCGCACCGCGCCGTTCCATGTTTGCGACAATGTCGCAGCGGTTGCGATCGCCGGCTTCGCCAGATCGGTATCGGCGAGGTCGATCGGCACGAGAATGGACTTGTACATCTGCGCCTCCTGTCCGCGATTGGTCTGGAGCCGTTTGGTCCCTGTGCCGGGACGCGCGCCTTCTTTTTCTTTGGATAGCTCGTGGTGTCGACGCGAACCGGTCCCCCTGTCGCGCAAAGCTCAATATAGCATGGCGGAGCGGCGATGTCCGCTCGTGTCAGCTGCGCGAGGCCTGCTTCAACAGTTTCGGACTGACGAACAGGACGAGCTTGCCGCGCCGGAAGGAGACGTCATTCCAGTCGTCGATCGCGAAGTCGAAGACGGCGAGCCCCGAGGTGGGCAGATTGTCGCTGAGCGCGCGCTGCGCGGCTTGGTCGCCGCTGCCGGTCAGTGTCAGCGCGAGCTCATGCATCCCGGGATTATGCCCGATCAGGATCAGCCGCTTCGGATCGGTGACCGAAGCCATCCGGATCGCGGTCAAGAGCTGCGCGGGATCGGCACCGTAGAGTTCCGGCACGATTTCGACTTTCGGCGCAGGTCCGGCGCCCTTCAGCTCGTCGCGCACGATCTCCCAGGTCTGCACGGTGCGGACCGCAGGCGACACCAATGCCAGATTGGGCACGGGCTGGTGGCGGGCGATCCAGCCGCCGATTTCCGCCGCATCGCGGTGGCCGCGCTGGTCGAGACGGCGGTCCTGGTCGTGCCCCGAGGGCGCGTCGTGTTCGGTCTTGGCGTGACGCAACAGCAGCAAACGGCGCATGGACTTCCATCTCGATTCGGTCTGGTCGAATTAATTCTACAGGCTGATGCCCCGGACAAGGTGACAAGCGCCGCAGCGGTTCGTAAGAAAACGCCATGAGCGAGACTTCCACAAGTGCGGCGGACGCCTCCGACGAGGCCTCGGCGTTCCGCGACCGTCTGGCGTTCGACCTCGACGTCGATATTTGCGTGGTCGGGGCCGGGCTGGCAGGCCTGACCGTGGCGCGCGAGGCGGCACGGCTTGGTGCGAGCGTCGCCGTGCTCGAAGGACGCCAGGTCGGCTGGAACGCCTCCGGTCACCATCTCGGCACCGTGATGCCGGGTTTCGGCCTGCCGATAGCAGATGTGATCGACCGCGTCGGCCTCGACGATGCCCGCGAATTGTGGGCGCTGTCGAAGGAGGGCGCCGACTATGTCCGCGCCACCGCCACCGAGGATTTGATCCCTGGCATCAAGGCGAGCGACGGCGCGCTCGAGGTCTCCAATGTCGATGTCGGCGAGGCGCTGATCAGTCGCCTGCAGACGCTTGGCGAGGATTTCGCGACCGAGGTCGAGGGCTGGCAGGTCGATCGCGTGCGCAGCGTGCTGCGGACCGGCCGCTATTTCCACGGCATCTATTATCCGAAGGCATTCCAGATCGACGGCCGCAAATATGTGCACGGGCTCGCCGCGCTGGCTGTGCGGGCGGGGGGGCGGATCTTCGAGGAGACGCCGGTCGTCAGCATCGATTTTTCCGGCATCCGCAAGCGCATCGTGACGCCGACGGCGCGGCTGCGCGCCAACCATATTGTCCTCGCCGGCAATATCCATCTCGGTGCGCCGCTGAAGCGCTTGTCCGATACGCTGCTGCCGGTGTGGCGCTACGCGGCATTGACCGAGCCGCTCGGGGAGCGGCTGGCGGAGGCGATCGCTTTTCCCGGCTCGGTCGTCGACAGCGACGGCATCGACCATTTCCGCATCGTCGATGGCGATCGCCTGTTGTGGGCCAGTCCCGAAACCACCTGGGCCGCGCAGCCAAAGCGGCTCGGCAAGGCGGTGCAGCGCCGCATCGCCACGGTGTTTCCACAACTCGGCAAGGTTCCGATCGCGGACATGTTCGGCGGCGCGGTCGGCGTCACCGTGCACGGCATGCCGCAGATCGGGCAATTGCGCAGAGGCCTGTGGGTGGCGAGCGGCTTCGGCCGGCAGGGGCTCAACACCTCGGCGCTCGCGGGCCAGTTGATTGCGCGCAGCATCCTGTGGGGCGACGACCGCTGGCGGTTGTTTTCGCCGTTCGAGCTGGTCTGGGCGGGGGGCACCACCGGCCGCGTCGCCGGTCATTTCATCGGCCTGTGGGCGAGGGGCGCCTCGTCCGTGGCGGGCGTTCTGGCGCGCCACCGCGAGGGTGCACGTGCGAAGGAGCGCATCCGCGAGGCGCGGCTTGCCGAGGCCAATCTCAAGGCCGGAACCAGGAGGCCGGCGCCCCGCCATCCGCCGGGGCCCGTCGCGCGGCCTGTCCCGCCGCC
>NZ_JACMYK010000279.1 GCF_020889785.1 Bradyrhizobium acaciae
GCGATCGCCCGCGGCGTCGACGACCTGCTGGTCGCGTTCGGCGACACGCCGCTGATCTCGGCCGAGACCTTTGCGCGCATGCGCGCGCCGCTGCGTGAGGGCGCTGCGCTTGCGGTGCTCGGCTTCCATGCCGCCGACCCGACCGGCTACGGCCGGCTGGTGACCCAGAACGGCAAGCTCGTCGCGATCCGCGAGCATGCCGATGCCAGCGCCGAGGAGCGCAAGATCACGCTGTGCAATGCCGGCGTGATGGCTTTCGACGGCAGCAAGGCGCTCGCGATCATCGAGAAGATCGGCAATGCCAATGCCAAGGGCGAATTTTATCTGACCGATGCCGTGACCATCGTCAGGGAAATGGGACTGGAGGCCGTCGTGATCGAGACCAGCGAAGATGAAGTGCGCGGCATCAACACCAAGGCCCAGCTCGCCGAGGCGGAGGCCGTGATGCAGGCGCGGCTGCGCAAGCAGGCGCTGGATGCCGGCGTCACCCTGATCGCGCCCGACACCGTCCATCTTGCCGCCGACACCAAATTCGGTAAGGACGTTGTGATCGAGCCGTTCGTGGTGATCGGACCGGGCGTGTCGATCGACGACGGCGCCGTGATCCATTCCTTCTCGCACATCGTCGAGGCCAGCATCGGCAAGAAGGTGTCGGTCGGTCCCTATGCGCGGCTGCGGCCCGGCACCTCGCTCGGCGACGGCGCGCGGATCGGCAATTTCGTCGAGACCAAGGCCGCGACGCTGGAGGCCGGCGTCAAGGTCAACCATCTCTCCTATATCGGCGATGCCCATGTCGGCGCCAATTCCAACCTCGGCGCCGGCACCATCACCTGCAACTATGACGGGTTCCTCAAGCACAAGACGCTGATCGGCGAGGGCGCCTTCGTCGGCACCAATTCGTCGCTGGTCGCGCCGGTCACGATCGGCAAGGGCGCTTATATCGGTTCGGGCTCGGTCATCACTAGGGACGTGCCCGACGACGCGATGTCGCTCGAACGCAGCGAGCAGTCGATCCGCGAAGGCGGCGCCGCGCGCTACCGCGCGGCGAAGCTGAAGGCGAAGGCTGCGAAGGGGAAGTGACGCGCATTCGCGTTCCGCGCTCCTCGACAAGAACGAAGCCTTTGCGGCCTGTTCAGAATGGCCAGGAATAGAGCTGGCGCGTTCTCTCCACGCGTCGTCCCGGCGAAGGCCGGGACCCATACGCCGCAGCGTATGTTGCGGATGGGACTCGTCGTTCCAGCATCAAGTAAACAATTTGCATTTGGTTTATGAGTCCCGGCCTTCGCCGGGACGACACTGAGTGTATGGCGCGGCTCGCGACGCACGCATCCGCATTCTCGCGACGTCTTTTGTCCGAGCCTTACATTTCGTTCCGCACTCTCGCTTGGCAGAGGGCGCAAGGAAAGCCGGGTGCCAATCGCACCCGGGGCGTCAGTTTGTCGCGGCTGGTCAGGCCGCACGTGCAGACGGATCCGAGCCTTGAAGCAGATCGTTCAGCATCCGACGTTCTTTCTCGATTCTTCGCTTGAGCAGCTCCCGCTCGTGTTCTGATTTCGCGGTGTCGAGCAGGAATTGATAATGGCCGATGACCTTCTCGCTCCCACGTATGAGCAGACGCTGCAGCTCTGTCATGGCTGGCCCCCTCCTGACTGCCCGACAATTTGCTCGTTCGCTGGTGGGTCAAGGACGAGAGGCGGCATGTCGGCCGTCAACACCTGCATCGCTGCCATCTCTTCAGAAAGACGTCGGTTGACGAAATCGCGTTCGAGGTCGGAAAGCTCGGTGCCGAGCAGCCGCCGATATCGGCCAACACTGTTGCGATGTGCACGCAGCCGTTCGAGGCGCTCATCGATCTGTTCTGACGTTCGCTGCCGATCCTTGTTGAACCTTGACCACCAGCGATCTTCAATCCTGTCGATGACCTGTTTCGGAAGCCTGATCTCGGTCATGGGGCCACTCCTATGCGGCAGCGACGTGGCGCTCGGTGGAGTGCAGCCGGGCCGGCCTTCCTCCCGGCGGTTCGCGCGGATCGTCAAGAGCGCGTAGCGCGTCGAGTATATCGCTGACCGGAACCGGCGATCTGAGTTCTCGAGGCGCGCGCAGAGCGGGATTGGATGCGACGGCACAGGCATCCGAAGCCCAGGATGCCAGAATGCTTCTCTTTGCCGCCCTTGTCAGGCCGGGGTCGCGCAGCAGATCGCGCGGATGTTCGTATTGCCTGCCTTCTGGCGGCAGGCG
Organism: Bradyrhizobium acaciae; assembly: GCF_020889785.1. Lineage (GTDB taxonomy): Bacteria > Pseudomonadota > Alphaproteobacteria > Rhizobiales > Xanthobacteraceae > Bradyrhizobium > Bradyrhizobium acaciae. The sequence goes on from NZ_JACMYK010000279.1 coordinate 2,239, forward strand.
AAATGCAAGGACGTTGTCGACAGGCGCGGTCGTCGGCCGCATGGGTGCCTCCATTCTTGAGACGAGATCGGAGATGAGGAGCCGCGCCCCTGCGGAGCGCGGCTTTGCGGATCGTTAGGCTGCCACGCCTTCCAACTGGCGCGTCGCCTTGCTTGGAACTGCATTGATCGCAATTCGCCTCGGCTTCATGGCCTCCGGCACTTCACGGGCGAGCTCGATCTTGAGCAGGCCGTTATCGAACGACGCGCTCTTGACCTCGACATGATCGGCCAGACTGAATTGTCGTTTGAAGCGACGTGTCGAGATGCCCTGATAGATATATTCACGCTCGGCCTTTTCGACCTTCGTGCCTTCGATGGTCAGAACGTTCTGCTCTGCCGTCACCGATATCTCGTCAGGTGCAAAGCCGGCGATCGCGAGCGCGATCTGGTACCGATCTTCCGCAAGCCGTTCGATATTATAGGGCGGATAATTGTCCTCGCCGGCACGTTGGACAGTCTCA
>NZ_JACMYK010000280.1 GCF_020889785.1 Bradyrhizobium acaciae
TGTCGATGCGTTCCGACCTCTCCCCGCAAGCGGGGCGAGGTAAAATAGAACAAGCCAAATCCGCTCGCGATTCTGCCCGCGACCAACGTTTTCTAGGCATTTGCCCGAGAACCGCCTATTTTGGTTTGCAAAGGCAATGGCCCTGGAGGACGTTCCCGATGAACCTCGCTGACCTCAACAAAATTGCGCTTGCCATGGTCACCCCGGGCAAGGGCCTGCTCGCCGCCGACGAATCCTCCGGCACGATCAAGAAGCGCTTCGATGCCATCAAGGTCGATTCGACCGAAGACAATCGCCGCGACTATCGCGAGATGCTGTTCCGCTCGCAGGAGGCGATGAGCAAGTACATCTCCGGCGTCATCCTGTACGACGAGACGATCTGGCAGAATGCCAAGGACGGCACGCCGCTGGTCAAGCTGATCGAGCAGGCCGGCGCGATCCCCGGCATCAAGGTCGACGAAGGCACCCAGGCGCTGCCGAACTGCCCCGGCGAACTCGTCACCGTCGGCCTCGACAAGCTCGCGGAGCGGCTGAAGAAATATTACGAGCGCGGTGCGCGCTTTGCGAAATGGCGCGCGGTGATCGATATCGGCTCCGGCGCCGGCAGCCGCGGCATCCCGACCATGACCGCTATCCGCGTCAACGCGCATGCGCTGGCGCGCTACGCCGCGCTGTGCCAGGCCGCGCAGATCGTCCCGATCGTCGAGCCGGAGGTGCTGATGGACGGCGATCACGACATCGACCGCTGCTATGAGGTGACGCAGCGCGTGCTGAACCGCACCTTCCAGGAATTGCGGGTGCAGCGCGTCGCGCTCGAAGGCATGATCCTGAAGCCGAACATGGCGATCTCGGGCAAGAAGTGCCCGAAGCAGGCGTCGGTGCAGGAAGTCGCCGAGAAGACCATCCGCCTGCTCAAGAGCTGCGTCCCGGCCGCGGTGCCCGGCATCGCGTTCCTCTCCGGCGGACAGAGCGACGAGGAAGCGACCGCGCATCTCGACGCCATGAACAAGATCGGCCATTTGCCCTGGCGGCTGACCTTCTCCTACGGCCGTGCATTGCAGGCTGCGCCGCAGAAGGCGTGGTCCGGCAAGCCCGACAACGTCCCCGCAGGCCAGCGCGCCTTCTCGCATCGCGCCCGGATGAACGGGTTGGCGAGCACCGGCAATTGGGAAGCCGGCCTCGAAAAACAGGCGGCATAGTTGGCCACCAAGCCCGTTCCGCCGCGGCCGGCGCCGCGCCTCTATCTGGCAACCCCGCCGGTCGACGAGCCGTCACGGCTTGCGGCCGAGCTCACCGAGCTGCTCGCTGCGGCCGATGTCGCGGCCGTTCTGGTGCGGCTCCGCGAAACCGACCCGCGCAGCATGATCTCCACCATCAAGGCGCTGGCGCCTGCGATCCAGAACGCAGGTGCTGCGCTGTTGATCGACGGCCATCCCGACATCGTGGCCCGCGCCGGCGCCGATGGCGCGCATCTGACCGGCGTCGCCGCGATGGAAGAGGCTGCGCCCGCGCTGAAGCCCGACCGCATCGTCGGCGTCGGCGGGCTCGCGACGCGCCACGATTCCATGGCCGCCGGCGAGGCCGGTGCCGACTATGTGCTGTTCGGCGAGCCCGACGCCAAAGGACAGCGGCCTTCGACCGAGGCGATCGCCGAGCGGCTGGGATGGTGGGACGAATTGTTCGAGCCGCCCTGCATAGGCTTTGCGACCTCACGCGAGGAGGCCGAGGCGTTCGCGGCCGCCGGCGCGGATTTCGTGCTCGTCGGAGACTTCATCTGGTCCGATCCGCGCGGCGCGAAAACGGCTGTGGTCGAGATCGGCGAGGCGATCGCGCAGGCGCATGCCGCCACATTCGGCAAGGCCAAGGCCGAGGGATGACGGTGGAATGAAATGCCTGCGTCCGATAGGTGTTGCGCTCGGCTGCACGATGCTGGCGAGCGGCGCGATGGCGCAGCTCTCGATCACGCCGCCGGCACAGACGCCGCCGCCTGCGAAGAAGGAGGCTCCGAAGGAGAAGCCGAAGGTGCACGCGCCGGTCGCAAAGAAACCCGCGCCGAAGCCCACCGCAACGCCCAGCCCGACGCCTTCGCCGACCCAGGCAGTCGACGATCCCAACGTCGACCTCGTATTCGGCGCCTATCAGCGCGGCATGTACAAGACCGCGTTCGATCTCGCGACCGTGCGCGCGCAGAACAACAATGATCCCAAGGCCATGACGATGCTGGGCGAGCTCTATGCCAACGGTCTCGGCGTCAAGCGCGACTATGCCAAGGCCGACGACTGGTACAAGCGCGCCTCCGACGCCGGCGACCGCGAGGCGATGTTCGCGCTCGCCATGATGAAGATCGCCGGCCGCGGCGGCGCGGTGGACAAGGATGGCGCGGTCAAGCTGCTGGCATCGGCGGCCAAGCTCGGCGAGCCCAAGGCGGCCTATAATCTCGCGCTGCTCTATCTCGACGGCCAGACCCTGCCGCAGGACCTCCGCCGCTCCGCCGAGCTGCTGCGCATGGCCGCGGACGCCGGCAGCCCGGAGGCGCAATACGCGCTGGCGACCTTCTACAAGGAAGGCACCGGCGTGCCGAAGGACCTCGAAAAGGCGGCGCGGCTGCTGCAGGCCGCCTCGCTGGCCGACAATGTCGATGCCGAGGTCGAATACGCCATCGCGCTCTACAACGGCGCCGGCACGCCGCGGAACGTGCCGGCGGCGGTGGCGCTGCTGCG
>NZ_JACMYK010000281.1 GCF_020889785.1 Bradyrhizobium acaciae
TCGGATCGCGCGAGCTTGTTATAAGCCGCATTGCGCGGCGGCGATCAGGGTGAGACTCCAGCGACAATCAAGGTGAGACTGCGCCGATGGGGGCGGACCGAAGGGAGGGCGTAGCCCGACCGGAGGACCGTTCCCATCGGCGTCGCGCGTTTTTGGACCCGTCTGGCGGCCGGGTGCGGCTGGTGCAAGCTGTTGATTCGTCTCGACAAGAGGGAATCGATGCCTTGCCTGGCCTCCACATCACCGACCACCAGATGAGGCTGTACATGACCTACCGACAGACACTGTCCCCCGAGGCCGCCGCGGCCAAGGCGGGGTTCTCGAAGGCAAGCGCGTATCGGATCGAGGGCGATTGTCGCCCGCCATCGCAGAAGAAGACGCCGAGGGGCCGGCGCCGGTCCGATCCGCTCGCGCAGTATTGGGAGGCCGAGATCGTTCCGATCCTGAAGGCTGCGCCCGGCATCCGCGTGATCGGCGTGCTGGACGAGCTGCGCCGACGGCATCATGACCTGAACCCGAACATCCGCCGCACGCTGGAGCGGCGCATCAACGCCTGGCGGGCGCTCAACGGCCCGAACAGGACGTGATCTTCCGCCAGCAGCACGAGCCCGGCCGCCTGGGTCTGTCCGACTTCACCGACGTGAGCGCGCTCGGTATTACCATCGCGGGTGAGCCGCTCGATCACCGGCTCTATCACTTCCGGTTGGCGTTCTCCGGCTTCGAGCATGCCCATGTCGTGCTCGGCGGCGAAAGCTTCGTCGCCCTGGCGGAGGGCTTGCAGAACGCGCTGTGGGCGCTTGGCGGCGTGCCGCGGGAGCATCGCAGCGACAGCCTGTCGGCAGCGTTCCGCAATCTGGCCGCCGACGCACGGGAGGATCTGACGCAGCGCTACGCCGGGCTGATGGGCCACTATGGCATGGCGCCAACGCGCAACAATGCGGGCATCGCACATGAGAACGGCTCGATCGAGAGCGCGCACGGCCATCTCAAGCGGGCACTGGAAGATGCGCTGTTGCTGCGGGGGACGCGCGACTTCGCCAGTATCGATGCGTACCGGGCTTTTGTCGACGAGATTGTCGGCCGGCGCAACGCCAACCTCGCCAAGCCGATCGCGCTCGAGAAGGAGGCATTGGCGCCGTTGCCAAAAGGCCGCACGACCGACTTCGAGGAGAAAGTGATCCCGGTGACGTCGTCAGGCGGCTTCATCCTGCGGCGCGTGTTCTACACCGTGCCTTCAAGATTGATCGGCCATCGCCTGCGTGTGCGCATCTTCGACGACCGGCTCGAATGCTTCCTTGGCGTCACGCCGGTCGTGACGCTGCGGCGCGGTCGGCCCGTGTCCGAGAGCCAGGGCGGTCATGTCGTGGATTACCGGCACGTCATCCATGCCCTGCGGCGCAAGCCGATGGCGCTCCTCAATCTCGTTTATCGCGACCAACTCTTCCCGCGTGCAGCTTACAAACGTCTGTTCGAGACCTTGCGGGAGCATGGTGATGACCGGCGCGCCTGCAAGGTGACGCTCGAGCTTCTGGCGCTGGCTCACGAGCGCGCCTGCGAAGCAGAACTCGCCGAGGCGATCGCGATGGATCTGGACGCCGGACAGTTACCCGATCTTGCCGCGCTGCGCGACCGCTTCCGGCCCGAGGCGGCCTCGATCCCGCGTGTCGCCGTCAAGCTGGCGCCGCTCGACGTCTACGATGAACTCGCCTCCGTCAGCGTCATGTCGGGCCGCTCGAACCTGGGAGAGGCAGCATGACCGGTATCGCTACCTCCGTCGATGCTGCCCGTGTCGAGCTGCTTCTCAATGAGCTCCGCCTGCCGGGCGTCAAGGCGATCTGGCCGAAGCTCGCCGCACAGTCGGACAAGGAAGGGTGGCCTGCCGCCCGCTTCCTCGCCGCCCTTGCCGAGCACGAGGCCGCCGATCGCACCCGCCGTCGGATCGAGCGACACATGGTGGAAGCGCGTTTGCCCGCCAGCAAGACGCTCGCAACCTTCGACTTCGAAAGCGTGCCGATGCTATCAAAGGCACAGGCGATGGCGCTCGCCGCCGGCGACGCCTGGTTGAAGGCCGGCGCCAATTTGCTCTTGTTCGGTCCACCGGGCGGCGGCAAGACCCATCTCGGCGCGGCGATCGGCCTGGCTCTCGTCGAGAACGGTTGGCGCGTTCTCTTCGCGCGAACCACTGATCTGGTGCAACGGCTGCAGGTCGCGCGGCGCGAGCTGGCGCTGGAGTCCGCGATCGCCAAACTCGATCGCTATGACCTCCTGATCCTCGACGACATCACATATGTGAGCAAGGATCAGGCGGAAACCAGTGTGTTGTTCGAGTTGATCGCCGCCCGCTACGAACGACGCTCGCTGCTGATCACGGCCAATCAGCCATTTGGCGAATGGGGGCGTATCTTCCCGGACCAAGCAATGACATTGGCTGCCATCGATCGTTTGGTCCACCACGCCACGATCCTCGAGATGAACGTCGAAAGTTACCGTCGAAAAGTTGCCCTCGATCGCAAGCGCGGTCCAGGCCGGCCGCCTGTTCACACTACCCCAAACGAACTCGACAAGACTTTGATTGACGCTGGCAGCGCCGCTTGATTGTCGCGCAGCGTCAATCAACGCTTGCCAAGTTGACGGCCAGCGTCAATTATCTCCTGACTCGGCCGCCTCGTCTCATCTTGATTGACGCGCCGCTCTCATCCTGATTGTCGCGCTATA
>NZ_JACMYK010000282.1 GCF_020889785.1 Bradyrhizobium acaciae
CGCGATCGAGCAGCTCGAAGTCGCCCGCAATCAGTCGCTGCAGGAGGCCGAGATCGCCGCGCGCGAGGAGGTCGAGCGCGCCCGGATTGCGTCAGACCGCGGTCTCGACGAGGCCCGCATCGGCCGCGAACGCGAGCTGCGCAAGCTCGAGGTCAACCGCGAGAAGGACGTGGAGACCGCGCTGATGGAGAAGGCGATCGCGCTGCATCAGAAGTCACTGGAAGAGTCAGCGGCTCGCGCTGCCGCCGAAGACGCACGGATTCGCGCGACGGAAGCCGCCGAGCGCGTCGTTACCGCCCGCGAAAGCGAGATCGCAAAGCGGCGCAAGACCGTCGAGGTGCTGCTGGCCGAAAAGCAGGCCGAGGAGACCAAGATCGCCGCCGACGCCGAACGCGTCCGCGCCGCGGTCGAGGCCGAGGCCCAGCGCCTGCTCAACGAAGCCGAGAACGTGCTGACCGACCAGGCGCGCTACTCGCTGTTCCGCCGCAAGCTGCTCGACCGGATCGAGGGCATCGTCCGCGAGAGCGTCAAGCCGATGGAGAAGATCGAGGGCATCCGCATCCTCCAGGTCGACGGGCTCAATGGCAACGGCAATGGCGGCGGCTCGGGCCGCAGCGCCACCGACGAGGTGATCGACTCGGCGCTGCGTTACCGGGTGCAGGCGCCGCTGATCGATTCGATCCTGTCGGACATCGGCGTCGAGGGCGGCAGCCTCGCCAAGATGCCCGGCCTGATCCGCGAAGCGCGCGACATGCAGGGCATCAAGGATTCCGCACGCAAGGGCAGCGGCGAGGCCAAGCCGGCGGCGCCCGAGGGCGGCGAACCGCCGCGCCCCGAGCGCACGCCGCGCAAGAAGGACTGAGCGCACGCCATGGCACGGGTTTACGTCTCCACCGTCGTCAATGCCCGCAACGACCGGGTCTGGGCTCGGGTCCGCGATTTCAACGGGCTACCGAACTGGCACCCGGCGATCGCCGAGAGCCGGATCGAGGGCGGCGAGCCCTCCGACAAGATCGGCTGCGTCAGGGACTTCCGGCTGCGCAACGGCGATCGCATCCGCGAGAAGCTGCTCGGGCTGTCCGACTACGACATGTTTTGTACCTATTCGATCCTGGAATCACCGATGGATGTCGAGAACTACGTCGCGACCCTGCGGCTGACGCCGGTCACCGATGGCGACCAGACGTTCCTGGAATGGACCGCCGAATTCGACTGCGCGCCGGAGCGCGAGGCGGAGCTGGTCAACAATATCGGCGGCGGCGTGTTCCAAGGCGGTTTCGACGCGCTGAAGCGGGCGTTCGGGGGCTAGCGGGATGCATAGGTCAGATATCACCGAGCGGACGGTCCACCTCTCCCCCTGTGGGAGAGGTCGGATCGCATCGCATGATGCGATCCGGGTGAGGGGTTGTGGTCCCCCGTGGGACCTGAGCCCCCTCACCCGGCGCTGCGCGCCGACCTCTCCCCGTTGGGGAGAGGTGATACGCGCGGCCATATCGATGCCAAAGCGAGATATTGGACGTTGACCGTGCCGCATATCGTCAAAAGCACGATCCTGGATGCACCGACCGATGCGGTGTGGGCTGTGCTGCGCGATTTCAACGGCCATGACCGCTGGCATCCGGGGGTTGCGACCAGCGGCATCGAACGCGCGCAGCCGTCCGACAAGATCGGCTGCGTGAGGCGCTTCAAGCTCAAGGATGGCGCCGAGCTGCGCGAGCAGCTGCTGGCGCTCTCCGATCTGGAACAGAGCTTCAGCTATTGCCTGCTCGATACGCCGATCCCCATGTTCAACTACGTGGCGCATGTCCGCCTGTTGCCGGTCACCGACGGCGACCGCACTTTCTGGCACTGGGAATCGCGCTTCACGACGCGGACTGAGGATAGGGATCGCATCACGCAGATGGTCTCAGAGGACATCTACCAGACCGGCTTCGACGCCATCCGCCGGCATCTGAAGGGGGCCGCGTAAGCGGGAGGACATCATGCCAGTCACGGTGAAGACCTTCACCAGCAGCCAAGACGCCGCGGCGGCGCTGTCATCGGATCGCAGCGCCCGCTACCTCGGCGGCGGTACGCTGGTGATGCGGGCGCTGAACGAGGGCGACGTCACGATCTCGACCGTCGTCCGCGCTAGCGATCATGCGATGACAAGGATCGACGCCACAGGCTCGCGGATCACGCTCGGCGCCGGCGTCACCTTCGCGCGCATCCTAGCCGATCGCGATCTCGGCTTCCTGCATGCACCTGCCCGCTCGATCGGCGGACCAGCGGTGCGCAATATGGGCACGGTCGGCGGCAATCTGTTTGCGCCGGTGCCGTATGGCGACTTCACCGTCGCGATGCTCGCGCTCGATGCGGTCGTGTCGGTGCAGGGCGGGCTCGGCGGACGCGAGATCGGAATCGAAGAATTCCTGCAATCGCGCGACCGGCAGACCGGTACGCTGGTGCTCGCGATTTCCTTTGCCAAGCCCGGCAGCACTGAGGCCTTCCGCTACCGCAAGATCGCGCGGATCAAGCCCAAAGGCGGCGCCGTGATCACGCTCGCTGCGCATCTGCCCCTCAACGGCGGCCGCATCGTCGGCGCCCGCGTCGCGCTCGGCTCGATGGCGCCAACGCC
>NZ_JACMYK010000283.1 GCF_020889785.1 Bradyrhizobium acaciae
TGCCTGTCGTCGAAGCGCCGTCGGTGCAGGCCGCGATGGCCGAGGGCACGCTGGTGGTGCAGACGCTGGAGCGCCCGCTGCGTCCGGGCGAGGTCTCGCTCGACGAGCTCGAGCGCGCCTTCCGCGAGACCGAGACCGAAGTCACGGCACCCGCGCCAACGCCGGCTCCTGCCGCGAAGCCGGTGGCCGCGGTGCCTGTTGCCGCTGCCGCAGAGCCGGTTGAAGCCGCGAAGAAGCCGGCCCGCAAGGTCGCCGTCGAGACCGACGTCCAGGAAGGCGACAAGATCGCCAACCAGTCGATCCGGGTCAATGTCGACACCCTCGAACACCTGATGACCATGGTCTCCGAGCTGGTGCTGACCCGCAACCAGCTCCTGGAGATCTCCCGCCGCAACGAGGACACCGAGTTCAAGGTGCCGCTGCAGCGGCTCTCCAACGTCACCGCCGAGCTGCAGGAAGGCGTCATGAAGACGCGGATGCAGCCGATTGGGAACGCCTGGCAGAAGCTGCCGCGCATCGTCCGCGACCTCTCCGGCGAACTCGGCAAGCAGATCGAGCTGGAGATGCACGGCGCCGACACCGAGCTCGACCGCCAGGTGCTCGACCTGATCAAGGATCCGTTGACGCACATGGTGCGCAACTCCGCCGATCACGGGCTGGAGACCACCGCCGAGCGCCTCGCCGCCGGCAAGCCCGAGCAGGGCACCATTCGTTTGTCCGCCTATCACGAAGGCGGCCACATCATCATCTGCATCGCCGACAATGGCCGCGGGCTCAACACCGAGCGGATCAAGGCCAAGGCGCTCCAGAACGGTCTCGTTACCGAGGCCGAGCTCGAGAAGATGACCGAAGCCCAGATCCACAAGTTCATCTTCGCGCCGGGCTTCTCGACCGCAGCGCAGGTGACCTCGGTATCCGGCCGCGGCGTCGGCATGGACGTGGTGCGCACCAATATCGACCAGATCGGCGGCACCATCGACATCAAGAGCGTGGCCGGCGAGGGCGCTTCCGTCACCATCAAGATCCCGCTGACGCTCGCGATCGTCTCCGCGCTGATCGTCGAAGCCGGCGGCGACCGCTTCGCGATTCCCCAACTGTCCGTCGTCGAGCTGGTGCGGGCCCGCGCCAACTCCGAGCACCGCATCGAGCGGATCAAGGACACCGCGGTCTTGCGGCTGCGCAACAAGCTGCTGCCGCTGATCCATCTGAAGAAGCTCTTGAAGATCGACGACGGCGCCACCACCACCGATGCCGAGAACGGCTTCATCGTGGTCACGCAAGTCGGCAGCCAGACCTTCGGCATCGTGGTCGACGGCGTGTTCCACACCGAGGAGATCGTGGTCAAGCCGATGTCCACGAAACTGCGGCACATCGACATGTTCTCCGGCAACACCATCCTGGGTGATGGCGCGTCATCATGATCATCGACCCCAACGGCATCGCGAAGCCCTCGGCGCCTCCGGCTCCTCGGCCCATGACATGGCCGACGACAATGCGAGCGCGCATGCCGCGAGCGGCGAGCAGCTCACCTCGCTGCTGGTGTTCCGCGCAGGTTCGAGCCAGCCCAAGGCGGTGCCGCTCGGCCTCGTCACCCGGCTGGAGGAGATCGCCACCGACAAGATCGAGCTCTCGAACGGCCGCTACATGGTGCAGTACCGCGAGCAGCTGATGCCGCTGGTGCAGATGGCCGGCGTCGAGGTGCGGTCGCAAGGGTCGCAGCCGATCCTGGTATTCGCCGACGACGGCCGCTCGATGGGGCTCGTGGTCGACGAGATCATCGACATCGTCGAGGAGCGGCTCAACATCGAGGTCGCGGGCAGCCAGGACGGCATCCTCGGCTCGGCCGTGATCAAGGGCCAGGCCACCGAGGTGATCGACGTCGGCCACTTCCTGCCGATGGCGTTTGCCGACTGGTTCTCGCGCAAGGAGATGCGCCCGTCGGCCAGTTCGCAGTCGGTGCTGCTGGTCGACGACTCACCATTCTTCCGCAACATGCTGGCGCCGGTGCTCAAGGCCGCCGGCTACAAGGTGCGGACCGCGCCGAATGCGCAGGAAGGGCTCGCCGCGCTGCGCTCGGGGCAGGCCTTCGACGTCGTGCTGACCGACATCGAGATGCCCGAGATGAACGGCTTCGAGTTCGCCGAGAACATCCGGAGTGACCACAATCTCGTCGGGCTGCCGATCATCGCGCTGTCGGCGATGGTGTCGCCGGCGGCGATCGAGCGCGGCCGGCAGGCCGGCTTCCACGACTATGTCGCTAAGTTCGACCGTCCCGGGCTGATCGCGGCGCTGAAAGAGCAGACCGCCGAACTGCGCCGCGCGGCATGACCGGATGCAAGGAAACGAATTGATGACCAGCAAGACCGAGACCAGTGAAGGCGCGATGGCCGAATACGTCACCGCGGTGATCGGCGGCCAGCTGTTCGGCTTGCCGATCTCGCGGGTGCA
>NZ_JACMYK010000284.1 GCF_020889785.1 Bradyrhizobium acaciae
CAAAGCGGCGCTCGACCAGCGCCTCGGCCCGCGCCGCCGCGAGACCGGATTCGTTGGCTTCGTCGGCGAGCGGCGGCTCGTCCTCGCCACGGCCTTCCTCCTGCAGGCGGACGGTCTCCTCATCTTCGCCCTCGGCCTGCTCGATCGCCTCGGCGCCGCGGAAATGAATGTCGAACAGCCGGTCATACGTCGCGCGGCGCTCGGGCGGCGGCGCCAGCGTGGCAAGCCCGGCCCGGCGGATATGCTCCAGGCTCCCGGGCCCGAGCAGCCCGATCGCCGCCAAAAAGCTCGTCGTCTGCTCCGGCGCGACGGAGAAGCCGTTGGCACGCAGCAATGCGACAAAGGTGACGAAGATCCGCGCGGCGCGCGGCAGCTTGAGATCGTCGCTCACGCGGCTGCCTCCGCGATGATCGCATCGAGCCGCGGCGAGATGAAATGCAGGTCCTCCTCGTCCTTCAGCGCGACGCCGATCGAGCGCTTGAACGCGTCAGGCCAGCGTGCGCCGCCCTTGTTGAGCAGGGTGGCGGCTTCCGCCCAGTCAACGGCTTCGGCGATGCCCGGCGCCTTGCTCAGCGGCTCGCGGCGCAGCCGGCCGACGGCAGCGACCACGGCGCGGGCAGTGGCCTCGGCGACGCTTGACGCGCGCATCATCACGATCCGTGCCTCGCGCTCGGCATTCGGATAGTCGATCCAGTGATACACGCAGCGCCGCCTCAAAGCCTCGTGCAAATCTCGCGTCCGGTTCGAGGTCAGCACCACGACCGGATGCTCGGCGGCGCGGATGGTGCCGCGCTCCGGGATCGAGATCTGGAAGTCGGAGAGGAATTCGAGCAGGAATGCCTCGAACTCCTGGTCGGCGCGGTCGATTTCGTCGATCAGCAGCACGGTGGCATCGGGCGCGCGCAGCGCCGCCAGCATCGGCCGTTCGATCAGGAAGGACTCGCCATAGATGTCGATGCTTTCCTCGCCCGCCTGCCGGATCGCCAGCATCTGGCGCGGATAGTTCCATTCATAGAGTGCGGCGGCCGCGTCGATGCCCTCATAGCATTGCAGACGGATCAGCTTGCGGCCGAGCACGGCGGCGATGGCTTTGGCGGCTTCGGTCTTGCCGACACCTGGCGCGCCCTCCAGCAGCAGCGGCTTGCCGAGCGCGAGCGAAAGATAGGAGGCGGTCGCGATGCCGTCGTCGGCAAGGTAATAGGCCGCGCGCAGCGCCTTCTCCAGCGCCTCGGGGCTGTCGATGCCGACGATGTTGCTGCGGACCGGCATGAAGCGACCTCAGCGCCGCGGCTGCGGCCGCGCGCCGCCCTGTGCGCGGATCGCGCGCAACACCTTCTCCGGCGTGATCGGCAGGTCGTCGATCCGCACCCCGACCGCGTTGAAGATCGCGTTGGCGACCGCAGGCAGCACCGGGTTGGCGCACATCTCGCCCGGTCCCTTGGCACCGAACGGGCCGTCGGGGGCGGGGCGTTCCAGCACAGCGATATCGTGCGGACAGATGTCGCCCGGCCCCGGCATCAGATATTCGACGAAATCGCGCGGGCCGTGCACCGGCTCCGGATAATAGGGCTCCGGCGTCTCGTAGAGCGCGTGGCTGACGCCCATCCAGGCGCCGCCGACCAGTTGCTGCTCGACGAGACGCGGATTGAGCGCGCGGCCGAGTTCATAGGCGGAATCCATCCTGACCATGTCGACCTCCCCGGTCTCGTCGTCGACCTCGACCTCGGCGACCAGGCAGGCGTGAGCGTAACATGTCGCCGGCGACATCTCGCCGGTCTCGGGGTCGACGTCGGACAGCGGCACCAGGAAGATGCCGCGGCCGGAGATCGTCTTGCCCTGCTTGAACTGCGCAGCGATCGCAACATCCTTGGTCGAGATCGAGCGATGCGGCGCGCCCTTGACATGGATGTTGCCGCGGCCGTCGGTCTCGAGATCTGCGGCGTTCACTTCCAGCTCTTCGGCCGCCGCCTCCATCATCACGCCGCGCGCCTCCCGTGCCGCGGCCATCACCGCGTTGCCGACGCGGTGCGTGCCGCGCGAGGCGAACGAGCCCATGCAATGCGGGCCGGTATCCGAGTCAGCGGTGTCGACATAGACGTCCTCGACCGGCACGCCGAGCGTTTCGGCACAGATCTGCCGCGTTACCGACTTCATGCCCTGGCCGAGGTCGATCGAGGACAGCGCGACCGTGAACTTGCCGCTTGGGTTGGAGTGCACCAGCGCCTGGCTCGGATCGCCGCCGAGATTCATGCCGATGGGATAATTGACTGACGCAACGCCGCGTCCGCGATGCCTTGTCATGGTCAGCGCCTCCTGGTGCCGAAGACGGAAGAGAAGCGTGTGGCGCCATGCGACGGCGCGCTCGGCCGCGGCGGTGAGGGCGGCGCCG
>NZ_JACMYK010000285.1 GCF_020889785.1 Bradyrhizobium acaciae
CGCAAAGAAGACGCGCGATTCCGCGATGCATTTAACGCGCAGCTCAATCTGTTGCGCAGCAATGGTACCATGGAGCAGCTCTATGTCGTGAAGTACGGGATTTCCAACTGGGACGCGCTGGTAAAGCTCGCCAAAGCCAGCGATGCTGAGGCAGGCTGCGAGTAACGGAGCGATTGAGGTGGAAGCAGTCCTTGAGTACTGGCCTTCACTGGCACGTGGCTTGTTCGTCACCGTGTGGGTCGCGTTTTGTACCATTTCGGGTGCAGCGCTTGGCTCCATCGTCCTCGGCCCGCTAAGGCTCTCCAAGAGGCCAGCGATACGAATAACTTCGATGCTCTTCATCGAGATCATTCGCGGTCCGTCGGCGCTGGTCTGGCTGTTCTGGGTCTTTTACGTTCTGCCGCTCATACCATGGGTGCCGCGGCTCAGTCCGATTACGGCATCCATCATTGTCTTGTCGCTACTTGGTGCCGCCTACGGTGCCGAGATCGTTCGCGGTGGCATCGAATCGATCCATCGAGGGCAGACGGACGCTTGCCACGCGCTTGGACTGAGCAAGATCCAGAGCCTCACTAAAGTCGTGCTGCCGCAGGCGCTTTCGCAGATCGTTCCTGCATTCGGCAGTCTGGCGAGAGATATGGTCAGGTGGACCTCGATCGTGAGCTTCGTCGGCGTGCAAGACTTGCTCTATGTTGCCAATAACGTGCGCAGCCAGACCTTCGAGACGGCCACCGTTTTCTGCCTCTTGGCCGCCCTTTATTGGATTCTCTGTCTTATCTGCGCTGCATCATTTCAGGCGATCGAACGGGCGCTTCCACTCAATCGTGCCTTGCGCGCCGTGCACCTGAGGGGGCAGGGCGTACCCGCAGCGGAGGCGCTGGCAGGAGTGCCCCAATGACGTGGGACTGGAGCTTTGCCTTTGCCATTCTGCCGCGCCTCATGCTGGGCGTTTGGTATACCGTCCTGGTCACGCTTGCGAGCTCGGTCATAGCGCTCACGGTCGGCCTGCTGCTTGCGATCTTGGAGAATGTAAGTACGAGGCTCGGACGGGCGTTCGTGCGCTTCCTGCTCGAACTCTTTCGAGGTGTGCCGATCCTTGTCCTCCTCTACTTCGCCTTCTACGTCCTGCCCGAAATCGGACTCACATTTCCAGCGATGCCGATCGGCATCGCCGTATTGGGCGTGGTCTATGCCGCGTTCTGCTCGGAGGTCTATCGCGGCAGCCTGATCACGATCCCGATCGAGTTGCGCGACGCCTGCGTGGCGCTCCATTTGAGCCCGTATGTCACATGGCGACGCGTGCTGATTCCTCTGATGGTCAAGCGATCCGTGCCATCGCTGCTCAACTATGTGCTCGCGCTGTTCCGGAACTCGTCATACCTGTTTGCCCTCGGAGTCCCGGTGCTGATGGGGCAGGCCAACACCGTCGGCTACGAAAGCTTTCGCTACGTTGAGCCCTTCACGCTGGCCGGCCTCATCTACATCGTGATGAACTTGCCGTTCCTCTATCTGCTTTCCCGATTGAAGGACAAGCATGTCTAGCACCGTGGAATTCAACCGCCGTGACCCCTCCGCGGCCTCAGGCCCCGCAGCATTCAATGCGGAAGACCCGCAGTGCGCTCCCAAATCGCCAGAGGCCATCTATGCGATCGAATTCGAGAAGGTCTCGAAAGCCTTCGATGCTCACCGCGTGCTAGCCGAGCTCGACCTGCAGGTGCGCCCCGGGGAGAAGGTCACGCTGATCGGCCCAAGCGGTTCAGGAAAAACGACTGTACTGCGGCTGGCCATGGCCCTGGAAAAGCCCACCAGCGGCGATATCCGCCTTTTCGGAGAGAGCATCCTGTTCAACGCGGCCGGCAAACCGCTTTCGAGCCCACGGGAGGCGCGCGTTCGCCGTCGCTGCGGCATGGTCTTCCAGCAGTTCAATCTTTTCCCGCATCTGACCGTGCTGCAGAACCTGATCTTGGCGCCGACGACGGTGCTTGGAGAACCCAAGGACCAAGCCGAGGGAAGCGCGCTCGACTATCTCCGCATGGTGGATCTTGAAGCCAAGGCCCATGCCTATCCGGCTCAGCTGTCTGGAGGTCAGCAGCAGCGCATCGCAATCGCACGGGCACTCATCTTGAAACCTGAGGTACTTCTCCTGGATGAAATCACCTCCGCACTCGACCCTGAGCTCGCCGCAGAAGTTCTCGATGTGGTCCGAGGCGTGGCCCATGAGACGAAGGTCACGTTGCTGATCGTCACCCACGAGATGCGCTTCGCGCGCGAGATCTCCGACCGTGTCCTCGTCTTCGACGCCGGACGCATTATCGAGCAGGGCTCGCCCGACAAGATCTTCAGCAATCCTGAAACCGCACGCACCCGCTCGTTCCTGCAATCCG
>NZ_JACMYK010000286.1 GCF_020889785.1 Bradyrhizobium acaciae
GGCGCCTCCGGCTCGCCGGCCGGCTCCTTCGGCGGCGCGACCCGCCGCGGCGCCAGCATCGCCTCCTCGAAGGGCGAGGGCTCGATCACATGGCCTTTGTCGGACGGCAGCGCCGCCACCGGCGTCTGCCACTGGAAGGCATCGAGCCGGCCGGTAACCGGCGAAACCGGGCGCCAGCGATCGGAGACATAGCCGTCCGCTGTCCACACCGGATCGTGCAGCGCACGCACCGCGCGCAGGGTCCAGGCCCGCGCCCGGCCGCTGTCGCCATGCTCGGTGCGCTCGATCTCCGCCATCAACAGCGCGACCCGCTGCGTCGGCGCTGCTGTGAACGGCTCCAGCGCGGCGCGCGCCTTGGCGAATTCGGCCGCGTCGATCGCAGCACGCGCGATCGCCAGCGCGCCTTCGATGTGGCCGGGTGTCTTGGCCGCCAGCGTCTCGACCCGCACCAGCCGCTGGCGCGCGGCATCGCCGAGCCGCACATGCGAATAGGCGTCGGCGAGATCGGGATGCGGCTGCGCCAGCCACGCGGTCTCGACGATGCGCATCGCGCGGCGCACCTGATGCGCTTCGCTTTCGAATCTGGCGGCGAGCACGGCAGCCGGGATTAGCGTCGGCGCCAGCTTGAGCGCCTCCATCGCGCTGGAGCGCGACAGGTCGCGATCGATGGCCTCGAACTCCAGCGCACGCGCCGTCAGCAGCACGCCGCGTTGTCGCCGATAGGTCGCCTTGTCGATCAGTCCGGCGGTCTGGTTGTTGTCGATGATCGACAACGCGCCGGCCCAATCGCCCTTGGCGCAGCAGAAGCCGAGCACCGCATGCGAGGCCCATGACGACGACGGCGACATCTTCAGCGCTTCCTCGGCGATCATCACCGCCGCCACCGGATCGTCGGCGCGCTGCGCCTCGATGAACAGGCCGCGCAGGCCGAGCAGCCGCGTGTCGGGGCGCTCTGCCATGGCGCGGAAGGCGCGCTGCGCGCCGTCGCGATCGCCGTCGAGCTGCGCCGATTGCGCGTGCAGCAGCAGCGCCAGCGGATCGCCTCCGGCGTGGCGCCGCGCCACTTCGGCATGCGCGCGGGCGCCTGCGGAATCGCCATGCCCGATCGCGAGCAGGCCTTGCGTAATGGCGTGACGGCCGCGCGCATGGCGCCGCTCGCGCCTGCCGCGGCGGATGTGGCCCGGGATCTTCCACAGCCCGCGCAGGATCACGCCCGCGAGCATCGCAATGACGATGACGAGTCCGAGCAGGTACATCGGCTGCTTCGACGTCAGCCGCAAGCCGCCCCAATTCAGCACGAGATCGCCGGGCTGATCGGCCAACCAGGCCGCACCCGCTGCAGCGAGCGCGATCAGCAGCAGGAACAGAATGATCCGGATCATCAAGAACCTATTGCAAGAGTCTATTGATTGACCGTGGCGAGCGCCGCCATGGCGTTGTCGGCAAATTTACGCGACGCGTCGAGCGCGGCGCGGCGCGCGTCCACCTTGGCGAGCCAGGCTTGCGCGGCGGTGCGATCCGCCGGCGGCAGCGACTTCAGTTCACGCTCGGTCAATGCGAGATCATTATGCACGGCGGCCGATGTCACGCGCGCGACGATGCTGCTGCGATCGGTCCCGGTGCCATCGGACCGCTCGATGCGGATCAGCTTGGAGGCACCGGCCTGCAAACGATCGACCAGCCCGGCGCTGGCCGCGGCGGCTTCCGGCGGCGGCGGCGCGAGTTGCGGTACGATCTCGATCAACTCGCGGCACAGTGCGTTCGGGCTCGGTACGCCTGACGTCGCAAACGTCTCGAGCGGCTTCAACACCGCGGCATCGTCCGAGAGCGCCTTCGCGGCCTCGAGCGCGGTGGCATAGGGATCGCCATGACGAACCGCGCCATCGAGCAGCGATGCCGCAACGACGCGGCGCAACGGCACGTCGTC
Source organism: Bradyrhizobium acaciae (assembly GCF_020889785.1). Lineage (GTDB taxonomy): Bacteria > Pseudomonadota > Alphaproteobacteria > Rhizobiales > Xanthobacteraceae > Bradyrhizobium > Bradyrhizobium acaciae. Next base: position 1,928 of record NZ_JACMYK010000286.1, read on the forward strand.
CGCCTTCGCCTCGGCTTTGGTGTCGGCGATCTTGCCGTCCTGCCTGGCGATCGCGGCGCCCTGCGCCTTCACCGCACCCTCGACCTTGTCGATGCGCGCGGTGATGCCGGAGATGTCGGGCGCAGCCGCGCCATCGCGCGGCGCGGCCTTCGCGTCATTGACGGCAGCGGCAAGCTTGTCGGATTGCGCCCGTGTTGCTGCGAGCTCGGTGCGGAGCGCAGCGATCGATTTGTCCAGCGCCTCCAGCCGCGCCGTTGCCGCGGGATCGGCGGCCGCCGCGACCGGCCTGCCGAC
>NZ_JACMYK010000287.1 GCF_020889785.1 Bradyrhizobium acaciae
CGCATCGGTGCGGTTGAGCAGGTCGGACAGCCAGCCGTCGCCGTTGTTGGGGCTCGCCGGGCTGACCGACGGGGCTTCGGTGCGGCGCGACGATGCCATGCCGAGATCGGGCGGCGGCAGCGTCGAAGCGCTGTTGCTATTGTCCCGCATGCGTGCGTCGTCCCGCATGCGCACGTCGCCGCGGCCACCGGCAGCAGCCATCAGCGGCTCTTCGTGGCGGACGCTGGTGCGGTTGGTCGAGACCACGTCGAGCCCGCGGCCGTGATGGGCCACGATGCGGTTGAGCTCGGCCAGCGCCTCGATCTGGTCGACGATCACCTTGCGCATCTGCGCGGTGTTCTCGGCAGCCTCCTGCGGCATTTCCAGCACGCCACGGCGCAGCTCGTTGCGGGTGGCCTCGAGCTCGCTGTGCATCTCGCTCGCCATCTGCTTCATCGCCGTGACCATCGCGGAGAACTTCTCCGTCGATTCCTTGAACATCGCATCGGTCTCGGCGTTGCTCTGCTGGTAGAGCTCGTTCATCGCGTCACGGTCTGCTGACGCTCGTTCTCGGCGGCCTGGCGCACCGCCTCGAACTGCCGGCTGATCGCAGCCGATCCGGCGCCGGCGGTCTCCGCCACCACGCGCGCGATGTCGCGGGCGCGCTCCTCGGCCGCGCCGAGCGATTCATCGAGCAGCCCGGTGAAGCGCGACAGCCGCTGGTCGAGGTCGGTGGTGCGCAGGTCGATGGTCGTGACCAGCGCTTCCAGCGCCTCCTTGCGCTCGCTGACGGAGGCCGTCGTCGAGCGGTTGGCCTGCTCGACCACGGCAGCCGCATCGATCAGCGCCTTGCCATGAGTCTCGAACTGGCTCGACAGCGCGCCGAGATCCTCCAGTGCCTTGCCGGTCTTGCTGTTGAACACCGTCAGCTGGTCTTCCAGCGTCTGGGTCGCCACGCCGTTGCGCGAGGTGACGTCGTTCATGGCGGACACGAAGTCGGCCACGCGGGTCACCAGCGCACGCTCCAGCGAGTTGAGGTTGTCGTGGGCGCCGGTCAACACTTCCTGCAGCAGGATGTTGCCCTCGCGCAGCCGCTCGAACAGCGCGACCGTGTCGGTGCGCAGGATCTTGCTGGTCTCCTGCATCTCGGTGACGGCCGAAATCGAGACCTGGCGCGACTGGTCGATCGCCGCGCGCGAGGCCTGCTCGAGCTCCTTGAGCGACTTCGCCACCGCGCCGGTCGCCTGATCGCCCGCCGAGGTGATGTTGCGCGCGACGTCGCCGCCATGCGCTGCCATCGACTGCGAGAAGGCGAGGCCGCGGGTTTCGATCGCCTTCAGCGCGTCGGCGGTGGCGCGATCCATGTCGGCCGACAGCTGCGTGGTCTTGGCGGTCAGCGCCTCCACCAGCGAGCCGCGGCGGCCGTCGACCATCTGCGACAGACGCTCGGTCTGCTGCTGCACATAGGTGACGATCTCGTCGGTCTTGCCGGTCATCGCCGAGCCGAACGCGCTGGAAGCCGACAGCACCGAACGTTCGATGTCGGCGGAGGTCGTCTTGACCTTGGTCGAGACCTCGTTGGACATGGTGATCAGCGCGGCCTGTGCGTTCTGCGCCGAGGTCTGGATGTTGTCGGTGGTCTTGGCCGTGACCGAACCTAGCGCGCGCTCGATGTCGGTCGAGAGCGTGCGGATCTGGGCGGCGGCGTCGGCGGAGGTCGCCGCAAACGAGCTCTGGGCCTCGCGGGCGCTGCCCAGAATGGTCTGCGCAGTCTCCGCGCTGGTCGTGGTCAGCGAGCGTTCGATCTCGACGGAGATCGCGCGCATCTGCGCCGCGGCCTCGCTGGAGGTTGCCACGAACGAGGTCTGGGCATCGCGGGCGCTGCCGAGGATCACCTGGGCGGTGTTGGTGCCGACCGACGTCAGGGTGCGCTCGACATCGGCTGCCAGCGACTTGACGTGGTTGGCGGCCTCCGTCGACGCGGTGACGAGGGTGTTCTGCGCCTCGCGGGCGCCGGCGGTCAGCACCTCGACGGTGCCGGAACCGGCCATCGACAGCGCGCGCTGGATGTCGGAGGCAAGCGCCGACACCTTGCTGGCAGCGTCGGTCGACGCATTGACCAGCGTGCTCTGGGCTTCACGCGCACCCGACGTGATCGATTCCGCGGTGGCGGAGCCGGCCATCGACAGCGAGCGTTCCATGTCGGCGGCAAGCGTCCGGACCAGCTCGGTGGCCTCGGTC
>NZ_JACMYK010000288.1 GCF_020889785.1 Bradyrhizobium acaciae
TCTCCCTTGGGAGAGGTCGGCGCGCAGCGCCGGGTGAGGGGTTGCGCTCTCTCGTTGGAGCTGCGGCCCCTCACCCGATTTGCTGCGCAAATCGACCTTTCCCCAATGGGGAGAGGTAAACCCGGTCCGAGAATCCGATTCAATCCAAACTCATCTTCCTCTAGATCAGACGATTGAAAAATGAGGTCGCGACCGTGTCAGCGTCGCTCCCACAATTGCTTTGTGAGAATACCAACCTTGCGCTCGATCGCCTCGGCGGCATCCAGGCACATGTCTTCGCGATAGCGCGAGCCGACGATCTGGACACCGACCGGCACCCCCTCGTGCAGGCCGACCGGCACCACGGCTGCGGGCAGCCCCAGCACGTTCATCGACGAGATGAAGCGCAGGTCGTTCCAGAACACGTCCTTCACGCGCTGATCTCCGCCGAGATCGGCGTTGACCTCCGGCGTCTTGCGCACCGAGGTCGGCATCAGCACCAGAGGGTACTGCTCAAGGAACGTCATCCAGTTCCTGATGTGGCGCGACCGCTCGGCGATCGCCTTCATGTAGCCGGCCTGGTCCAATTGATTTGCCAGCGCCATGAAGCCGTGGAACGTCTTCTGGAAGTCGGCGCTGGAGACCGCCAGCATCTGGTCCTGCTGCAACACGCGGGTCTCGGTCATGATCAGGTCGCACCAGAGCTGCCAGACCTTGTTGAGATCGGGCACCTCGACCTCGCTGACCGCGTAGCCGGCATCGGCCAGATGGTCCGCGGCCTTGCGCTGAAGCGCGATCACGCCGCGATCGGTCACCATGTCCTCGGGGATCTTTGCGAGCGCGACCTTGACCGGTGCGGCGGGCTTCGGCCCTTGTAGCGGTGCCGGCACATACCAGGGATCGCGCGGGTCGCGCTGCGCCATCACCTCGAGGCCGAGACGGACGTCGGCGACGTGGCGCGCCAAGGGTCCTTGCGACGACATGAACTGCGCCATCAGCGGTCGTTCTGCCGTGGCTGAGGGATTGAACGCCGGAATGCGGCCCTGGGTCGGCTTGATGGTGGCGATGCCGTTGCAATGCGCCGGCCAGCGCAAGGAGCCGCCGATGTCGTTGCCATGCGCGATGGTGCCGATGCCGGCCGCGATCGACGCGCCGGCGCCGCCGGAGGATCCACCGCAGGTCACCTCGGCATTCCAGGGATTGCGCGTCAGGCCGTGCAGCGGGTTATCGGTGAAGCCGCGCAGCGAGAATTCCGGCGTGTTGGTCAGGCCGATGATGATGGCACCGGCTTTCTTGAGATTGGCCGTCACCGGCGAGTCGCCCGGCGCGATATTGTCCTTGAACGCCACCACGCCGTTCGAATTGGCCTGGCCCTCGACGTCGATGTTGATCTTGATCGTGACCGGCACGCCGTGCAGCGGTCCGACGGCGCTGCCGCCGCGCTTGCTGGCCGCGAGCGCCTCGTCCGCAGCCTTGGCTGCCTTCATTGCGGCGTCACCGAGATCGACGACGACGGCATTCAGCGCCGGGTTTGCCTCCTGCTTGCGATCGAGATGAGCGCGCACGACCTGCTCCGAGGTCGCCTCGCCATTCCTGATCGCCGCAGCCGTCTCCACGGCGGACCATTGCCAGATCGGTGCATTCGTCACTGTTGTTCTCCCGTTATGTTCAGTGCTTGTTGTTGATTCAGTCACGCGGATCGATCGGCGTCAGCGTCGAGGCGCGCGCCTCGATCACGGCGGCCGCGGCGAGGCAGACATCCTCGCGGAAGCGGCCGGCGATCACCTGCACGCCGACCGGCACGCCGCCGGCGGTTCCGGTCGGCACCACGAGCGACGGAAAGCCGAGCGCAGGCACCGCGAGCAGCGGCCGCTGCGCGTCGAGCAGCGCGTGCACCACGTCAGCATCTTCCTGATCCTGATCGAAGCGGAACGGCAGTTGCGCCGAGACCGGCAGGATGATGACGGGGCAGCGCTCCTGGAACAGCTGCCAGGCCCGCACGATCGAAAGCCGCTGCTCGAAGCAGGCCAGCACCTGATCGCCGTCGAGCTCCGGCGCATAGGCGATATGGCCCTCGAGATTGTAGCGGCTGCGATCGTCGCCGAACTTGCGGATCATCGGCGCCAGCACGCGCCGCTCCTCATTGATGACAAGGCGATGCCAGAGATCGGCGGCCTCCGCGAGCCGCGGCGGGGCGGTCTCCTCCACCGCAAAGCCGGCCTCCGCGAG
>NZ_JACMYK010000289.1 GCF_020889785.1 Bradyrhizobium acaciae
GACGATGAAGCCGGTCGAGAGCCGGCCCTCGCGCCAGCGTGGATGGTTCATCAATGCCGACAGGAACGGAATGTTGTGCCTGATGCCGTCGACATAGAAGGCGTCGAGCGCCGTCGCCTGCGCCTCGATCGCGGCTGCGCGCGACGGCGCGTGGGTGACGAGCTTGGCGATCATCGGATCGTAATGGATCGAGATCTCGCCGCCCTCCTGCACGCCGGTGTCGTTGCGGATGGTGATGCCGTCATGACTGGCCTCGGCCGGCGGACGATACTTCACCAGGCGCCCGATCGACGGCAGGAAGTTGCGGAACGGATCCTCGGCATAGACACGCGACTCCACCGCCCAGCCGGTCAGCGTCACGTCCTTCTGCGCGATCGCGAGCTTCTCGCCGGCCGCGACCCGGATCATCTGCTCGACGAGGTCGACGCCGGTGATCAGCTCGGTGACGGGATGCTCGACCTGCAGGCGGGTGTTCATCTCCAGGAAGTAGAAGCTCTTGTCCTGGCCGGCGACGAATTCGACGGTGCCGGCGGAATCGTAATTCACCGCCTTGGCCAGCGCGACGGCCTGCTCGCCCATCTTGCGGCGGGTCTGCTCGTCGAGCAGCGGCGACGGCGCCTCCTCGATGACCTTCTGGTTGCGGCGCTGGATCGAGCACTCGCGCTCGCCGAGATAGATCACATTGCCGTGCTTGTCGCCGAGGATCTGGATCTCGATGTGCCGGGGATCGACGATGAATTTCTCGATGAAGACGCGGTCGTCGCCGAACGACGATTTCGCCTCGGCCTTGGCGAGGTTGAAGCCTTCGGCCACCTCTCCCTTCGAATGCGCGATGCGCATGCCCTTGCCGCCGCCGCCGGCAGAGGCCTTGATCATCACGGGATAACCGATCTCGTCGGCGATCTGGACAGCGTGCTTGTCGTCCTCGATCACGCCGAGGTGGCCCGGCACGGTCGAGACCTTCGCCTTCGCAGCCGCCTTCTTCGATTCGATCTTGTCGCCCATCGCGGCGATCGCGCCAGGGTTCGGGCCGATGAAGACGATGCCGGCGGCTTCCAGCGCCCGCGGGAACGCCTCGCGCTCGGACAGGAAGCCGTAGCCGGGATGCACCGCCTGCGCACCGGTCTTGCGGCAGGCCTCGACGATCTTGTCGATCAGAAGATAGCTCTCGGCCGCGGCAGGCGGGCCGATCAGCACGGCTTCGTCAGCCATCTCGACATGCAGCGCGTCGCGGTCGGCCTCGGAGTAGACGGCAACCGTCTCAATCCCCATACGGCGCGCAGTCTTGATGACCCGGCAGGCGATCTCGCCGCGGTTGGCGATCAGGATTTTCTTGAACATGTTCACAACGGCAAATTGTCGTGCTTCTTCGCGGGGATTTCGACCTTCTTGTCCTTCAACATCGCCAGTGCGCGCGCAATCCGACGCCGTGTCGAATGCGGCATGATGACGTCGTCGATGTAGCCGCGTTCGGCGGCGATGAAGGGGGACAGGAAGCGGTCTTCGTATTCCTTGGTTCTTGCTGCGATCTTGTCGGGGTCGCCGATGTCAGAGCGGAAGATGATCTCCACCGCGCCCTTGGCGCCCATCACGGCGATCTGGGCGGTCGGCCAGGCGTAGTTCATGTCGGCGCCGATCTCCTTCGAGGCCATGACGTCGAACGCGCCGCCATAGGCCTTGCGGGTGATGATGGTGACGAGCGGCACCGTGCACTGCGAATAGGCGAACAAGAGCTTGGCACCGTGCTTGATCAGCCCGCCATATTCTTGGCTCGTGCCCGGCAGGAAGCCCGGCACGTCGACGAAGGTCACGATCGGGATGTTGAAGGCATCGCAGAACCGCACGAAGCGTGCCGCCTTGCGCGAGGCATCGCTGTCGAGCACGCCCGCCAGCACCATCGGCTGGTTGGCGACGAAGCCCACCGTGCGGCCGGCGATGCGACCGAAGCCGGTGACGATGTTCTTGGCGAAGGTCTCCGATATCTCGAAGAAGTCGCCCTCGTCGACGACCTTCAGGATCAGCTCCTTCATGTCGTAGGGCTTGTTCGGATTGTCGGGGATCAGCGTGTCCAAGGACATGTCGACCCGGCCTATATCGTCGAAGCTCGGCCATTCCGGCACTCCGTCGCTGTTGTTCGACGGCAGGAAGTCGATCAGCCGGCGCATCTGCAACAGCGCGTCGACGTCGTTCTCGAAGG
>NZ_JACMYK010000290.1 GCF_020889785.1 Bradyrhizobium acaciae
CTTCCGCGATCAATGCAGCCGCCGCGGCCGCCGCCGAAGGAGCCGCGCCCGGCGACAATGCGCTCGCCAGCGCCTGGTATCGCCGCGAGATCGTCGGCGTGCATCTTCGCCGCCTGTTGTCCGGTCAGGAATAGTCACGATGGCCAAGACTGCCCTTCAATTCCAGCACAACGGCCGCGAGGTCGCGATCTTCATCGATGGCGGCACCAACCTGCTGGTCGCGCTGCGCGAGCTGATCGGCGACATGACGCCGAAATTCGGTTGCGGCCAGGGCGGCTGCGGCACCTGCAGCGTGCTGATCGACGGCGAGCTTCATCTCTCCTGCCTGACGCTGGCCGAAACGGTCGCCGGCCGTTCGGTCGAGACGCTCGACGGCATCAAGGACGGTCCCAACCTGCACCCTCTGCAACGCGCCTTCGCCGACAATTTCGCCGCGCAGTGCGGCTATTGCACGCCGGGCATGCTGATGGCCGCGAAGGCGCTGCTCGACCGCAATCCGCAGCCGAGCCGCGCCGAAGTCGTCGAGGCGATCTCCGGCAACATCTGCCGCTGCACCGGCTATGAGCCGATCATCAACGCCGTGCTGGCTGCCGCGTCCGGTGGCCGTGGCCGCGTGTAAGGGAACAGTGCCATGCTGGAATTGCGCAAGGACATCTTCGCCGACGAACGCGACGACAATCTGAAGGAGATCGGCAAGGGCACGCAGCGTCAGGACATGCTCGGCCATGTCACCGGCACCTCGCCCTATTTCGACGATCACAAGCTGCAGGGCATGCTGCATCTGAAGGTGGTCCGCAGCGCGCATCCTCATGCAAGACTGCGCCGCATCGACACCTCGGAGGCCGAGCGGTCGCAGGGCGTGCGGCGGGTGATCCGCGCCTCCGACGTGCCGCGCAACCTGAACACGCTGCTCAGCCTGATCAATTTCGGCAAGGACGACGAACCGTCGCTCGCGGTCGACAAGGTGCGCTACAAGGGCGAGCCGATCGTCGCCATCGTCGCCGACAGCCCGCGCGAAGCCTTTGAAGCAATTGCAAAGGTCAAGATCGACTATGAGCCGCTGCCGGCGGTGTTCGATGTCGAGGACGCGCTGAAGCCGGGCGCGCCTGTGGTCAACGAGGTCTATCCCAAGAACACGTTCACCTATCACGAGACCTATGATCGCCAGCAGCTGCGCTTCGGCGACGCTGACCGCGCGCTGGCCACGGCCGACCATGTGCTGGAGCAGCGCTACCAGATGTCGCCGATCGAGCACGCCCCGACCGAGACCAACGGTTCGATCGCAGCGCCCGACACCAACGGTCGCTTCATCGTCTACACCTCGACGCAGGCGCTGTTCTTCTCGGTCGACACCTGCGCAAAAATCCTCGACGTGCCGTCCAACACCTTCCACTTCATCGGCGGCACCGTCGGCGGCGGCTTCGGCGGCAAGGTCGACACCCTGACCGAGCCGCTCTGCATTCTGGGCGCGATGCTGACCGGGCGGCCGGTGCGCTACGTGTTCGGGCGCGAGGAGGAAATGCAATACGGCCCGCCGCGCGGCGCCGAGCGCATCTACATCAAGGACGGCGTGATGCGCGACGGCCGCGTCGTCGCCCGCAAGGTGCGCGCCTATTTCGACAGCGGCGCCTATACGCGGCTGTCGAGCTACGCGGCGGTGAAATGCGCCGCGCATCTGCCCGGCCCCTACACGATCCCGAATGTCCATGGTGACGTCTACTGCGTCTTCACCAACCGGACGCCCGCGACAGCGATGCGCGGCTTCGGCGTCACCGCGATGGATTTTGCGATCGAATGCCAGATGGACAAGCTCGCCCATCTCGTCGGCATGGACCCGATGGAGTTCCGGATCCTCAATGCGTATCGCGACGGCGACATGAAGGCGCACCGCCGCGAGGCCAAGAACACCGCGCTGATCGAATGCGTGCAGGTCGCCGCCGAGAAGGCGAAATGGCCGATCCGTGAGGACTTCAAGCGGATGTCGTCGCGCAAGGATGGCGGCGGCGCGCGTGCTTCTGTCACGCCGACCCCGCGCGAAACGCCCG
>NZ_JACMYK010000291.1 GCF_020889785.1 Bradyrhizobium acaciae
GGGAAAGCCGGGTGCCGATCGCACCCATGGGCCCCGAGCAAAAGGGTAGAAAGCTCGGGGGTAGGACCACAGGTGTAACCGGAGCAATCCGGCTTTCCCTGCGCGATGGGCTACGGCTTACTTCGTGCTCTCCCCGGCGAGACTGGGCTTTGTTGTCACCGCCTTCGCAACGCGCATTGCGCAATACGAAGAGACACCTACCACTAGGGCGTCAGGACCACACGACTTCACCGTCCGCTTCATGCGCACTCGTCAGTTGCGCAATCCGCGTCCACCGCATCTCGACCCGCGTTCGTGACGACCGCGAAGCGCCCCTCGATCGGGTGAGATGGGAGGATTCATACACTGAGTTGGCTATTCGGATAAAGCGAAATATTTTCGCCGCGGAGACTTGACGCATTTTGCTGAATTGCCCGTCGGGCTAATTTGCCGCACCTCCCTTCGTCATTCCGGGGCGACGCGAAGCGTCGAGCCCGGAATCCATCGGGCCGCATGAATCGTGGTGGAATGGATTCCGGGCTCTCGCTTCGCGAGCCCCGGAATGACGAAAGAAAGAACGGTTGCCTCGCGCCCTACTGCGCCTTGGCGAGGTAGGGGCAACCACCTTCGGCGAGCGGACGGAAGGCCTGGTCGCCCGGCACCGTCGCGAGATACTCGTAGAGATCCCATTTGCTCTTGGACTCTTCCGGCTTCTTGATGCGCATCAGATACATGTCGTGCACCATCCGGCCGTCCTCGCGCACCACGCCGTTCTGGGCAAAGAAATCGTTGACCGGGGTCTTGCGCATCTGCGCGATCACGGCCTCGGAATCAACCGAGTTGGTCGCGGCGACGGCCTTGAAGTAGTGCCGCAGCGCCGAGTTGACGCCGGCCTGGTAGGCGGTCGGCATCGCGCCGTGCCGCTTGAAGAACTCCTGGGCGAACACGCGCGTCTCGGGCGTGCGATCCCAATAGAAGGAATCGGTGAACAAGAGATCGTGCGCGTGCGCGAGGCCGAGCGCCGGCACGTCGGTGAGCGTCACCTGCAGCGCGACGATCTGCATGCTGGCGCGGATGTTGAACTCGTCGGCCTGCGACACCGCGTTGCGGAAGTCGGAGCCGGCATTGGCGAGCGCCAGGATCTTGGCGCTGGACGACTGCGCCTGCAGCAGGAACGACGAGAAATCGGCGGTGTCGAAGGGATGGCGGACCGCGCCCAGCACCTTGCCGCCGGCAGCGGTGACGGCCCTGCTTGCGTCGCGCTCCAGCGCCTGGCCGAACGCATAGTCCGCCGTGAGGAAGAACCAGGGCGTACCGCCGCGCGCAACCACCGCCTTCGCCGTCGCGTTCGAAGAGGCGTAGGTGTCATAGGTCCACTGCACGCTGGTCGGCGAGCATTGCTTGCCGGTGAGGTCGGATGAACCGGAGCCCGAGATCAGGAACAGCTTCTTGCGTTCGCGGGTCACCGTCTGGATCGCGAGCGCCACGGCGGAATTGACGCCTTCGGCGATCACGTCGACACCCTTGTTGTCGATCCAGTTGCGCACGATGCCGGTCGCGACATCTGGCTTGTTCTGGTGATCGGCCGAAATGATCTCGATCTTGCGCCCGGCGACCGTGCCGCCGATTTCCTCGGCGGCCATTTGTGCTGCGATCACCGATCCCGGACCGTTGCCGTCGGAATATTGCCCGCTCATGTCGGTGATGATGCCGACCCGCAACATACCATCCTCCGCGCGGGCCGTACCGGCAGCAAATGAGAGACACACGGCGGCAATTGCGGCCAGGACATGCGAGCGTTTCGTGATGGACATTTCGTTCCCAGGGTTCGGATGGTTCGGACGAACTCCTGAAGCAATCAGGGATCACCGGCAACCCCGTTGGCCGGCATGGCGCTCTGCGAATCCGCGCCGAAATTCCGGGAGGAGGAACACGGTCGCTACGCCAAACAAGCGAACGCCGCGACGAGATCTCGCCGCGGCGTTCCCTAAAGCATGACGAGAGTGTTGTCTGGCACGGCAGCCGTTCACCTCTCCCTTGGGAGAGGTCGGCGCGCAGCGCCGGG
>NZ_JACMYK010000292.1 GCF_020889785.1 Bradyrhizobium acaciae
CGCCAAGGCGGACGCGGCGCTGAAATCGGTGCAGCTCGATGACGATCTGCGCGGCTCCTTCATCATCGCCGCCGACACCGTGGTCGCGGTCGGCCGCCGCATCCTGCCCAAGGCCAATCTGGTCGACGAGGCCGCGCAATGCCTGCGCTTGCTGTCGGGTCGCAATCACCGCGTCTACACCGCAATCTGCGTGGTGACGCCGCGTGAGGCGTTCCGCCAGCGCCTGGTCGAGACGCGGGTGCGCTTCAAGCGGCTCAGCGAGGACGACATCCAAGCCTATATCGGCTCCGGCGAATGGCGCGGCAAAGCCGGCGGCTATGCCGTGCAGGGCATCGCCGGATCCTTCGTGGTCAAGATGGTCGGCTCCTACACCAACGTGGTCGGCCTGCCGCTCTACGAGACCGTGACCCTGCTCGGCGGCGAAGGCTTTCCGATCCGCCACGGCTGGCTCAACACCGTCGCGGTGTGAGGGATCCGCTTTCGCGCGGCGGTGGCAGTCCACCTCTGCCACTTGCGGACCATGGAACGAGCCGATCGCCGGATGCGATGGCCCGTCCCCGCGGGCGCGCTGCCAAAACATCGAAAACAACCCCATGCAAAGGAGCCGTCAACTGCCGGCATCCCTCGCCCCGAGGCTATCGCCCTGCGCTTGCGGGCGAGGTCGCCGTCTTGATCCGCGAGGCCAGGCACCGACCGGTGAAGACGCGCATGTGTGATTGCCCTACCCGCAAGCGGGAAGGGCGCGGCGGAAACATGCGGCAGATGGTGTAAACTCCGGCCAGCCATGACCGACCAAGCCCGAACGCCCCCGGCCACCCCGCGCGCCTGCCCGATCTGCGGCAAGCCCGTCGCGCAGGCCTTCCGCCCATTCTGTTCGCCACGCTGCCGCGACGTCGACCTCAACCGCTGGCTGACCGGCCGCTATGTCGTTCCCGGCCGCGAGGACGACGCGGAGGACCCGGAATAGCCAAGATTTCCCAACAAGTTGGGGAAAGCGCCGGGGCCGGACCTGCCACGCCGAAGCCTTTGGCGAAGGCGGGTGGACACGGCGCCCCGACCTCTCTATAAACCGCCCGCTCGCTCCGGCCTTTCGGGCCCGCGAGTATGCCCAGGTAGCTCAGTTGGTAGAGCATGCGACTGAAAATCGCAGTGTCGGTGGTTCGATCCCGCCCCTGGGCACCAAATCCACGCTTTTCCGCGCGCAAGCACGATTTTGTACGATTCAGTTGCGGACAGCGTATAGAGGCGTTCTAACCGTCAGTTGATAGGCGGGCTTCGGCAACCACATGATTTCTGCTGTAACGCCAAACAGCCGATTGTCGTTATCGTCCATCCGATCGAGATCGAACCGCACGATGGGTTGGGTGAAGGGCTGGATGGACGCGAGGGTTAGAAGCTGCGCGCCTTCGAACGATTGCACGCCCAAGCGGCCAGTGAACTTCCAGTTGTTGGACCATTGATAGTAGCCGCCGACATAGGCAATCGTGTTCGGACTGATCCGCACCAGCGCACCTCCCACGTCGGTACGCGTATCCTGGAAACCGGCGAGGAAGCCCTTGGTCTCATCAGGATCGAGAGCATAGTCGAATTCGAGAATGTTGTTGAAGGATGTGGTGGTCAGCGGACCATTGGGGATCGACTGTGTGATGGTCGATTGCAGCGTCACGGTAGGAAACGTCCCGCCGTTCTGCTGGTAAAGATCCGCCTGGAAGCCGATGTTCCAGCTTGTGGCCTGAAAGGACGACCACCCGGCGTTTCCGAACGCCGTCGAACTGCCGGAGACACCGGCGTAGAGCGAGACGCTGTCGGTGACGTCCACCGTCAGCGGAAAATCCTCGTTGAGAGACCTCGCAGCTGGCAGGCTGGTCGGAAATGCCGCACCAAACGTTCGCAACGCATCGAATAGCGCTGGACGTCCAAAACCGAATGCGAGCGATCCTGCTGGCACCTGCGCGTAGATCGTTCTTAGGTCGAGATAGATCGCCGGCACCGGCGTTTTGATCGCGACGTCGTCATCGTTTGCGCTAAAGGCCGTCTCAG
>NZ_JACMYK010000293.1 GCF_020889785.1 Bradyrhizobium acaciae
CACCCAGCGCTCGCACACCACCTCGTCGGAGAGGTCGTAGGTGTGCGTGAGGATGGCAAGTCCTGCCATCAGCCGGGCCTGAGTGGCCGCGCGTTGCGCAGGAGCTCAAGCGCAAGGGCGTGACGCTAATACTGCCGTGGCAGAGTACCGTACGTCCCGACGGTTATGGCTATGCTTGGTTCTGCGAGAAAGTTTGCCGTCCACCAGCGTCGGGCGAATCCGACCTTCCACCACCGCCATGCGGCTGGGCAATGCAGACCGACTATGCCGGCCACAGGGTGGAGGTGATCGATCCACAAATCGGCGATATGCGTCAGGCCCAGATTTTTGTCGCGGTGCTCGGGGCCTCGTCGCTGACCTCAGCATGGCAAGCTTCGGTCAGCGGCTGTCGGATTGGATCGAAGCCAGATTTGGGCCTTGGCGTACTTCGGCGACCTTCCCCAAGCGATCGTCTGCGACAACCTGAAGGCCGGAGTCGTCAAGGCGTTGTGGTTCGAGCCGACGCTCAATCAAACCTTTGCCGCCATGGCCGAGCATTAGGACGCGACGATTTTGCCGACCCACGGCCGCAAGCCGCGCGACAGGGGCAAGGTTGAAGGCGCGGTGCTGATTGTGGAGCGCTGGATTCTGGCGCGGCTGCGCCACCGTCGGTTCTTCAACTTTCTAGATAGCGCGATTGGTGAATTGCTCGAGGAGCTGAACAGCCAGCCGATGCGCCATGTCGGGAAATCCGTCACGCCTTCCCACGCCAACATCCGTGGCGGGGCATATTATCAATGAAGCGAAGGGCCATCGTGATGCTGACCCATCCGACCTTGACCGGATGCAGGCGCTCGGTCTGCCATGAATGGCGGTTGCCCACCGAACAGGACATCCTCGACCGGATCATCCACAATGCGCACCGTATCCGCCTCGAAGGCAACCGCATGCGGAAGAAAAAAGCCGCGTCCTCCTTGATCAGCGCCGGAAGTAGCGAAACCGATCTCAAGTGACTTCAATCAGGCAACCGAGAAGCCCGCCGCAGCAGAACTGCCCGAGATTTAGCGAAACTGCGGTCCCTTAGTTAGCGAAACCACTGTCCGGTTTTGCGAAATACGCACCCTGATCGTGCGGACGCTGGAGAACTGCCCCGAGAACGCCACCCATTGGAGTTCCCGTGGCATGGCGAAGGCCAGCGACCTGTCGGTCTCGACGGTACAGCGGATATGGCGCGCCTTCGGCTTACAGCCGCACCGGTTGGAGACCTTCAAGCTTTCAACCGATCCTGACTTCGTCGCCAAGATTCGCGACGTCATGGGCCTCTGTGTCTCACCGCCGGAGCATGCCATCGTTCTGTGTGTGGATGAGAAGTCCCCAATCCAGGCGTTGGACCGCAGTCAGCCGATGTTGTTGCCGATGCCTCCCGATCAGCCGGCCCGAAGGAGCCATGACTACAAAAGGCACGGCACCACATCGCTGTTCGCCGCCCTCGACATTGCAACCGGACGGGTGATCGGCAAATGCTACGGGCGGCAGCGTGCCACCGAGTTCCGCAAGTTCCTCGACGAGATCGAGACGGCCGTGCCACGTGAACTCGATGTCCATCTCGTCATGGATAACTACGCAATGCACAAGATCCCGCTGATCCGGCGATAGCTGGCTGGAAGGCCGCTTTGGCATGTCCACCTAACCCGACCAGTTCGTCATGGCTCAATCAGGTCGAGCGCTGCTTCGCGCTCTTCACCGATAAGAAGATTAGGCGCGGTGTCTATCGCCGCGTCGCCGCCCTCAGGGCCGACATCAATTCGTTCATCGACTCACACAACGCTGATCCCAAACCGTTCCGATGGGCCAAATCCGCCGATGACATCCTTGTCATCCATCGAACGCTTCTGCCGATACAGTGCCCCGGCAGAACACGACGATGCTGCGAACTTCCGGTTCAGAACACTAGCGGGAGGAGATCTCCCCATGCAGGCGCTCGGCCACATGCACC
>NZ_JACMYK010000294.1 GCF_020889785.1 Bradyrhizobium acaciae
GGCGGCGGTGGCGGCGGGTTAGGTGCCGGCGGCAACATCTTCGTCCAGCAGGGCGGCAAGCTCACCATCATCGGCGGCACGTTGTCGGGTGCCACCGAGACCGGCGGCAGCGGCGCCAACGGCGCCGGCAATGGCTCCGCCTATGGCGACATCTTCATCCAGGGCACGATGGTCGTCACCCCGACGCACACCGTTTCCACGGTCTTCGAGGGGTTGCAGACCGTCACCACGCTCACGATCGCCGAGTCGATCGCCGACGAACGGGGAATCAGCGGTACCGGCACGAGCGGAAAGCTACAGGTCTCCGGCGGCGGCACGCTGACGCTGACTGGCGCCAGCACTTACGTCGGCGGTACCCAGATCGACGGCGGCAACATCGTCTCGATCACGGCCGACAATAACATCGGCGGCTCGGCCGGCGCGCTGATCCTCAATGGCGGTACGCTGACCACGACCAGCGGCTACACCTTCACGCACGACATACAGGTCACCGCCAATGGCGGCACCTTCGACATTTCGTCGGGCACGATCGCCGACACCGGCTCGATCAGCGGTTCCGGCACGTTCACGCTGTCGGGCGCCGGCACGTTGCAGCTCGGGCTCGGCCAGCTCGCGGGGCTGACCGGGACGCTCAACCTGAGTAGTGGGCATCTCTCGCTGACGACGGGCGGCAATTTCGACGACTCGATTACGGTCGGCGGCAGCTCGGTCCTGAAGGTCGCAAGCGGAGCAACCGTCACCGATACCGCCCTGATCAGTGGCGGCGGCAATCTCGGAATCGACGGCGGCGGCACGCTCGTCCTCAGCCATGCCAACACCTACGGCGGCACGACGATCTATTCCGGCACGGTATGGCTGACCACGGCCGGCGCAGCCGGCACCGGCAATATCTCGTTCACGACAGGACTAGCCAGCACGCTGAAGATTGACGATGCCGCGCTGACCGGCAACGTGCTCGCCAACAGTATCTCCAACTTCAATCCCGGCCAGTCCATCGACCTGACCGGGCTGCACTACAACACCCAGAACACTTCGCTCAACACCGTCAGTCTTTCCGGCAACGTCGTCACGGTCTCGAACGGAACAGTGACGGATACGTTGACGGTGAATGGGCTCGACGGTGGCGCCCGCTTCCAGCTTTCGCAGGATGCGAATGGCGGAACGATCGTGCAACTTGTGTCGACGCGCGTCTTCAATGTCTCGAACGTCACCGAGCTCAACGCAGCCATCCTGCAGATGGATTCCGGCGGCCAGAACGCAGCGCCGAATGCCAACTACACCATCAACATCACCGCCAACTTCAGCCTCTCGTCGGAGCTGTACGCGCTCAATCTCCTGAGCGGATCGAGTGTCACGATTAACGGCAGCGACGGTCACGGCGGTACCTACACGATCGACGGCCTCAACGCCCAGCGCGGCTTCTTCGTCTATGCCGGCAACGTCAACCTCGAGAACCTGACCATCCAGAACACGGTGGCGGCCGGCGGCGGCGTCATCCAGGGCGGCGGCGGCGGAGGCGCCGGGCTCGGCGGCGCCCTGTTCGTCTCGGCGAACGGCAGCGCCACAATCGACAATGTCGTATTTCACAACAGTGCCGCGATCGGCGGCAACGGCGGAACCGGCAGCACCGCGAGCAACGCCAACCTCGACGGCTTCGGCGGTGGTGGCGGAATGGGCGGCCAGGGCGGCAACAGCAGCGGCGGCGGCATCGGCCTACACGCGCAGGGTGCGAACTCCGCCGCATTCCAGAACGGGGCCGCCGGCATCGTTCCCGGCGCCGCAGGGGGCGGCAAGGGCGTCGACGGCTACCTGATCCCGTTCGGAGGCGGGACCATGCTCTACTGGTATGGCGGAACGGGCGGCGCCAATGGCGGCGGCGGCGGCGCCGGTGGCTTCTTCGGCAACAATAACCGCGCGCACGGTACCGGCGGTGGCGTCGGCGGTGG
>NZ_JACMYK010000295.1 GCF_020889785.1 Bradyrhizobium acaciae
GTGCGCCACGACGGCGCGAAGGAGGTGTGATGTAGAGCACCTTTGAGCAGCCTTGCTGCACAGAAGATGGGGGTTGGCCCCTCGAACTCGGGTTGCAGGATCAGGGTTCAAACCACCGGCTGCTGCTTCGGCCCAATGGTCGAGGTGGTGAGCGAGACCGGAAAAGGCAGAGCGAGACTCTGTCAGGTAAGGATCGAGGAGACGAGCGCAAGCGAACCACCGATGAACTGTCGAAAGCGTAGGGAAGACGTCAAAACCAAGGGGTAGTCGTTATCTTGGGATCAGTCTGAGCGATACCTGTTTACGGCTCAGGCGGCGTCCGGCAGGCGAGGTGGCGTGACCTCGGTTCAGGCTTCTGTGCGGAACGTGGGAACCTGTATCGCGATGCCAAGGGAATGGTTCAAGTGGAAGCCCCACAAGAGTCTGAGTACCAATGCGCGATGCAGGGACGGAGCCGTGTGTAGTAGTGACGAAGGCACTGTAATGGTGGCGGAGCGAAGGCACGGCACTGTCCCGCTTGATTGGAAGAACAACCGGAAACGGGAGGACTCTTTTGGGTCAAGCAAAGCCGTATGACATCCCCAAGCGCTGGGTTTGGGAGGCGTACAAACGGGTTAAAGCAAATCGGGGCGCAGCCGGTGACGAGCAGTCGATCGAGGTGTTCGAGGCAGACTTGCAGAGCAATCTGTACAAGCTCTGGAATCGAATGTCTTCGGGCAGCTACTTTCCACCGCCGGTCAAGCGTGTGCAGATCGACAAGCGCGACGGCGGGAAGAGGCCGCTAGGAATTCCTACGGTGTCGGATCGCGTTGCTCAGGCGGTCGTCAAAGGATATCTGGAGCCGGATTTGGAGAAGCACTTTCATCCAGACTCGTTCGGATATCGACCCGGAAAATCGGCGCTCGATGCCGTTGGGGTTGCTCGCCAGCGATGCTGGCGGCATCCCTTTGTGCTCGATCTCGACATTCGGGCCTATTTTGACTCGATATCGCATGAGCTTTTGCTCAAGGCGATTCGGAAGCACACGGACTGCGCTTGGGTGTTGTTGTACATTGAACGGTGGCTTAAAGCTCCCGTTCAACTGGAAGACGGCACCCTTGAACCCCGTGAGAAGGGCACGCCGCAGGGCTCGGTGGTATCACCGCTGATGGCGAATCTCTTTCTCCACTATACGTTCGACATGTGGATGCGAAGAAATCATCCGAGCATCCCGTTCGAGCGTTATGCCGATGATATTCTCTGCCATTGCGACAGTGAGCGGCAGGCACAACAACTGAAGGAGGCGCTTGCGAAGCGCTTTGCCGAATGCGGACTGGAGCTTCATCCGGACAAGACGAAGATAGTCTATTGTAAGGATGACGACCGGCGAGGTGATTATCCTGAACAGAAATTCGACTTTTTGGGCTACACGTTCCGCGCCCGTCGGTCGAAGAACCGTTGGGGAAAGCACTTCGTCAACTTCAGCCCCGGTGTCAGCAATGCCGCGACGAAGGCAATCCGACAGGAAATCCGTGCCTGGCAACTACGCTGCCGGGTGGATAAGAGGATCGACGACCTGGCGAGGATGTTCAACCCGATCATTCGAGGCTGGATGAACTACTATGGTCGGTACTACAAATCGGCGCTTTACCCGACACTACGCCATCTCGACCGATGTCTCGCGCGATGGGCGATGTCGAAATACAAACGTCTGCGGCGACATCGAAGACGGGCAGAGCACTGGGTACGGGACATTGCGTGCCGCACCCCCACGCTGTTGGCCCATTGGCCGATGCTGCACAAGACGACGGCTGGACGGTAAGAGCCGGATGAGCGGAGACGTTCACGTCCGGATCTGTGAGCGCCTGGGGGTGAAACTCCCCCGGGCGACTCGACT
>NZ_JACMYK010000296.1 GCF_020889785.1 Bradyrhizobium acaciae
CCAGCAGGCGCTGCGGGTCGGCCGGCTCAGCCTCGCGCGACGCCTGATCACGCGCCATCTCGCCAAGCCGTCGCTGTCGCCGGGCATGGTCGCGGACATGCTCGGCGTCTCGGTCCGCTACCTGCACGTCCTGTTCGAAGTGACGGGAGCGAGCTTCTCGCAGACCGTCACCGCACAGCGCCTGAGCGAGAGCCGCAGGCTGCTACGCGAAAAGCCGCCGCGGCCGATCGCCGACATCGCCCTCTCCTGCGGGTTCGGGAGCCTCGCGACCTTCTACCGGATCTTCAGCGCATTCGAAGGCCTGTCGCCCGGCGAATTTAGGGCCCGAAACAGCGTACAAGCTCCCGTCGAGGCCGCCTCACCCGATTTGGGGGTCGTGATTCATTTGACCGCCAAATGACGGAAATGACGGTTATTTTGGCGAAAACGTTAAGCTTTTTCGGCTAACCGGCCGGTTCCAAGATTGACTTTACCGGTTTCGCCCCTATGTTGCGGGGCAACGCGGCCCTCGGATCGAAACGCGATTCGTCAGGTTTGCCGTCCGTCAGCGTTAGTCAGAGCCCCCGAGCTTTATCAAAAAGCGAGCCGTTTCGGGGCCGAACGCGACAGCCTTTTACCTTCGATTCCGAACGGCGGTTTCGACCAGAGGCTCAATGTCTTTTTCCAATCTAGGCCTGTCCGATAAGGTCCTCGCCGCAGTTGCGGCCACCGGTTACACCAACCCCACTCCGATCCAGGAACAGGCAATCCCGCACGTCCTCGCCCGGCGCGACGTCCTCGGCATTGCCCAGACCGGCACCGGCAAGACCGCTGCCTTCGTTCTCCCGATGCTCACCCTCCTCGAGAAGGGCCGCGCGCGGGCACGCATGCCGCGCACCCTGATCCTGGAGCCGACCCGCGAGCTTGCCGCGCAGGTGAAGGAGCAGTTCGACAAATACGGCGCCGGTCAGAAATTGAACGTGGCGCTCCTGATCGGCGGCGTCTCGTTCGGCGACCAGGACTCCAAGCTGATGCGCGGCGTCGACGTCCTGATCGCAACGCCCGGCCGGCTGCTCGACCACACCGAACGCGGCGGATTGCTGCTCACCGGCGTGGAGTTGCTGGTGATCGACGAAGCCGACCGCATGCTCGACATGGGCTTCATTCCCGACATCGAGCGCATCTGCAAGCTCGTCCCGTTCACGCGGCAGACCCTGTTCTTCACCGCGACGATGCCTCCGGAGATCAGCCGTATCACCGAGGCCTTCCTGCACAATCCCGCCCGGATCGAAGTCTCCAAGCCCGCAACGACTGCCGTCACCGTGACGCAATTGCAGGTCCCCGCCGGTCGCGAAGCGCATGACAAGCGCGAGATCCTTCGCCGCCTGCTGCGCGATGCCAAGGATCTCAACAACGCGATTATCTTCTGCAATCGCAAGCGTGAAGTCGCAGTTCTTCATAAGTCGCTGCAGAAGCACGGCTTCAGTGTCGGCGCCCTGCACGGCGATATGGATCAATCCGCCCGCACGGCCGCGCTGGATCAATTCCGCAAAGGCGAGATTCCGCTGCTGGTCGCCTCCGACGTCGCCGCCCGCGGCCTCGACATTCCCGCGGTGAGCCACGTCTTCAATTTCGACGTGCCGCACCATCCCGATGACTACGTCCACCGCATCGGCCGTACCGGCCGCGCCGGACGCACCGGGACTGCGATCTCGATCGTCACCTCGCTCGATAGCAAGTCGATGACTGCGATCGAGAAGCTGATCGGCCAGCCGATCCCGCGCGCCGAGGGCGACTACACCGTTCACAGCGAGGCCTCCGACGAGGACACTGCGCCGCGCCGCTCGCGTGGCCGCGAAGGTTCGCGCGATGGCG
>NZ_JACMYK010000297.1 GCF_020889785.1 Bradyrhizobium acaciae
GTCGAGTAGGCCGAGGGAGTTTCACCCTCGGCCGCTCACAGATCCGGACGTGATACTCTCGCATCATCCGGCTCCTGTCATCCAACCGTAGCCCGTCCAAGCTTTTGCCAGTGGACGAAGAGTTTCGGATTTTGCCGCGCCATCTGGTTGAGCGTCCGCAACGACCGTCCTCGGTGGCCCCTCAGTTGCTTATACTTGCACCGAAGCCACGCGCCGAGGCGCTCGTCGAAGTACTCATAGAGCTTGCGCAGCTCCGTTGGGTAGAACCGCCCGTAGTATTGATCCCAGCCCCGAAGGACGGGATTGAGACTACGCGCGATGTCTGCAAGCGGAAGCGGCGAGTGCCGAGGCAAACGCCACTCTCGAATGCGAGCCCTCATCCCCTTGAGAGATTTCGGACTCACCCCCGGAAGGAAGCAGGTGAAGATCCTGCCCCACCGATTTTTCGCCACACGGGGTCGGAAGCTAAAGCCTAGGAAGTCAAATTGGATCTGCGGATAGGACCGCCGCCGATTGCTGTCAGCGCAATAGACCACTTTGGTCTTTTCCGGATGCAGCAGCAGATGACAGTCTGCGAACCGACGTTCCAGCGCCGATTTCAGCTCCTCCGCTTCCTGCCGAGTGTGGCAGTGACAGATAGCATCGTCGGCGTAGCGCTCGAACTGGACGTGCGGATGAGATTGCCTCATCCATTTGTCGAACGCATAGTGCAGGAACAGATTCGCCAGCATCGGACTGACCACACCCCCTTGGGGAGTGCCTGTCGTCCTCGCCTGAACCGACCCATCAGGCATCTCGACCGGGGCCTTGAGCCACCGCTCAATGTAGAGCCGGATCCAGTCAGCTTTCGTGTGTCGATGCACCGCGCGCATCAGGAGCTGATGATCGATCGTGTCGAAAAAGCTCTTAATGTCGAGGTCAACGACCCAGTCTCGCTGCCAGCACCGCTTGCGCGCCTGCTCCACCGCCTGATGGGCTGATTTTCCGGGCCTGTAGCCGTACGAGTCCGGATCAAAAGCTCCGTCCAGCTCCGGCTCCAGGTGCCGCTCGACCACCATTTGAGCGATACGGTCCGCGACCGTCGGTATGCCGAGAGGGCGGACTCCACCGCCGATCTTGGGGATCTCGACCCGCCGCACCGGCGGCGGGAAGTAACTCCCTGACGCCATCCGATTCCATAGCCGATAGAGGTTGTTCTCAAGATCGTCGGCAAAGTCCTCGAGACTCTGGCCATCGACGCCCGCCGCCTTTCCCTTCTTCTTCACAAGCTTGTACGCCTCCCACACCATACGCTTGGTGATGGGCAATGGTTTGCCGGAATTCACCGTGCTCCTCCCGGTATTCCCGGTTGGCGCAGCGACGCCGGCCAGATGACGCAACCCCTTCGCTCCACGGCCATTACAGCCGCTTCGTCACTACTGCGGGTTGCTCCGCCCCTGACGGATTGCGTCAGGTTCCCACGTTCCATGTCGAAGCCTGCGACGAGATCATGCCGCCTATGCACCGGCTGCCGCGTGGGCCATAAACAGGCTCCGCCCACACTCCTCCGGACGTCATTACCCCACGTCCGTTTTGACAGCGTCTTGAACCCATTTCGATGCGTCGTCAGCGGTTCGCTTGCGCTCATCTTCTCGTCACTCATCTGACGGTTTCAACCACCGCCTTTTGCCTCATCGCTCACCACCGCGCCTTTTGAACGCAGCAGCATGAGGTGATTTGAAGCCTGCCCCTGCAAGCCGGCTCCGGGAGGCCAAACTCCCATCTTCAACACAGCACCGCTGACGTCCCCGCCAGCGTTCGTGGCACACGGTAATAGGGGTTCT
>NZ_JACMYK010000298.1 GCF_020889785.1 Bradyrhizobium acaciae
CTTCGGTGCCTCGGCGGGCTTCGGCGCAGGTGCGGCGCCCGCTCCGGCGCTTGCTGCCGCCTTCACATCCTCGCCGTCGCCGGCCATGACCGCGATGACATCGTTGACCGGCACGTCCTGGGTGCCCTCGGGCACCAGGATCTTGGCGATCGTACCTTCATCGACCGCCTCGACTTCCATCGTCGCCTTGTCGGTCTCGATCTCCGCGATCACGTCGCCGGACTTGACCTTGTCGCCCTCTTTCTTGAGCCACTTGGCGAGGTTGCCCTTTTCCATCGTCGGCGACAGCGCGGGCATGAGAATATTGATCGGCATTGTCAGTGACCTTGTTGCGACCGCGGTTTGGTTTGGCCCATGTCGGTCGGCCGGGCGATTTCGGCTTCGAACATCTCGACGATGCGCGCGAGCGCCTCGTCTTCGGTGTATTCGCTCTCGCGCGAATAGGCGCGCGCGGCGTGACGGGCGATGTCGACGAGCATCAGCCCCCACATGTCCGGCTCCTCGAAGGCGCGCTGGAACGCGATCGACAGGCCGCCGTCGATGACAAAGGCGCGCAGCACCTCGATGGCGTCGTCGCGGCCCATCACGTCAGGCGGCAGCGGCTGCTCCTTGGGACCGGCCATCGGCGTTACCGGTAGGACACGGCCTTGGCGGCTGCGACCACCTCGGCGACGGAGGGCAGAGCGAGCTTTTCGAGGTTGGCCGCGTAAGGCATCGGCACGTCCTTGCCGGAGACCCGCGCCACCGGCGCATCGAGATAGTCGAAGGCATGCTCCATGATCCGCGCCGCGACCTCGGAGCCGACACCGCTCTGCTGCCAGCCCTCCTCCACCGTGACCGCACGGCCGGTCTTCTTCACCGAGTTGATGATGGTCTCGGTGTCCATCGGACGGATGGTGCGCAGATCGATCACCTCGGCCTCGACGCCCTCCTTGGCGAGCTCGTCGGCAGCCTTCAGCGCATAGGACATGCCCATCGCCCAGGAGACGATGGTGACGTCCTTGCCGGCCCGCGCAATGCGCGCCTTGCCGATCGGCACCACGAAATCGTCAAGCTTCGGTATCTCGCCGGTGTGGCCGTACAGCATCTCGTTCTCGAGGAAGACCACCGGATTGGGATCGCGGATCGCCGCCTTGAGCAGGCCCTTGTAGTCGGAGGCCGAATACGGCGCGACCACCTTCAGGCCCGGCACCTGCGAGTACCAGGCGGCGTAGTCCTGGCTGTGCTGGGCCGCGACGCGCGCGGCGGCGCCGTTCGGACCACGGAACACGATCGAGCATCCCATCTGGCCGCCGGACATATACAGCGTCTTGGCAGCGGAATTGATGATCTGGTCGATCGCCTGCATCGCGAAATTCCAGGTCATGAACTCGACGATCGGCTTCAGCCCGGCCATCGCCGCGCCGACGCCGACGCCGGCAAAGCCGTGCTCGGTGATCGGCGTGTCGATCACGCGGCGGGCGCCGAACTCCTGCAACAGGCCCTGCGTCACCTTGTAGGCGCCCTGATACTCGGCGACCTCCTCGCCCATGATGAAGACGTCGCCGTCGCGGCGCATCTCCTCGGCCATGGCATCGCGCAGCGCCTCGCGAATGGTCTGGGTGACCATTTCGGTACCCGCCGGGATTTCCGGATCGGGCAGCGCCTCGCTGACCGGAGCGGCCGGCACCTTCGCCGCGGGCTGCGGCGCTTCCGCCTTTGCATCTCCCTTGGTCTCGGCAGCAGGCGCGGCCTCG
>NZ_JACMYK010000299.1 GCF_020889785.1 Bradyrhizobium acaciae
CACGACGGCCGGCGCAGTGGCAACCGGCGGGACGATCGGCGGCCGTGGTGCCACGACCTTCGGCTTCGCCGGCACGCGGCGTGGATCGGGACCGGGCACCGGCAAGTTGGCGGAAGGCACCCCCACCGAATTTGAGTTGGACGCATCAGGCGCCGGCGCGGCAGGAGGCGGAAGAGCCGCCGGGGTCGGCGGTGGCGCCGGTTCACCGCGCTCGATCGCATCGAGCCGCTTGGTCTCCCGGTCGATCGCGCGCACCGCAAGCCAGGACGACAACGCCGCAATGTCGATGCTGCGGGACAGCCCGTCGGGCGTGCCCACGGCAAGCAGCTGGATTTCCGGGCGGCTCGTGGCGGTGCCCACCTGCGTCGACGCCAGTGCGGCGCGGATGTCGGCCTGGTCGGCCGGAATATCGTAGCCACCGGACACGATCGCGTTGGCGCCGTTGGCCGCGAGCGTGGTGGCGCCGACCCTGATGCGGCCGTCGCGGATGTTGAAGGGAATTTGCGCCGAAGCGACCGACAGCCCGCCGGCGGCGAGCGCCGGTTCGACGATCTGCTTGAGCCTGATGTCGTCGGTCGCCTGCCCGGAATCGCTGGCGCGGATCGCAACGTCGAACGCGCGCGGATCGAGGCCTGGAAGGTTCAGCCCCTCCAGCGTCACGACGCCGCTGCCGGACAACGCGCCGATCAGCGCCGAGGCACTGCGGCCCTGCGTCAACAACGTCATCTGCATCGAGGCCCGCGCCTTGGGCATCGCGAGATTGCGATAGCGCAACGCTGAACCGTCGACATCGGACAGCTGCACATTGGCGTTGAGCGCAAGTCCGTTGACGCCCTGTCGCGCATCGATCGAGGCCGTCGCCTCGCCGCCGCCGATCTTGCCCTTGATGCCGTCGAAGGTCAGCGACTGCCCATCCGATCTGATGGTGCCGCTGACCGGCTGCAACTCGGCGCCGCCCGGCAGCAGACCGTGCAGCGCCTCGAACGTAATCTTGCCGCGCCACGCGCTTGTCAACCCCTGGCCGAGCGGCGCCGTCGCATCACGACCAACTGCGCCGATCGCAGCCGCGAAAATCGGTGCCAGCGAGATCTGATCGAGACCTATTTCGCCGTCGACGCTCTTCTGATCCGCGAGTGTCAGCGCGAGACGGCCGCGCAGCCGCGACCCGGCGACGATGCTGTCGAGATCGTCGAAGGTCAGCCGGTCGCCCACCAGCGTCAACTTCGATGACAGGCGGATGTTTGCGGCCGGATCGGATGATTTGAGATTGAGCAGTGGACTGATGTCGGCACTGCGGACACGAAGGCTGACACTGGATTTGCTCTCGCTGCCGCCGTCCTTGATCCAAGGCTCGGCGGCGCCTTCCGCGTCCACGTCGAGCCCCGCGCCCCACAGCCTCGCCTTCAGCCGCAGCGGCGCGAGCCATGCGCCGGTCACGGTACCCTCGAACTGCGTTGGGCCCGCACCGGCCGCGACCACGCGGTCAAGCCCGAGCAGCGCCAGCAGCGCGTTGCCCTCGACGGCCGAGAGCCTTGCCTCGGCCGTCACGTCGTTGCGGCGCAGTGTGTCGAGATCCAGCGTACGGATCGCGGCCACCTGCGGCGCCGCCGAGATCACTGTGTTGCCCTTGAGCTGCGGCGTGTCGAGATCGAGCGTTGCGCGCGCGCTGACGCGATCGGCGGCCTTGCCCTTCGCGAGATCGAGCGCAAGCCTGGCACG
>NZ_JACMYK010000300.1 GCF_020889785.1 Bradyrhizobium acaciae
AGCGAAGCGATACCCGGGGAGCAGTCCCGCATGTCGCTTCGCTCATGCGGGCTACACAGCCATTCACCGCGTCACTTCGCGCAATGCGCGATCAGCCGCGCCACGAAATCCCCGCAAGCCTCGAGCTGCGACATCTCCACGAACTCATCCGGCGTATGCGCCTGCGCGATCGAACCTGGGCCGACCACGACCGATGGCACATCAGCCATGCTGACGAACAGGCTGGCCTCGGTGCCGAAGGCGACCTTGGCGTGGTCGTTGCGGCCGGCGAATTGCTTGGCGAGCGTGACGATGGCAGCGTCCGCGGCGGTATCGAGCGCGGGGTAATCGAGGATCTCCTCGAAATCGATGCCGCAGTCCGGGTGGCGTGCGCGCATTGCCGGCTCGATCTCGGCCTTGGCCCAGGCGATGATCGCGTCCGTCACCTCTCGGGACTCGGTAATGCCGATGCCGCGGCATTCGAATTCGACGATGCACTGGTCGGGCACGATGTTCAGCGCGGCGCCGCCGTGCACGATGCTGGTCAGCAGCGTGGAGTGTGGTACGTCGTAGAGACTGTCGTGCTCGCGCTTTGCTGCGAGCTGTTCGGCGCGGCGGCGGATTTCCGTGATCAGATCGGCGGCGTATTCGATGGCGTTGACGCCGTCGGGTGCGATCGAGGAGTGGCGCGCCAGCCCGCGGAACGTGGCGCGCACACCGTGCTTGCCCTTGTGCCCGATAATCACCTGCATCTGGGTCGGCTCGCCGACGAAACAGCCGAGCGGCCTGATCGGCTTGCGCGCGACCTCGCGCAGCATCGGGCGCACGCCGACGCAACCGATCTCCTCGTCATAGGAGATTGCAAGATTGATCGGCGTCTTCAGATCGGCCGCGAGCATTTCCGGAACCATCGCGAGACAGACCGCGACAAAGCCCTTCATGTCGGTGGTGCCGCGGCCGTACAGCCGCCCATCGCGTTCGACCAGCTCGAACGGGTTGTGGGTCCAGACCTGTCCCGCCACCGGCACGACATCGGTATGCCCCGACAAAGCCAGGCCCGCTCGGTCCTCGGGGCCGACCGTGACCCACAGCGAGGACTTCTGTCCGGTGTCATCGACGATGCGCTGACTGCCGACGCCAAGCGAGGCGAGATAGCGCTCGATGTAATCGATCAAAGGCAGGTTGCTGCGGTCGCTGACCGTGTCGAACGCGACGAGGTCAGCCAATAGCTTGCGGATACGGTCGGGACGTTGATTTTGCATTGCCTGTTCGTTTTGCAGGGATTGTGCTCGGAATTGCGCGTGTGCCGGCGATCTTGCCAGCGAAGTATAACAGCTGGTTTGACCGTCGGGGCCAAGCAATATTCGGGCCGGCGCCGCGCGTTGGTGATCGTCCCTATGGACGGGCAATTGTGTCGCGAGAATGCGTAATGATGCGTAGAGCCGTAGGGTGGGCAAAAGCGCAAGCGTGCCCACCATCGCGAGCACGCCGAAAATGGCGGGCACAGCGCATACGCGCCTTTGCCCACCCTACGCACTCGGACAGGAGATGTCGCGAGGATGCGCGCGTATGACTCACAGGCTGCGCCTCGCACTCAAAGCGTCGTCGTCCCGGCGCAGGCCGGGACCCATTACCCCAAATGCGAATTGTTGCGTGATGCTATGGCCACGGCCTGTTTCCAGCAACACAACCCT
>NZ_JACMYK010000301.1 GCF_020889785.1 Bradyrhizobium acaciae
CTCGACCGGGCGATCCAGTACGCCGCGGCGTCTCGGCTCAAGCACTACTGCCTCTGGAATACTAGATCGCCCGGTCGAGCCGGGCGATGACACCGAACTAGCTGTTTGACAGTTCGAATCGACAACCATCCTCATCGTCGTCCCGGCCTAGTGCGCAATTGCGCACGGGAGCCGGGACCCATTACCACTAATGCGAATTGTTACGCGATGTTGGAACGACGAATCCCCTTCACAACATCCGCCGCGGCGTATGGGTCCCGGCCTTCGCCGGGACGACAGTGGAAGGTGAGGCGCGACATCGGCTTGAAACTTGACGGACTCTCCGCCGCGATCACCCCGTTACTCCGACCACGGCCACCACGGATACTGGCTCGGCATGTCCTGCGAGACCTTGCCTGGAAAGGCCGGCTTCCGCTTCTCGATGAAGGACTGCACGCCCTCGCGTACGTCGGCATGGCCGCCGCGCTCGACCGACATCGGCTTGTCGATCGCGAGCAATTCGAATGGGTCAGGCGCGCCGGCGAAGCGCCAGAGCATCTGGCGGGTCAGTGCGACCGACACGGCCGAGGTCTCCGCCGTCATCTCGTGAGCGATCTGCCGTGCCCGCTCGAGCAAGGCGTCCGGCTCGAGCACCTCGCTGACGAGGCCGCCCTTGAGCGCCTCGTCCGCATCGAAGGTGCGGCCGGAGAGGCACCAGCGCAGCGACTGCGGCAGGCCGACGAGTTTTGGCAGGAACCACGCACTGCCGGCCTCCGGCACCAGCCCGCGACGCGCGAAGATGAAGCCGATCTTGGCGCCGCGAGCGGCGATGCGGATATCCATCGGCAGCGTCATCGTGATGCCGACGCCGACCGCACCGCCGTTGATCGCAGCGATGGAGGGCTTTCGGCAGTTGAAGATCGCCTCGACGAAGCGGCCGCTGCGCTGGCCGGCGCTTGCGAACACGCCTGCGCCGTGGCTGCCTGAGGTGTCGAAGCTCTTGGCGCCGCCGGAGACGTCGGCGCCGGCACAGAACGCACGGCCCGCGCCGGTGACGATGATGGCGCGGACATCGTCGTTCTCATCGGCGCGCTGGAAAGCGTCGGCGACCTCGGCGCCCATGGTCCCGGTGTAGGCATTGAGCTTGTCGGGACGATTGAGCGTGACGATCATCAGGGAGCCGTCGATGTCGCACGTGATTTGCTCGTAGCTCATGACGGCCTCCCCGAGATGGTTGTTGTTGTGCGGGCCGCGACCTTCTTACCCCTCCGCGATTGCATCGGCCCACGGATGGAACGGCTCGGTGGCGCCGCTGTTCGTCGTGCCATCGCGCAGCACGATGCTGGGGCAGGCGAACTTCTTCGGCTGGGTCTGGATGCGTGCCTCCTCATAGTCGAAGCTGCCGCGCAGCGCGTCACGCACGGCTTGCGGCAGGCGGACATCGCCGATCACGACGGCGCCTTCGCTGGCGTCGATGCGTGGCTGATGGATCGCGGCGTCGAGGTCCATGCCGAAATCCATCACGAAGGAGAGCAGCTGCGATACCGCGGGCAGGATGCGGCGGCCGCCGGATGCGCCGGCGGCA
>NZ_JACMYK010000302.1 GCF_020889785.1 Bradyrhizobium acaciae
CCCGATACGGTCGGCAAGTCGCGCAGGCGCTTCGCTGAGCATCGGCTTGAAGGTCTTCGGGATGGGCCGCGATCAGGGACGCCACGGACGATCGAAGATGCCCGGATCGAGGCAGTGATCGTCCGGACCCTTGAGACGAAGCCGCCCAACGCCACGCACTGGAGCTCGCGCAGCATGGCGCGGGCCAGTGGACTGTCGGTCTCGACGGTACAGCGGATATGGCGCGCCTTCGGCTTACAGCCGCACCGGTTGGAGACCTTCAAGCTTTCAACCGATCCTGACTTCGTCGCCAAGGTTCGCGACGTCATGGGCCTCTGTGTCTCACCGCCGGAGCATGCCATCGTTCTGTGTGTGGATGAGAAGTCCCCAATCCAGGCGTTGGACCGCAGTCAGCCGATGTTGCCGATGCCTCCCGATCAGCCGGCCCGAAGGAGCCATGACTACAAAAGGCACGGCACCACATCGCTGTTCGCCGCCCTCGACATTGCGACCGGACGGGTGATCGGCAAATGCTACGGACGGCAGCGTGCCACCAGTTCCACAAGTTTCTCGACGAGATCGAGACGGCCGTGCCGCGTGAACTCGATGTCCATCTCGTCATGGACATGTGTGGACGCCCCCGTTGGTGCAAGAAGAATCTTTTCGAAGAGCGCAGAGCGTGGTCGGGGGCTGACATGTGTCCGGCCTCTGATGCGGCTGTCACATGCCGCCGGCGCGTATGGGAGTTCGCGGAACGGGTCCAACTCAACCTCGCGTGCTCGAAGCACGTATCCATGATCTGGTTTTCCCGATCCCGTCTCTTTGACCGTAGCGCCATACTCTCCGTTCGACCTTCTCACACTTGGGTAGTCCGCTCGAGGAGCGGACTATCTCGCCGCCAACGCCGGCGTACGGTAAATGCCGCGCCTGGCCATCAACGCCCAGACGATGCGCGCCGTCTTGTTGGCCAAGGCGACGATCACCAGCATGGGCGGCTTGCGCTCCAGCATCCGCGAGAGCCAAGAATCCGTCATCGATCCCTTTCGCATGGCCCAGCGCACGGTTGCGCTGGCTCCGATGATCATCAGGCGACGCAAGGTTCGTTCGCCCATCCGAGATGTCTCCCCGAGCTTCTGCTTGCCCCCGGAGGAGCGTTGCAGCGGCGTAAGGCCGAGCCATGCCGCAAAATCGCGACCTGAAGGTCTGAGCAGATGGGGCCAAGGCGGCAAGTGCTGTAGCGGTGATCGGTCCTATACCGTGAATGATCATCAGGCGCCGTGCTTCGGCATCTTCACTGGCGCGCCGGGCAACCTCGCGATCAAGCACGGCCACTCTCGCGTCCAGCGACCGTAGCTGCTCAACGAGCAGAAACAGGATCAGGCGGACAGCTTCGGGGATGGTGGAATTCTTCTCAATTGCCGCAACAAGTTTGGTCACATGGAAGAGTCCCTCGCGGCCACCAGTCCAAATTCGGCCAAGATGCCCACGTATC
>NZ_JACMYK010000303.1 GCF_020889785.1 Bradyrhizobium acaciae
GCTCCGCGCCGTCGCCCGGCGCGCGCGGCCTTCGGCGCTTTCCGCGGGGCGGCTGCCGGGGTCTCGTCTGAGACGATCACGCGGGCGTGCTGGGTGACGTTGCCGACGATGGCCTTGCCGCCGTCCTCCACCTTCACGTTCTGCACGGTGATCGCAGGCTCGCCGCGGCTGCGGTAGCGGTTCAGCGCCTCGATCTGGGCGGGAAAGGTGTGGGCGAGCCGGCCGAGGGCGCGCGCGGCGCTGTCGTGCTGGGCGAGGTCCTTGGCATGCGCGAGGTGATGGGCGCAGCGCATCGCCATCACGTGAACCGAAACCATCTGCGCCACCAGCATGGCCTCGATGGAATCCCGCGGGCCGATGCTGCGCACCATCGAGAGCATGAAGGCGAGGTTGACCTGGTCGGGGCTGCCGCCGCTCACGCTGGCCTTGATCAATTGCCGGAGGATGCCGTCCATCGCCTCGCGGTCGGGGACGCCAAGTGCCTCCACCATCAGCTCCGCGCCGATCTCGGGATCGGGATGGTCGATGCAGAAGCCCTGCGCCGAGAATTTGATGCGCGGGGCTGCGGCAGCCACAGTGGGGCCGGATGCGGCGATCGCAGTTGGCGTCGTGAGGTCGGGAGCGGTGTCCATGTCGGGTTCTCCTGGCAGGCGCGCGGCCATGCGCCGGCGATCGTTCGCCGCGGCGGGCCGGTGCAGGTTCAATGGTGGGTGGGTGTTTTCGGGCCGCAAACCGGCGCGCCCGCCGGGCGGGACGACACGCGGTTGCACGATTTCGGAATATTGGAAGTGTGCCGCTGAGTTGCCCGACGTGTCAAGCCGCCGTGTCGGACGCCAGCAGTCGCCGGCTCCTTTGCATGGGGTTGTTTTCGATATTTCGGCGGCGCGCGCCTTGGCGCTGCTGTTCCCACATCGTCATGGCCGGGCTTGTCCCGGCCATCCACGTCTTTTTCGCGCGGAAACCAAGACGTGGATGCCCGGCAGCCGGCTACGCCAAGGCGTCGCCGGGCTCTACCGTTCGTCTCGCCGAAGCTTCAGCGAAGGCGGACACAAGGCCGGGCATGACGAGTTTGTAGGAGATCGAGCGCATATGCGATCGCCCCGCGTGCGCGTGGCCGCCTGCGCTTGCCGCAACCCTGTATCCGGAGACATCGGGGCGTGGATCGTTATACTGGCGACAGATTTGTGACCGGGCTCGATCCCCGCTGCGAAGGATGCCGCTGAATGTCTGAGACCATTGGCTACCCCGATCCCGGCCTCGATCTGTCCGATGGTTTCAAGCCGCACACCTCGCATTGGGGCGTGTTTTCGGCGCGGCTCGGCAAGGCGGGGCTGGAGGTCAGGCCCTATGGCGGCGACCCCGATCCGAACGGCATCATCAACAATTTCCCCGGCGCGCTGCGCCACCAGGCGCGCATCGCGCAGCCTGCGATCCGCCGCGGCTGGCTCGAGCGCGGGCCGGGCCCCGAC
>NZ_JACMYK010000304.1 GCF_020889785.1 Bradyrhizobium acaciae
TGGTTAGTCAATCCCTTTTGCGTCATCCGCTCGCCGGGAACCTGCTTCTGTACGGGATCGGCGCTGTGACCGTCGCCTGATGGGGTTCTAGAGAGGAGCAGGTCGGCCAATCTACGGAAAGCGTGATCGCATCAACAGATGCGTCGACAACCCGGATGACGGCCTGACCTGATCCATCGTCCCGGCGAAGGGACTTCGCTTCGGGAAGGTTGGTGTCGTGACCCGCCCGAAAACCTGTGCGCTCCTGTTTTAAGCCGCCATGGCAGTCGCCTTGAACGGCACGTTGTCCTTGAGCATGCGCAGCATGATCACGGCGAGCTTGCGCGCGAGCGCCACCTTGGCCTTGCTCATGCCGGCGCGCTTGGCGATCCGCATGGCCCAGCTCTTGAGCTGTGCGCAGCCCTTGATCGGCTTGGTCAGGATGATGTGGGCGGCCTCATAAAGCGCCTCACGCACGGAAGCATCGCCGTTTTTGCTGATGCGGCCGGAGTAGTCGGTCTCGCCTGACTGGTACTTCTTCGGCGTCAACCCGAACAGCGGTCCCGCCCGCTTCGACGAGGTGAAGCGGGCTGGGTCATCGATGGCGCTGGCATAGGTCAGCGAGATGATCGGCCCCACGGCCGGCGTCGACATCAGCAGCCTGGCTTGGGCATCCAGAAGTGACATCGCCCGCACCCGCTTCTCAAAACCGTTGAACTCGCGCAGCAGCACCGCGTGAACCGCCAGCGTCGCCGCGGCGATCGTCTCAAGGGCTGGATGGCCGGCCACCAGCTCGCCGATCCGTGCTGCAAAGCTGCGCTTCGTCGTCTTGCCGACCTTCAAACCGAAGCCGCGCAAGATCCCGCGCAGGCTGTTCTCGAGGTCCTGAAGCTTGGCCTGGATCAGCTTGCGCGCTGTCAGCATTGCGCGGGTCTCCTGGGCACTCATCGACTTGCAATGCACTGGCCGAAACCAGCCGAGCCGCATCAATTGCGCGATGTTGCGGGCGTCATTGCGGTCCGACTTCACCGCCATCGCCTTGAAGGCATCGCTCGCGTGGCGCGTCTCC
Organism: Bradyrhizobium acaciae; assembly: GCF_020889785.1. GTDB lineage: Bacteria > Pseudomonadota > Alphaproteobacteria > Rhizobiales > Xanthobacteraceae > Bradyrhizobium > Bradyrhizobium acaciae. The sequence goes on from NZ_JACMYK010000304.1 coordinate 1,049, forward strand.
AGAAGCTCGACCGCAAGGCCGGCCTTCTTCATCGCTGCATAAAGCCATTGTGACAGCGGTCCGGCCTCCAGTCCGATCCTGGCGAGTTCGAACCCGAGCGATCGGAACCAGCCGATCAGCGCCTCCGCTTCGCTGGCCACCTTGGCCTCCCGAACGATCTTGCCGTTCGCATCGACAACGCACACGCTGGAGCATTCCAATGACACGTCGATTCCGGCATAATGGTTCATGGTCGTCTCTCCTCGATGCTTGGAGCGAGGCTTAGGCCCCGACTCCGCTACACCATCAATGTGAGGGACGACCGCTTGCCTTCCAATCCAGCCGCGCGACGCGCGCATCCAACAGCGCCGTAGCTAGCGCGGCTGGATTGGAAGGTTCCCTGGGGCCCGTTACCCCATCT
>NZ_JACMYK010000305.1 GCF_020889785.1 Bradyrhizobium acaciae
GTAACCACCGTTCGCAATTGTTGGAATGGGCTGTGGCCACAGCCTGATTCAACAACAGCGCCCTGTGGGTATGGGTCCCGGGCCGCGCTTCGCTTGCCCGGGACGACGTGGGATAGAGTTCGCTACAATTACCTTAGCGCGCGCTACAACGGAATCCTGCGATACTCGCGGTTGGACAAGCCCGCTTCCTCCAGATCGAGATCGCGCTCGATGCGGCGCCTCGTCTCGTCGGTGATCTTGCCGTCGCGCAGCAGCATGTGGATGAACTTGCGCTCGGAGGAGATCAGCTCCCGCGTCAACGCGGTGCCGGTCGCGGAGACGTCGTGCCGGTCGGGGTCGAGCGTGTCGGGCAGCTGGTTGATGCGGATTTCGTGCCGCGACCGCAGCAGATTGACGACTTCGTCGGAGAGCTCGCGGTCGTCGGTGATGGCATCGAGCGATTTCAGTGCGGCGTTCAACGCCTCGCGCCGTGCCGTAATTTCCTGCTCATGCTCGGCGATGTGCTCGCTGCGTCCGTCCTGGGCGAGGCCGAGCCAGCGCACCACCGGCGGCAATCCGAGGCCGAGGCCGACCAGCGTCACGAAGATCACGCCGAAGGCGACGAACAGGATCAGGTCGCGATACGGAAAGGCGTCCCCGCTCGGGAGCGTCAGGGGCAGCGCAAGCGCTGCGGCGAGCGAGACCGCGCCGCGCACGCCGGTGAAGGCGACCACGAACACCGCCCGCCACGACGGCAGCGGGTCGCGGTCGCGCAGCTGCCGGCTGAGCCAGCGCGGCAGATAGGTGCCGGGAAACACCCAGAGGAAGCGCGCGACGATCACGATGACGGCGACCAGCACGGTGGCGGTGAGGATGTCGTGCAGCGGAAATGACTTCGACTTCTCGACCAGCGAGCGCATCTGGAAGCCGGTCAGCAGGAACAGCAGGCCCTCGATCAGATAGATGATCAGGTCCCAGAAGAAGATGCCCTGCAGGCGGGTCGCGGCCGAGATCAGCAGCGGTCCGTTCCAGCTCATATAGAGCCCGCAGGCGACCGTCGCGATCACGCCGCTGCCGCCGAGATGCTCGGGGATCCAGTAGGCGAGATAGGGCGTGATCAGCGACAGCGTGATCTCGACCTGCGGATCCCGGGCTCTGCGGCGGGCGCGCAGGCTGAGCCAGCCCACCGCGGTGCCGAACGCGATCTCGCCGGCGACGATGACGAAGAAGGTCCCGGTCGCCTTCGGCAGCGAGAACAGGCCGGTGGTGATGGCAGCCAATGCGAAGCGGTAGAGGATCAGCGCGGTCGCGTCGTTGGCGAGCCCTTCGCCCTCGAGCACCACCAGGATGCGGCGGGGCAGGCCGAGCTTGCGCGCGATCGCCAGCGGCGCGACCACGTCCGGCGGCGCCACGATCGCGCCCAGCAGGAAACCGACGCTCCAGGGCAGGCCGATCAGGTAGTGG
>NZ_JACMYK010000306.1 GCF_020889785.1 Bradyrhizobium acaciae
CGCGGGCGGTCTGGCCGCGGTCCTGGGCTTCGAGCTTGGCCAGCACCGATTTGGCGCGCGTGATCACGGCGGGCGGCAGGCCGGCGAGCTTTGCGACCTGGATGCCGTAGGAGCGGTCGGCCGAGCCCGGCAGCACCTCGTGCAGGAACACGACGTCGCCCTGCCACTCCTTCACGCGCACCGTGGCGTTGAACATCCGTGGCAGTTTCGCGGAGAGCGCGGTCAGCTCGTGATAGTGGGTGGCAAAGAGCGTGCGGCAGCGGTTCCTCTCATGCAGATGCTCGATCGCGGCCCAGGCGATCGAGAGGCCGTCGAAGGTCGCAGTCCCACGGCCGATCTCGTCGAGAATGACCAGCGACCGCTCGCTCGCCTGGTTCAGGATTACGGCGGTCTCGACCATCTCGACCATGAAGGTCGAGCGTCCGCGCGCCAGATCGTCGGCGGCGCCGACGCGCGAGAACAGCCGGTCGACGATGCCGAGCCGCGCCCGCGACGCCGGCACATAGCTGCCAATTTGAGCAAGGAGTGCGATCAGCGCGTTCTGGCGCAGGAAGGTCGATTTACCGGCCATGTTCGGACCGGTGATCAGCCAGAGCTGGCCGGATTTTTGTGCCGGCGCCGGCGATAGGTCGCAGGCATTGGCAATGAACGGCTGGCCGTCGCGCTTCAGCGCCTGCTCGACCACCGGATGGCGGCCGCCCTCGATCGCAAAGCCGAGCGAGCCGTCGACATCGGGCCGCACGTAATTGTCGTCGATCGCAAGTTTCGCAAGCGACGTCGCGACATCGAGCATCGCGAAGGCATGCGCGGCGTTGCGCAGGTCGTCGCTGGCCGCGAGCGCCATCGCGCTCAGCCGTTCGAAAATCTCGAGCTCAAGATTGAGCGCGCGCTCGCCGGCATTGGCGATCTTGGCCTCGATCTCGCCGAGCTCTGCCGTGGTGAAGCGGACCTGACCGGCCAGCGTCTGGCGATGGATGAAGGTCGCGTTCAGCGGCGGCGCGAACAGCTTGTCGCCGTGCTGCGCGGTGACCTCGACGAAATAGCCGAGCACGTTGTTGTGCCGGATCTTCAGCGTCTTGATGCCGGTGTCCTCGGCATAGCGCGCCTGCATCGCGGCGACGACGAGGCGCGAGGCATCGCGAAGGTTGCGGCTTTCGTCGAGCGCGGCCTCGTAGCCCTCGCGGACGAAGCCGCCGTCGCGCTTGATCAGCGGCAGTTGTTCGGAGAGCGCGCGGGAAAATTCCTGCGCCAGGTCGCGCGAGGGGCGCTGCAATGCCGCCATCACCGTCGAAATCTCGGCCGGCGGATCGGCAAGCTGCGCCAGCAGCTCCAGCGCCTGGTCGGCGGCCAGGATGCCGTCGCGCAGGCTGGCGAGATCGCGCGGACCGC
>NZ_JACMYK010000307.1 GCF_020889785.1 Bradyrhizobium acaciae
CGTATTCGCGCCGATCGGCCGGCGGCGCGGCCGGGTCGCATTGCTGCAGGGCTGCGCCCAGCAGGTGCTGGCGCCGCGCATCAATCAGGCCGCGATCAATGTCCTGACCCGGCACGGCATCGAGGTCGTGCTGGTCAAGGACGAGCAATGCTGCGGCGCGTTGACCCATCACATGGGACAGGATGGTGACGCGCTGGCGCGCGCACGGGCCAACATCGCGGTGTGGCAAAGGGAAGCGGACCAGAACGGGCTGGACGCCATTCTGGTGACGACGTCGGGCTGTGGGACAGTTGTCAAAGACTACGGCTACCTGCTGCGCGAGGACAAAGCATTCGCCGAGCCGGCGCAGCGGATCTCGGCGCTGGCGAAGGATATCACCGAGTATCTCAGCACTCTCGAGCTCGCACCTTCAACGCAGAAAGGCGACGTCACCGTTGCCTATCACTCGGCTTGTTCGTTGCAGCACGGACAGAAAATCACTCAACTTCCGAAAGAATTGCTTTCCAAGAATGGATTCGTGGTGAAAGATGTACCTGAGAGCCATTTGTGTTGCGGTTCGGCGGGGACCTACAACATTCTCCAGCCCGACATTGCGAGCAGATTGCGCGATCGCAAGGTCGCCAATATTGCGCTTGTCAAACCGGACATGATCGCTGCGGGCAATATTGGCTGCATGGTTCAGATTGCCGGCGGTACGTCAGTTCCTGTGGTGCACACGATTGAGCTTCTCGATTGGGCGACAGGAGGTCCCCGGCCAGGATTGAATTGATCGACTGCCACTCGAGCATGATCCGGACCCCAGCCTTGCCCTGACGCAGCGTGTCTGACGCAATGTGAAGGACCGGCGCTTCCTCAGCCACAGACGCGAAGCGATCGCGCGGCCATCATGCCCGACAAGCGAAGTGGAGGGTGCCTCACCCCGAGGTGCAGTCAACGACCGGCAAGCGATCACTTCAATACGCGGTGGACTCAAATCAGCGGCAACAGGAGGACCACGATGGCGAAGGCGAAGAAGGCGAAGAAAAGCAAGAAGGCCAAAAAGGCCAAGAAGGCGGTAGCGGCGAAGAAGAAGTCCGCGAAGAAGTCGGCCAGGAAGGCCGCGAAGAAATCAGCCAAGAAGTCTGCAAAGAAATCGGCGAAGAAGTCAGCCAAGAAGGCTGCAAAGAAAGCAGCGCCGAAGAAGGCCGCGCCCAAGAAGGCTGCCAAGAAAGCTGCGAAGAAAGCTGCCAAGAAGAGCGCTCCGAAGAAGGCCGCCGCGCCGAAGCCGGCTGCCCCGGTCGCAGCACCCCCGGCGCCCGAG
>NZ_JACMYK010000308.1 GCF_020889785.1 Bradyrhizobium acaciae
CCGGGACCCATATGTGGACGGCCCCCGTGGCACAAGAGCTTTCTGGTGAGATCGGATCGCTTGCATCCATATGTCCGGCCTGTTGAGTGCGATCGGGTGGACCGCTGGCCAAGATGGTTTGCGCGATGCGAGTTCCAAACAACCTGGCGACCTGCTGGCGGCCAATGGGTCCCACGGAATGTCTCGCATCGTTGCTCGATCGATCGCTCCATCTGCTCCTGCAGCTTCCGGCTGGCCCGGCGAACGCGTCCGCCGGTCGGCCAATCTGTTAGGCGGCGACTACTCCGGCGGCATCCAGCCGCGCAACGTCGTAACTCTCATTGCTCGTCATCAGCTTCCAGGCGATGCGCGCCACCTTGTTGGCAAGCGCCACCGCTGCAAGCTTCGGCGGCTTGCGCTTGATCAGCGCCAGCAGCCAGCGCGAGTGATGACCGCGTCCACGTCTGGCCTGCTGGATCACCGCCGTAGCCCCGATCACGAGCAGCCGTCTCAGGTCCTCGTCGCCCGCCCGGGTGATCTTGCCAAGCCTGGTCTTGCCGGCGGTGGAATGGTCCTTGGGTGTGAGGCCGAGCCAGGCCGCGAAGTGACGGCCGGAGCGGAACGCATGCGGATTTGGTGCCTTCATCACCAGCGCGGTTGCAACGATCGGGCCGACCGAGGGAATCTGCGCCAGGCGCCGGCCCAGGGGATCAGCTCGGTGCCAGGCCAATATCTTGGCCTCGATCGCCTCCAGCTCGCCCTCGAGCCTGGCGTACTCGCGGCCCAGCACGACAAACAACTCGCGCGCCAGAGCGGGAAGCATCTCGTCCTGCGCAATCTGCGCCAACAACGGCTCGATCTTGTCCAGTCCCTTGGGCGCAATCAGGCCAAACTCCGCCGCATGGCCGCGGATCGTATTGGTCAGCTGGGTGCGCCGGGCGATCAATCCGTCGCGGATACCCGTCAGCATCAATGCGGCCTGCTGCTCGGCGCTCTTCACCGGTACGAACCGCATACTCGGCCGGCTCATCGCCTCACACAGTCCTTCCGCATCCCGCCAGTCGTTCTTGTTCCGCGAAACGTAGGGCTTCACCAGTTGCGGCGCCATCAGCTTCACCTTGTGACCAAGCTTGGAAAGCTCCCGCGCCCAATATTGCGAAGCCCCGCAAGCCTCCATCCCGATCACGGTCGGCGGCAATTTGGCGAAGAACTCCAGCACCTGCTTGCGCGACAGCTTCTTGCGCAGCACCACCTCCTCCGCCGCATCAACCCCATGCAGCACAAAAATATACTTCGACGTATCCATCCCAAT
>NZ_JACMYK010000309.1 GCF_020889785.1 Bradyrhizobium acaciae
CGCCCAGCCCACCCATCCGCACCGCGGCGGCCGCTCTGCGCCGCGCGCGCATAATGTTCGTGGGAATGAGGCCGCTCCTGGCACAAAAGGCCCTCGCCGCCGCCGCCGTCGGGGTGGTAATAATGGCGCGCCGCAGACGAGCCGGGGCGAGTCGCCGCGTCCGTCGCAGGCCGGCAACAGCGAAGGCATCCAGGGCGTCGCCTTCTTGCATCGCGAGAGCCGGCCGAATCCGCAACACAACCGCAACAACCGACCGAAGCACTAGCCGTCGCTCGATCTGGAGAAACATATGGCTAAGGAAGAGCTGATCCAGTTCGAAGGACTGGTGACCGAAATCCTCCCCGACGCTCGTTACCGGGTGCAACTCGATGCCGGACACGAAATCGTCGCCTATACCGCCGGCAAGATGAAGAAAAACCGCATCAAGACGCTGGCCGGTGACCGCGTGACGATCGAAATGTCGCCCTACGATCTCGAAAAGGGCCGCCTGATCTTCCGCCACAAGGACGAACGTCCGAGCGGCGCGCCCGGCGGCCCGCCGCGGGGCGGAGCACAGCGCGGCGGCCAATTCCGGCGTCGATAACGCCGGCATTGCAACCGTTGCGGGCATGACCGCCTGATGTCCTGCGCAACAATTGGCCGGCGGCTGCGCCGGCCAAAAAATCGCGCACGTCAGGATTGTTTTGAAGCCTTCTATCGAATAATATCCTACCCATCGATTTTCGGCCGGACGACATTAGCCAATACCGGTACAGCCGGTTCAGACGCTGACGACCCTTCCAAAAATTCGATCTCACCACCCCGCCGATCAGCGGGTCTTGAACTTGTATATCTGAGAAGGGACTACCCACGTGAGCATGGGAACCGTGAAGTGGTTTAACGCGACCAAGGGCTACGGCTTCATCCAGCCGGATGAAGGCGGGAACGACGTGTTCGTGCACATCAGTGCAGTCGAGCGCGCCGGCCTTGGCACTCTGCGTGAAGGCCAGAAGATCTCCTACGAGATCGTGGCTGACCGCCGTTCCGGCAAATCCTCGGCCGACAATCTGCGCGCCGCCGGATAAGCCGATTTCCCGGGAGCGTGAAGCTCCAGGAAATTGTCGCTAGAGCATCAAGGGCCGCACCTTCGGGTGCGGCCCTTTTTGTCTGGATCGCGAGTCCGCTGTCGTGACCTGGAGCGGGATGGGTTTTGGTTGAATC
>NZ_JACMYK010000310.1 GCF_020889785.1 Bradyrhizobium acaciae
GGAGCCGGTGCCGCAGCGGGGGCAGCCGCCGGGGCTGCCGCCTGGGTGGCATCGGCGCGCTTCGACAGCGCAGCGGTGGTTTCGACATCGTCCTTGGCAGCCTGTTTTGCCGCCGCAGGGAGCGGATCGGCCTTGGCTGCGGCCGTGGTTTGCGGAGGGGCCGCGTCGGCACGCGGGGAGGAGGTCCAGAACCACACGCCGGCGATCACAATCGCCGCTACAACACTGGCCAGCATCAGGCCCAACGCACTACGCATCGCTACACACTCTCTCGGAACTTAAGGATACGCCACAGCCGTAACGAGCGATTAATGCCAACAAGGTCTTAACGCGGTCCCAACAAGGCGCCGGAAGGACAAGAAAAAGCGGGCCTTATCCATACGTGATGACCATCACGGTCGATCAGCTCGCTCCCGGGCAGGATTGGACCCATCAAACAAGGGCACCGCCATCTGCGGCGCCGATGGGAGCCGATCATGACCAGCATTTTCAAAAGCCGGGTTCTCGTTCGCAGAGCCGCCGTCGCGTTGGCCGTTGCGGCCACGGTGTCTCTGTTGTCGTCGACCGGAAGCTTCGCGTTCAGCGCCGAGGCGCAGCAGATGTGCTCGGGGGACGCGTTCCGCCTGTGCGGCGCGGAGATCCCGAACATCCCCAGGATCACCGCCTGCATGGTCAGGAATCGCTCCCAGCTGAGCGGCGGCTGCCGCGTCGTGCTGGACCGCGATCTCGCCGCGCAGCGCAGGGCGGCCGCCGAGTGATTCGCCGCATCGAATGAGGTGACGGGGACGCCGAGCCGTGCCCGGTGATCACCCCAGGGCGGAACCGGCCGGTTCGGTCCGCCGTTTCAAGCTTCTTCGCGGCTCTGAAACGCTATAGAATCAGCGTTCTATTCCTTAGAGGCTTTGAGAGATGACCCGATTTCTGTTTGCCGTCGTTCCACTGGTTCTGTTGACGTCGGTCGCTTCGGCACAGCAGCAGGGGCGTGATGCCTGCTCACGCGATGCCTCGCGGTTCTGCCGCGCCCACCTCAGCGAGGGCGATCAGGTCGTGCTGGCTTGCCTGAAGGAACACCGCAGCCGCCTCAGCAAGGCCTGCCAGCAGACGCTCGCCGAAAACGGGCAGTAATGATCGGCTAGAGCGGGATGGGTTTTGGTTGAATC
>NZ_JACMYK010000311.1 GCF_020889785.1 Bradyrhizobium acaciae
GCACCTCAGCGACTGTGTTCTTCGTCAAGCGGGTTGCCATGGTTTTTGATCCCTGAGCATGGCGTTGAGGATGGTAAGGAGCTTACGGGCAACCGCGATGAGGGCGACCATTTTCGGCTTACCGGCGCTCACGAGATGGCGATAGAAGAGCTTGAGCTGCGGGTGGCATCGGACGGCCGAAAGAGCGGCCATGTAGAGAGCCGCCCGCAGGGCGCTCCGTCCGCCACCGATTTTGCTCCTGCCTTTCCATCGACCGGACTGGCGAACGAACGGAGCAAGGCCGGCAAGGCTTGCGATCTGGCGCCGGTTGAGCGTGCCAAGCTCGGGTACCTCGGCAAGGAAGGTGCGTGCGAGCGTGTTGCCGACCCCGGGAAAGGTGATCAGCAAGTCTTCCTTGTCCCGCCAGGCCGGCGAGCCGCGGACCAGCGTATCGATGTCGTTGTCGATATCCGGCAGTTCCTTCTCGAGGACCTTGATGTGGCGAGCAAGGCTTTTGCGGACGCGGACATTCTCAGCCCGCTTCTCGCGCTGGCGTTCGGCAACGATCATCTCGATGATCTGCCGGCGACGAGCAACCAGCTCGGCCAGCAGGCGAGCCTGCTCATCCGGGACGGGACGCAAGGCGGGCTTCACCGCCTCGACGAACCGCGCGATCACCGCGGCATCGATCGGATCGGACTTGGCGCGCTGGCCAACCGCCTGCGCGAAGTGCCGGATCTGGGCCGGATTGATCACCACCAGCGGCAATTGCGCGCCGGCCAGCGCCGCGGCGACCACCGTCTCGAAGCCGCCCGTCGCCTCGACCCCAATCAGGGTCGCTCGACAGGCCAGAAGCCGCGCAACAAGGTCTTCCAAGCCCTTGCCGTCGCGCGCCACGGCAAACGCTTCTCCGCTCGGACGCACATGCACGTCCAACCGGTCCTTCGATACATCGATGCCAACATAGATCGCGTCCATCTGCACCCATCCTTGCGCAACCGGGCTCGCCAGGCGGCCCTCGCGACTGTTCGGGTTCAATGGAACAACGGACGGGGCGCCGCGCTGAGGTACGGGCTTCAAAGCCCCTCGATGAAGCGGTCTCCCGTCCGTTACCGCACCGGACACTCTATCCGATCCAGCGCGTCCAGACTTACAAGGATGAC
>NZ_JACMYK010000312.1 GCF_020889785.1 Bradyrhizobium acaciae
CGCTGAACGGCGAGACCATTTCGTGCGGCACCGCGCCGACCCTGCCGGTGCTGCCGGGCACCGCGACCGCGATTGCAACCGGCGGTCCGGTGCCGCGCGGCGCGGACGCGATCGTGATGGTCGAGCACACCCAGCCTGTCGGCCATGATGCGATCGAGGTCCGCCGCGCGGCGTCGCCCGGGCAGTTCGTGTCTTACGCCGGCTCCGACATCGCGCGCGGCGAGGCGCTGCTGCGCGCGGGAGCGATCGTCGGCTCGCGCGAGATCGGCATGCTCGCGGCCTGCGGCATTGCCGAGGTTCTGGTGACGCGCCGTCCGCGCGTTGCGATCCTCTCGACCGGCGACGAGCTGGTACAGCCGGGTGAAAAGCTGCGGCCGGCCGCGATCTATGACACCAATGGCGCGATCGTCACCGCGGCGATTGCCGAAAACGGCGGCGACGCGGCGTTCCTTGGCGCGATCGCCGACAACGAGGCGATGCTAGAAGCCGCGATGCGCAAGGCGCTGGCGGACAGCGACATCCTGGTGCTGTCGGGCGGCACCTCCAAGGGCGCGGGCGATGTCTCGCATCGGATCATCGGAAGGCTCGGCAAGCCCGGTATCATCGCGCATGGCGTGGCGCTGAAGCCGGGCAAGCCGCTGTGCCTTGCGGTCTGTGACGGCAAGCCGGTGGTCATCCTGCCGGGCTTTCCGACCTCGGCGATGTTCACCTTCCACGATATGATCGTGCCGGTGCTGCGGCGGATGGCCGGCCTGCCGCCGCGCTCGGATGCCAAGGTGGCGGCGAAGGTGCCGGTGCGCATCGCCTCAGAGCTCGGCCGCACCGAATTCGTGATGGTGTCGCTGGTCGAAGGTGCCGACGGCCTGATCGCTTATCCGAGCGGCAAGGGCTCGGGCGCGATCACGTCGTTCGCGCAGGCCGACGGCTTCCTGAAGATCGAGGCGTTGGCCGATCAGTTGCCGGCCGGCAGCGACGCCGAGGTGACGCTGTTCACGCCGCATGTGCGGGAGCCTGATTTGGTCATCGTCGGCAGCCATTGCACCGGGCTCGATCTCGTCACTGCGCCGCTGGCCCATGCCGGCCTCGTGGTGCGCTCGATCGCGGTCGCAGTCTCGGCGGG
>NZ_JACMYK010000313.1 GCF_020889785.1 Bradyrhizobium acaciae
GGGGGCATTACCTTCGCCAGTTCCAGCGGGACGCTGGTGATCGACGGCACCACCATGCCCAGCGACATCATCAGCGGCATCGTTGTCGGTGACACCATCGATCTGACCGGCGTGACATTCGTGTCCGGTGGCTCGGCCACTGTTGTATCCGGCAGCATGCTTCACGTTGTCGAGGGCGGAATAACGTATGATCTGCAGCTGGGTCAGAATCCCGGAGTTGGCTTCACTGCAACGCAGGATTCTGGCACGGGCACGCTGATTACGGCCACACCACCTATTACGCCGTCGGTTAACGTCGCGAACTACCCTTCGGCAAGTGCAGGTCAGTTGATCGCCTTGTCGAGCCTGGTCACCGTGTCCGATCCGAACGGTGCCGGCTATCAGACTCTCCAGTTGTGGGATTCGAACGGCACGGTGGCCGGCGGCGAGTTCCTGATCAATGGCGTGGCGCAGACCGCAGGCCATGCGATCAATGTGCCGTTGGGCGCCAATGTGGTGTTCGATGCCGGGACTTCGGCCGGTACCGATACTCTGTACGCGCGGCTCGTTCAAAACAACGGCGCGCTAGGCAGCTGGCAGCAGTTTACGGTCTCGGTGGCGGCGCCGACGCTGAGTGTATCGGGCGTGCCCAGCACCACGGCCGGTGCGCAGATTGCGCTCTCGAGCCTGGTGAACGTGTCCGATCCGAGCAATGCCACGTATCAGCTGCAGCTGTGGGATTCGAACGGCACGGCGGCCGGTGGCGAGTTCCTGATCAATGGCGTGGCGCAGACCGGAGGCCATGCGATCAATGTGCCGTTGGGCGCCAATGTGGTGTTCGATGCCGGGACTTCAGCCGGCACCGATACGCTGTATGCGCAGCTCGTTCAGAACGGCACGGCAAGTGGCTGGCAGCAATTTACGGTCTCGGTGCCGGCGCCGACGTTGAATGTATCGAGCCTGCCAAGTGCCGCGGCCGGTGCACAGATTGCGCTCTCGAGCCTGGTTAACGTTTCCAATCCAAGCAATGCGACGTATCAGCTGCAGCTGTGGGATTCGAACGGCACGGTGGCCGGCGGCGAGTTCTTGATCAACGGCGTGGCGCAGACCGCAGGCCATGCGATCAATGTCCC
>NZ_JACMYK010000314.1 GCF_020889785.1 Bradyrhizobium acaciae
CGCTGGAGGCCTATCTCGGCCGGCGCAGCGCGGCGCGCGTGCTGGCATCGCCATTGCGGCGCAACACCGGAGAAACCATCCGCGCGGCTCTGCTGTTTGCTGATCTGCGCGGCTTCTCGGCGCTCTCCGAAAGCCACCCGCCCGCCGAGGTGATCGCGGCGCTCGATGCCTGGTTCGATCGCATCGCCGGCGCGATCCACGCCTTCGGCGGCGAGGTGCTGAAGTTCATCGGCGACGGGCTGCTCGCGATCTTTCCGGTCACGACCAGCGCGCGCAGCGCATGCGAGGCGGCGTTGCGTGCGGTCTCGGCGGCGCGCGTCGGCATGACGCATCTCGACGTTGAGCGGCGTAAACAGGGTTTGCCGCCACTGCCGTTCGGCGCGGCGCTGCATCTCGGCGAAGTGCATTGGGGCAATATCGGCGCCGCCGACCGGCTCGACTTCACCGCGATCGGCGCCGCGGTCAATCTGGTCAGCCGCCTCGAAGGCCTGTGCAAGCCGCTGGAGCAGAGCGTGCTGGTCTCGGACGCCGTTGCCGCCGAGACCGAGACGCCGCTGCTCGCGCTCGGCACCCATGAGCTGCGCGGCATCACACGGCCCTGCGCGGTCTTCACCTTGCCGGAGGGATGAACCGGTCATCGGAACAGGCGCAACCACGGCGCCAGATGGAATGCGCTCATCAGCGCGTACATCGGGACCATTCCCTGCAATGACAACGGCCCCTGCATGGCGCCGCAGATCATGTCGGCCGGCGCCAGCGCGGCGGCCAGCGCCATGACCGCGAAAGTCGGCGCCGCCGCCAGCGACAGCCAGCGCGCCACCGTCGAACCGCGCCCGCCCAGCCTGCCCTTCAACCAATCGTCACGTGTTTCGATACCGCTCATCGCTCGATCTCTCTGGAGATGATCCATGTCGTCATGTGCTAGGTTAGGACCGGGCCTCGGAGGGCGAGAGTGACAAGTGTGTCGGGATTCGAATGGACTCGCTGATTACAGCTGCGGCGCGCGCGCTCGCGGCGGGTGATCCCCTCGGCGCACTGAAACGGGTGGCCCTGCGCGACGATGCGCCGGCGCTGGCGCTGCGCGGCATCGCGAT
>NZ_JACMYK010000315.1 GCF_020889785.1 Bradyrhizobium acaciae
CCCTGAGTTCACAAACGAAGTGCAACACTTCCTTGAGGAGGTGTTGCGATGGGGCGGAGTTACGAGCAGCTATCCTTGGACGAGCGATGCGAGATTGCCCGGCTTTCAGCCAATGGCAGCTCGGTGCGGCAAATCGCGGCAGCTCTGGATCGCTCGCCATCAACGATCTCTCGGGAGCTGAACCGCAATTCTGGCGCCCAGGTCGGCTACAAACCCAGCTATGCCCAGCAACAGATGCGAGCGCGGCGCTGGACGGGCGGACGCCTCGAACGGGAGCCCGGCCTGCGCCGCGCGGTATTGGGGCGCCTTGGTCGGGGCTGGTCGCCCGAGCAGGTCGCGGGCCGGCTGGCCCGCGAACACGGCCGCAAGGTGATCTCCCACGAGACCATCTACCGCTTCATATACGCCCAGATCCGACGCACCTCGGACTTCAGCTGGCGGCGTTATCTGCCACGCGGCAAGAGCAAACGCGGCTACCGCGGCAAGAAGGGCGGCAGTCCCGCAAGCTTCATCGAAGGCCGTGTTTCCTTGGACAAACGGCCCATCGAGGCCGCCGATCGCAGCACCCCCGGTCATTGGGAAGCCGACCTGATGATGTTCTCCAAATACGGTCAGGCGATCCTGACCGTGCATGAGCGCACCTCGCGCCTGCTGCTCGGCATCCGCATCGCCAGCAAGCTCGCGCGCGGGATCGCCCGTCATCTCGTCCGCTTGTTCGCTGCCTTGCCGGAAGGCCTGTGCCAGACCGTTACCTTCGACAATGGCACCGAGTTCGCCTGTCACCTGGAGCTGCACCGCCTCGCGATCGAGACCTTCTTCTGCGATCCGCACGCGCCCTGGCAGAAGGGCGGCATCGAGAATGCGATCGGTCGGATGCGCCGCTTCATTCCGCGCAAAACCAATCTCGCGACCTTCCCGACGCGCCGCCTCCGCCAGTCCATCAACGCCTACAACAACACCCCGCGCAAATGCCTTGACTTCCAAACCCCTCTCGAGGCCTTCTCTCAAGTGTTGCACTTCGAGTGTGAATCCACCT
>NZ_JACMYK010000316.1 GCF_020889785.1 Bradyrhizobium acaciae
GCCAGCGGCAGCACGGCCGACGTCGCCACGAAGCCGTCGAGCAGCACCGGGATCGATCTGGCACGCGCTGCCAGCACGGCGCCCGCGATGGCGGCGAGCTCGCGGCCACCGAGCGCGACTGCGACAGCCAGGGGATCGTCGAGCAGGTTGCGATGGATTTTGAGGGCCGTATCGATCGTGGTGCGCTTGCGCAGCAGGCCGGCATCGTCGACGCCGGTGCCGCGGCCGGCCCAGCGCGCGCCGCGCCCGCCCATCAAGGCCGCACACAGCGTCGCCGCCACCGTGGTGTTGGCGATGCCCATCTCGCCGACGACGAGCAAATCGCACTGCTCGGGCACCGTGCGCCAGCCGATATCGAACGCGACCAGGAAATCGGCGCCATCCATCGCAGGCGCCATCGTGAAATCGCGGGTCGGACGCGCCAGCTCGAGCGGCTCGACGCGCAGCTCGGCGCCGGCAAGCTTTGCGATCTGGTTGATCGCAGCACCCCCCGCGGCGAAATTCGCCACCATCTGCGCGGTGACTTCGGCCGGAAAGGCGGAGACGCCGCGCTCGGCGATGCCGTGATTGCCGGCGAACACCGCGATCGTGACCTGGTCGAGCCGGGGGATCTCGCGCCGCTGCCAGCGCGCCAGCCAGATCGCAACCTCCTCCAGCCGGCCGAGGCTGCCCGGCGGCTTGGTCAGGTTCTGCTGGCGAACCGTCGCGGCCGCGGCACTGGCCTCGTCGCCCTGGGGCAGGTCGCGACAAAAGCTGCGGATGTCGTCTAGAGTACTGAACTGCATACGATTCCCTCGTCGAGCGGGGCGCAAACTAGTTCAATTTTCAGGCCTTCACCATGAATCAATGGCTCGACGATCTCAGGACCGCGACCGCCTTTCTGACCCGCCTGCCGATGCCGCATCCGGACGGAGCGCGGCCGGAGAGCTTTGCGCGGGCACAGCGGCTGTTCCCGCTGGTCGGCGCCGCCATCGGCGCGGCGATCGGCCTGTTCTGCCTGCTGCTGCGGACGATCGGCGTGCCGGACC
>NZ_JACMYK010000317.1 GCF_020889785.1 Bradyrhizobium acaciae
GCCAGCCGGTGACGCTGGTGCGGCTCGAGGGCATTTCGGCGTCGGCGGCGCACCGCGCGGCCTCGCTGAGCCAGGCACTCTCGACCTATGGAACGGTCGACAGCCTCGCTGACGACGCTTCCGTTACGATCTGGAGCGCGCTGCGCGACGTGGTGCCGTTTGCCGCAAACGGCGCGCTCGGGGCCTTACCGGTGTGGCGCATCGTTTGTCCGCCGGCCATGGGTGGTGCGCTGGGCCAGGCGCTGGCGCGGTCAACCGGCGGTGATGTGATCTACGACTGGGGCGGTGGGCTGATCTGGGCCGCGGTGCCGCAAAGCGCCGACGCGCAGGCCACGCTGGTCCGCGGCCAGGTCGAGGCGATCGGCGGACATGCCACCCTGATCCGCGCCGGCCAGGATGTGCGCCGTGCGGTCGATGTGTTCCAGCCGCAGGCGGCCGGGCTTGCCGCGCTCGGCGAACGGGTCAGGGCGAGTTTCGATCCGAGGTCGATCCTCAACCGCGGCCGGATGATGCGAGGCGGGGCTGCATGAAGACCGAGTTTACCCTGGCGCAGCTTGCCGATCCCGACATCAAGGAAGCCGACAAGATCCTGCGCGCGTGCGTGCATTGCGGCTTCTGCACCGCGACCTGTCCGACCTATGTGCTGCTCGGCGATGAGCTCGATAGTCCGCGTGGCCGCATCTACCTGATCAGGGAGATGCTGGAGAAGGACAAGCCGCCGACGGCAGACGTGGTCAAGCATATCGACCGCTGCCTGTCGTGCCTCGCCTGCATGACCACCTGTCCGTCGGGCGTGAACTACATGCACCTCGTCGACCAGGCCCGGGTCAGGATCGAGCGGGACTACCAACGGCCGCTGACCGAGCGGCTGCTGCGGTCGGTGCTCGCCTTCGTGCTGCCGCGGCCGGGCCTGTTCCGGATCAGCATGATCATGGCCGGGCTCGCCCGTCCGTTCGCGGCGCTGCTGCCGACGCCGTCGGTCGGCGCGGCGAACCCGGGCCTGCTGCGGCGGATCAAGGCGATGCT
>NZ_JACMYK010000318.1 GCF_020889785.1 Bradyrhizobium acaciae
GGGAAGTGAGGTGTCATCAATAACCAGCACCGCATCCCTGCCGCCGACAAGTCGGTCCGCCTGGTTGAGCAGCTCTGTTTCCAGCGGCGTCGCGTCCCAGACACCGTCCGCAATGAAATGGTGCAACTGGTCGTAGTTGCCCGAGGCAAGGCGCTCCGCCATCGGCTGAACGCTCTTGCGATCGCCCGGACCGATCAATCCCGCAACATACAGAGGACACATCCGCTGCCGGGTCTTATGACCCAGCCGGTCCAAGAACGGCATCAGCCAACGTTCGAGTTCGTCTTCCCATCCGGGCATGGTCAGCCCTCCCAGAGCCGACCACCCATGAATCATTGAAAAATTGATTCGGGAATCCTATAAAACGCGGCAAAATCAACAATCTGCCAAAGTAGTGCTAGAGTGCAGACTCATTAAATCCACCATACAAGAGCGGCTGCCAGGCAGACAGAGGCCAGGTAGTTGCGCGCCAGCTTATCGTAGCGGGTTGCGATGCGCCTGAAGTCCTTCAGCCTGTTGAACGCGCTCTCGATGCGCCAGCGAAGCTTATAGAGACGCTTTGAGAAGCTGAACGGCTGCTTCCTGTTGCTGCGGTTCGGAATGACCGGCTTGGTTCCACGCTCATCCAGTTCCTCGTGCAGTTCAGCGCTGTCATAAGCCTTGCGCCGAGCATGCGCTTCGGCGACTGTTCACTCTGCGGATCAGGCGTTCGGTGAAGGGGCAGTCGTGCGCCTTACCACCGGTCAGCAGAATGGCGATCAAGCGCCCCTTAGCATCTGCGAGTGCGTGGATTTTCGTGTAGCGCCCTCCACGCGAGCGGCCAATAGCCTGCTTCTGCTCCCCCTTTTTCCGCCCGCTGCCGAGCGATGCGCTTTGACGTGCGTGGAATCGATCATTTGCGTATCCGTAGCGCGGCCCCGGCCGACGAGTTCTCGGAACAGGTTTTCCCAGACGCCACGTCGTGCCCAGCGCA
>NZ_JACMYK010000319.1 GCF_020889785.1 Bradyrhizobium acaciae
AAGTGGCTGGAAGCAGTTTACGGTCTCGGTGCCGGCGCCGACGCTGAGTGTCTCGAGCCTGCCAAGCGCCACGGCGGGTGCGCAGATTGCGCTCTCGAGCCTGGTGAACGTGTCCAATCCAAGCAATGCGACGTATCAGCTGCAGCTGTGGGATTCGAACGGCACGGCGGCCGGTGGTGAGGTCTTGATCAACGGCGTGGCGCAGCCCGCAGGCCAGGCGATCAATGTGCCGTCGGGCGCCAACGTGGTGTTCGATGCCGGGACTTCAGCCGGCTCCGACACACTGTGGGCGCGGCTCATTCAGAACGGCACGGCAGGTGGCTGGCAGCAGTTCTCGGTCTCGGTGGCGACACCGACGCTGAGTGTATCGAGCGTGCCGAATGCGACGGCCGGTGCTCAGATTGCGCTCTCGAGCCTGGTGAACGTGTCCGATCCCAGCAACGCGGCGTATCAGCTGCAGCTGTGGGATTCGAACGGCACGGTGACCGGCGGTGAGGTCCTGATCAACGGCGTCGCGCAGCCCGCAGGCCAGGCGATCAATGTACCGTCGGGTGCCAACGTGGTGTTCGATGCCGGGACGTCAGCCGGCACCGATACGCTATGGGCGCGGCTGGTTCAGAACGGCACGGCAGGTAGCTGGCAGCAGTTTGCGGTCACGGTCCCGAATCCGACGGTCACGGTGCACAACTTCAGCACCGCGACCCCTGGCCAGACCATTGCGCTATCCAACCTGGTGACGATCCTGGATCCCGGCAATGTCGGGTATCAGAAGCTCGAGTTGTGGGATTCCGATGGAACCCCTGCTACGGGTCAGTTCGTTGTAAACGGTGTGGCGCAAACCGGCGGCCATACCATCAACGTGGCTCCCGGCGATGTCGCCAACACCGTGTTCAACGAGGGCACGACCGGCAACACCGACACGTTGTGGGCGCAGCTTCTGCTGAACAACAACACCACGACCGGCTGGCT
>NZ_JACMYK010000320.1 GCF_020889785.1 Bradyrhizobium acaciae
GCGAGCAGGGTCCTGTCAGCCCAATCCTTCAGCTTCGGATCGTCGCCGCCCTTGGCATAGCGTTCGAACAGGGAGACCGCATCCTTGTGGGCGCTGACCTGCATCGGATCATATTCGCTGGCGAAATTGTCCGGCTTGGTGTTGCGCAGCACGTCGAGCTTCTTCTGCGAGCTGTCGTCGAGGCCGGCCGGCAATGCGGCCTTCATCTCGCCGGTGACCAGCGCCTTCAGCTCGGTACTGGTCTTGGTATGGTCCGTCACCATCTGGTCTGCGAACTTCTTTTCCGCCGTATTGCCCTTCTGCTGGGCGATCTTGGCCGCCTCGATCTCCAGCATGTCGCTGGTTGCGGCCTCCTTGATGAAGTCTTCCGTTTTCGGTGTGACGCCAAGCACGGAATTGACGCCGGTCTTCTCGCCGACCGATTGGGCCAGCGCGGGCAGTGTCAGCCCGCAGCTGATGGCAATTGCCAGAATAGTTCGCTTCATCGCGCGTCTCCTCAGGCCGCCTCGGCGTTGATGGCGCCGATGGCGAGCTTGGTGAGTGCTTCATCCGTCTTCTTTTCCTCGGCCAGGGTCTGGTCGATGAGCTTGACGGCGTCCTTCATGCTGAGCTTGGTTGCCCATGCTTTCAGTGTGCCGTAACGGGCAATCTCGTAATGCTCGACCGCCTGGGCGGCAGAGACCAGGCCCGGATCGAGCGCCGGCGTGTCGGCGTACTCTTCCATGATCTCCTTGCCTTCGTCGAGGATGCCCTCGATGGCGTCGCACTTCTTGCCGCGCGCCGGCTTGCCCATCAGATCGAATATCTGCTCGAGCCGTTCGATCTGTCCTTCGGTCTCGTCATGGTGCTTCTCGAAAGCCGTACGCAACTGCTCGGAGCCGGCGGCCTTGGCCATCCGCGGCAGCGCCTTGAGGATCTGCTTTTCGGCGTAGTAGATGTCCTTGAGGGTATCCAGGAAGAGGGCGCT
>NZ_JACMYK010000321.1 GCF_020889785.1 Bradyrhizobium acaciae
GGATTTGCTTTCGGCAATATGGGCACTGCTGAGACGGCGGCCGAAGGATGAGATCGACGATGGCGTGACGTACGGCTGGCATGGTTGGCTGAGGCGGAGGCCCGTTGATTCTTTTTTTCCGCCCCGCGTATGCGAGGCGACGATGTTGCAGGAAGGCGTAGGCAATCATTGTCATCAAGGCGTGGCGATGAAGACCTTGCCATGATCGCCCTTCGAAGTGATCAAGTCCAAGTTCCTCCTTCAACTGCTGATGCGCCTGCTCACAAATCCACCGTGCCTTGATGGTGGCGGCCAGCGTGCGCAGATCCGTCGCCGCCGGAAGGTTGGCCAGATAGTATTTCTTCTCCCCGGACGCACGTTGCTCGCCAATGAGCCAGGCTTCGTCGCCTGGGAGATGCTGCTGACCTTTATCCCATATCCGCTGCGGAGGGCCGTCGGCGGTCCGGACACGGAGAGCAGCAAATTGGGCTTTCAGCCGACCTTTCGTCCCGCTACGCCAACTCACGGTTTTCCATTTGGCGCTGGCGAGCATTTGTTCTGCGGCAATCGATAAGATATCGGGCACGTGGTGCTTTCGTGGTTTTCCGCGGACTTTGGTAATCGGCCAAATGAGCTTCACATCGACCGGATACACTTTCTGGTGCCGAGGGATGCCGACAGCCCAGGTCAGCCCGCGCTCTGTTAGCCCTTGTCGAAACGGTGCGCTGAGGCCGTATCCTGCATCCGCCAGCACACATCCAAAGCGCACGTTGGCTGCCATCGCGCGGTCAATCTCGGCTAGAGCAATCTCGGGCTTGGACCGTGCCGTTCGATGTTCGACTGGCACGCGAGCGCGCTTCAAACGAGATATGTCGCTTGTCCAACTGTCAGGCAGAAAGAGACGTAACGCGACCATCACGGGCACTTCGCCGCG
>NZ_JACMYK010000322.1 GCF_020889785.1 Bradyrhizobium acaciae
GGTAAGCGGGAAAGAGACCCCGTCTGGCGCAGGGGGTGAGCAATCGGCTATCGGCTGCTGAGTTTGTGAGCCGATGTGAGCTTCTATGTCTGCGCCTAGTTCTGGAACTAGAACCTTCCATATGATCGAAGCGGTTGCCGACCGTCTTGAGGGCGCCGCGGCAGCTTCGCCGACGCTGGTCGGACGAGTTTAAGGCCCAAGTCGTGATGGAGGCGCTGGAGCCTGGCGCGAGCGTCTCGGCGATCGCCCGGCGGATCGGCATTCACCCGTCGCAGCTGTTTGCCTGGCGGTCGCGATGCTCGGGCCGAGCGGCATTATCGCTCGCGGCACTCGAGTTGCGAGGGTGTGGTGGTGTCTGCGACAGGCGCAGTGATCGAAATTGCTATTGCGAGGTGATCGTGCGCGCCGGCGCGGACGTCGACGAGACGCAGTTGCAGCGGGTGATCCGGGCGGTCCGTTCGGCATGATCCCCTCCGGCGTGAAGGTGTACCTGGCCAGCCATCCAGTCGACTTCCGCAAGGGGATCGACGGCCTTGTTGCGCTGGTACGCGATGCCGGCTCAGATCCGTTCGATGGTTCGCTTTATGTGTTCCGCGCCAAAAGGGCCGACCGAATGAAGATCGTATGGTGGGATGGCTCTGGCGTGTGCCTGTATTTAAGACGGCTTGAGAAGGCGAGGTTCTGCTGGCCGCGGATCGGACATCATCGGGTGCAGGCGTGTCGGAGCGCCTGGATGTGGTGCCGGCGAAGTTCCGGGTGATCGTCACGCGCCGTCCCAGGTATGCCTTCAAGAACGCGGACGGCGTCATCCAGGCGCCGGCCCCGGCCCATA
>NZ_JACMYK010000323.1 GCF_020889785.1 Bradyrhizobium acaciae
GGCACATTGATCGCATGGCCTGCGGTCTGCGCCACGCCGTTGATCAGGAACTCGCCGCCGGCCGCCGTGCCGTTCGAATCCCACAGCTGCAGCTGATACGTCGCATTGCTTGGATCGGAAACGTTGACCAGGCTCGAAAGCGCAATCTGAGCGCCCGCCGTGGCACTTAGCACGTTCGACACACTTAGCGTCGGCGCCGGCACCGAGACCGTAAACTGCGTCCAGCCACTTGCCGTGCCGTTGTTCTCAATCAGCTGCGCCCACATCGTATCGGTACCGGCCGAAGTCCCGGCATCGAACACCACATTGGCGCCCAACGGCACATTGATCGCATGGCCTGCGGTCTGCGCCACGCCATTGATCAGGAACTCGCCGCCGGCCACCGTGCCGTTCGAATCCCACAGCTGGAGAGTTTGATAGCCGACACCGTTCGGATCGGACACGGTGACCAGGCTCGACAAGGCGATGGTCTGGCCTGCACTCGCCGAAGCGAAGCTCGTCACGCCAACCGACGGCGTAATAGGTACGGTGGCCGTAATTAACGTGCCCGTGCCAGAATCCTGCGTTGCAGTGAAGCCAACTCCGGGATTCTGACTTAGCTGCAGATCATACGTTATTCCGCCCTCGACAACTTGAAGCATGCTGCCGGATACAACAGTGGCCGAGCCACCGGACGCGAACGCCACGCCGGTCAGATCGATGGTGTCACCGACGACGATGCCGCTGATGATGTCGCTGGGCATGGCTGTGCCGTCGATCACCAGCGTTCCGCTGGAACTGGCGAAGGTAATGCCGCC
>NZ_JACMYK010000324.1 GCF_020889785.1 Bradyrhizobium acaciae
GTGAGCGGTCCGCGAAATTGGAGAAGGACCTGGCGGCAGCGCGTCATGACGTGGAAACGCAAACGGCTCTGGCAGCCAAGGCAAGTGATGAAGCGTCCCGGCTGAAGAAGGCCCCCGAAGGCGGCGCAGCGGACTTGCAGAAGTCGCTGGAGCAGGAGCACGAGCGAGCTGCGCGATTGGAGCTGGACCTCGCTGCGGCGCGTCGCGACGTGGAAATGCAATCGGCGGCGGCGTCCCAGGCACGCGATGAACTCGCCCGGCTGAAGCTGACAGCGGAAGCCGGCGCTGCGGAGCAGCGCCGATCGGCGCAGAAGGAGCGCGAGAAGGCCGATGCGGTGGCGCAGGATCTCGCGACGGCACGCAGCAAGATCTACGCATACGAGGCTCAGGCGGCCAAAGCCGGCGACGAAGCAGCACAACGCAAGCAGGCGGAGTCAAAAGATACCGCCGAATTGCGGCAATCCCTTCAGCGAGAACAGCAGCGGGCTGAACAACTGGCTCGCGATCTCACGACAAAAAGCCGCGAACTCGATGCTCAGGTCGCGCGGGTAACCGAAGCCAACGCGCAAACGGTCGGGATGAAGCAAGCCGCGGAGCAGGCTGCGGCGGAGCAGCGCAGCCTGCTGCAGCGGGAGCGTGGCAGGGCCGAGCAATTGGAACGGGATCTTGCATCGGCGCGCCGCGACATCAGTGCGCTCGCCGCGAAAGTGCCGCCCGTCACGTCCGAGGTGGCCGTCACCGGCAGCGTTGGCCGGTCGACGCAGACGGCGCCGGCGGGCGCACCGGTGCG
>NZ_JACMYK010000325.1 GCF_020889785.1 Bradyrhizobium acaciae
CCGGCCCGGCCGGTGGCCGTCGATCCTTCGAGGCTCGCAAGGGCTCGCACCTCAGGATGACGGGGATGCGTTGATGCTCGCTAGGCGCTTCATCCGGACTACGGATTCGTCAGCGCCGTTCTCTGAAGAACTCCCGCAACAGACGCGCCGCCTCGCTCTCCCCCACCGCGCCGTAGATCTCCGGCACGTGGTGACAGGTCGGCTGCGCGAAGAACCGCACGCCTGACTCGACCGCGCCGCCCTTGGGGTCAGCGGCGCCGTAATACAGCCGGCGGATGCGGGCGAAGGAGATCGCGCCGGCGCACATGGTGCAGGGCTCGAGGGTGACGTAGAGGTCGCAATCGACCAGTCGTTCGGTGCCGATGGCCTCGGCGGCCTGCCGGATCGCCAGGATTTCGGCATGCGCGGTGGGGTCGCGGTCGGTCAGGGTGCGGTTGCCGGCGGTGGCGATCACCTCGTAGCCCCGCACAATGACGCATCCGATCGGAACTTCGCCGGCTTTTCCGGCATTTTCGGCGGTTTTCAGCGCCAAATCCATGAAAGAAGGGGCTGTCATGCCTCGTATCATCGGAAGAAACCTGCTAGTAGCTTCGCCTTCAGCAAAAGTGGATGCCGGTTTTGCGTCAAGCGCGCTGCCAAGAGGGCGCGTACGACCGGTTGGCCCTTGCACCCCAATTGAACGCCCAGGCGAGAACATTCATGCCCCGCGATAGCGACAAACACAACGATTCCCGTGGCCGGCGGCCCGGCGGCGGCCAGGGTCGCG
>NZ_JACMYK010000326.1 GCF_020889785.1 Bradyrhizobium acaciae
CGGCGCGCCTCGGCGGCGACCGCCTCATGGTCCGGGCCGATCACCACCGCCAGCTGCGATCCCTCGCCGGAGGCGGCGGCATTGAGCACATGCGACAGCAGCGCCTGCCCGGCCACGGGGTGCAGCACCTTCGGTAGCGACGAGCGCATCCGCGTGCCCTCGCCGGCCGCAAGCACCACTGTCAGGCTGGTTCGCGCAGTCATTCGAAATCCTCGATGTCTCGCGCAGTCGGCTGCGCCAAGCTTTCTTCGAGGCCGTCTTTAATTGTTTTCCCCGGCAGAAGAAACCGATTCGCCTCGGTGAACCCTAGGATTCAAGTTCCCGGTCCATTTCCTGTTAATCTTTGCCTCGTGATTCGGCGGGCCTTGAGGAGGGCCAAGCGGGCTTTGGCCAAAGATCGCGACAATCTGGCGGCGGAATTCGAGATCGAGAGCACCACCGGCTTTTTGGCCGAGGAGGAATCTTTCGATCGCCGCATGCTGTGGCGGCTCGGCTCATGGGGCGTTGCCGCGGTCGGCGCCGTCACCCTTGCCGTGATGGCCAACCAGTCGGCGCTGACGCTGAAGCGCGACCAGGTCGCGGCATCCGATATCGCACGCCAGGCCCAGCAGTTGCAGACGCTGGCGAAGGAGAGCCACAACGAGACGCGCCGGCTGGCGTCCGCGATCGACACGCTCAACGGCGACCGCGACCGGCTCTATTCGCGCGTCACGACGCTCGAGCAAGGCCTGGACTCCGTGACCGGCACGATCGCCAAG
>NZ_JACMYK010000327.1 GCF_020889785.1 Bradyrhizobium acaciae
AGCGGCGGCGTCGAGAACGTCTCGTCCGGCGGCGTCATCCAGGGCACCATCAGCGGCACGGCCGGCACGGGAACGTTCGTCGCAGCCGGCGGAACGCTCAACGTGCTGGCCGGCGGTTCGGCCAGCATGATCAACGTGTCCGGCACGCTCAACGTGCAGGGCAAGATCACCAGCAATGTCACGATTCAAGGCGGTGGCCACGAAATCGTCTCCGCGAGCGGCTCCGTCACCGGCATCACCGGTTCGGGGACCGCAATTTCCGGGCTGGTCGACGTTCTCTCCGGCGCGTCCTTCGAATATGCGACCGTCTTCAGCGGCGGCGACCTGAACGTCTCGTCCGGCGCGACGGCTGACCATATCTCGGTCTCGAACGGCGGCATCTTCAACGTCGGCGGCACTGTTCTGAGCAACGTCGCGGTCCTTGCCGGTGGCGTCGAGAACGTGTTCTCCGGAGGCGTGGTCACCGGCGTGACCAGCTCCGGAACAGGCATCTCGGGCGGCACGGTGAACGTGTCGTCGGGAGGCGCGATCGACCACACGACCGTCAGCAGTGGCGGCATGTTGAATATCCTGTCCGGGGCGACTGCCCACAATGTCAGCGTCTCCAGCGGCGGCACTTTCAATGTTGCCGGCGCGGTCACCAGCAACGTGACGGTGTTTGCCGGTGGTACGGAAATCGTTTCGTCCGGCGGGTCGACCGGTGCGATGACGATTTCGGGCGGCAGCGTCGAACTGCAGGCCGGAAGCATCGCGAGC
>NZ_JACMYK010000328.1 GCF_020889785.1 Bradyrhizobium acaciae
CTGCGCTGCACGAGGTGTTCGCGGCCGGCCATCAGAGCGGCGCGGCGACCGGCTTCATCGCAGGGCTCGCCGGACGGATATCGGCGCGCAAGCCGCTGGTCTGGGTGCGGCAGGATTTTTCCGATCGCGAGAACGGCGCGCTGTCGATGAGCGGGCTTGCCGAGCTCGGCCTCGATCCGCGCCTCTTGGTCACGGTGCGTGCCGCCGATGTCGACGGCGGCCTGCGTACCGCGGCCGATGCGCTGGCCTGCGATGCGCTCGGCGCCGTCGTGCTCGAGATCTGGGGCCAGGCGCGCCAGCTCGATCTCGTCGCCAGCCGCAAGCTGACCTTGGCCGCGCAAGCCTCCGGCGTCACCGCGCTGGTGCTGCGGATCGCGGCGACGGCGATCCCCTCGACCGCGGAGACGCGCTGGATCGTGCGCGCGGCGCATTCGCCGCCCGGCAATGCCGCCAGCGCCTGGGGCGCGCCGCGCGTCGAGGCCGAACTCGTGCGCAACCGTCATGGCCCGGTCGGGCGATGGATCATGGAATGGAAATGTGATGAGTGCCAATTCAGCGAACCGTCGGCGCATCCTCAGCCTGTGGCTGCCGCGCCTGCCCATCGACCGCATCAAGCGCAAGCTCGTGCAGGACATCGCCTCGCAAGCTGAGACGCGGGAGGTGGCTGAACCTTCAAGTGAGGTGAGCACATCGGCTGGGCTCTCTCCCCCCTTGCGGGGGAGAGTTGGAG
>NZ_JACMYK010000329.1 GCF_020889785.1 Bradyrhizobium acaciae
TGCCAGCCGGTCGTGGTGTTGTTGTTCAGCAAAAGCTGCGCCCACAACGTGTCGGTGTTGCCGGTCGTGCCCTCGTTGAACACGGTGTTGGCGACATCGCCGGGAGCCACGTTGATCGTGTGGCCGCCGGTTTGCGCCACACCGTTTACAACGAACTGACCCGTAGCAGGAGCTCCATTGGAATCCCACAGCTCGAGCTTCTGATACCCGACATTGCCGGGATCCAGGATCGTCACCAGGTTGGATAGCGCAATGGTCTGGCCAGGGGTCGCGGTGCTGAAGTTGTGCACCGTGACTGTCGGATTCGGGACCGTGACCGAGAACTGCTGCCAGCTCCCTGCCGTGCCGTTCTGAACCAGCCGCGCCCATAGCGTATCGGTGCCGGCTGACGTCCCGGCATCGAACACCACATTGGCACCCGACGGCACATTGATCGCCTGGCCTGCGGGCTGCGCCACGCCGTTGATCAGGACCTCACCGCCGGCCGCGGTTCCGTTCGAATCCCACAACTGCAGCTGATACGTCGCATTGCTTGGATCGGACACGTTCACCAGGCTCGAGAGCGCAATCTGTGCACCCGCCGTAGCACTCGGCAGGCTCGATACATTCAGCGTCGGCGCCGGCACCGAGACCGTAAATTGCTTCCAGCCACTCGCCGTGCCGTTCTGAATGAGCTGCGCCCATAGCGTATCGGTGCCGGATGACG
>NZ_JACMYK010000330.1 GCF_020889785.1 Bradyrhizobium acaciae
GGCTGGGTCGGTGCGGCGCCGGCATTCGGCTTTGCTGCGGCGCTATCGGCGATCGCGGTCGTGCTGCTCGCCGGCCTCTACGAGCCGGCGCGCCAGCCCGCCCCGCGGCGTCATCCGATGCAGGACATCAAGGAAGGCGCAGCCTTCGTGATGCACCACGCCCTGCTGCGGCCGGTGTTCATCACCCAGTTCATCTTCAACACCGCGTCGTTCCTGCTGCTCGCCGTGTTCGTGCCCTATGCGGTGCGCCATCTCGGGCTCAGCGCCACCGGGGTCGGCACCACGCTTGCGATGTACGGCGTCGGCATGGTGGTCGGCGCGCTGTTCGCCACCCGGGTGATGAAACGGCTGGCGTTCGGCACCGTGATCGGGCTCGGCCCGGTCACCGGCCTCGTCGCCTCGCTGGTGATGGCGCTGACCACCTGGATCGCAACGCCCCTGCTCGCCGGCCTCGGCTTCTTCCTGCTCGGCGTCGGCCCGATCCTGTGGGTGATCTCGACCACCACGCTCAGGCAATCGGTGACGCCGCCCTCGCTGCTCGGCCGCGTCTCGGCGATCAACATCATGAGCTACGGCGCCCGCCCGCTCGGCTCCGCGCTCGGCGCCGTCGTCGGCGGCCTCTACGGCGCCGAAGCCTGCCTCTAC
>NZ_JACMYK010000331.1 GCF_020889785.1 Bradyrhizobium acaciae
TTCGCGGTAGGGACCCCCATCACTGGGCGCCCCCCGCGCAGATCCCGGCGAGCCCAATTAAGGCACCGGGCTCCTACCTCGGGTGTTTGACGGCGAAGCGCAGCTTCGGCCATGGATGAAGGATGCGAACCTTGGGGAGCCAGTCGTCGGTGATCTGCGTTATGCGATCCCAGGTCAGACAGTTCCGCTGACTGCGCCGCCGAAGCGTACGCCTCCAGAGGTCGGTCAGATAGAACCGAAACGCATTGAGCGCTCGGCCATTCGTCGGGACAGCAAAGTACGCAAAGTGGCCGGTCACGACCTGCCTGAGCCATCTCCCCTGTGCAGGGATCGGCCAGTGCATTCGGCGCCTCAGCTCCTCCTTGATCTCGCGGAGTTTGGTTCGCATGCGGTCGCTACGGGTCTTCCGTTGAAGCTGGAAGCGCCCTTGGCGTGATTTGCCGCAGATGAATGTGAACCCCATGAACGCAAAGGTTTCCGGCTTTCCGAGTCCGCGCTGCTTACGTTGAGCCGCCGCATGGCGACCAAACTCAATCAGGCGGGTCTTGGCCGGATGGAGCGTCAGCTCGAACTCCTCCAGTCTCGCGCGCATCGCATCGAGGAAACGACGTGCGTCGTCCTCGCGCTCAAAGCCGACCACT
>NZ_JACMYK010000332.1 GCF_020889785.1 Bradyrhizobium acaciae
GTAAGCGGCAAGCTGAGGCCGTCAGGCGGCGTGGTTCCATGGCATAAGCGCGTCGATTTCGCTGCTCGGCCAACCGTTGGCGATACGCTGAAGTGTTAGGGCTAGCCAGGCGAACGGGTCGACGTTGTTCATCTTCGCCGTCTGCATCAGAGTTGCGATAGTCGCCCAGGTTTGTCCGCCGCCGTCGCTGCCAGCGAAGAGGCTATTCTTTCTCGTAATCGTTTGTGGCCTGATGGCCCGTTCGACAATGTTGGAGTCGAGCTCAATGCGACCATCGGCCAGGAAGCGTTCGAAGATGGCACGCCGTGAGACGGCATAGCGGATCGCCTCGGCCAGTTTTGATTTGCCGGAGATCCGCCGCAAGGTCTGCTGCCAGAGGTCGAAGAGATCTGCGACGATCGCCGCGGAGGCTTGCCGGCGCGCGGCAACGCGAGTGTCGGGGCTTTGGCCGCGCACGGTTTTCTCGACCTGCCAGAGCTTCGCCATCCGCTCGACCGTCGCCGTTGCCACCTCTGAGCTCCCTGCAACATGCAGCTCGTAGAACTTGCGTCTGCAGTGTGACCAGCAGCCAGCCAATGTGATGCCATCATTGCCGCGG
>NZ_JACMYK010000333.1 GCF_020889785.1 Bradyrhizobium acaciae
CGCGGCCGGCGTTGTAGCCGGCAAACGTCATGATGTGGCAGTTGCGATATTCCGACAGCAGCGCGCTGAGCTCGGCCGCGCCCATCTGGGTGTTGTAGACCGGATCGGACACCATCCGGCTCCAGTCATAGCCGACGCCGAAGCGCTTGGCGGTGTCGCGGCCGGCTTCGGGCGTCACCTGCATCAGGCCGACGGCGTTGGCCGCCGATTTGTCGCGCTGGTCGAACGCGCTTTCGGTGCGGGCGATCGAGTAGGTCATGCTGCGCCCGATATCGGGAGCGATCGGGGTGTGCTTGGGAATGCCGATCACCGGGAACGCGTAATGGTCGAAGGCGAAGCCGCGGCCGAGCGCGATCTTGCCGATCTGCAGCATTGCGCGGGCATCGCTGTGGCGCCCGGTGAGCTCGCCGAGCGCTTCGAGCATGCCGACATCGGTGCTTTCTTCGGCGAGGTCGGCGGCGAAATAGAGCACGATGTCGGGCTCGCCGATCGCGTAGAGCATATCGGCGGCACGCACCCGCTCGTCGGCGGCCATGCTGTCGGCGCCGGCGGCCGGCGAGG
>NZ_JACMYK010000334.1 GCF_020889785.1 Bradyrhizobium acaciae
CTGCGCGAGCCCGGCCTCGGCGTTGCCGCCATCGCGGCCGCGATCGGCATTAGTGAGCGCTATGTCCATAAACTGTTCGAGCGGGCCGGCACGACGTTTGCCAGCTATCTGATGGACCGTCGCCTCGACGGCGCGGCACGCGACCTGAAGGATCCCGCGATTGCCGGGCGCACGATCGGCGACATCGCGTTTGATTGGGGCTTCTCGGATCTCTCGCATTTCACGCGGCGCTTCAGGCATCGCTTCGGCTGCACGCCGCGCGACTGGCGCCGCGGCTGATCAACACGTTCGGAAATCGCCATGCCACAGCCGTTCACCTATCAAGTCAGCCCGATGCGCGTCGTGTTCGGGGTCGGCACGGTCGCGCAACTGGCTGACGAGCTCGACCGGCTCGGCATCGCCCGTGCGCTGGTGCTGGCGAGCCGGCGGCAGCAGGCGGAGCTCGGCGATCTCGCCGCGCTGACCGGCGGCCGCATGGCCGGAGCGTTCGATGGCGCTATCGTGCACACGCCGGTCGCGGTCACCGAACGTGCGATGGCGGCGGTCCGCGAG